>DASSPN010000027.1:0-55640 GCA_035699605.1 Nocardioidaceae bacterium | reverse complement strand
GGCGACGAGAGCTCAGATCCAGCACTGACCCGGGCGTGAGCCGGGGCGCTTCGTCGTCGTCGACGGAGCCCAGGAAGCCCAGGGCGGCGTCGTGGAGAATGCCGTTGCTGGCAAGTGCGTTGCCTCCGAGGGGGCCGTCGCGCCCGTCGAGGGAGGTGAAGCGGCCGCCGGCCTCACGCACGATGATGTCCAGCGCAGCCATGTCGTAGAGCTCCAGCTCGGGCTCGGCCGCGAGATCCACGGCTCCCTCGGCCACCATCATGTAGGACCAGAAGTCGCCGTACGCCCGAGTGCGCCAGCAGCGGCGGGACAGCGCCATGAAGTCCTCGAGCCGGCCGCGGTCCTCCCACCCGGTCAGGCTGGAGTACGACAGCGACGCGTCGTCGAGCCGTCGTACGTCCGAGACGCGGCACGGCGTTGCGCGCATCAGCGACTTGCCGGTGAAGGCACCGCCGTCCTTCATCGCCCACCAGCGCCGGTTCAGCACCGGAGCCGACACGACGCCGGCGACGACCTCGTTGTCGACCATGAGTGCGATGAGGGTGGCCCACACGGGCACGCCGCGCACGAAGTTCTTGGTGCCGTCGATCGGGTCCACGATCCACTGCCTCTGGCTGTGCCCGGTCGACCCCTCCTCCTCGCCGAGGACGGCGTCGCGCGGCCGGGCGCGCGAGAGCGTGCGACGGATGCCCTCCTCGACGGCCCGGTCGGCGTCGGTGACCGGCGTCAGGTCGGGCTTGGTGACGACGTGGAGGTCCTGCGCCTGGAACCGGCTCGTGGTGAGCGAGTCGGCGTCGTCGGCCAGGACGTGCGCGAGGCGCAGGTCGTCGGTGTAGTTCACGGGCACCAGGTCAGGCTACCGGCGTGCTCTCAGCGCTTTCCCAGGCGCCGGGTCTACCGTCGGGCCATGGAGATCTTCGGGCTTCCGGTTCACGTGCTGGTCGTCCACGGCGCCGTGGTGTTCACCCCCCTCGCCGCGCTGGCGACCATCGTCTTCGCGCTCCGGCCGCAGTGGCGGTACCTCTCTCGCTGGCCCGCGGTGCTGCTCGCACTCGCGGCGACGGGCTCGGTGTGGATGGCACGCCTGTCCGGCGAGGACCTGCAGGAAGCGCGGAGCCTTCCCGACCAGCTGATCGCGACGCATGAGTCGAGGGGCGAGGTCCTCGCGCTGGTCATGATCGTCTTCCTCGTGCTGACCCTGCTCGGGGCGCGGCTGCTCGGAGGACCGAGTGGGCTGGCCTCCGGCAGGGGGGCCGTCGCCGTGCGCGAAGGGTGGGTGGAGAAGGTCGTTCCCCTGGCCCTGGTCGCGATCAGCGTGGTCGCGCTGGTGTACGTCGTCCTCACCGGCGACGCCGGCGCGCGGGCCACTTGGGGATGACGGGCTAGCTCTCCCGGCTGGCCAGCAGGCGACGGAACGACTCGACCCTGGCCCGTTCGCCGCCCTCCTCGGCAAGGTCGAGTCCGCACTCGGGCTCCCCGGCCGCGTGCGTGCAGCCTCGCGGGCAGTGCTCCGTCAGCTCGTCGAGGTCGGGGAACGCTCGGATGAGGTGACCGGACTCCACATGGGCGAGGCCGAAGGACCGGATGCCGGGGGTGTCCACGATCCAGCCCTCCTCGTCGGGGAGCGCCAACATGATCGCGGAGGTCGAGGTGTGCCGTCCGCGTCCGGTCACGGCGTTCACGTGGCCGATGGCTCGGTCGGCGGTCGGGACCAGCGCGTTGACCAGCGTGGACTTCCCGACACCGCTGTGTCCGAGCAGGACGGTCGTGCGGCCGGCGAGCTTCTCCCGGACGGGCGAGGGGTCCTCGCCCCGGCGCGTCACGACGTAGGGGACGTCGAGCGGCCCGTACGTCGCGAGCAGCTCGTCGGGGCTGGCGAGGTCGGACTTGGTGAGGACCAGCAGCGGGTCCATGCCCTCGTCGTACGCCGCGACGAGCGCCCGGTCGATGAGCCCGACCCGCGGCTCGGGGTCCGCGAGAGCGACCACGACGGCGAGCTGGTCGGCGTTGGCGACGATGACGCGCTCGACGGGATCGTCGTCGTCGGCGGTACGACGCAGGGTGGACTGCCGCTCGTCGATGGACACGATGCGAGCCAGTGCCCCGTCGTCACCCGACACGTCACCGACGACCTGCACGCGGTCGCCGACCACCACCCCCTTGCGACCGAGGGGACGCGACTTCATCGCCATCACGATGCGTCCGTCGACGTGACAGGTGAACCGGCCTCGGTCCACGGTGACAACGACGGCCGCAACGGCGTCGTCGTACGTGGGTCGTTCCTTGGTGCGCGGGCGGGTACGTCGGCGTGGCCGATCGAACGACTCGTGGTCGATGCTCTCGTAGTCAGGCCCGCGCGGCACTAGGAGTCGACCCCGCCCACGGCCGAGGTCCAGGCCTCGGGAAAGTCGCGGAACGTCTTCGCCGTCGTGCCGACGTTCTCCACCAGGACCCCGTCGACGGCCAGCCCGAGGATGACCGCCGCGTGCGCCATGCGGTGGTCGGCATAGGTGTGGAAGACACCCCCTCGCAGGGGTGCGGGCTCGATGCGCAGGCCGTCGTCGGTCTCTGTGACGCTGCCTCCGAGACGGTTGAGCTCGGCCGCCAGGGCAGCGAGCCGGTCGGTCTCGTGGCCACGGATGTGAGCGACCCCGCGCAGCCTCGAGGGGCCGTCGGCCAGGGCACACAGCGCGGCGACCGCCGGGGTCAGCTCGCCGACGTCGTGCAGGTCGTAGTCGAGGCCGCGCAGGCCGGCACCGCTCACGGTGAGGCCGGCGTCGTCGAGCCGCACGGCAGCGCCCATCAACGTCAGGATCTCGCGCAGCGCGTCCCCCGCCTGCGTGGTGCTGGCCGGCCAGTCGGGGACCGTGACGCTGCCACCCGTGACGGCGGCGATCGCCAGGAAGGGGGCTGCGTTGGAGAGGTCGGGCTCGATCGTCACGTCGAGAGCGTGGACGGCGCCCGGGCGGACCACCCACCGACTCGGTGAGGCGTCCACCTCGACACCGTGCTCGCGGAGGGCTGCCACCGTCATGTCGATGTGGGGCAGGGAGGGCACCGGCGGGCCGACGTGACGGACGTCGACGCCGGTGTCGAAACGGGGTGCGGCCAGGAGCAGCGCCGACACGAACTGTGACGAGGCCGAGGCGTCGATCGTGACCTCGCCTCCGGCCAGGGCACCGCGGCCGTGCACGGTGAAGGGGAGCCGGTCGCCGTCGACGGTGGCGCCCAGCCCACGCAGGGCGTCCAGCACCGACGACATCGGCCGGGTCCGGGCATGGGGGTCACCGTCGAACTCGATCGGCCCGTCGGCGAGGGCCGCCACCGGCGGCACGAAACGCATCACCGTGCCGGCGAGACCACAGTCCACGGTGGCAGGCCCGTGCAGCGGTCCGGGCTGCACGACCCAGTCCTCGCCGGTGGTGTCGACCGGAGCGCCCAGGGCCGTGAGCGCACGCGCCATGAGCTCGGTGTCACGTGAGCGCAGCGCCCGACGTACCGTCGAGGTGCCGTCACTGAGCGCGGCGAGGATCAGCGCCCGGTTGGTCAGGGACTTCGAGCCGGGCAGCCGCACGGTCGTCGAGACCGGCCCCAGGGGGCGCGGCGCCGGCCACGGGTCGGCGAGGTCGGTCGTCATTGCCCCCGAGGATATCGAGGCTCAGCCCACAGGGAGGTGCGCGGTGACGTTGTCCCGGGCGTCGGCCACCGCGTGGGCTGCGTCGGCCATGGCGTGCTTGGCCCGCCACGCCAGCCCGGGTCGACCCTCGGTGTCGCCGGCGGCGATGATCAGCCCACCCAGCATCGAGACGTTCTTGAAGAAGTGGATCTGCTGGTTCTGCCGCAGCTGCGGGTCCGACTCCTCCCAGAAGCGGTGACCGCCGAGAGTCGTCGGTACGAGGGTGCCCGCCAGCAGGAGTGCGGAGGTGCGGGGCATGCGCCCGGTCGCGAGGCTCAGGCCGGCGAGCACGTGCGCGGCGCCGTTGAGCCGGACCAGCGTCGTCTCGTCGGGCGGTGAGACGGGCAGGCGCTTCTCGGTGAACAGGCGGATGCGATCCGCCACCGGCTTGGCCCGGGCCGCGAGCGCCGGTGCGTGCTGGATCGAGTTGACCCCGCCGACCACGAACATCGAAGCCAGCATGGGTCGCGCGATGCGTCGTGAAAGTGCCATGCGGCAGCCGTACCCAGAATCCCGGTCCGCCAAGCCTGTCGTGCGCGGGGGCCTGTCGTGCGCCGAGGCCTGTCGTGCGCGGAGGGTCAGAGCAGCGTCAGGACATCGTCCAGCAGCTTGCCGACCGGCTCGAGCGGGGCGTCCTGGCCGGTCACGCCCGAGACCAGGCCGCCGAGGCCGGTGATGCGGACCTGGATCGTCGCCGTGTTGTTCGACGGGTCCGGGTCCTCGTAGCCGGGCGCCGAGACGGTCACGACCACGTCCGCTGTCTCCTGGCCCTTCAGGTCCACCTGGAAGACACCGCTGTACGTGCTCCCGGCGGGGTCGCACTCGACGACCGACGTACTGCCGTCGACGAACGCACACTCGAACGGGATGTCCTCGATCGCGGCGCTGGTCGCAAGCTCGATCCTGAGCTTCGTCGGCCCGTCTCCGGTCGGGAGGCCGGTGACGTTCACCCGGAAGCGGCCGGTGCCGTTGCCGAGCTGGTTGTCGTCCAGTGCGACGGCCAGGTCCGCGGTCGGCACCGGCGCGATGCCCAGGGAGGCCGTGGCCGTGTTGTCGGAGGTGTCGGTCTCGATGACGCCGGTGGCCAGCACGGTCAGGGCGACGTCGACGGGCGCGTCCTCGGCCGGGTAGTCGAACGCGAACGTCGGAGCGAACGGCTCGACCACGTCATCACACTGCACGGTGACCGGGGTGGCGAGCACGCACTCGTCCGGGACCTCGGTGATCGTGACGTCGTCGTCCGCGGCCATCGTGAACACCAGGTCCACGGGCTCACTGGGGAGCCCGCTGACGGAGGCGCTCAGGTGCGTCTCGTCGTCCTTGGCCAGCGCCAGCACGAGGTCGGCCTCCACGGGCGTCGGGGTCGGCGTCGGGGTCGGCGTCGGTGTGGCGGTCGTGCGTGGCGTGGGCACGAACGTCAGCGTCGTCGTGTTGTTGTCTGCGGCCGGGTCGTCGTACCCCGGGATGAAGATCCTGACCGTGAGCTCGTCGGACGTCAGCGTCTCAGGGAAGGCGAGCGGGATCACGGCCTGGAAGCGCGACGGCGCGAGCAGCATGACGGCCGCGCCGCCACCGCCGCCGCCGGTCGCGCAGGCGGCCAGCAGCGGGTTGCCACCGCGGACGGAGCAGGCGGAGTCCTGGACCTGGAAGGTGGTGTCCCCGGAGGCGGACGTGAGCGCGACGTTCACGACGACCGGCTCGGCCGGCAGCCCGTCGATGTCGAGGACCACGGCGTCGTCGCTGATGGTCGCGGAGGCCAGTGAGATGTTCGCCGTCGGCGCTGCCGGCTCCTCCGGGGGAGGCGTCGGCTCCACGGCGGGCGGGTTGTCGACGTTCACCACCGGCGGCGGCGGTACGACGACCCGCGGGACGGTCCTGGTCGGCCTCGGCTTCGGGGGGCTGGAGGTCGGGGTCTCGCTGGGCACCGGCTCGGTGACGCGGGGCGCCGGCGGCTGGGCGGTCGGCTTGTCGTTGCCCCCTCCGACGGCGACGGCCACGACCGCCACGGCCGCGACGGTTGCAGCCGTGGTGCCGGCGGCGACCGTGCCGAGGTTGGCGAGCACGCCGTCCTTCACGCGGTCGAAGAACAGCACGATGCCGGAGGCCGCCGCAGCACCGCCACCCGCGGACGCGAGGTAGCCGGCGGCCGCCCCGCCCAGCAGCAGGGGGGCGATGATGGCCGAGAGGTTGGAGTTGACGTCGGTGAGCTCGAGATAGACGGCGGTGCACTTGCGGCACTCGTCCAGGTGCGCCTTGACCTTGGCCTCGTCGCGCTTCGAGAGACCCTTGCGTACGTAGGCGCCGAGGTGCTCGTTGGTCCAGCGGCAGTCGGACTCCGGGGTGTCGGCGAGGTGGGCGGTCAGGAAGGCCTGACGGAGGCCTTCGCGTGCCCGGTAGGCGAGGGCGGACACGGAGTTCGCGCTCATCCCGAGCAGCGGGGCGATGTCGGCGGGCTTCTGACCCTCCACCTCGAGGTGCCACAGGACCAGCTGCCAGCGCTCGGGCAGGGAGGCGAAGGCCTTGGCTGCCGCGCCTGACTCGAAGCCGGCGATCGCGGTGTCGTGGAAGGGCACGCCCGGGTCGAACTGGGTCATGTCGTCCGACGTGGTCAGCTTGGACTGGGCGCGGATCTTGTCGACGTGCAGCCGCCGTACGGCGGTCAGCAGGTAGGCGCGGAAGGCGACGTCAGGGCCACCGCCGCCCTGCAGGACGCTCATGACCTTGGCGAACGCGTCCGAGACCAGGTCGTCGGCGTCCGGGCCGCGGACCAGCTGGCGGGCAAGGCGCCGGGCGGCGTCGACGTGGCGCTCGAAGAGGTCCCCGTACGCGTCGAGGTCGCCCCCGCGGACGCGCGAGATCAGCTCCGCGTCGCTGGGCGTGTCGATGCCATGGAGGAGTTCGGTCATGTCGATCATGTAACGCACGAACCGGACGATCGTGACGGGTCGTACGCAAATCCCTTCCCAACCATCACATTACGCCGCTCACGCCCCTCCTCGCCGGGAAGCGCGGTAAAGAAAAGTCCGGCGAAAAAGTCGCGAAACCGCGTCATGAACCCCCTGCCGCGCCGTTCCTCGTGTGTAGGCCGTTGCCGAACCCGCGCAGGAGAGCGGGGACGGTGACTTCCACGGAACGAAAGGGGGCAGGAACATGGCGAGCTTCGCTGCGCTGTCCCGCCTTCGGTCCGTGGGTGGTGTCCCTGAGATGCCAGAGCGGGAACTGTCCGAGTCCGACCGTCGTGCACTGCCGGCCGGGTTCGAGGCGGTAGGGGAGGCTCTGGCTTCGGGAACCGACCCGGCGGCGGCCTGCGCTGAGGTAGGACGTGCCCTTGCTCGTGACGGTGCCTCCCTGGGAGAGGCACTGTCCGATCTGGGCTCGACCTACGCGCGGGTCCTGGGGAGGGAACCCGCGCACGGGGCCACGGTCGCACTGTCTGTGGCCTGGAGCGAGGCGACGCTGGAGTACCTCCACCAGCTGTCGTGCGAGGACCCGCTGACCGGGCTCGCCAGCCTGGCCCACGTCCGCACGCGGCTGGACGAGATCTACCGGGAGTGCGAGAACGACGGTGTGGACGTCCGCACCGCGCACGCCTTGGTCGTGGTCGAGGCGCGCAGCGCGGATGACGCCCACCTCGGCCGGGCGCTGCTGCTCGCCCGAGTCGCTGAGGCGCTGCACACCGTCTTCCCCGGGGGCGAGACCGTCGCCCGGGTGGGCGCCGACCGCGCCGTCGCGGTCGTTCGTCGCCGCCCCGACCTCGGGAGCACCGTCGCCGTGCTCAAGGAGTACCTCGACGACATCTGCCTGGACGCCGAGTGGATCCGGGTCTGGATCGAGGGCCTGCCTGGCGGAGCGAACTCCGCCACGATGCTGCTCGACGACCTCGCCAGACGCTGACTCAGCCGGCCAACGCCCCACCCCGTCGCCGCGGGATGGGGCATTTTTGTGCCGCGAGCGACTTTACATTTCTGAAACTCTTGCCAAGCCAGATGTACAAGTCGTAACTTCTTGTAAAGAGGTTGGTGACGGAGCCAACACGGAAGAGGAGAGACGCGTCGATGGCAACCACATCGGTCACCGGGGGCATCCAGACGCCTGCCGTGGAGTGGCGGGACGGCAAGCGCTACGCCTGGATCCTGGGAGCGGTCATCCCGTTCATCCCGTTCCTGGCCTGGGGCCTGGTCGAGTGGACCGGCCTCGACCTGTTCTGGTACTTCGGTCCGGTCTTCGTCTTCGGCATCATCCCGCTGCTCGACCTCGCGCTCGGTCTCGACCGGAACAACCCGCCGGACGAGGTCATCGAGGCGCTCGAGCAGGACCGCTACTACCGCTGGGTGACCTACGCGTTCATCCCCGCGCAGTACCTCTGCATCGGCTGGAGCTTCTGGATGATGACCCAGCCCGGCATCGACCTCGCCGACCAGATCGGCATCGCGATCTCCCTCGGCATGGTGGCCGGCATCGCCATCAACACCGCCCACGAGCTCGGCCACAAGAAGGAGGAGCACGAGCGCTGGTACGCCCGCATCGCGCTGGCCCAGACCTTCTACGGCCACTTCTACATCGAGCACAACCGCGGCCACCACGTCCGCGTGGCGACCCCCGAGGACCCGGCCAGCTCCAAGGTCGGCGAGAACATCTACCAGTTCCTTCCGCGCACGATGTGGGGCAGCCTGAAGAGCGCCTGGGAGCTGGAGTCCAAGCGGTTCGCCCGTCTCGGAAAGTCGAAGTACACCTTCAAGAACGACCTGATCAACGCCTGGGCGATGTCGGTCGTCCTCTGGGGCGCGGTCCTCGCCTTCGCCGGCCCGCAGATCGGTTTCGGGCGCACGCTGCTGCTGCTCGCCATCCAGGGCTTCCTCGGCATCTGGCTGCTCGAGTCGGTCAACTACCTCGAGCACTACGGCATGAAGCGGCAGAAGCTCGAGTCCGGGCGCTACGAGCGGGTCAACCCGAGCCACAGCTGGAACAGCAACAACATCGGCACGAACATCCTGCTGTACCACCTGCAGCGGCACAGCGACCACCACGCGAACCCGACTCGTCGGTACCAGACCCTGCGTGACTTCAAGGAGTCCCCGGTCCTCCCGACGGGCTACGCCGGGATGATCGTGCTGACCTGGGTGCCTGCCGTCTGGCGGGCGGTCATGGATCCGAAGGTCTACGCCCACTTCGACGGCGACATGACCAGGGCCAACATCCTGCCGCGCAAGCGGGACAAGATCCTCGCCAAGTACCCGGCACCCGCCGGCACGGAGCAGGCGGCCTGAGATGGCGAAGTTCATCTGCCCGAACTGCGAGTACGTCTACGACGAGGACCTCGGCGCCCCCCGTGAGGGCTGGCCCGCCGGGACCAGGTTCGCCGACATCGACCCCGACTGGTGCTGCCCCGACTGTGGTGTCCGGGAGCAGCAGGACTTCGAGCCGCTGACCGCGGACGTCTGAGGAGCGCGAGAGATGAACGACTACAAGGTGTTCCGCTGCCTGCAGTGCGGCTTCGAGTACGACGAGGCGCTCGGCTGGGAAGAGGAGGGCTTCGCCCCCGGCACCCGGTGGGACGACATCCCCGACGACTGGTCGTGCCCCGACTGCGGTGCTGCCAAGGCCGACTTCGAGATGGTCGAGGTCGAGCGGGCGTGACCGCACCCTCGACAGTCGTGGTGGTCGGCGCTGGCATCGCAGGTGTCAGCGCCGCCGCTTCGATGCGGGCCAGCGGGTACGACGGGCGGCTGCTGCTCGTCGGCGACGAGACCCACCTGCCCTACCGCCGTACGGCTGTCTCCAAGGAGATCCTTCGCGGCGACAAGGACGCCGACGGCATCCGGATCAAGCCCGAGCAGTGGTACGCCGACCAGCAGGTCGAGCTCGTGACCGGCACCGCCGTGGTCGGCCTCGAGCCGGACGCCGTCGTGACCGACGCTGGAGAGCGGATCCGCTACGACAAGGTCGTGCTCGCCACCGGCGGGCGCGCCCGCAAGCCGTACGTCGGTGAGCGCATCTGCACGATCCGCGGGCTCTCCTGCCTCCCGCTCCCGGTCGGACCGGAGGAGCCGGTCGTGATCGTCGGCGCCGGCCTGATCGGCTCCGAGGGGGCAGCGAGCCTGCGCAGCCTGGGTTACGACGTGACGCTGCTGGAGACTGCGGACCTTCCTCTGCCGCGACTGCTGCCCGGGTCGCTGGCCGAGCGCTACGTCGCGCTGCACAAGAGCAACGGGGTCGACCTGCAGACCGGTGTGTCGGTGACCGCCGTGGAGGAACACGGTGACGAGGTGCGGGTGACCGCCGCCGACGGTCGGTCCTGGACCGCAGGGATGGTTCTGGTCGCCGTCGGGATGGAGCCCAACACCGAGCTGGCCGCAGGCGCCGGTCTGCGCATGGTCGGCGGTGGTATCGAGGTCGACTGGTCCGGGCAGACCAGCGCACCGGGGGTCTATGCCGCCGGCGATGTCGCCGCACGTCCGAGCAGCCACGTCGACGGGGCTCTCCGCCTCGAGCACTGGCAGGGGGCGCAGAACCACGGCACCGCGGTCGGGAAGGCGGTCGCGGGGGAGACCGTGGAGTTCGACGAGGTCCCGTGGTGCTGGTCGGACCAGTACGGCCAGTCCCTGCAGGTCACCGGCTGGACCGACGGCGAGGTGGTGGTCCGCGGTGACGTCGACTCGACCGACTTCAGCGCCTTCTTCGTCCGTGACGGTGTGCTGCGCGGTGCGGTCGCCCTCGGTCGCCCGTCCGACGTTCGTGCGGCCCGCACCTTGGTCGCGGCACGCGCCGCGGTCGACACCGGGATGCTGGCCGACGCTGCCGTGCCTGTTGCTGAGACACTCTCCTCATGACGGCCGAACCGCTCCGCCCGGGCACCCTCCGGCAGGGCTTCCGCTCCTTGGTGCGTGACCGGCTGCTCGACGCGGCCGCCGAGGTCTTCGCCGAGGACGGCTGGCGCAAGCTCACCATGGGCAAGGTCGCCGACCGTGCGGGCGTGAGTCGGCAGACCGTCTACAACGAGTTCGGCACCAAGAACAACCTTGCGGAGGAGCTGGTCTTCCGCGAGCTCGAGGGGTTCCTCGACCTCGTCCGCAGTCGCATCGAGTCGGCTCGCGACCCGGTGGAGGCGATCGGCTCTGCCGTCGAGGGTGCGCTGTCGATGGCGCAGGTCAACCCGCTGCTCAAGGTCGTCCTCGACAGTGCGCACGCCGGCGACAGTGAGCTGCTGCCGTTCATCACCCAGTCGGAGAAGCTGATCGACCGGGCTCGTGGCGCGGTGGCCGACACGATCCTCACCCGGTTCCCCAAGCTCCCGTTGCAGGGGGAGCAGATCCGGATCGCCGCCGACGCCATCGTGCGCATCGTGCTCAGCCATGTCACCCAGCCGGCTCGCGTCCCTGCCGAGGTCGGCCTCGAGATGGCGTGGATCGTCAGCGCGATCCTGAAGGGTGTCGAATAGCCTCCGGCTCTCGACCCCGTCGAGACATAGGGTGGCGCTATGTGCGGCCGCTACGCGTCGTCTCGACGCCCTGAGGACCTCGTCGAGGAGTTCGAGATCGACAAGGCAGAGGTCAAGGAGACCTTGGCCCCCGACTACAACGTCGCGCCCACCAAGCAGGTGTACGCCGTCGTCGAGCGGCCCGGTGACCCGGACTCATCGACCGAGCGCCAGCTGAGGGCCGTCAAGTGGGGGCTTGTCCCGTTCTGGGCCAAGGACCCGGCGATCGGCAACAAGATGATCAACGCCCGGATGGAGACGGTCGCCGAGAAGCCTGCGTTCAAGCAGCCGTTCGCCAAGCGCCGCTGCCTGCTCCCGGCCGACGGGTACTACGAGTGGTACGCCACGCAGCTGACCACCAAGGCAGGCAAACCGCTCAAGCAGCCCTACTTCATCCACCCGAAGGACGGGTCGTCGATGGCCATGGCCGGTCTGTACGAGATCTGGCGCGACCCGACCCGCGACGAGGACGATCCGGACCGCTTCCTGTGGACGGCGACCGTCCTGACCACCACCGCGGAGGACGCCGTCGGGCACATCCACGACCGGATGCCGCTGCTCGTCGAGCCGCACCGCTGGTCTGAATGGCTCGACCCGTCGCCGAAGGAGAAGGATGCGCTGCTGGGGCTGCTGGTGCCGGCCGCACCCGGCCTGCTGGAGGCCTACCCTGTGTCGACCGCGGTCAACAACGTCCGCAACAACGGTCCGGAGCTGCTCGAGCCCTTGCCCCTGGAGGAGGTTCCCTCGTGACGACGGTGCGCAGCATCCCCACGCCGCAGGGTGAGGCGCGGGTGCACACGGACCGTTCCCGCAGCCCGTTCGCGACCCTGCTGGTCGGCCACGGGGCAGGCGGCGGAGTCGACGCCGTCGACCTGGTGGCGCTGGCCAAGGCGTTGCCGCGGGAAGGCATCAGCGTCGTGCGGCTCGAACAGCCATGGCGGGTGGCAGGCAAGAAGATCGCTCCCGCCCCGGCGCTTCTCGACCAGGCGCTGATCGCCGTCGCCGACAAGCTCCGGGTGCGCACGCCGCTGGTGCTCGGTGGGCGCAGCGCCGGGGCGCGCTCGGCGTGCCGCACCTCGAAGCACCTGGGGGCTTCCGGGGTGCTGGCTCTCTCCTTCCCGCTGCACCCGCCTGGCAAGCCCGACAAGTCGCGGGTGGACGAGCTCGAGGCCGTCGGTGTCCCGACGCTCGTCATCCAGGGCGAGAACGACCCGTTCGGGCGACCGGAGGAGTTCCCGGGTTCGACCGAGCTGGCGGTGGTCCCCGGCGGCGATCACTCGCTGAAGGTCCCGAAGAAGGGCCTCGTCTCGCAGGAGGACGCCCTCGGGATCGTCGTGGAGGCGACGCTGGAATGGATCGTTCGTGAGGTCGTCGGGAATGCCGTCAGGGGTGCAGGCGTTTGAGACTGTGTGCTCGCGACTGCTCCTCTGACTGACTCCCCGCTCGGCGTGGGCGAGACGTTTCCAGCCCTGCCGGTAGGCTGGACGACGATGCCTGACACCCACGAGACCGATCCTGCCGTCGAGACGGACGCCGAGCGCGCTGCTCGCTTCGAGAGCGACGCGCTGCCCTACCTCGACCAGCTGTACTCCGCGGCGATGCGCATGACGCGCAACCCGCAGGACGCCGAGGACCTCGTCCAGGAGACGTTCGCGAAGGCGTTCGGGTCCTTCCACCAGTTCAAAGAGGGCACCAACCTCAAGGCGTGGCTCTACCGCATCCTCACCAACACCTTCATCAACAGCTACCGCAAGAAGCAGCGCGAGCCGCAGCAGTCGATGAGCGAGGACGTCGAGGACTGGCAGATCGCCCGTGCCGAGTCGCACACCTCCAGCGGCCTGAAGTCGGCCGAGATGGAGGCGCTCGAGCACCTCCCCGACAGCGACGTGAAGGACGCCCTGGCCAAGCTCCCCGAGGAGTTCCGCCTCGCGGTCTACCTCGCCGACGTCGAAGGGTTTCCGTACAAGGAGATCGCAGAGATCATGGACACCCCGATCGGGACCGTGATGTCGCGGCTGCACCGCGGCCGGCGCCAGCTCCGCGAGCTGCTGGAGGACTACGCTCGCGAGCGCGGTCTGTCCGTCTCGAGCAAGGGGGCCTGATCGTGTCCTGCGGAAAGCACCACGAGACGCCGTGTCACGAGGTCCTCGAGCGGGTGATGGTCTTCATCGACCGCGAGCTGGAGGAGGCCGACTGCGCCACCATCCAGCAGCACCTCGACGAGTGCGGGCCGTGCCTGAAGGAGTTCGACCTCGAGACCACGGTCAAGGCGCTGGTGAAGAAGTCCTGCTCCGAGCACGCGCCCGAGACCCTGCGTGAGCGGGTTCTCCTGACGATCCGTCAGGTCCACACGGAGATCACCATCATCGAGGAGTGAGGAAGGCGTCGAGCGCGTCGGCCACGAGCTGACTGGGCGACACACCCCGTTCCTTCGCAGCATCCAGGAGCCGTGACTCCACGGCCGTGGTCAGGAGCTTGGGCTCCGGCTCGGTGCTGCTCCGGCGGCCGAAGGCGCCGACGGCGGTCAGGACGACCGTGCCCAGGACGTCCAGGATCGCGACCACGCCCAGGATCCGCCAGTAGGCGTCCCCGAGGCTCTCCCCGTCGATGATCGCGGTGCTGATCATGGCGGCGACGATGGTGATCGCAGCGAGGGTGGCGATGAGCCCGGCCCCGATGCGGCGCTTGCCCGCGAGCGCGATCAGCAGCGATGCCTGGGCCAGTGACGCGGCGAGCGTGATCGAGACCCCCAGGAGCTCCCACGGCTCGCTGCCGTCGATGTTGTCCCTGACTCCCCACGTCAGCCAGAGAGCGGTGCCGAACGCCACGAGGGACACCGCCGCGCCGACGACGCCGACCGCCACGAGGCGATGGCCTGCGAGGGCGAGGTAGCAGAGCACGGCCACCGACTCGGTGCCCACGATCACCGTCGTGAGCAGGATGCGGCCCTCGGTCTCGCCGAAGTCGCCTCCGCCCAGCAGGGCGGCGATGCCCATCAGTGCGGCGATCGAGAACGAGACGATGACGACGGTGGCGACGAGCCGGCGCAGATCCTTCATACCCTGATCGTGGCAGGCGGTTGCCGGACGCCACATGGGCTTTCGTACTCAGATGCCCGGGCGACAGCAGGTAGACCGCGGACAGCAGGAAGACCCCGGCCCGCCAAGGCGGCACGGGGTCTTCTACGTCAGCAAGTAACGCTCAGGCGTTGGGGCGCTTGCCGTGGTTCGCGCCCTTCTTCTTGCGGGCGCGGCGCTTCCGGCCGGTCTTACCCATAATGTGCTCCTTCAAGCTCGGTGACATGCCAGTGTCTCAAATGCCGGGGCTCCCTCGCCAATCGGGCAGGATGGCGGACATGCGCAAGGGCCTGACAGCGGCGATCGAGTTCGCCGTCACGGAGAAGGACACGGCCGAGGTGCTGCTGTCCGGCGACCTGCCGGTGCTCGGGACGCCGAGGCTCGTCGCCTGGCTGGAGGCCGCCACCTGCGCTGCCGTGCGCGACACGCTGGCGCACGGTCAGACGACGGTCGGCACCCGCATCTCCGTGGAGCACCGCGCCGCGAGCCCGGTCGGCGCCCGCATCACCGCGCAGGCGTCGGTGACCCACGTCGACGGCCGGCTGCTGAAGTTCGAGGTCGTCGCCACCGACTCCGACAACGGCGTCGTGCTCGGGCACGGCGAGATCACCCGTGTCGTGGTCGATCGCGAGCGGTTCCTCGCCCGCGTCACAGCGTGAGCCGGTACGCCCACAGTCGAATGCTCGGCTGCGGCTCCCAGTCCCGCTCCGGCAGCCGCACGAAGCCCAGCCGCTCGTACATCCGGTGCGCGGCGGTCATGGCCGGCAGCGAGCTGAGCACGACGGCGGCATAGCCGAGATCCCTGCTGCGGGAGAGGCACAGCTCGGTGAGAGCCAGACCGATCCCCTGCCCCCGGGCGGAGGAGGCCACCCCGAGCATCCGGAACTCGCCCTCCCCGGGCTGCGCGATCTCGCCCCAGGGCGACCCGAACGGACAGTAGGTCACGCACCCGACCACGGTGCCGTCCGAGACAGCGACGTACAGCTCGGCATCACGAGCCCGGCTGGCCGTGTCCGCCAGCTTTGCGGCGTACCCCTTCTCGGCGTCGTCCAGGAAGCCACCAGCCCGGTACGCGTCCACCACGACCGCTCCCGCGGCCGACAGCTCGTCCTCCCGTGCGAGCCTGATCTCTGCCGCCACCCGCGTCAGATCCCGAACGTGTTCCTGGGGTAGGTGGCATTGACGTCCGTGATGACGTTGACGAGGTACGGCGCGTCGGCGGCGAAGGCGCGATCGATCGCCGCGCCGATCTGGGTCGGGTCGGTGACGGTCTCGCCACCGCCGCCGAGTGCCTTGACCACCTCGTCGTACCGGGTCTGTGGCGCCAGGTCGGCGATGACGTCGTAGCCGTAGAGCATCTGCATGGGGCCCTTCTCGAGCGCCCAGGCCGAGTTGTTGCCGCAGACCAACACGACCGGGAGGTTGTGGCGGACCAGCGTGTCGACGTCCATGAGGGACATTCCGGCGGCGCCGTCGCCGAGCAGGAGCACGACCTGGGACGAGGGGCGC
This sequence comes from Nocardioidaceae bacterium, assembly GCA_035699605.1. Lineage (GTDB taxonomy): Bacteria > Actinomycetota > Actinomycetes > Propionibacteriales > Nocardioidaceae > SSC3. Next base: position 39,901 of record DASSPN010000027.1, on the reverse strand, counting down.
GCGATGCGGGCACCGATGGCCGCACCGAGACCCGCGCCGAGACAGCCGTACGGACCTGGGTCGAGCCAGCACCCAGGACGTGAGGGCTCGACGAACTTGCCTGCGAACGACACGAAGTCACCGCCGTCTCCGATGACGACGGCGTCGTCGGCGAGGCGGGGGAGGAGCTCCCCGTAGATCCGTGCCGGGTGGATCGGGTCAGCCTCGGCGGTGAGCAGCGCGTTGTCCCGCTCGGTCGCGGCGGCGACGGTGTCCTGCAGGCTGGAGACCCAGGACGACCAGTCGGGCTTGCGCAGCTGCTGCTCGAAGGCCGCGTGGATCCCGTCGAGCACCAGGGTGAGGTCTCCGGAGGCCGACGCCGCGAGCGTCGCGTGCCCGGAGATGCCGGCGGCGGTATCGGCCAGGTGCACGACCTTCGCCGCGGGCGCGCCGTCCTTGCCGCCGAAGGCACCGTACGCGAGCCGGAAGTCGAGCGGGGTGCCGACGACGATCGTGAGGTCGCACTGGCCGAGCGCGAGACCGCGGGCCTTGGTCATCAGCAGGGGGTGGCGGCCCGGGACGACGCCGCGTCCCATGCCGTTGGTGATCGCGGGCAGGCCGAGGGACTCCACCAGCCGCAGGGCCGCTGCGTCCGCCCCGTCGGCCCAGACGTCGGAGCCGATGATCAGCACCGGCCGCTCGGCCGCGGCCAGGAGCTCGGCGATCTGGTTGAGGGCGTCGTCGTCAGGGGCGACGCGGGCCGGCTCGGCGAACGCGGGGCGGGCGACGGTGGCACGGTCGAAGAACACGTCCATCGGGATGTCCAGGAACGTCGGTCCACGGTGCGGCGACCGCGCGACCGTGAAGGCCTCGTCCACGGCGGCGGCGACCTGCTCCTTCTCGTGCACGGTCCGCGCGAGCTTGGTGACCGGCTCGAGGAGTGGCACGTGGTCGAACTCCTGCAGGGCTCCGGTGCCCCACCGGTTGTCCGGAGCCCGACCGCCGATGACGACGAGCGGTGCGCCGCTGAACGACGCCTGGGTCAGCGGGCTGACACCGTTCGTGACCCCCGGACCTGCGGTCAGGACCGCCAGGCCCGGAGCGCGGGTCAGCTTGCCCACGGCCTCGGCGGCGAACACCGCGGTCTGCTCGTGCCGGACGTCGAGGAGCCGCATCGGCGGGTCGGCCTTCACCGCTCCGTCGTACATCGGGAAGACATGGGCGCCGCTGAGAGTGAACATCGTGTCCACCCCGTGCGCGCGCGCGACGGCGACGGCGTGGTCGCCGCTGTGGCCGTCCACGGCGCCCTCGGTGCCGTCGAGGGGAGCCTGGTCTTCGGGGGTCACGACGTCGGTCATGACGGCAACCTACTAGCGGCTGGAGTCGCCTCGCAGCAGTGGGTTGCTGCGCTTGAGCCCCGAGATCAGCGTGAGCAGCAGATCGGCACGGCAGTCCGGCGGGTCGGGGGCCAGGGCGAGCTGGAGGTGCAGCGCTCGCAGGTAGGACTGCACGTTGCGCGTGACCGCCGACGGGTCGCCGGGGTCCTCGGCCGTCGCCACCTCGACGAGCCGCGCCACCCACGGGTCGAGCACGTCCATCGGGAGGATGTCTCTCCGGATCATCGCCAGGGTCGCAGCCGCCAGCCGGTCCTCCTCACCGTGGCTCAACCGGAAGTCGGTGGCTTCGCAGAGCCGGTCGGCGACGACGTCGAGGAGCACGGTCAGCTCGAGACGGCCCATGGCCTCGGAGACGGCCAGCGCCCGCAGTGCCTCGGCGCCGTTCGCGACCGTGCGCGCCCAGCCCTTCCCGGGGACGAAGCCGCGCAGGTCGCGCTCGCGGACCAGCCAGCTCATCACCCGGTCGCCCCACCGGAGCACGGTGTCCGCAGACATCAGGCGTACGGCGTTGTCGCGCCTGATGCACTCCGCCAGGACGAGCGCGGAGTAGCTGCGCCGGAACACCGTGTCGGAGGACGTCGTACCCAGGCCGATGACGAGGCCGGCGGCCATGCCGTCCCCGAGTCCCTCGAGGAGGTCGTCGTACACGCCCTCGGCGATCCAGGTCGTCAAGGTGCCCAGGCTGATGTCGTCGCGCACCGAGGGATCGGTGTCACCCAGCATCGACGTGAGCTCGGTGGTGAGCTCGGTCAGGGGGCGTTCGGTGGGCACCCGGTGGCCGTCAGCAGCCACCTGCTCCCAGAACGCCAGCTCCATGGCCTCCATCCTGCCATCCGTCCGAAGCCGGATCAGGTCCTGGCCCTACAGTGGCCGGTGTGGCGTCGCTGAACGAGATCGTCCGGGCTCACACGGACCTGTCCGACGACGACGTCGCGTGGCTGCAGCTGCTCGCCGCGGACTGGCAGATCATCGCCGACCTCTCCTTCGCCGACCTCGTCCTGTGGCTTCCGGACCGCGAGCGGCAGGGGTTCTGGGCAGCGGCCCAGATGCGTCCCACGACCGGCCCGACGGCGTACGTCGACGACCTCATCGGCAGCTACCTCCCTCGGGGTCGCCGGCCGCTCATCGATGCCGCGCTCGACCAGGGCCGGGTGGCGCGTGAGGGCGACCCGGAGTGGCGCGACGACGTACCCGTGCGGGTCGAGGCGATCCCGGTCCGCCGCGGACGCGAGATCATCGCGGTGGTCGCGCGCAACACCAACCTGCTCGGGGTGCGGACACCGTCCCGGCTCGAGCTCGCCTACCTGCAGACCGCGACCGACCTGACCCAGATGATCAGCAACGGCTTCTTCCCGTACGCCGTACCACGGTCGGACCACGCCGACTCTCCCCGAGTGGGGGACGGCTTCATCCGCGTCGACGCGACTGGCAAGGTCGCCTACGCCAGCCCGAACGCGCTGTCGGTCTACCGTCGCCTCGGCCTGACCACGGACCTCACCGGCCTCAACCTGGCCGAGACCACGCGCACCCTGATCCCGGCGAGCCGACGCCCCGACGAGGAGACGGTCAGCGCCGTGCTCGGGGGCAAGATGCCGCGCGAGGCGGAGCTCGGCAACGGCGAGACGGTGGTCATCTACCGGTCCATCCCGCTGCGTCCGGCCGGCATCCAGATCGGCGCCCTGGTGCTGCTGCGTGACGTGACCGACCTGCGCAGCCGTGACCGTGAGCTGGTCACCAAGGAAGCGACCATCCGCGAGATCCACCACCGGGTGAAGAACAACCTGCAGACCGTCGCCGCCCTGCTGCGGCTGCAGGCTCGACGGATCGACAGCGCCGAGGGACGGCTGGCGCTGGAGGAGGCGGTCCGTCGCGTCGGGTCGATCGCCATCGTGCACGAGACCCTGAGTACGGCGTTCGACGAGAACGTCGACTTCGACGAGATCGCCGACCGCCTCCGGGTGATGGTCAGCGAGGTGAGCTCGTCGGGTGCCTTCGTGCACACGAGGCGTGAGGGAACCTTCGGTACCTTGCCCTCCGAGGTGGCGACCTCGCTGTCCATGGTGCTCACCGAGGTACTCCAGAACGCCGTCGAGCACGGCTTCGGCGACAGCTCGGGGCGCATCCTGGTGACCGCCAACCGGCTGGTCGGCCGGCTGCACGTCATCGTCGAGGACGACGGCTCAGGCCTGCCCGAGGGGTTCGACCTCGACGACGCGAGCAGTCTCGGGCTCTCCATCGTGCGCACGCTCGTCGAGTCCGAGCTGGGCGGTCAGATCGAGCTGGGACCGGGCCCCGGCGGTGGCACCCGGGCCGTCATCGACATCCCGCTTCACGGTTGAGAGTGACCGCTCGCCTTCACCTACGCCGTGCGGACGCGGGCGCGGGCGTTGCGACGCTTGAGGGCGCGGCGCTCGTCCTCGGACAGTCCGCCCCAGACGCCGTGGTCCTGACCCGCCTCGAGCGCCCAGGCGAGGCACTGTTCGCGCACCTCGCACCGACGGCACACCTGCTTTGCCTCCTCGATCTGGAGAAGGGCAGGACCGGTGTTGCCGATCGGGAAGAACAGCTCCGGGTCTTCGTCAAGACACGCAGAGCGGTGGCGCCAATCCATGGCGGGGGACTCCTCTTTCGTACGTCGTTCCGTGGTCGCCGTCTTGTGGCCGGCTGGCCACGGCATCCGTGTCAGCGTACCTTGTGAACGCTTTCACGAGCCGACCACATTCCTGTCTCCAGGAGACAGTGGTCAGGGATCCCGTCCGTTCTGGCCGGGACCCGGACGATCGTTTCAAGTCTGGCAGGTGCAATCAACCCCCTTGATCATGTCTTTGGGGTCACTTTGATCACAACGCCCCGGTTCGAGAGGTCTCGAGGCGCTCAGTACCATCGGTGGCCGTGACCTCGCCCGCGCCGCAGACGCCCGACTCCCAGCCCTCGCCGGGCTGGACCGCTCCGGTACCGCTGGTCGTGGCGTGCGCGGTGGCGGGGCTCGAGGCACTCGCGTACGGCGCCGTGGGCGTGGTGTCCCTTGCCGCCTTCGACCCCGACCAGGCGGCCTTCACGATCTCTGTCGGCTTGTCCTTCCTCGTGCTGGCCGGCTTCGTCGGTTTCTGCGCGTGGCGGCTCCGCAGCCTGCACGTGTGGGCCCGTTCCCCGCTCGTGATGCTGCAGCTGATCCAGATCCCGGTGGCGATCAGCCTCTGGGGAGACGGCTGGTGGGCCAGGGTCGCGAACGTCCTGATGCTGACGCTCTCGGCCCTCGCCCTGGTCGGCATCTTCCACCCCCGGTCGCTAGCCGCTCTGGAGGACGCGGACGAGTAGCCGCGGTTCAGTCCTCGAGGCGCTCCCTGAGCGTGGTGAGCGCCCGCGACAGCAGCCGTGAGACGTGCATCTGCGAGATGCCGACCTCGTCCGCGATCTGCGACTGCGTCATGCCGCGGAAGAAACGCAGCCACAGGATGTGCTGAGACCGCTCGTCGAGCTCGGCCAGCAGCGGCTTGATGGTCTCGCGGTCCTCGACGGTGAAGATCGCCTCGTCGTAGTCGCCCAGGGTGTCGATGACCGAGGTGGTGCGCTCGTCACCCGAGTCGGGCGCATCCAGCGACAGGGTGGAGTAGGCGTTGGCCGATTCGAGCCCCTCGAGCACCTCCTCGTCGGAGACCTCGAGCCGAGCTGCAAGCTCGCCGACGGTGGGCGACCGGCCGAGTTCCTGGCTGAGCTCGCTGGTCGCCTTCGTGATGGCCAGGCGCAGCTCCTGCAGCCTGCGCGGCACGCGAATGGCCCAGCCACGGTCACGAAAGTGCCGCTTGATCTCGCCGACGATGGTGGGGGTCGCGTACGTCGAGAACTCAACGCCGCGATCGGTCTCGAACCGGTCCACCGCCTTGATCAGGCCGATCGTGCCGACCTGCACGAGGTCGTCGTACGGCTCTCCGCGACCGGCGAACCGGCGAGCAAGGTGCTCGACCAGGGGAAGGTGGAGGCGGACGAGCTGGTCACGCGCTCCTTGCCGCTCCGCGTCGGAGCGCGTGTCGTCGTTGAAGGCCGCGAAGTACAGCGCGGTGCGTCCACGCAGGTCGAGGCCGTCGTGGTCGTGCTCTTCGTCCGGGACCATCGCTACGCGGGGCGTCCGGCCTTGCGCGTCAGGCTGATCGTGAGGCGGTCCTCATCAGCCTGAGCGGTGACCGACGTCGCCAGGGCGGACAGGACGGTCCACGCGAAGCCGTCCTGGCTCGGCTGCCGAGGCGACTCGCACTGGGCCGAGACCGCGACGGTGATGCTCCCGGGGTCGAGCCAGAACAGGCACTCGAGGGAGGACCCGGCGGTTGCCTGGGGGAGAACCATCGCGCAGGCCTCGTCCACGGCGATGCGGAGGTCCTCGATGTCGTCGAGGGTGAAGTCGATGCGTGCGGCGAGACCCGCGGTGGCCGTGCGCAGGATCGCGACGTAGGCACCGTCCGCGGGGAGCCTCAGCTCGACGTCAGGAGAGTTGGTCATGTGCTGGTCCGACGGACTGCCGGCCCGCGACGCGGGCCGGCATCCTGAGTCGGTCAGGCCTTCTTGGTCTCCCAGAAGATCTCGGCGATCTCGTCGATCTTGGCGAGCAGCTGGTCGGCCACCCCGGCGTCGAGGGTGCCCTTGGTGCCGGCCGCACCGGCGAGCTTGGTGGCCTCGTTGAACAGCTGGTGCAGCTGCGGGTACTTCTCGAAGTGCGGAGGCTTGAAGTAGTCGGTCCACAGCACCCAGAGGTGGTGCTTGACCAGCTCGGAACGCTGCTCCTTGATGAGCACGGCGCGGGTGCGGAAGTCCGGGTCGTCGCTGTCGGCGACCTTGGCGATGACCGCCTTGATCGACTCAGCCTCGATGCGGGCCTGCGCCGGGTCGTACACACCGCAGGGAAGGTCGCAGTGCGCCTGGACCTCGAGCGTGGGGGCGAACAGTCGCGCGAACATCGGGCGTCCTTTCGTCAGGGGGCGAAGAGCAACTGCGACACTACTCCGAGTGGCGGACAGGAGTGTTCCCGGGTGGCTCGGATCGGTGTCGCGGTCGTGCGTGGACGTTCCATGCAGCCGACCCTGTACGACGGTGACCGCCTGCTCGTGAATCATGCGGGCCGACCACGACGGAACCGTCTGGTCGTCGTGCGCCTGCCAGACGGGGTGGTCGCCGTGAAGCGAGCCGTACGGCGGGAGCCCGGGGGCTGGTGGGTCGAGCGCGACAACCCCGCCGAGGGCGTGGACTCCTGGAGCGTCGGGGCGATCGCCGACGCCGACGTCGTGGCCGTGGTGCTGCTGCGTCTCTGGCCGGTCGTGCGTCGGCCCCACGTCGGTCGCTGAGCCGGTTCTGTGTCAGAATTTGGGCAAGGGAGATCCCCGCGCATTCCGGCAGTCCCGCCGCTCCACCCTTCGAGCCGCGCCGGACAGCACGCCCGCGTTCCCTCATCTGACGACGAAAGCTAAGCCATGGCCGCCGAGCAGCAACCCACTCACCCACGTGCCGGAGACCCCGTTTTCGACCTGCACGTAGGCGGGAAGATGGTGATCGCCTCGTCGGTGAGGCTCGAGGATCGCGACGACCTGTCGCTGGCCTACACGCCCGGTGTCGCGCGTGTCTGCGAGGCGATCGCGGAGGAGCCGGCGCTCGTCGACGAGTACACCTGGGTGTCGAACACCGTCGCGGTCGTCACCGACGGCACCGCCGTCCTCGGCCTGGGCGACATCGGCCCCGCGGCGGCGATGCCGGTGATGGAGGGCAAGGCCGTGCTGTTCAAGCAGTTCGGTGGCGTCGACGCCATCCCGATCTGCCTGAGCACGACCGACACCGACGAGATCGTCGAGACCGTCATTCGGATGGCCCCCAGCTTCGGCGGGATCAACCTCGAGGACATCTCGGCGCCGCGCTGCTTCGAGATCGAGGACCGGCTCAAGGCCGCCCTCGACATCCCCGTCTTCCACGACGACCAGCACGGCACGGCCGTCGTGAGTGCGGCCGCGCTCGTGAACGCACTGAAGATCACCGGCCGCGACCACGGCTCGGCCCGCGTGGTCATCCAGGGTGCCGGTGCCGCGGGCGTGGCCGTCGCCCGCATCCTCCTCGCCGCAGGCGTGAAGGACCTCGCGGTTCTGGACCGCCAGGGTGTCCTGCACTCCTCGCGGCACGACCTCACCGCGGTCAAGATGATGCTCGCCAGGGACACCACCGAGGCCACCGGCCGCAAGGGCTCCCTGGCCGACGCGATGGACGGCGCGGACGTCTACATCGGCGTCTCAGGAGGCACGGTTCCCGAGGAGATCGTGGCCACCATGGCCGACGACGCGATCATCTTCGGCCTCGCGAACCCCACCCCCGAGGTGCACCCGGACGTCGCCCACCGGCATGCCCGGGTCGTCGCCACCGGCCGGTCGGACTTCCCGAACCAGATCAACAACGTGCTCGCCTTCCCCGGCATCTTCCGCGGTGCGTTCGACGTGCGCGCGACGGCGATCACCGAGGGCATGAAGCTCGCGGCCGCCAACGCTCTCGCCGCGCTCGTCGGCGACGAGGTCCGCGAGGACTACATCATCCCGTCGCCCTTCGATCCTCGCGTCGGCCCTGCCGTGTCCGCCGCTGTCGCCGAGGCCGCCCGCCAGGACGGCGTCGCGCGCCGATAGCCTGGGCGGCATGTTCGCCGTCTACGCCGAGAAGTTCTCCTCCGACAGCCCCCTGTCCGGCCTCGTGCTGGGGGAGCGGCCGGACCCGGTCGCGCCGGACGGCTGGACGACCGTCACGGTCAAGGCCGCCTCGCTGAACCACCACGACCTGTGGTCGCTGCGTGGCGTGGGCCTCAAGGAGGAGCAGCTCCCGATGATCCTCGGCTGCGACGCGGCGGGACTCGACGAGGAGGGCAACGAGGTCGTCGTGCACGCGGTCATCTCCGACCCCCTGTGGACCGGTGACGAGACCTTCGATCCGAAGCGGTCGCTGCTCAGCGAGCGGCACCAGGGGACCTTCGCCGAGAAGGTGGTCGTGCCGCGTGGCAACGTGATCCCGAAGCCCCCGTCGATGAGCTTCGAGGAAGCCGCGTGCCTGCCCACCGCGTGGCTCACGGCGTACCGCATGCTCTACACGCAGGGCGGCCTGAAGGCCGGTGACTCCGTGCTTGTCCAGGGTGCCGGCGGAGGCGTCGCCACGGCCCTCATCGTGCTGGCCCGCGCCGGCGGGCTCAAGGTGTGGGCGACCAGCCGTGACGAGACCAAGCGAGCCAAGGCGCTCGAGCTCGGCGCGCACGAGGTGTTCGAGTCCGGTGCTCGCCTTCCTGCCAAGGTCGATGCCGTCATGGAGACGGTGGGCCGGGCGACCTGGGAGCACTCGATCCGCTCCCTGCGCCCCGGTGGCAAGGTCGTGATCAGCGGCACCACGTCGGGCCCGAAGCTGGACAACGCGATGCTGTCGCACATCTTCTTCCTGCAGCTGAGCGTCATCGGCTCCACGATGGGCACCCGCGCCGAGCTCGCCTCCCTGGTGCAGCTCATGGACGCCACCGGCGCCCGTCCGGTCATCGACCGGTCGATCCCGCTGGTGAACGCCGACCAGGGGTTCGCCGCGATGGCCGAGGGTGACATCTTCGGCAAGATCGTCTTCACGCGTTGACGATCCGGACACACTGAGGTGAGCGATCCGCAGGCGCCTGTCCCGGTCGAGTCGTGGTGGCCCCCGCCGTACCCTCCTCCTCCGCAGCGGAAGGGACCCTCGGCGGGCGTCATCGTGGCGGTCGTGCTGGCCTGCCTGGTCGTGGTCGTGCCGCTGGGCGTCGCTGCCGTCCTGACGGCGAGTCGGCTCGACCTCGACGGTCCTGCGGGTGTCTCGGCAGCCGACGCGGGCTGCGGCCCCGACAGCCGCGTGGCTGCCGCCGACCGTGACGCCTGGCACGTGCCGGTCGGCCAGAAGGTCGAGTACGCCGTGACCCCGCCGGCCTTCGGCAGGCACTGGCCCAACTACCTTCAAGGCATCGAGCTGCGACGGCTGTACACCCCGGCCGACCGGCCGCCGGTCGAGCGGCTGGTCCACAGCCTCGAGCACGGCTACACGATCCTCTGGTACGACGCCACGGTGGACCCGGCCGAGCTTGCCGAGCTGGCGGAGGAGGCCGGGCCAAAGTTCATCGCGGCACCGTGGCTGCCGGCGGACGGCCCGGCGTTCCAGGACGGCGTGCACGTCGTACTGACCCACTGGGTGGTGCGTGGTCGGGGGAGCGGCGACGCACAGCCGGCTGCCGTGGCTGCCGAGGTGCGGCAGGCAGGGGTGTGGCGGCGCTGCGAGCAGCTCAGCGGCGAGGTGGTGGACGACTACATGACCGCGTATCCCTACACGAACAGCCGCGAGCCGAACGCGCCCTGACCGGACCCATCCGCGGCTCCTCCTGCTCCGAACCGAGGGACGTGCCCTCCCTCTCCGACTTCGCAGCCACTGACGCCTCGGGCGTGACGACGGACCTCGCCGACTACCGGGGACAGGTCGTGCTGGTGGTGAACATCGCCTCGGCCTGTGGCTACACAGGTCAGCTCGCCGGGCTCCAGGAGCTGCACGAGGAGTACGCCGGGCGCGGTCTCGTCGTCCTGGGGTTCCCGTGCAACCAGTTCGCCGGCCAGGAGCCTCTCGACGACGACGCGATCCCCGGCTTCTGCCAGCGCAACTACGGCGTCACGTTTCCCGTCTTCGCCAAGGTGGACGTGAACGGCCCGGACGCACACCCGCTCTTCACGTGGTTGCGTCACGAGCAGCGCGGGGTGTTGGGATCCAAGATCCGCTGGAACTTCACCAAGTTCCTCGTGGGTCGCGACGGTCGAGTGATCCGACGCTTCGGGACCTCGACGTCGCCGCAGGCGCTGCGGTCCCACATCGAGAAGGCCCTGGCGGAGACGGCCTGAGGATTCAGTCCTCGTCGTCGTCGAGCCGGGCGAGCCAGGTGGCCAGCCGTTCGACGGGGACCTCGAAGTCGGGGTTGAGGTCGACGAACTCCTGCAGCCGGTCGGCGAGCCAGGCCAGGGAGACCTCCTCGTCACCGCGTCGCTGCAGGAGCTCCTCGATGCCTCTGTCGGTGAAGTACATGCGTCAGGCGGTCAGCTGAACGCCTGCGCCAGCAGGGCCTTCTGCTCCTCCACGTGCCGGCTGTGCTGGCCCACCGCGGGAGACGTCGACTCGGGACGCGACACACGGTAGAAGGGCACGGGCAGCTCGGACGTGAGGTGCAGCGCCATGTGCGGCCACGGACCCATGTTGGCGGGCTCGTCCTGCACCCAGCGGACCTCGCGGAGGTTCGGGTACTTCGCGAGCTCTGCCTTGAGCTCCTCGACGGGTCGCGGGTAGAGCTGCTCGATGCGGAGGATCGCCGTACGCGGGCTGTCGCCCTCCAGCTTCTGCCGCTCGACCATCAGGTCCCAGGTGATGCGACCGCTGCACAGGAGGACCTTCTCGACCGCGCTGGCGTCGACCGCGTCGTCGCCGATGACCGGGCGGAAGGTGCCCTCCATGAAGTCGGCCGGCTGCGAGGCGGCCTCCTTGCGCTTGAGCATCGACTTCGGCGTGAAGATGATGAGCGGACGGTGCTCCTCGCCGAGGGAGTGCTGGCGCAGCAGGTGGAAGTGGCTCGCCGGCGTCGACGGCTGGGCAACGACGAATGCCTCGTCGGCCGCCATCGTCAGGAACCGCTCGATGCGACCCGAGGAGTGGTCCGGGCCCTGGCCCTCGTAGCCGTGCGGGAGCAGCAGCACCACACCCGACTGCTGGCCCCACTTGGTCTGGCCCGAGGAGATGTACTCGTCGATAACGATCTGCGCGCCGTTGACGAAGTCACCGAACTGCGCCTCCCACAGCACCAGCGCGTCGGGACGGGCGACCGAGTAGCCGTACTCGAACCCCATCGCGGCGTACTCCGAGAGGAGTGAGTCGTAGACGTAGAACTGGCCCTGGTCCTCGGACAGGTTGGCCAGGGGCGTCCACTCATCGGCGTTCAGCCGGTCGATGATCGTCGCGAACCGCTGCACGAACGTGCCACGACGGGAGTCCTGGCCGGACAGGCGGACCGGGCGGCCCTCCATGAGCAACGAGGCGAAGGCGAGGATCTCGCCGGTGCCCCAGTCGATCGGACCGTCGTTGATCGACGCCGCACGGCGCTGCAGCTGCGGCAGCACCTTCGGGTGGACCGTGAAGCCGTCCGGCGCACTGATGTGCGCGTCGGAGATCCGCTTCATGACCTCCTTGGAGATGGCCGTCGTCGCCGTACCGCCGAGCTTCTCGGGGTAGTCCGGGACGGTGAGCCACTCGTCGGGCTTCGTGTCGGCCTCGCGCACCTCGGTGAAGACGCGCTCGAGCTGCTGCTGGTAGTCGCGCAGGACCTGCTCGGCCTCCTCGACCGTGATGTCACCACGGCCGATGAGGGACTCGGTGTAGAGCTTGCGCACCGAGCGCTTCTGCTCGATCAGGTCGTACATGAGGGGCTGGGTGTACGACGGGTCGTCGCCCTCGTTGTGGCCGCGGCGGCGGTAGCAGACGAGGTCGATGACGACGTCCTTCTTGAACGCCTGGCGGTACTCGAAGGCGAGGCGCGCGACCCGGATGCAGGCCTCCGGGTCGTCTCCGTTCACGTGGAAGATCGGCGCCTGCACCATCCGGGCGACGTCGGTGCAGTAGAGCGACGAGCGCGACGAGCCGGGCGACGTGGTGAAGCCGACCTGGTTGTTGACGATCACGTGGATCGTGCCGCCGGTGCGGTAGCCGCGCAGCTGCGACAGGTTCAGGGTCTCGGCCACGACACCCTGACCCGCGAAGGCTGCGTCGCCGTGCACGAGCAGCGGAAGCACCGGGAACTCCGCGCCGCGGTTGAGCACGTCCTGCTTCGCGCGGGCGATGCCCTCGAGCACCGGGTCGACGGTCTCGAGGTGCGACGGGTTGGCGGCGATCGAGACGGCGATCTTGGCGCCCGACCCGGCGGTGAACTCACCCTCGGCGCCGAGGTGGTACTTCACGTCGCCGGAGCCCTGGACAGTGCGCGGGTCGATGTTGCCCTCGAACTCGCGGAAGATCTGGTTGTAGGACTTGCCGACGATGTTGGCCAGCATGTTGAGCCGGCCGCGGTGGGCCATGCCGATGCAGACCTCTTCGAGCTGGGCCTCGGCGGCTGCTTCGCAGATCTCGTCGACGAGCGGGATGGTCGTCTCGCCGCCCTCGAGCGAGAAGCGCTTCTGCCCGACGAACTTCGTCTGCAGGAACGTCTCGAACGCCTCGGCCTGGTTCAGCTTGAGCAGGATGCGCAGCTGCTCCTCGCGGGGCGGCTTCACGTGCGGCTGCTCGACCCGCTCCTGGATCCACCGGCGCTGCTCCGGGTCCTGGATGTGCATGTACTCGATGCCGATCGTGCGGCAGTAGGAGTCGCGCAGGATGCCCAGGATGTGGCGCAACTTCATGAAGCGACGACCCTCGCCGCCGAAGGAACCGGTGGCGAACTCGCGGTCGAGGTCCCAGAGCGTGAGGCCGTGCGACTCGATCTCGAGGTCGGGGTGGCTGCGCTGTTGGTACTCGAGCGGGTCGGTGTCGGCCATCATGTGGCCGCGCACACGGTAGGCGTGGATCAGCTCGAGGATGCGGGCCTGCTTGCTGATCTCGTCGTCGTGGCTTGCCGACACGTCGGTGGACCAGCGGATCGGCTCGTACGGGATGCGCAGGGAGCGGAAGATCTCGTCGTAGAAGCCGTCCTCGCCGAGCAGCAGGGCGTGCACCCGCTTGAGGAACTCACCCGACTGCGCGCCCTGGATGACGCGGTGGTCGTAGGTCGACGTCAGCGTCATGATCTTGCTGACCGCGTTGCGGGTCAGGGTCTCCTCGGAAGCGCCCTGGAACTCCGGCGGGTACTCCATCGAGCCGACGCCGATGATGCAGCCCTGACCCTTCATCAGGCGCGGCACCGAGTGGTTCGTGCCGATGCCCCCCGGGTTGGTGAGGCTGAAGGTCGTGCCCTGGAAGTCCGAGACCTCGAGCTTGGTGGCGCGAGCCTTCTTGACGAGGTCTTCGTAGGCCGTCCAGAACGCCGCGAAGTCCATCGTCTCGGCTGCCTTGATGGACGGGACGAGGAGCTGGCGCGTGCCGTCAGGCTTGGGCAGGTCGATGGCCAGGCCCATGTTGATGTGCGCAGGCTCGATGAGAGTCGGCTTGCCGTCGATGACGTCGAAGCCGTTGTTCATCTCCGGCATCTCCTTGAGCGCCTTCACCAGGGCGTAGCCGATGAGGTGCGTGAACGAGACCTTGCCGCCGCGAGCGCGCTTGAGGTGGTTGTTGATGACGATGCGGTTGTCCCACAGGAGCTTCACCGGCACCGTGCGCACGCTCGTCGCTGTGGGCACGGTGAGGCTGATGTCCATGTTCTGGGCGGTGCGCATCGGCGCGCCCCGCAGGACCGTCAGCTTGGGCTCGTCCTTCGCCTCCGCCGGAGGAGCGGCCGGCTGCTCCTTGGGAACGGGCGCGGTGGTGCTGGCAGCAGGCTGCTTCGGTGCAGGGTCCGGTCGCGGGGTCACGTCTGTGGCGGGCGTCGTCTTGGTCGGCGCGGGGACGGCGGGTGCGGGTGCCGCAGCGGGTGCCGGTGCGGCAGGAGTCTGGGGAGCAGCCTGGGCAGGGGCCTGGGCAGGGGCGGCCTGGGCAGGGGCGGCCTGGGCGACCGGTGCGCCGTTCGTCGGCTGGTAGGTCTTGAAGAACTCCAGCCAGGCCGCGTCGACGCTGCTCGGGTCGGCCTGCCACCTCTCGTACATCTCTTCGACGAGCCACTCGTTGGCTCCGAAGGCGGCAGCGGGGTTGACGGGGTTGTCCTGCGCAGACTCAGCCACGGCTTGGATCGCCTCTTCCGGCACTTCTAGGAGGTAGAAAGTTCGTGCCCAAGGCTAGACCCAAGGCAAGGGGTTTGGCAGGCCAGGCCACGCTTTGGGCCCACCGCTTTACCCGCGAGTACGGCGGTGTCCGGCGTGGTGCTCTTGAAAGGTGAGGAACACGACAGAGACTGGGCGGCATGCCCAGACACCAACCGCTGTTCCGACGGGTCTCGAGGGGTGTCGCGCTCGGTCTCGTCGGCGTGGTGCTGACCGCCACCGCGGTCGGCTGCACCGGCGGTGACGACGAGTCGACGAACGACACGACACCGACCACGACGCCCACACCTCCGGCAGAGGTGCCGCTCAACGTGACGGTGAAGAACGTCGCCGGGGAGCTCAGCAAGAAGGCACGCCAACGTGTCGTCGCCGGCATCGAGGACACGGTGCAGCGTTACGTCGACGGCGCTTTCCTCGGCGACTATCCCCACGGGGAGTTCGCACTGGCCCGGTTCACTGCCGGTGCCGAGAAGAGGGGAGTCCGCGACCTCGACCTGCTCACGGGCAGGGCCTTCCGCGACGCGGAGGAGGTCACCGCGAAGCAGCTCAAGGCGCAGCTCTCCGTCCTGGCGCCGGAGGGACGTCCAGCCGGCGCGACCGCGCGGATCCGCTTCGCCTTCGACGTCGACGGGACGCCCGTGGTGGTGACGGGTCGGCTGGTTCTCACGCCGCAAGAGGGCACCTGGCGGATCTTCGGCTACGACGTGAGCAGCAACGCATCGGACGTCGCGGCTGCGACGGGGAAGGTGGGCTGATGCGCACAGGTCGGAACAATCCCGTCCTCCGGAGGCTTCGCAGGGTCGTCGCCCTCGGGAGCGTCCTCGCAGTGACCGCCGTCGTCGTCCCGGACTCCGGGGTCGGGAACCCCGAGGCAGTCCTCGTGCGGGTGCAGACTGCGGAGGCGATCGACCACCCCAAGGACGTCGTCTGGATCCTGGCGCTCGGGTCCGACGCTCGGCCGGGACAGTCGGTCGTACGCAGCCGGGCGGACGCGATCCAGCTCGTGGGGGTCAACCTGAAGACCGGCACGGCCGTGGTCTTCGGTGTCCCCCGCGACTCGTGGGTGCCGATCCCCGGTCATGGATCCAACCGCGTCAACGCAGCGATGTACTTCGGCGGCCCCCAGCTGATGGCTCGTACCGTCGGCACGATGTTCGACATCGACGTCGACTACGCGTTCGTCTCCGGCTTCGGCGGTTTCGAGCGGATGGTGAAGAGCGTCGGCGGGGTCGTCGTGAACTCCGACCAGGCATTCAGCGACGACAACCTCGAGGGGCGGTTCAAGAAGGGCAAGAACTTCGTCAACGGTCGGCTGGCCGTGAACTTCGGCAGGATGCGTCACTTCCTTCCAGGGGGCGACTTCGACCGATCGGCGCACCAGTCCGAGCTGATCAAGGCCATCGCCCGCAAGGTGAACGCGAACGAGGACCGGCCGGGATTCATGGAGCGGGGACTCCTGGCCGTCGTGCAGGAGCTGCACACCGACCTCAGCCCCGCGGAGCTCTACCGGCTGGCACAGGCCGCCACCACGGTGGACCCGTCCAGGATCAAGTCCTGTGTCCTGCGGGGGAGCATCGGCAACATCGGCGGGGCGAGCGTCGTGATCCCGAACCTGTCGCAGGCGCGGCGGCTCGGAGACGCGACCCGGCGCGACGCCAAGCTCGAGGGCGGCTGCTGACACCGGGTCCCAGAAACGGCACGAGACACGGGAAACGAAAGAGGGTGGCCGGCTCAGCCGACCACCCTCTTCTCGTTCGTCAGATCAGAGCCGGTTCATCCGCAGACGCGCGACGCCCAGGTTGATCGTGGCCAGGCCGGTCTCCTCGGCGAAGCCCTCGAGCAGCTTGATCTGCACCGCGATGACGCGCAGGCCGCGCGGGCGGGAACGGTCCACCACGCCGAACTTGATCGAGGCGACTCCCTCGATGACGATGTCGTCGCCGAGGCTGATGTCCTGCTCCTCGCCGCCCACGGTGACCGACCCGACCTTGGTGCCCTCGGTGCTCTTGAAGAGCCTGCCGGTGCGCGTCATCCGGATCTGGCCGCGGCCGACGATGCCCTTGATCACCAGCTTCTGGTCACCCGAGCCGAGCGCCACGTTGGCGATTCGGCCCTCGGTCCACGCGAGCGCCGAGCCGTTCGGGTTCTGCAGGCCGTAGGCGCGGCCGGTGGCCACACCGAGGTCGAGAGCGCCCATGTTCATGAGGTTCAGCCCGGCGACGCTGTTCTCCAGCACCTTGCCGTACGTGCCGGCGCAGGGCAGCGGCTGCCGCGCGAGCGGGCCGACCTTGGCGATGCCGTTGAGGACGTTGATCTCGGCGGCGAGACCGGCACCCTGCATGATGCTGGAGGTGACGGTGCCGTAGACGCGGGCGTGCGAGCGACCGACGGTCACGCGAACGTCGTCGCCACCACCCTCGACGCCGTCGGCCCCGAAGACGACGACGCGCAGGGCGATCGCGTTGGCGATCGCCATGTTGGGACGCTCACGCAGGATCTTGCGACCGAGGCGGATCGCACCGACGCCCGGGATGACCAGGTTGTCGTTGGGCTGTGCGGTGATCGCCTTGACCAGGTCGGCGAACGTGACGTTCACCTGGTTGAGCAGGTCGTCGACAGCGTCGATGCCCGTGTTGGCCGTGATGTCTGCGAGCTTGAAGGTGGCCTCGGCGTTGAACTTGCCGCTCTGGCCGTACGCGGTAGCGCTGGTCTCGAGTCCGCGGATCTCCAGGTTGAGGCCGTCCGGCACGCCGAGCTTGATGCCGGCCACCTTGTTGAAGGACCGCGAGCCGTTCTTGCCGCCCTCCTTGAAGGTCTCGCTGTTGCTCGAGACCGCGCCGACGCTGAGGGCGGGGACGTTGTTGACCGTGTCGACAGCGGCGACCGAAGCCGCCTTCTTCTTGCCCGCGAGGCGGGTGCAGCCGATGATCGAGAAGGCGGTCTTGCCCGAGTTGAGACCGAGCTGGTCCGCGCGTGCGCTCGTGCCGAACGCGAAGGTGAAGTACCCGTAGTCGGTTTCGACCAGGGCGGCTTGCGCCGGAGGCGCGACCACCAGCGTGCCGGCGATGCCGGCTGCCAGGGTGGCCGTGGCTGCGGCGGCGCGAGCCAGCAGCGACGTCGTCTTCATGTGTGCTCCCGTGTTTGTGTGCCTGGTTTCCGAGAAAGAAACGGACGAGGATCGCGCGGCCGTTGACTTGCTCACTGGTTGCAACGCCAATCAAAGTTAAAAGTGACGTCTGGCACGCGAGTATTCGGTCGTTTTCGCCGACCTTGTACGCACGTATGAAATGCCCTAGTCATTTCGGAATTTCGGCATAGCCCGCGTGGGCTATGCCACTGGGAGAAACGGCTGATGCTCGTTCACCCGAAAGTCTGAGCGCCCCCGGTAGGATTCGAACCTACGCTCCCGCCTCCGGAGGGCGGTGCTCTATCCCCTGAGCTACGGGGGCTCGAGGACGCGGGTCAGCGTACATGAGGTGAGGGGGACACCTGCCGAACGGGGTACGACGTGGCTGAGCCGGCCGAGGAGACGTTTCGGGCCCTTGTGGTCGACGACTCCGCAGTGATCCGCGAGCTCATCGCGGTCAACCTGGAGCTCGAAGGTTTCCTGGTCACCTGCGCGAGCGACGGGGAGTCCGCGCTCCGTGCGGTGCGCGAGGTCGTGCCGCACGTGATCACGCTCGACGTGATGATGCCGCGCCTCGACGGCATCGCGACGGTGCGGGCGCTGCGCGAGGACCCCGCCACCTCCGACATCCCGATCGTGATCGTGAGCGGGCGGTCGACTCCCGCCGACATCGAGCGAGGGCGCGAGGCCGGAGCGGACCGCTACGTCACCAAGCCTTTCGAGCCCTCCGAGCTGGTCGAGGCCTGCCGGGACCTGGCGTCGCGTGGGCGCCCGAATCCCGTGTGATTGACGCGGTTCTCCCTCGATACCCTTGACCGCGTGACCCCCGAAGAGCTCTCGACCACGATCGTCGCCGCCCTCACCGCCCTGGTGGAGCGTGGCGCGGTCACGCTGCCCGACGGTGTGCCGGCGCAGGTGGTCGTGGAGCGTCCGAAGAACAAGGAGCACGGGGACTACGCCACCAACGTCGCGCTGCAGCTGGCGAAGAGGGCGGGGCTGCCGCCCCGTGACTTCGCCGCGCTGCTCGCCGAAGAGCTGGGCACTGCGCCGGGCATCGCCGCGGTCGACATCGCCGGCCCCGGCTTCCTCAACATCACCGTCGAGGCCGGCGCCCAGGGGCAGATCGCAGCCCAGGTCGTCGCTGCGGGGCCCTCGTACGGACGGGGAGACGTTCTGACGGGCACCCACTTCGACGTCGAGTTCATCTCGGCGAACCCGACGGGACCCTTGCACCTCGGCCACACCCGCTGGGCGGCGGTCGGGGACGCCATAGCGCGCGTCCTGGCCGCTGCCGGCGCCCAGGTGACGCGCGAGTTCTACATCAACGACCGCGGCAACCAGATGGACAAGTTCGGAGCGTCCATCGAGGCGGCCGCCCTGGGCAACCCGATCCCGGAGGACGGCTACCACGGCGACTACATCGCCGAGCTCGCGAAGGCGATCGTCTCGGACGACCCCGGCATCGTGGACCTGCCGGAGGGCGAGCGACTGGTCGCGTTCCGCGAGGCCGGCTACCGCCTCCAGCTCAAGGAGCAGCAGGACCAGCTCGAGCTCTTCCACACGCACTTCGACGTGTGGTTCTCCGAGCGCTCGCTGCACGAGAGCGGTGCCGTCGAGCACGGCTTGGAGGTCCTCCGCGAGAACGGTCACCTCTACGAGGAGGACGGGGCGCTCTGGCTGCGCACGACGGACTTCGGCGACGACAAGGACCGGGTGCTCCGTCGCTCCAACGGAGAGCTGACCTACTTCGCCTCCGACACTGCCTACTACGTGAACAAGCGGGAGCGCGGTTTCGACGTCTGCCTCTACCTGCTCGGAGCTGACCACCACGGCTACATCAACCGGCTCAAGGCGATGGCCGCTTGTGCCGGTGACGATCCGGAGAAGAACATCGAGATCCCGATCGGCCAGCTGGTCAAGATCATGAAGGGCGGCGAGGAGGTCCGCCTCTCGAAACGGGCCGGGAACATCGTCACCCTCGGTGAGCTCGTGGACATGATCGGTGTCGACGCGCTGCGCTACTCGCTGCTGCGCTACCCCGCCGACTCGCCCCTGACGCTCGACGTCGAGCAGATCACCAAGGCCAGCAGTGACAACCCCGTCTACTACGTGCAGTACGCCCATGCCCGGTTGAGCGCCATCCTCCGCAACGCCGGCGACCTCGGGATCGAGCCGGCCGGCGACTCCTTCGACCCTGCTCTGCTCAGCCATGCGCGTGAGGGCGACCTGCTGCGGGCTCTGGCCGACTTCCCGCGGGTCGTGGCGGGTGCGGCCCAGCTGCGCGAGCCGCACCGGGTCGCCCGTTACCTCGAGGACACCGCGTCGACGTTCCACAAGTTCTACGACGTCTGCCGGGTCCTCCCGCAGGGCGACGAGGAGCCTGGCGACCTGCACCGTGCCCGCCTGCTTCTCGTCCAGGCGACGCGCACGGTCTTCGCCAACGGGCTCGACCTGCTCGGCGTGAGCGCCCCGGAGCGGATGTGAGCACCAACCCGATCTGGCTGCGTGAGCCGGAGGACGTCAACGCGCTCCTCCCGCTGCTCTGGTCGAGCACCGCCCACAAGAACGACGACGGTGCTCTGGTGATCGGCGGTGTCGACGTGCGCCGTCTCGCCGACGAGCACGGCACCCCCGCCTACGTCCTGGACGAGGCCGACTTCCGCGCCCGGGCACGCGCGTTCAAGGCGGCCTTCGCCGAGTACGACGTCTACTACGCGGGCAAGGCCTTCCTCTGTACGTTCGTGGCGAAGGTCGTGGCCGAGGAGGGCCTCTGCCTGGACGTGTGCTCGGGCGGCGAGCTGACTGTCGCGCTGCGTGGCGGTGTCGACCCGGCACGGATCGGCTTCCACGGAAACAACAAGTCGACCGGCGAGCTGTCCCGGGCGGTCGAGCTCGGCGTGGGGCGGATCATCGTCGACTCGTTCCACGAGATCGAGCGGCTGGCCGACCTGACCCATGAGCTGGGCCGGACGGCGAGCGTCATGATCCGTGTGACCGCGGGCGTCGAGGCGCACACGCACGAGTACATCGCCACCGCGCACGAGGACCAGAAGTTCGGCTTCTCGATCACCTCGGGTGACGCGTTCGAGGCCGTCAAGCGCGTCAGCGACGCCAGTGGTCTGAGGCTGCTCGGGCTGCACAGCCACATCGGTTCCCAGATCTTCGACACCTCGGGCTTCGAGGTCGCCGCCCGACGCGTGCTCGCCCTGCACGCCCGGGTCTCCGAGGAGCTCGGCGTGACGATGCCCGAGCTCGACCTGGGCGGCGGATTCGGGATCGCGTACACGACCCAGGACGACCCGTCCGACCCGGCCCAGCTCGCGACCGAGCTGACCAAGATCGTCGAGCACGAGTGCCGGGCGCTCGGCGTCGAGGTGCCGCGGCTCTCGATCGAGCCCGGTCGCGCGATCATCGGGCCCGCCGTCGCGACGCTGTACGAAGTGGGAACGGTCAAGGAGGTCGCTCTCGACGCCGGAGCGAGGCGCACCTACGTCTCGGTGGACGGCGGGATGAGCGACAACATCCGCACCGCTCTCTACGACGCCGACTACTCCGCCACCCTGGCCTCGCGCCGTTCCGAGTCGCCGCCGACGCTCGCCCGGATCGTCGGCAAGCACTGCGAGTCCGGCGACATCGTCGTCAAGGACGAGTTCCTCCCCACCGACGTCGGCCCGGGTGACCTGGTGGCCGTCCCGGGCACCGGCGCGTACTGCCGGGCGATGGCCAGCAACTACAACCACGTCCCTCGCCCACCCGTCGTCGCGGTCAGGGACGGGGTCACCACGGTCGTGGTCCGGCGCGAGACAGAGGACGATCTGCTCGCCACCGATGTCAGGATTGAGGCATGAGCAGAACGTTGAGGGTCGCCCTGCTCGGGTGCGGCTCGGTGGGCAGCCAGGTCGTCCGGCTGCTGCACGAGCAGGCCGACGACCTCGAGGCCCGGGTGGGCGCACGGCTCGAGCTCGCCGGCGTCGCCGTACGCCGTCCGGACGCGAAGCGCGACGTCGAGGTCCCGGCCCACCTGCTCACGACCGACGCAGCGGCACTCGTCGCCAGCGGCGTGGACGTCGTCATCGAGGTCATCGGGGGCATCGAGCCCGCGCGATCCCTGATCCTGTCGGCCCTCGAGCACGGTGCCAGCGTGGTCACGGCCAACAAGGCCCTGCTCGCCGAGGACGGCTCTACTCTCTTCGCCGCAGCCGAGAAGGCCGCACGCGACCTCTACTTCGAGGCTGCGGTCGCCGGCGCCATCCCGATCCTCCGGCCGCTGCGGGAGTCGCTCGCCGGTGACCGGGTGCGGCGCGTGCTCGGGATCGTCAACGGCACCACCAACTTCATCCTCGACAAGATGGACTCCTCCGGTGCCGGCTTCAGCGAGGCGCTCGAGGAGGCCCAGGCGCTGGGCTACGCCGAGGCCGATCCCACTGCTGACGTCGAGGGCTTTGACGCGGCTGCCAAGGCCGCGATCCTCGCCAGCCTGGCGTTCCACACCCGGGTGACCGCCAGCGACGTGTACCGCGAAGGGATCTCCGACGTGTCTGCGGCCGACGTGGCCAGCGCGCGCGAGATGGGCTGCGTCGTCAAGCTGCTCGCCATCTGCGAGCTCACCGACGGCGACGGCGGTGCCGCGGTCAGCGCTCGCGTGCACCCGGCGATGATCCCGAGGACCCACCCGCTGGCGAGCGTCCGCGAGGCCTACAACGCCGTCTTCGTCGAGAGCGAGGCCGCGGGGCAGCTGATGTTCTACGGCCCGGGGGCTGGTGGCTCGCCGACCGCGAGCGCGGTGCTGGGCGATCTCGTCACGGTCTCCCGCAACCGGCTCAACGACGTGCGCGGCGTGGGGGAGTCGACCTATGCGCAGGCCGAGATTCTGCCGATGGGCGAGACCGAGACCCGCTACCACGTGGCCATCGACGTCGATGACCGCGCAGGTGTCCTGGCCGCAGTCGCCCTCGCCTTCGCCGACCATGGCGTCTCGATCCAGACCGTGCGTCAGGAGGGGCGCGGTGACGACGCGCAGCTCGTCGTCGTGTCGCACACCGCCAAGGACGAGGCGCTGGCCGCCACCGTGAACACGCTGCGTGGCATGGACGAGGTCCGCGACGTCTCGAGTGTGATGCGCGTGGAAGGTGCCGCGGAGTAATGGCGCACCAGTGGCGCGGCGTCATCGAGGAGTACCGCGACCTCCTCGACATCCCTGCCGACACTCCGACGTACACCCTGCGTGAAGGCGGCACCCCGCTCGTCGAGAGCCGTTGGCTCTCGGGGGTGACCGGCGGCCAGGTCTGGCTCAAGGTCGAGGGTGACAACCCGACCGGCTCGTTCAAGGACCGCGGCATGACCGTCGCCCTGTCCGTGGCCGTGGGGCAGGGCGCGGAAGCGGTGGTGTGCGCGAGCACCGGCAACACGTCCGCCTCGATGGCGGCGTACGCCGCGGCCGCGGGGGTGAAGCCGCTCGTGCTCGTGCCCCAGGGCAAGATCGCTGCGGGCAAGCTGGCTCAGGCGATCATCCACGGTGCCCAGGTGATCATGGTGCGCGGCAACTTCGACGACTGCTTGCGGCTGTCGCGCGGCCTCGCCGAGCAGTACCCGGTCGCCCTCGTGAACTCCGTCAACCCGATGCGTCTCGAGGGCCAGAAGACGGCGTCCTTCGAGATCGTCGACATGCTCGGCGACGCGCCCGACGTTCACGTCCTGCCTGTCGGCAACGCGGGCAACGTCTCGGCGTACTGGAAGGGGTACGTCGAGTACGCCAAGCTCGGTGCCTCCAGCCGCACCCCCCAGATGCTCGGCTGGCAGGCCGCCGGCGCCGCACCCCTCGTCTCCGGCGCGCCCGTGGCGAACCCCGAGACGGTCGCGTCGGCGATCCGCATCGGCAACCCGGCCTCGTGGGACCTCGCGGTTGCAGCGGCAACCGAGTCCGGCGGGCGATTCCAGGCGGTCACGGACGACGAGATCCTCGCGGCGCAGCGCGAGCTCGCGTCCAGCGACGGCGTGTTCGTCGAGCCGGCCAGCGCGACCGGCGTCGCGGGACTGCTCAAGGACGTCGCCGCGGGGGTCTCCTTCGAGGGCAAGACCGTCGTCGTCACCGTCACGGGCCACGGGCTCAAGGACATCGACACCGCACTCTCCACCTTCAGCGAGCTGGTCGACACGGTTGTCGAGGCAGACGTCGACGCCGCCGCCGCCGCTGCCGGGCTCGCCTAGCCCGGGTGGTCGTGCAGTGAGCGCAGCGAACGTCAGTCGAGACCCCGTGCGGGTCTCCGTGCCCGCGACGAGCGCGAACCTCGGGCCAGGCTTCGACGCCTTGGGTCTGGCTCTCGACCTTCGTGACGTCGTGACCGCGCAGGTCACCGACGGCCTCGAGATCATCGTCGACGGGGCCGATGCCGTTCCGCTCGACGAGACGCACCTGGTCCACCGCTCGATGGTGCGTGCGTTCGAGGCGCTCGAGGTCCCGACGCCGGGTCTGCGGCTGCACTGCGTCAACCTGATCCCGCACGGGCGGGGCCTCGGGTCCTCGTCGGCCGCGATCGTCGCCGGAGTCGCCGCAGCGCGTGGCCTGGTCGAGGGCGGCACCGAGCGGATGGACGACGACGCACTGTTCGCGCTCGCCGCCGAGATCGAGGGGCACCCGGACAACGTCGCTCCTGCGGTGTACGGCGGCTTCACGATCGCCTACGCCGAGGGTGGGACCTTCCGGGCCACCAGCATCGAGGTGGACCCACGCGTCGGTGTCGTGATGTTCGTGCCGGCGAACCCCGTCGAGACGAAAGTCGCCCGCGGCCTCCTTCCTCACGTGGTGAGCCATGCGGACGCGGCAGCCAACGCTGGGCGCGCCGCCCTGCTCGTCGCCGCCCTGACCCGGAGGCCCGAGCTGCTCCACGACGCGACCCGGGACTGGCTGCACCAGGACTACCGTGAGCCCGCCATGCCGGAGACCCTGGCGCTGGTGCGGTCGCTTCGGGCGCAGGGGTTCGCGGCGATCGTCAGCGGGGCCGGCCCCACGGTGCTGGCGTTCTGCGCTGCCGAGCAGGCCGACGTGGTGGCCGCCGCGGGCCCTGCGGGGTGGCGAGTGCTACGCCCCGCCATCGACTCCGAAGGTCTGCGGGTGGGCTGAGTCGCCCGCGGTGCTCGGCCCCGGAATACGCAGGTCGGAACGCGTGTTGTGGTCTCGGACACGTACGCGCCGGTGAGGTGCTATGGTGCAAGTGCGTCAGTGGCCTCGCGCTCTGCAGGCCCGCCAAGGCGCTTCTTCCTCGAACTCCGATCCCTCCTTGTGGCGGTCTTCGCACACAAGGCTGACGGGGTGTCGAGATCACTTTGGATGAGGCCGCCGGCCATGTCGGATCGGCCTGGAAACGTGGGAAGGACCTCACGTGACGGAAACAGCCGAAACCACCTCCGCTCCGACGGTCAAGAAGACCGGAGGCCTCAGCAGCAAGCTGCTGCCTGAGCTCAAGGAGATCGCGGGTGGTCTGGGTATCAAGGGCGCCGGGAGCATGAAGAAGGCCCAGCTGGTCGACGCCATCCGCGCCGCCCAGTCGGGCGGTGGCTCGCAGGGCGGAGGCGCTCCCCAGGCGGAGGCCTCCCGCAGCGAGGCCGCCGAGGCGCGCAGGTCCGAGCAGGACTCCCCGAGACAGGACGCAGCAGCGCCCGACGGGTCGAGCGACGCACAGGACGAGCCGCGGGCCGCGAAGGACGGGGGCCAGCAGGGGAACCGGCAGCAGGGGCAGGGCCGCAACCAGCAGGCCGGGAACCGCCAGCAGAACCAGAACCAGGGCAACCGGCAGCAGGGCCAGAACCAGGGCCAGAACCAGAGCCAGGGCCAGGGTCAGGGCCAGGGCCAGGGCCAGGCAGGCCACGGCGGTCAGGAGGCCGACGGGAACCGCCGGAGCCGGCGCCGTCGGGGTCGTGACCGCGACCGCGCCGACTTCGGTGGCGCACCGGCAGGCGGCCGTGAGCGGCAGCGTCCGCAGGACGTCGAGCCCGTGATCTCCGAGGACGACATCCTGGTTCCGGTCGCAGGCATCGTCGACATCCTCGACAACTACGCCTTCGTCCGCACGAGCGGATACCTGCCGGGCCCGAACGACGTGTACGTCTCGCTGTCGATGGTCCGCAAGTACGGCCTGCGCAAGGGTGACGCCGTCACCGGTGCCGTGCGCCAGGCACGCGAGGGCGAGCGCAAGGAGAAGTTCAACCCGCTGGTCCGGCTCGACACCGTCAACGGTGGCGACGTGGAGGCGGCCAAGGACCGGGTCGACTTCAACAAGCTCACGCCGCTGTACGCCTCCGAGCGCCTGCGACTCGAGACCGACGCCAACAACATGATCGGCCGCGTCATCGACATCGCGGCCCCGATCGGCAAGGGCCAGCGCGGACTGATCGTGTCGCCGCCCAAGGCCGGCAAGACGATGATCATGCAGTCGATCGCGAACTCGATCACCAGCAACAACCCCGAGGTGCACCTGATGGTCGTCCTGGTGGACGAGCGTCCCGAGGAGGTCACCGACTTCCAGCGCACGGTCAAGGGTGAGGTCATCGCGTCGACGTTCGACCGTCCCGCGAGCGACCACACGATGGTCGCCGAGCTGGCGATCGAGCGGGCCAAGCGACTGGTCGAGATGGGCCACGACGTGGTCGTGCTCCTCGACGGCATCACCCGGCTGGGTCGTGCTTACAACCTGGCAGCGCCCGCCAGCGGGCGCATCCTGTCCGGTGGCGTGGACTCCTCGGCCCTGTACCCGCCGAAGAAGTTCTTCGGCGCGGCCCGCAACATCGAGGACGGCGGTTCGCTCACCATCCTCGCCACTGCCCTCATCGAGACCGGCTCCAAGATGGACGAGGTCATCTTCGAAGAGTTCAAGGGCACCGGGAACATGGAGCTTCGGCTCCGTCGTGAGTTCGCCGACAAGCGGCTCTTCCCGGCCATCGACGCGGTCCAGTCGGGCACCCGCCGCGAGGAGCTCCTCATGAGCAAGGAGGAGCTGGCCATCGTCTGGAAGCTCCGCCGTGTGCTCTCGGGACTCGACGGTCAGCAGGCCCTCGAGCTGCTGCTGGAACGCCTCAAGAAGAGCTCGAGCAACATCGAGTTCCTCATGCAGGTGCAGAAGACGACCCCCGGAAGCAACGGGGACGACTGACCTTCACGACCGCCGCCGGCGGGAATTAGCGCTCGGCGGCGGTTGTTTGGCACCATAGATCCTTGGCTCCGGTTCACGTCCCTCGTCCGAGGTGGCGACCCGGCGGCCGCGATGAGAGGAAACCATGAAGAAGGACATCCACCCGGAGTACGTCGTGACCGAGGTGACCTGCACCTGCGGCAACACGTTCAAGACCCGGAGCACCGCTGCCAACGGCAACATCCACGCAGACGTCTGCTCGGCCTGCCACCCGTTCTACACGGGCAAGCAGAAGATCCTCGACACCGGTGGCCGTGTGGCCCGCTTCGAGGCTCGCTACGCGAAGAAGGCCGACGCCAAGAAGTAGCTCGCGACAACGCCGGTCCCGTCCCCGTGACGTGGCCGGCGTTTCGTCTGTCCAGGAGCACTGACAGGAGCCCCCGATGTTCGAAGCCGTGGAAGGCCTCGTGACCGAGCACGCCGAGCTGGAGCAGCGGCTCGCCGACCCTGCGATCCATTCCGACCAGGGGCTTGCGAAGCGACTGAACCAGCGGTACGCGGAGCTCAGCGCGATCATTCGCGCCTACCGGGAGTGGCAGCAGCTCGGCGACGACATCGAGGCTGCCCGTGAGCTGGCGTCAGAGGACCCGTCGTTCGCCGAGGAGGCCGAGCAGCTGACCGAGCGGCGGGGGCAGGCCGAGGAACGGCTGCGCCACCTGCTCGTCCCGCGCGACGCGTCGGACAGCAAGGACGCCCTGCTCGAGATCAAGTCGGGCGAGGGGGGCGAGGAGTCGGCGCTCTTCGCCGGCGACCTCCTGCGCATGTACACCAGGTACGCCGAGCGGCGCGGGTGGAAGACCGAGCAGCTCGACGCCACCGAGTCCGACCTCGGCGGGTACAAGTCCGTCACGGTCGCGGTGAAGTCGAAGGGCGTGTCGGAGCCGGGCGAGGCGCCGTACGCCCTCCTGAAGTTCGAGGGCGGGGTGCACCGCGTCCAGCGGGTCCCCGTCACGGAGTCGCAGGGGCGGATCCACACCTCCGCCGCCGGCGTGTTGGTGATGCCCGAGGCCGAGCAGGTCGACGTCACGGTCGACGAGAACGACCTGCGTATCGATGTCTTCCGCTCGTCGGGGCCCGGAGGGCAGTCGGTCAACACCACCGACTCCGCGGTCCGCATCACGCACCTGCCCACGGGCATCGTCGTCTCCTGCCAGAACGAGAAGTCGCAGCTGCAGAACAAGGAGCAGGCGATGCGCATCCTGCGCGCGCGGCTTCTGCAGGCCGCGGAGGACGCCGCCAACGCGGAGGCCTCGGACGCTCGCAAGTCGCAGGTCCGCACGGTCGACCGCTCGGAGCGGATCCGCACCTACAACTTCCCGGAGAACCGCATCTCCGACCACCGCACCGGCTACAAGTCCTACAACCTCGACCAGGTGCTCGACGGCGAGCTCGAGCCGGTCGTCCAGTCGGCGGTCCAGGCGGATCTCGCTGCCCGCCTCGAGGCGCTGGAGTCATGAGGCCTTCGGCCGACGCCGTGCGCCGGCTGGCCGAGGCGGGCGTCCCCAGCCCGGAGTTCGACGCGCGAGTCCTGACCGAGCACGCCTCGGCGACCGGTGCCGACCTCGAGCAGCTCCTCACCCGCCGGGCCGCCCGTGAGCCACTGCAGCACCTGACGGGCGAGGCGCACTTCCGCTACCTGACTCTGGCGGTCGGGTCCGGCGTCTTCGTGCCCCGTCCTGAGACCGAGGTCCTCGCGGGCTGGGCGGTCGACCAGGCACGTGAGCTCCAGGCCCCGGTGGTCGTCGACCTGTGCACCGGCTCGGGTGCGATCGCCCTGTCGGTGGCCACCGAGGTCCCGAACGCGAGGGTGTACGCCGTGGAGCTCGGCAACGACGCGGTGGAGTGGGCGCGGCGCAACCTGGCCGGCAGCGGCGTCGACCTTCGTCACGGCGACATGGCCGACGCGTTCCACGAGCTCGACGGGACCGTCGACGTCGTGGTGAGCAACCCGCCGTACATCCCTCTCGAAGCCTACGAGTCGGTCGCCCCCGAGGCCCGTGACCACGACCCAGCCCTGGCGCTGTGGTCAGGGGACGACGGGCTGGACGCGATGAGAGTCGTCGAGGCGGTCGCAGCCCGCCTCCTGAGGCCCGGCGGGGTCGTCGGTGCCGAGCACGCGGACGTCCAGGGGGAGGCTGCTCCGGAGGTCTTCGCCGGTGCCGGTCGCTGGGCGGACGTGCGCGACCACCTCGACCTGGCAGGTCGCCCGCGCTTCGTGACGGCACGGCTGGCACGATGACCCCCATGGCAGCGCGCTACGACACCTCCGACGAGAACTCCCGCGAGGAGGGGATCGCCGCCGCATCTCTCGCCGTGCAGCGCGGTGAGCTGGTGGTGCTGCCCACCGACACGGTCTACGGGATCGGGGCCGACGCGTTCGACCCGAAGTCGGTCCGCCGGCTGCTCGAGGCCAAGGGCCGCGGCCGGGACATGCCACCCCCGGTGCTCGTCTCCGCCAAGGCCACCCTCGACGCGCTCGCGGTCGGCGTGCCCGACTGGGCGCGCACCCTGCTCGAGGAGCTCTGGCCCGGCCCCCTGACCCTGGTCTGCCGGCAGCAGCCGTCGCTGCAGTGGGACCTGGGCGAGACGCGCGGCACGGTCGCCGTACGCATGCCCGACGACGAGGTGGCCCTCGAGCTCCTCGCTCGGACCGGCCCCCTTGCCGTCAGCAGCGCGAACCTCACCGGCATGCCCCCTGCGAACGACGCGGACGAGGCCGAGCGGATGCTCGGCGACAAGGTCGAGGTGATCCTCGACGGCGGCTCTGCGCCCGGTCTGGTCCCGAGCACGATCGTGGACGCGACGGGGGCGACCCCTCGGCTGCTGCGTCTCGGTGCCGTGTCCGTCGACGAGCTGAACAGTCTGCTCGAGCCGCACGGGGTCGAGGTCGAGGTGTGAGGGAGTACCTCACCGTCTTCGTCGTGGCGCTCACTGTCACGTATCTCCTCTGTGTCGTGGCGCGTGAGATCGCCCACCGCACGGGGGCCGTGGCCAAGGTGCGGCAGCGGGACATGCACGAGGTCCCGGTCCCGTACTTCGGTGGCATCGCCATGTACGGCGGCCTGGTGGCTGCGTACCTCGCCGCCCAGCACCTGCCGTTCCTGGGTACGGCGGAGGACCGGGTCTTCCAGGATGCCGGTGTCGTGGTCGCCGCCGGTGGGCTGATCTGCCTGCTCGGCGTCGTCGACGACCTCTTCGAGCTGGACGCGCTGGTGAAGCTGCTGGGCCAACTCCTCGCCGCGGGCTTCCTCGTCGCCTTCGGCGTGCGGATGTACCTCGTGCAGCTGCCCGGTGCCGAGCAGTTCTCGATGGGCCCTGACCTGCAGGTCCTCATCACGCTGGTCCTGGTCGTAGGCACCGTGAACGCCGTCAACTTCGTCGACGGCCTGGACGGGCTGGCGGCCGGCATCATCGGGATCGGTGCGGTCGCGTTCTTCGGCTTCTCCTACTACATCGCCGACCTCAACGGCGAGACGCTCGCGCTCACCCCTGCCCTGCTGTGCGCAGCACTTGCAGGAGCCTGCGCCGGCTTCCTGCCGCACAACATCTACCCGGCTCGCATGTTCATGGGCGACTCCGGCTCGATGCTGATCGGTCTCGTCCTGGCCGCCTCGGCACTGACCCTGACCGGACAGTTCCCCGCGCAGGCGCTGCAGAGCGGAGTGGGTGGGTCCTCGTCGAGTCTGCTGGTGGTCATCCTGCCGCTGGTGCTGCCGCTGGCGATCCTGATCGTGCCGTTCGCCGACCTGGCACTGGCCGTGGTGCGTCGTACTCGCGCCGGCCGGTCGCCCTTCGCGCCCGACAAGCAGCATCTGCACCATCGCCTGGTCGAGATCGGGCACTCGCACCGTAGGGCCGTCCTGATCATGTGGGTGTGGGCCGGCCTGGTGGCGTTTGGGGGAGTGCTCGCGAGCCTGTACCCCACCGGCTCGACCTGGGCGGTGCTCGGGCTCGGTGTGGTCGGCGCCGTCGCCGCGACCTTCGTCCTGCCGGTGATCCAGCCACCCCATCTCGGTCATCCGGAGCGCCCGGCGGAGCCGGTCGAGGAGCAACCGCAGCAGCCCGTCTGAGATCGGATTTGAACGGTCCATTTTCTCGGGCAAAGGACTTTGTGCTAGTTTTCACAAGCACGAGGACGGCCCCGTTCGAGGGCCCCAGAATCCAGACAGATCGGCCGCCATCATGACGACCGCAACGCCCAGCAGCAGGCCCCCCGCGGTGGCCCCGGGCGTGCGTGAAGGAGTCGTCGCCGCCGGTCTGGTCGGTGTCGCAGCCACTGCCACCGCGGCCCTGGCGACCGGCGCACCGGGCACCCGCGGCGCCCTGATCGGAGCCGGTCTGGTCATCGGGACCTTCGGGTTCGGGGCGCTGACCGTGAACGCCGTGGCCAGTGTGATGCCGAGTGCCTCGCTGCTGGTCGCCCTCCTCACCTACACGCTCCAGATCGCCCTGCTGGGCCTCGTCTTCTGGGGTCTGACCAGCAGTGGCGCGACCGAGGACAGCATCGACGCCACCTGGCTCGGCGGCACGGCAGTCGCCGCGACCGTCGCGTGGCTGGTCGGGCAGATCACCGGCGCCGTGCGCGCCCGTCAGCCGGTCTACGACCTCGACGCGTCCGGACCGGGGTCCGGGGGCGGGACCGGGGGAGGTGAGTGACCTCCATGACTGGTAATGTCCGGCCCGCGATGAGTCAGCAGGGTTCGCCGTCTGCTCCGCGCGAGAACAGGCCCCAAGGAGACCCCTGGCATGCCTTCGGGTACGTCGTCTCGGGCGTGGGTCTGTACGGCTTCCTCGGCTGGCTCGCGGACCAGTGGCTCGGCACGAGCTTCCTGGTCGCGGTGGGCATCCTCGTGGGAGCAGGGCTCGGGATCTACATGACGTTCGCCCGGTTCGACCTCAAGAAGTTCGACGAGCAGCCCGATGACGAGCACCACAGTGACGAGCAGGACAAGTGAAGGAGATCTGGTGAGCACCGCAGCCAGCAGCCTGGTCAGCACGGCCGGCGACGAGTTCGTCGCTCCCGGCCCGAGCATCTTCGACCTGCCGCCGGTCTTCGAGATCGGCTCCTTCGGCGTCACCAAGCCGATGCTGCAGCTGGTTCTCGGCGCGATCCTGGTCTTCGCCTTCTTCTACGCCGCTTCATCGAAGCGGGCCATGGTGCCCGGCAAGCTCCAGTTCGCCGGCGAGAGCGCCTACGGCTTCGTCCGGAACAGCGTCGCCCGGGACATCATCGGCAGCCACGACTTCGTCAAGTTCGTGCCGTACCTGGTCACGCTGTTCTTCTTCATCCTGATCAACAACTTCTTCGCCAGCATCCCGTTCATCCAGTTCCCGACGTTCTCGCGGTCGGGCATGGCCTACGCGCTCGCCGGCCTGTCCTGGATCATCTACAACGCCGTCGGCATCAAGAAGCACGGCCTGATCGGCTACTTCAAGCTGCAGAGCGTCCCGAGCGGCGTCGGTGGTCCGATGCTGCTGCTGCTGGTGCCGCTGGAGTTCTTCTCCAACATCCTCGTGCGGCCGGTCACGCTGGCCCTCCGTCTGTTCTGCAACATGTTCGCCGGCCACATCCTGCTGGTGCTCTTCGCGACGGGCGGTCTGTACCTGATCGAGCAGGCCAGCCTGGTCAGCGTCGTCGGCGTCCTCGCCTGGGTGCTGGCCATCCTCGTCAGCTTCCTCGAGCTGCTGGTGCAGTTCCTGCAGGCCTACGTGTTCGTGCTGCTCAACGCCATGTACATCTCCGGTGCTCTCGCTGACGAGCACTGAGATCAAAGAGAAATAACCGAAAGGAACCATCGTGGACGGCAACCTCAACATGATCGGCTACGGCCTCGCGGCGATCGGCCCGGGCGTCGGTATCGGCCTGATCTTCGCTGCCTACATCAACGGTGTTGCGCGCCAGCCGGAGGCCCAGAGCCGCCTGCAGTCGATCGCCATCCTGGGCTTCGCCCTCGCCGAGGCGCTCGCCATCATCGGTATCGCGCTCGCGTTCGTGCTCTGACCCTGACCCACTGACGAAGGACCGCTGATGTTGCAGTCACTCATCCTCGCGGCAGGGGAGGCGGCGGAGCACGAGGAGCACAACCCGATCGTCCCCCTCTGGGAGGAAGTCGGCATCGCCCTCGTCGTCTTCGCGATCCTCTTCTTCGCTGTGAAGAAGTTCGTGGTCCCCAACTTCGAGAAGACGTTCGCGGAGCGTACGTCGGCGATCGAGGGCGGGCTCCAGGCCGCTGAGACGAAGCAGGCCGAGGCGGACGCCAAGCTGGCCCAGCTCGAGCAGCAGCTGAGCGAGGCTCGCCACGAGGCGGCGCGTATCCGTGAGGAGGCGCGCGAGCAGGGTGCCGCGATCATCGCCGAGATGCGTGAGCAGGCCCAGGCCGATGCCGCTCGGATCGTCGAGCACGGCAAGACCCAGATCGAGGCCGAGCGCCAGCAGGCCGTCACGGCCCTGCGCGCCGAGGTCGGCTCGCTCGCAACCGGGCTTGCCGGACGCATCGTCGGTGAGTCGCTCGAGGACGACCAGCGGTCCAGCCGTGTTGTCGAGCGCTTCCTGGCTGAGCTCGAGGGTGCGAACTGATGAGGGGTGCTTCCGCTGAGTCGCTGGCGACGCTGACCGAGGCCCTCGGTCAGAGCGTCGACGGTGGTGCGGACGCGGCGCAGGTGGCGGAGGACCTCTTCGGAGTCTCGGCCCTGCTCGGCAGCGAGCCGA
Organism: Nocardioidaceae bacterium; assembly: GCA_035699605.1. Taxonomy (GTDB): domain Bacteria; phylum Actinomycetota; class Actinomycetes; order Propionibacteriales; family Nocardioidaceae; genus SSC3. The sequence goes on along the minus strand of DASSPN010000027.1, from coordinate 6,617 downwards.
GCCTGCGTCGGGTGGTGACCGACCCGTCGGTCGCCGCCGATGCGAAGTCCGGCCTGGTGCGTTCCGTCCTCGGCGACAAGGTCGGTGCCACCGCACTCGAGCTCGTGGCCAAGGCAGCGGGTCTGCGCTGGGCTGCCACGCGGGACCTCGGCGACGCGCTGGAGAGCCTCGGCGTCATCGCGCTGGTGCAGGGTGCAGACAAGGCCGGTCAGGCCGACGCCCTCGAGAACGAGCTGTTCGGGTTCGGCCGGCTCGTGAGCGAGAACCCTGAGCTGCGCGATGCCCTGTCGGACCGGTCGCGAAGCGTCGCCGACCGCCGTGCACTGGTCCGCGGGCTGCTCGAAGGCAAGGTCGCTCCGCCCGCCGTCCGGCTCGCCGAGCAGGCAGTCGCCGGCTCGCACCGCACGGTCGCCGTCGCTGTCGCGGAGTACCAGAAGGTTGCCGCCAGGCACCGCAGTCGGCTCGTCGGCGTCGTCCGCGTCGCTCGCGAGCTGTCGGAGCAGGACCTGGCCCGCCTGGAGGCGGCACTGACCCGGCAGTACTCCCGGGCGGTGCACCTCAACGTGGTGGTCGATCGGGCCGTCATCGGCGGCCTCAAGGTGGAGCTCGGTGACGACGTCATCGACGGCACCGTGTCCAGCCGCCTCGACGACGCCCGCCGCAAGCTGGCCGGCTAGTCCGCAAGACCACAGATTCGAAGACGAGAGAGCAGGAAGAGAACATGACGGAGCTGTCCATCCGTCCGGAGGAGATCCGGGACGCGCTGCAGCGCTTCGTGGCGGACTACAAGCCGGAAGCCGCGAGCAAGGAAGAGGTAGGCACGGTTGCCGAGGCCGGCGACGGCATCGCCCGCGTCACGGGCCTGCCCTCCGCGATGGCCAACGAGCTCCTCGAGTTCGAGGACGGCACGCTCGGCATCGCCCTGAACCTCGACACTCGCGAGATCGGTGTCGTCATCCTGGGTGACTTCGACAAGATCGAGGAAGGCCAGTCCGTCCGCCGCACCGGGGAGATCCTTTCGGTCCCCGTCGGCGACGGCTACATGGGTCGCGTCGTCGACCCGCTCGGCAACCCGATCGACGGCCTGGGCGAGATCGCCAACGAGGGTCGCCGCGCGCTGGAGCTGCAGGCGCCGGGCGTCATGGCCCGCAAGTCGGTGCACGAGCCCCTGGCGACCGGCATCAAGGCCATCGACGCGATGACGCCGATCGGCCGTGGCCAGCGCCAGCTGATCATCGGTGACCGCGCCACCGGCAAGACGACGGTGGCGATCGACACGATCATCAACCAGAAGCAGAACTGGGCCTCCGGCGACCCGACGAAGCAGGTGCGCTGCATCTACGTCGCCATCGGTCAGAAGGGCTCGACCATCGCCTCCGTGCGTGGTGCCCTCGAGGAGGCCGGCGCGCTGGAGTACACCACGATCGTCGCGGCCCCGGCCTCCGACAGCGCGGGCTTTAAGTACCTCGCGCCGTACACCGGCTCGGCCATCGGTCAGCACTGGATGTACGCCGGCAAGCACGTCCTGATCGTCTTCGACGACCTGACCAAGCAGGCCGAGGCGTACCGCGCCGTGTCCCTGCTGCTGCGCCGCCCGCCGGGCCGTGAGGCGTACCCGGGTGACGTCTTCTACCTGCACTCGCGCCTGCTGGAGCGTTGCGCCAAGCTCTCCGACGACCTCGGCAACGGCTCGATGACCGGTCTGCCGATCATCGAGACCAAGGCCAACGACGTCTCGGCGTTCATCCCGACCAACGTCATCTCCATCACCGACGGCCAGATCTTCCTGCAGTCGGACCTGTTCGCGGCCAACCAGCGTCCCGCCATCGACGTCGGCATCTCGGTGTCGCGCGTGGGTGGCGCGGCGATGACCAAGGCGATGAAGGCCGTCACCGGCTCGCTCAAGGTCGACCTCGCGCAGTTCCGCGCGATGGAGGCGTTCGCCATGTTCGCCTCCGACCTCGACGCGGCCTCGCGCCAGCAGCTCGACCGCGGTTCGCGCCTCATGGCGCTGCTCAAGCAGCCGGCCTACTCGCCGTACCCGATCGACGAGATGACCGTCTCCCTCTGGGCAGGCACCAGCGGCAAGCTGGACAAGGTTCCGGTCGAGGACATCCTGCGCTTCGAGCGGGAGTTCCTGGACTACCTGCGTCGGTCGCACACAGGCATCCTGGACACGATCCGCGAGACCCTCCAGTTCAGCGACGACACGGCGAGCTCGCTCGAGGCGGCGTACGACTCCTTCCTCGACCAGTTCGAGACCTCGGAGGGCGGCTCGATCAAGGCGGGCAAGGAGGAGCACGAGGCGCTTCCGGCCGACGAGCTCGAGCAGGAGCAGATCGTCAAGCAGAAGCGAGCCTGATCCATGGCCGTTTCGCTGCGTGAGTATCGCGCCCGGATCCGATCGGTCGAGTCGACCAAGAAGATCACCCGGGCCATGGAGCTCATTGCTGCGTCCCGCATCATCAAGGCGCAGCAGCGGGCTCAGGCTGCCGAGCCCTACGCCCGTGAGCTCACCCGTGCGGTGAGCGCGGTGGCGACGTACTCCAACGTCGACCACCCGCTGCTGCAGGAGACCACGGACTCCAACCGCGCCGCGATCCTGATCGTCACCAGCGACCGGGGTCTGGCCGGGGCCTACTCCTCGAACGTTCTCAAGGAGGCCGAGCGCCTCACCGAGAAGATCAGGGGAGAGGGCAAGGAGGTCGCCGTCTACATCTCCGGCCGCAAGGGCGTGGCGTACTTCAACTTCCGCCGCCGCCCCGTCGTGCAGTCGTGGGTCGGGCACTCCGACCAGCCGTCGTACGACGTGGCCAAGGAGATCGGGGACACGCTCATCGAGCAGTTCCTGACCGACAACACGGGCGTCGACGAGGTCCACCTCGTGTACACCCGGTTCCGCTCGATGCTGACCCAGGAGCCGACCGCCGTCCGGCTGCTTCCCCTGGAGGTCGTCGAGGGCACCGAGGCGCCGGAGTCGGAGGAGGTCCTGCCGCTCTACGAGTTCGAGCCGAACGCGTCGGAGGTGCTCGACGGGCTGCTTCCCAAGTACGTCCAGAGCCGCATCTACTTCGCCCTGCTCCAGGCGGCTGCCTCGGAGCTCGCCGCTCGCCAGCGCGCGATGAAGTCCGCGACCGACAACGCGTCCGAGCTCATCAAGAAGTACACCCGTATCGCCAACCAGGCCCGCCAGGCCGGCATTACCCAGGAAATCAGCGAGATCGTGGGCGGCGTGAACGCGCTTGCCGACGCGACCGCCGGTTCCGACTAACGGAGTGAGTGAGAAATGACTGCCACCGCAGAAGAGAAGAAGGCCGGCACGGTTGGCCGCGTCGCCCGCGTCATCGGCCCGGTCGTCGACATCGAGTTCGCGATCGACGAGATGCCGGAGATCTACAACAAGCTCGAGGTCGACATCACCCTGGGCGGGGAGACCAACGCCCTGCCGCTCGAGGTTGCCCAGCACATCGGTGACGGCATGGTCCGCGCCATCTCGCTGAAGCCGACTGACGGCCTGGTCCGTGGCGCGCAGGTGCGCGACACCGGTGCTCCGATCACCGTCCCGGTCGGTGACGTCACCCTCGGTCACGTCTTCAACGCGACCGGCGACTTCCTCAACCTCGAGGAGGGCGAGCAGGTCGAGGTCACCGAGCGCTGGGGCATCCACCGCAAGGCCCCGGCCTTCGACCAGCTCGAGTCCAAGACCCAGATGTTCGAGACCGGCATCAAGGTCATCGACCTGCTCACGCCGTACGTCACCGGTGGAAAGATCGGTCTGTTCGGTGGTGCCGGCGTCGGCAAGACCGTTCTGATCCAGGAGATGATCGCCCGCGTCGCCAAGAACCACGGTGGTGTGTCGGTGTTCGCCGGTGTCGGCGAGCGCACGCGTGAGGGCAACGACCTCATCCACGAGATGAAGGACGCCGGCGTCTTCGACAAGGTCGCCCTGGTGTTCGGCCAGATGGACGAGCCGCCGGGCACGCGTCTGCGCGTCGCGCTCTCGGCACTGACGATGGCGGAGTTCTTCCGCGACGTGCAGGGCCAGGACGTGCTGCTCTTCATCGACAACATCTTCCGGTTCACGCAGGCCGGGTCCGAGGTGTCCACGCTGCTCGGCCGCATGCCGTCCGCGGTGGGCTACCAGCCGAACCTCGCCGACGAGATGGGCGTGCTCCAGGAGCGGATCACCTCGACGCGCGGTCGGTCGATCACCTCGATGCAGGCGATCTACGTGCCCGCCGACGACTACACCGACCCGGCTCCGGCCACGACGTTCGCGCACCTCGACGCGACGACCGAGCTCTCGCGTGAGATCGCGTCGCTGGGTATCTACCCGGCCGTGGACCCGCTGACGTCGACCGCGCGGATCCTCGACCCGCAGTACATCGGCCAGGCTCACTACGACTGCGCGATCCGCGTGAAGCAGATCCTGCAGCGCAACAAGGAGCTCCAGGACATCATCGCGATCCTCGGTGTCGACGAGCTGTCCGAAGAGGACAAGACGATCGTGCACCGCGCGCGTCGGATCCAGCGCTTCCTGTCGCAGAACACCTACGTCGCCAAGCAGTTCACCGGCATCGAGGGTTCGACGGTCCCCGTGGCCGACACCATCGAGGCGTTCAACAAGATCTGCGACGGCGAGTACGACCACGTCGCCGAGCAGGCGTTCTTCATGTGCGGTGGCCTCGACGACGTCGAGGCGAAGTGGGCCGAGATCCAGAAGAACCTCTGATCATGGCATCCGACACCGCAATGCAGGTCGAGCTGGTGGCAGCCGACCGTCTCGTGTGGTCGGGCGAGGCCACGATGGTCATCGCCCGCACCACGGAGGGTGACGTCGGCATCCTGCCGAACCACGCACCGATGCTGTCCCTGATGGTGCACGGGATCGTCGATGTCACCACGACGAACGGCGAGACGTGGGTCGCCGCGGTCGACGAGGGCTTCCTCTCGGTCGCGAACAACCGCATCTCGATCCTGTCCGAGCACGCCCAGATGTCCCACGAGATCGACCTGGAGAAGGCGCGGCACGACCTCGAGCGGGCGCACGCTGCGGGGGAGAACGACGACGACGCTGCAGAGGTCGCCGCAGCAGCGTGGGCCGAGGCACGTATTCGCGCTGCCGAGCGCGCCTCGTAGAGTCCAACCAGGCAGCGAGTGCACGACAACGGGGAGTGATAGATGCCGGCATGGCAATGGGCCGCTGATGCGGCCGGTGCTGTGCTGGTGCTCGTCCTCCTGTACGGCCTGTGTCTGGTCGTCCGCCGCCGGTGGATCTCCCGTCACGGAGGCACCTTCGAGTTCTCAGTCCGCGTCCGGCCCCACACGGCCGGGCGCGGCTGGGTTCTGGGGGTGGGCCGCTACTCCGGCGACGAGCTCGAGTGGTTCCGGATCTTCTCGGTGCTCCCCAGGCCGAAGCTCGCCTTCCGCCGTCATGAGCTCGCCTACGAGGGCCGTCGCGAGCCGGTGGGGCCGGAGACCTACTCCCTGTACGCCGGGCACGTCATCGTCCGGTGCCGCACCCCCCTCGGGCCGATCGAGGTGGCGATGTCACCCGAGGCGCTCACCGGGTTCCTCGCCTGGCTCGAGGCGGCGCCTCCGGGCCAGGGCCTCCGCGCGCGCTAGCAGGTCACTCCTCCGACGTCACGGACCGGCCGAGGCTCAGCTCAGCCACTCTCCCGGAGCGAACTCGCGCCCGAAGTCGGGACAGGCCTCGTTCTCGCAGCGGCCCTGCGTCTCGAAGGTGATTCCCGCATTGCCCGACGAGCTCACCAGGGCGGCGTCCTCGGGCGTCAGGTGTCCGCCGTGTCGCAGCGGCTGCTCACAGGTGGGGCAGTGGGGGTCGGTCAGGTCGAGCGCCGCGCTCATGACCTCACGGTAGACCCGCGCCGCCCGGCCTGACCATGGGCGTGTGGGGGATGCCGTCCTCGACGTAGTCCTCTCCGCAACGGGCATAGCCGAAGCGCTCGTACCAGCGCTCGAGGTGGCTCTGCGCCTCGAGCCGCGAAGGGCCGTCGCCGACCAGCCCGACGGCCGCGTCCATCAACCGGTCTGCCAGGCCCCGGCCGCGGTGGCTCGCGGCGACGACGCGGCCGATCCGCTGGTGGCCACCCTCGTCGAGGATGCGGAGGTACGCGACGGGAGCGCCGCCGTCCTCGATCCAGACGTGGCGGGTGCCGGGCTCGGTGTCCCGCCCGTCGAGGTCGAGGTAGGCACACTCCTGCTCGACGACGAAGACCGCCGACCGGAGCGCCCAGAGGTCGTAGCCGACGCGGGCGTCGAGCTCCGCGAAGGAGGCGACCCGGACGTCACCCACCTAGCGCTCGCCCCCGGGCTTCCACAGCACGTCGCCGACCTCGCGGTTCGCGTGCCGGGCCAGGATGAAGAGCAGGTCCGAGAGCCGGTTGAGGTACGTGATGGCCAGGACGTTCATCGACTCACCGTGGACCTCGTACGACGTCCAGCCAGCTCGCTCCGCGCGCCGCGCCACCGTGCGGCAGACGTGGAGCAGCGCTGCTCCGGCGGTGCCGCCGGGAAGGATGAAGGAGCGCAGCGACTCCAGCGACTCGTTGTAGTGGTCGCACCACCCCTCGAGCCGGTCGATGTAGGCCTGCTCG
>DASSPN010000026.1:0-14185 GCA_035699605.1 Nocardioidaceae bacterium | reverse complement strand
AGACACCGGTGTGCAGGACGACGGGAGCAACGACGACTCCCTTCGCGATGAGCCGGACCAGCGTGCTTCGCGACAGGGGCCTGCCGGCGCTGGGCATCTCGGCACTTCCCGGTTCCGTCGCGTAGACGGTCTGCAGGTCGTCCAGGGCGACCGGACCTTCGACGTACGGGTAGCGGATCGGATGGCCGTGCTCCCCGAGGTACTCCGCGGAGTCGCGCCAGGGGAGGGGTGCGGCTCGCCACAGCCGCGACTGACCCGCGGGATGAGGTGCGGCGATGCGGAGCCGGGTCGAACCGGGGAGGGCGAGTACGTCGTCGACGTGCACGTCGTCCGCTGGACCGTCGTTGTCCGACCGACGGACCTCCACCACCCACGAGCCGTCGTCCAGCTGGGTCGAGACGTGCAGCGTCCTCGCGTTGGGCAGCGGCACGGCCGCCGGGAGGGTCGCGCTGGTGTTCACCACGAGGAGGTCGCCGGGTCTCAGGTGGTCGGGCAGGTCGCGCACCTGGGCGTGCGTGAGCTCCCCGGGCTGCGCCACGAGCATCCGGACCTCGTCGCGGCGCAGCCCCCTCGCCTCAGGAGTCGATGCGGCCTCGCCGGTCGGCTGGAAGACGACGACGCTCACGCGCTCACCGCCTCGAGGGCAAGTGCGGTGGCGCGGTACCGGCCGCTCGGCAGGTCTGCCTCCACCAGGCGCAGGAGGGCCGGTACGACGGTCTCCGGGTCGGGCCGGTCGGAGATGTCCTCCCCGGGGTAGGCGTCCTGGTGAAGCTGAGTGCGCATGTCCCCGGGGTCGACCGCGAACACGCGCAGGGTCGGCTGCTCGACCGCCAGCACTCTCGACGCGTGGTCGAGGGCCGCTTTGCTGGCCCCGTAGGCACCCCAGGTCTCGTACGCCTCCACCGCCGCGTCCGAGCTGATGTTCAGGACGCGGCCTGAGGCCGACAGGAGCTGGGGGAGCAGCACCTGGGTGAGTGCGAGAGGTGCGACGACGTTGGTGAAGAGCACGTCGTCGAGGACGTCCACCGGAACGTCGGCCAGGGTCGGAAGGGGGCTCGCGCCCAACGTGCTCGCGTTGTTGACCAGAAGTCCGGCGCCGCCGACGTCTGCGGCGACGCGAGCCAGCCGCGCACGATGGGAGGGGTCGGTGACGTCACCGATGACGGTGACGGCGCCTGTGGGTGCGGTCCAGGGGCGGCGGGCGGTCGCGACCACCAGCCAGCCCCGGTCGACGAGGCCGCGCGTCAGGGCTGCCCCGAGTCCACGGGACGCGCCGGTGACCACGGCTACGGGAGTTCTCTGTGACATGCCCCCGAGCGTGCAACTTCAAGTCAACGTGAAGTCAAGCCTCACGGCGTGACGAAGGACTCCCCGGTCGCGAGCCAGCTGTTCGAGAGGAGCGAGAGGGCGAAGAGCACCAGGTAGAAGACAGCGAAGACGGCGACGGCACTGGCGACGCGCTGGGAGGTGCTGCGCCCCGGGAGGCGGAAGTGCGGGTTCATAGTGACGAGTGTGATCGTCTCCTTTTGCCCTGACTTGGGTCTTTTGGCCCTAAGTTCCCTCGCAAACCGCCCGAACGGGTGGGGTGGGCTATGCCAGGGCGAGCGAGACAGCCTCCGAGACCGGGAGCTGCAGCGTGGGGCCGTGACCCGGCAGCAACCGGTCCGCATCGACCGCTGCCAGCTCCTTCAGGCTCGCACGCAGCCGCGAGTCGTCGTGGTGGAAGAAGCCGGGGAGGAGCTGCGGCCCTCTCCGAGCGGTCGTTCCGTGCGCGGTCACGAGAGCGTCGCCGAGCGCGATGGCGCCGGCCCCCGGCACGAGGTACGCCGTGTGCCCGCTCGTGTGGCCGGCGAGGCTGACGGCGACCGGGGAGCGCGGTAGGTCAAGCGGCACGTCGAACGTGAGCGCTTCGACCGTGTCGACGTGTGGACGCCGGGTGCCACCGGCAGCGGCCGCCCGCAGGCCCCAGAGGGCGACGCGGGGGTTGTAGCACCGCCGCGCCACGTCGAGCGGGGTGGCCGACTCGTGGACCTCGCCGCGCACGTTGCGGCCTTCCACCTCGCTGGTGAGGATGCGGACGCCGTACCGCTCGGCGAGGTGGGGAAGTCCGCCGACGTGGTCGACGTGCCCGTGTGTCACGAGCACCGCCTCGATCTCCTCGGGTCGGCGCCCGACTCGTCGTACCGACTCCTCCACGTCGCCGACCTGGCCGGGGTAGCCGGCGTCGATCAGGGCGACCCGCTCGCCCTCCTCGAGGACGACCCAGCTGACCAGAGGCGTCTCGACGAAGTGGACGCCGTCAGCGACGGTGGTGATCTGCATGAGGCGATCCTCGTGCATCGAACATATGTTCGAGTATCATGGGTGGATGGGAGAGTACGTCGCACCGCCCGGATGGCCCCGCCAGGTGCGCCCACCGGGAGCCCCCGGCTGGGAGCACACCGCCGTCGGATGGCTCCTCGACATCTGCCCTCCGGAGTACCGCGGCTATGTCACTCTCCGTCGTCACGACGTGGTGCTCGCCCGGTTCGCCGTGCTGCACGTCGAGGCCTGCCAGGCCGCGGTTCGTCGAGGTCTGAGCGAGGCCCGCGGTGCGCTGCGCGAGGTCGCCGATCCCGACACCGTGGAGGCTGCGGTGCAGACCTGGCAGGCCGAGTCCGCCCGGCTGATGGCCGACCGACGCGCGGTCGGTCTCGTGGAGGAGGCGCTCCGCGGACGACGCTTCGTCGCCCGCCTCTGACGGCACTAGGCTCCCTGCCATGCCCACCACCTCGTCGGTCAACGAGCCCCTACGGATCTTCCCGATCCCGGGGACCGGCACGGAGGACGTCCTGGTCTCTGACGACGGCCTGGTCTACACGGGCACTGCGGAGGGCGTGATCCACGAGCTCGACCCCGCGACCGGCGAGGTGCGTCCGGTCGGCCGGACCCGCGGGCGACCGCTCGGTCTGGAGTGGCTGCCCGACGGGCGGCTGCTCGTCTGCGACACCTCTACCGGTCTGCACGCGATCGACCTGAAGAGCGGTGAGGCGGAGGTTCTCGTCGACCGTATCGGTGGTCGCCCGATGAAGTTCTGCAACAACGCCGCGGTCGCGACCGACGGCACGGTGTTCTTCACCGACTCTTCGCGCCAGTTCCCGCTCGAGAACTGGAAGGCGGAGTTCATCGAGGACACCCACAGCGGTCGCCTCGTCCAGCGTGCCCCCGACGGGACCGTCACGGTCCTCGTCGAGGGCCTCCGCTTCGCCAACGGTGTCGCGATCGCCCAGGACGAGTCCTACGTCGCGGTCGCCGAGCTGAACGCCCGCACGATCCACCGGCGCTGGCTGACCGGTCCCCGGCGTAACCGGCTGCAACCCTTCGTCGAGGACCTCCCGGGTTACCCGGACAACATCGCGCTCGGCACCGACGGTCTTGTCTGGGTGGCGATCGTGTCACCCACCGACGCCGTCGCCGAGACCCTGCAGAAGGCTCCGCTGCCGATCCGCAAGGCAGCCTGGCGCCTCCCGGAGAAGGTGCAGCCGCAGGCGAAGCGAACCGCGCGCGTGATGGCGTTCGACGACGACGGCCGGCTCGTGCACGACCGGCAGCTGAGCTCGGCGGACTTCCACATGGTCACGGGCGTGCGTGAGCACGACGGGAAGGTCTGGCTCGGCAGCCTGGTCGAGCCGTCGGTCGCGTGCTTCGACGTGCGCTGAGGGGCCGCGCAGCAATCCCGGGCCGGGTCGGTGACGAACCACCGCCTAGACTCGGAAGGTCAGCCAGAACGGTGGGAAGAGGTCTGATGGGTCATCTCGAGTCGGTCACAGGTCCGCGCGACCTCCTGCGACTCAACGACGCCCAGCTCGCGGAGCTGGCCAGCGAGATCCGCGACCTCCTCGTCCGCACCTGCTCGCCTCGCGGCGGGCATCTCGGGCCCAACCTCGGTGTCGTCGAGCTCACGATCGCGTTGCACCGGGTGTTCGAGTCTCCCAAGGACCGGATCATCTTCGACACCGGCCACCAGGCCTACGTGCACAAGATGCTCACCGGCCGGGCCGGCCAGTTCGACACGCTGCGGACCGAGGGCGGGCTCTCCGGCTACCCCAGCCAGAGCGAGTCCGAGCACGACATCGTGGAGAACTCCCACGCGTCGACCGCGCTCAGCTACGCAGACGGTCTGGCGAAGGCCTATGCGATCCGCGGCGAGGACCGGCACGTCGTCGGCGTCATCGGCGACGGCGCGCTCACCGGCGGCATGGCCTGGGAGGCGCTCAACAACATCGCCGACAAGGTCCACGGTGGCGACACCCGCAAGCTCGTGATGGTCGTGAACGACAACGGCCGCTCCTACACGCCGACGATCGGTGGCCTGACGACGTCGCTGAACCGACTGCGCACGAGCCCGCGCTACGAGCCGATGCTCGACGTGGTGAAGCGCCGGCTCAACGGCGTCCCGGGCGTGGGTCCCGCGGTGTACGACGCCCTGCACGCCATGAAGAAGGGCGTGAAGGACGCACTTGCGCCGCAGGGGCTCTTCGAGGACCTCGGCCTGAAGTACGTCGGTCCCGTCGACGGTCACGACCTCCGGGCACTGGAGGAGGCACTCACCAACGCCAAGCGGTTCGGCGGCCCGGTGATCGTGCACGTGATGACCAAGAAGGGCTTCGGGTACGACGCCGCCGAGCGGCACGAGGCCGACCAGTTCCACTCTCCAGGCCCCTTCGACGTGGAGACCGGACTCGAGAAGCCCAAGGGCACCATCTGGACCGACATCTTCGCCGACGAGATGGTGTCGCTCGCGGGCGAACGCCAGGACGTCGTCGGCATCACCGCCGCGATGCTGCACCCCGTCGGCCTCGACCGCATGGCCGCGCGCTACCCCGACCGTGTCTTCGACGTGGGGATCGCCGAGCAGCACGCCGCGACCAGTGCCGCCGGGTTGGCGATGGGCGGCCTCCACCCCGTGGTCGCGGTCTACGCCACGTTCCTCAACCGCGCCTTCGACCAGGTGCTGATGGACGTTGCGCTCCACCGGTGCGGCGTCACGTTCGCGCTCGACCGGGCCGGAGTGACAGGCGACGACGGCGCCTCGCACAACGGCATGTGGGACATGTCGATCCTGCAGGTGGTCCCGGGTCTCCGGCTCGCCGCGCCCCGTGACGGGTCGCGGCTCCGTGAGCTGCTGCGTGAGGCCGTCGACGTGAACGACGCGCCCACCGTGGTGCGTTTCCCCAAGGGTCCGCCGAACGACGACATCGAAGCGGTCGACACGGCCGGGGGTTGTGACGTCCTCGTGCGACAGGGCGCCAAGGACGTGCTCGTCGTGGCCGTCGGCGCGATGGGCGCGGTGGCGGTCGATGTGGCCGGGCGCCTCGCCGACCAGGGCATCGGGGTCACGGTCGTGGATCCGCGCTGGGTCAAGCCGGTCGATCCGGCCCTCGTCGAGCTCGCGCGTGGGCATCGCCTGGTCGTGTCCGTGGAGGACAGCGGCATCGTCGGCGGCTGCGGGTCTGTGCTCCTGCAGACGCTCAACCAAGCACGCGTCGAGACGCCGGTGCGGCTGCACGGCATCCCGCAGCGCTTCCTCGACCATGCCAAGCGGGCCAAGATCCTCGAGGACATCGGGCTGTCGGCCCAGTCGCTGGCGCGCAGCATCGTCGAGGATGTCACCGCGCTCGATCGCGGCGACTCGCTCGTCAACGTCGAGTAGCTGTCAGCCCTTCACGACGCGCACCGGCGTCGCCTTGGCGGTGAAGTCCCAGACCTTCTCCGACAGTGCGTTGGACAGCCTGATGCAGCCGTGCGACTCCCGGTAGTTCGTGCCGAGCAGCCAGTCGGGGTGCATCTGCGCACCGGTCGAGATGTAGCGCGGGATGCGGTGGAAGCCGACGCCGCACGGCGCGAAGCGCACGAAGTTGTCGAGCCAGAGCAGTCCGCTGGCGACGCCGTTGCGCTCGATGCGAACAGCCCTGCCGCAGTACGAGCCGACGCGGTAGCTCCCGATCCGCAGGACCGCCGGGTTGTCGACCATGCCGCCCTGCGCCAGAACGCCGCCCTTGGGTCCGACGATCCACAGCCAGTTCTGTCGCTGGCTGAGGACGATGCGCCGACCCTGACCACTGTCCGCCGGCACCGGCCGTACGTCGCAGCGCTTCGCCTTCTTCGAGTACAGGCGCTCCCGCATCCGGTCGTCGGGCACGCCGTCCATGGTGAGCCGGTGGCGTGACTCGAAGCGCACCAGCGCGGACCGCGTCCAGTCACCGATCTTCCCGTCCACCGGCCCGGCGTTGCAGCCCAGGTGGTTCAGCCGTCGCTGCAGCTTGGTCACCCAGTCCTCCGCGTGTGCCGGGGAGGCAAGGAGCCCAGCGACCAGCACGGTCACGAGCACGAGCTTCGAGCGCATCAGTCTCCTTCCTGATCACCATGATGACGCCTGGGGAGGTGCCGCGGTTGCATCACAGATGCTTGAGCGCCTCCCTCTTCGAGAGGCCGGACAGCTCGGCGTCGTGCTGTGCGACGTACTCGCGAACCCATCCGGGATCGGTGCGGGCATGCTGACGGAGTGCCCAGCCGACGGCCTTGCGAATCCAGAAGACCTTCCCGTGGAGAGAGCCCTCGAGGTTCTGCGTCACCGTGAACTCGAGGAGGTCCAGATCCGTGTCCCACTTCGCGCCGAGCTGACAGATGACGGCCGTCCGCCGCAGCCACAGGTCCTCACCCACGGCCCACCTGCGGATCACGGGCGTCACGTCGTGCGGGTGGGTCAGCAGGAGGGGACCGACCTTGTGCGTGGCGAGATCGTCGACGACGTCCCACCAGGCGCCCGTGGTGATGAGGTACTCGTACAAGGGGATCGCCTGAGGGCCCTGGAACCTGCGGTAGTGCCGGTGGGAGGCGAGGGCCAGAGCGGCGTACCACTCCTCCCTGTGCGTGGCCTCGTCCCACAGCCGTCGGATCGCCTGTTCCCAGGACTCCCGGTCGAGGACGGGCGCAGCCAGCGCCGTGCGGAGAAGCGGCTTGAGGACGGGGGAGGAGATGCCGAAGTAAGGCAGGTCGGACTTCATGTAGGCCTGCATCTGAGGTGCCTTGCCGGGATCCTGGGCCCCCGCGAGCGCCGCACGAAGGCCGGTGACGAACATCTCGACGTCGGGAGCACCCGGTGCGGTCGTCTCTTCGGGCATAGTGAGGAACCTAGCCGTGTTGTGCCGGGAGCGAAGGGGGAGTGCCATGGCCAAGCAGAGCCGTCACGTGCACATCGTCGACGACGTTCCCGAGCTGAACCCGCTGTGGGAGGACGCGACCGGGCCAGTCCTCGTCTTCGCTCTCGAGGGCTTCCTCGACGCCGGCGGGGCTACGCGCATCGCGGTCGAGCACCTCCTCGCGCAGGACCAGGGGCGCGTCGTGGCGAGCTTCGACCTCGACGCGTTCTACGACTACCGCGCCCGGCGACCCGGGATGACCTTCGCCGAGTACCGCTACCGCGACTACGACGCCCCGCGACTCGTCGTCCGGCTGTGCCACGACAAGCTGCACCAGCCGTTCCTCCTCATGCACGGCCCCGAGCCGGACATCAGGTGGGAGGGCTTCGCGCGCTCCGTGCGAGAGGTCGTCGAGCGGCTGAACGTTCGCGTCGCGGTGTCGATGGGTGCCGTGCCGATGGCGGTTCCCCACACCCGGCCCGTGATGGTCACCAACCACGCGACCAGCCCGGACCTGCTCATCCAGGAGAACATCTGGAAGGGCGAGATCCGCATTCCGGCCAGCGCGATGTCGATGCTCGAGCTACGGCTCGGTGAGTGGGGGCACGACGCGATGGGCTTCGTCGCGCACGTGCCGCACTACGTCGCGAACCTCGACTACCCCGCCGCCTCGGTGCGGCTGCTCGAGTCCGTGGAGGTCGTGACCGGCCTGCAGTGGGAGATGGAGCCCCTCAACGTGCTCTCCCGCTCGCAGTCCACCGAGATCGAGAACCAGATCGCCGACTCCGACGAGGTCCGGCAGATCGTGCAGGGCCTGGAGCAGCAGTACGACGCCTTCAACACCGACGACGAGACCTTGCCCCTGGCCGAGGAGCGGGAGCTGCCCACCGCCGAGGAGCTCGGAGCCGAGTTCGAGCGGTTCCTGGCCGGTCTCGACACGCCCGACGAGTGAGGTAACTTCCTGTGCCCACCTCCGCGGAGGAGCTCGTCGAGCTCCTCGACCTCGAGACGATCGACGCCAACCTGTTTCGCGGGCAACAGCCCGACACCACGCTCCAGCGGGTGTTCGGGGGACAGGTCGCCGGACAGGCCCTCGTCGCGGCGGCTCGCACCGTGTCAGCGGAGCTCGCCGCGCACTCCCTGCACTCCTACTTTCTGCGTCCTGGCGACACCACCGTGCCGATCGTGTACGACGTCGACCCGGTCCGTGACGGCAAGAGCTTCTCCACCCGTCGGGTGCTCGCGCGCCAGCACGGCAAGCCGATCTATGCGATGACGGCGAGCTTCCAGGTGCTGGAGGAGGGCTTCGAGCACCAGGACTCGATGCCGGAGGTCCCGGCGCCCGAGGACTCCCTGAACATCGGGGAGATGTACCGCTCCCCGGACTCGCCGCGCGCCGAGGAGTGGTCGAGGGACTGGGCAGCGCTCGAGCTCCTGCATGCCGGGGACTCCAAGCACGGACTGCCCGACACCGACAAGCACCCTGCGCGCGCTCGCTACTGGGTGCGCTCCGCCGGGAAGCTGCCGGACGATCCGCTGATCCACCAGGCGGTGCTCACCTATCTCAGCGACCTCACCCTGATCCGCACCTCACTGATCCCGCACGAGGCCAGCATCGACAAGGGCGTGCAGGCGGCCTCGCTCGACCACACGGTGTGGTTCCACCGGCCGTTCCGCGCCGACGAGTGGCTCCTCTACGCGCAGCGGTCGCCGTCGGCCTCCGGTGCGCGTGGACTGATCCTCGGCCAGCTGTTCAGTCGCGACGGGGTGCTGGTCGCGTCGGTGGCGCAGGAGGGTCTGATCCGTCCTCGTCCCGAGGCCTGACGTCCTGGCCGGTCAGCCGTCGGCGTGACAACCGGGCAAAACCCTCGGTCGCAGCACTGATTCCGCCGTACACCGCACTGGCGATGTCGTCGTGCACGCCGCGGACCTTGCGGCTGCCCTCCCGTGTCGCGGGGAGGGCTTCGAAGATCCCGAAGGGGACTCCCGCCACCGCCTGGTGACCGGCCTGGGTCAGCTCGGTCCCCAGCTGGACGGCACCGGCGGTGGTCGAGGTCGCCTCCGCGATCACCCGTCGCGCTGCGATCAGCCGGTGTCGCTCGTCGACCCAGGCCCGGTGGCGCAGCTCCCGCCGCCGCACCTCGAGCAGGCGAGCCTCCGCCCGCTGCAAGGAGGCGAAGGCGACTCGGAGGAGCAGCGCGGACAGGGCGACGGCGAGCAACGCAGCGCTAGCGAGCCGCATGGACCTGCACGTCCGCGAGGACCCCTTCGAGCTCGAGCTGGTCGACGACCTGCTTGGCGGCCTGGTCGTACACGACCTTGGTGAGCAGCGCTGGGCGTACGGCGCCCAGCAACCGGGCGGCGGGGATCTTGCTGGCCGCGAGCTCGACAGGGTTCAGGATCTCGACGGCCAGCACCCGACGCTGGCCGGTGCCGAGCGTGGCGGCCAGGTCGGGCGGCACTGGTGGACCGGGCACCAGAGCGTCGATCCGCGACTCCAGGACCTCGGCCCTCGCGCGAAGGGCGCGGGCCTGCAGGAGCAGCCCTGCAGCCGCCACGCTCAGGAGTGCGGCGGCCACCAGGGCCACGACGGCGACTGCGGTGCTCATGTCGCCATTCTCTCGGTCAGCGGGCGCGACCCACCAGGTGGGGAGCGCCGTTCTTCGGGTTGCTCAACGAGAACAGGGCTCCGTCGTCGTCGATCTGCGACCCGAAGGCGACCGTGCCCGGCAGCAGGATGGGGGTCTTGAAAGCGACTTCGACCGTGACTGCCTCGTCGAGCCGGTTCTCCAGCGACGCCACGCAGCGGGCCATGCTCCACATACCGTGCGCGATCTGCCGCGGGAACCCGAAGGCCTTCGCCGTCACGCCGTACAGGTGGATCGGGTTCCGGTCACCGGACACGGCTCCGTAGCGCCGGCCCAGGTCACCGGCCAGCCGCCAGGTCGTCGGGCCGGCCGGAACCTGCTCGATGTCCAGGCCGACGTCGGCGCTCTTGTCGCCCTTGCCGCGGACGAGCATGCTCGACCGCTCCTCCCACACCAGCTCGCCGTCGACGCTGACCTCGGTCATCACGTCGTAGACGGTTCCCTTCGCGTGCTTGCGCAGGTTCTCCGCCCACACCTTCACGTCGAGGAGGTCGTCGGCGGTCAGCGCGCGGTGCTGGGTGATGACGTTCTCCAGGTGCACGGTGCCCATCGCGGCGAACGGGAACGAGCCGTCCGTCATCAGCGCCATGTGCAGGGGGAACGCCAGCATGTGCGGGTAGGGGAGCGGCAGGGTGTCCTTGGCGGGGAAGCCGCACACGGCTGCGTAGGCCGCCACGTGCGCCCTGTCGACCGTGACGCCCTTGCGGACCAGGGTCAGGTCGGGCAGCTCGCCGCCCGACTTCTTGACCCCCGGCAGCAGGGACACGCCCGGCAGTGCCGGAAGAGCGGCCTTGACCATGAACCCCAGGGTGTTCGGCGCTGCGTCGAGCTCGCGGGTCGCCACGTCAGGCACCGAGCATCATCTGGCCGCACACGCGGACGGTGTTGCCGTTCACCGCGCTGGACGCGGGTGAGGCGTACCACGCGATGGTCTCGGCAACATCGACCGGCTGACCGCCCTGCTGCAGGGAGTTGAGGCGACGGCCGACCTCACGCGTCATGAACGGGACGGCAGCGGTCATCTTGGTCTCGATGAATCCAGGAGCCACGGCGTTGATGGTGATGCCGTCCTTCAGGTCGTCCGCGATCGAGTCGACGAAGCCGATCACGCCGGCCTTCGAGGCCGCGTAGTTCGTCTGTCCGACGTTGCCTGCGATGCCGGCGATCGAGGCCACGCCGATCACGCGACCGTTGGGGTTGATGGCCTCCGCCTCGAGCAGCGCGGCCGTGATCCGCTCGGGAGCGGTGAGGTTCACCGAGATCGCCGACGCGAAGGTGTCCTCCTTCATGTTCGCCAGCTTCTTGTCGCGGGTGATGCCTGCGTTGTGCACGACGACGTCGACGCCACCGTGCTTGCTCTTGACGTGCTGGGCGATACGGGCGGGCGCGTCCTTCGCAGTGATGTCGAGGGTCAGCATGTCGCCGCCGAGCTCGTCCATGACCGCCTTCAGCTCGTTGGCGGCCTGGGGCACGTCGATGCCGAGGATCGTCGCGCCGTCACGGTGCAGGACTCGCGCGATCTGCTCGCCGATGCCGCGGCTCGCACCAGTCACGATCGCGACCTTCCCGGCCAGCGGCTTGGCCCAGTCGACCTTGGCGGTCGGGGCCTTGGCGCCGTGCGAGCCGATGCGGACAACCTGAGCCGAGACGTACGCCGACTTCGGCGAGAGGAAGAACCCGAGCGTGGAGGCGAGCCCCTTGTCGGCCTTCGGCGCGACGTAGACGAGGTTGACCGTGCTGCCCTTGCCGATCTCCTTGCCGAGCGAGCGAGTGAAGCCTTCGAGGGCACGCTGCGCGACCCGTTCGCCGCCCTTGACCAGCTCAGGAGTGGTGCCGATGACGAGGATGCGGGCGCAGGCGTCGAGGCTACGGAGGACCGGGGTGAAGAACTGCTGGAGCTCGACGAGCTGGTCGGAGCCGGAGAGGCCGGTCGCGTCGAAGACGAGGCCCTTGTACTGCGCGCCCTCGGCGTGCCCGTCGACGTGCTTGATGCCCAGCTCGTCCAGCGCCCCCGTGATCGCGCCTCCGAGGCGACCTGCGCCGCCGATCAGCACGGTGCCCTCGACGAGCGGCTCACCCTCCTTGTAGCGGTCGAGCTCGACCGGGTTCGGCAGGCCGAGCTGCTTGGCCAGGAGCTGGCCGACGGGGGTGTGGATCAGGCTGGAGTAGCGGTCGCTCATCGCGGTGCCTTCCTTGCGTCTACGTCGAGGTTCTGCGTCGTACAGAGGGTGGTCTGGAGAAGTCCCCAGCCGGGGAATGATTCCATGTGTAACTCTAGTTGTAACTCAGTGTCCACATTTCGTGATCTGGCCCTCATTGCGTTCCCATCGCCCGGGGTCTGGAGCAAGGATGGGGACTTGCACAGCAACCTAGTCCGATCCTCATAGGAGCAGGAACCCACATGCAGGCCAAGACCCGCCGCGTAGCCGTCATCGGCGGCAACCGCATCCCCTTCGCCCGGCAGTTCTCGCACTACGCCGAGGCGTCCAACCAGGACATGCTGACCGCCGCCATCGACGGACTGGTCACCCGCTACGGGCTCGAGGGTGAAGAGGTCGGCGAGGTCGTCGCCGGCGCCGTGCTCAAGCACTCCCGCGACTTCAACCTGACGCGTGAGTCGGTCCTCGGCTCGAAGCTCGCCCCGTCGACCCCGGCCTACGACATCCAGCAGGCCTGCGACACCGGCGCACAGTCCGCCATCGCCGTGGCCAACAAGATCGCCCTCGGCCAGATCGAGGTCGGCATCGCCGGCGGTGTGGACACCACGTCCGACGCGCCGATCGGGGTGGGCGAGGGACTGCGCAAGATCATGCTCGAGGTCAACCGCGCCAAGACCAACCAGCAGCGTCTGGCCGCGATCGCGAAGCTCCGCCCGCAGCACCTCACGATCTCCGCGCCCGCGAACAAGGAGCCCCGCACGGGTCTCTCCATGGGTGAGTCGCAGGCGCTCACCACCCTGGAGTGGGACATCGCCCGTGAGGACCAGGACCTCCTTGCCTACAAGTCGCACCGGAACCTCGCTGCCTCCTACGACGAGGGCTGGCAGGACGACCTGATCACCCCGTTCCGCGGCCTTGAGCGTGACCAGAACATGCGGGGGGACTCGACCCTGGAGAAGCTGGCCAGCCTCAAGCCGGTGTTCGGCAAGGGCGAGACCGCGACCATGACGGCGGCCAACTCGACGCCCCTGACCGACGGCGCGTCCGTGGTGCTGCTGTGCTCGGAGGAGTACGCCAAGAAGAAGGGCTGGAAGCCCCTGGCCTACATCACCGAGTACGAAACGTCCGCAGTGGACTTCGTCCACGGTGGCGAGGGCCTGCTCATGGCGCCGGCCTACGCCATGCCGCGGATGCTCGCGCGCGCCGGACTCACACTGCAGGACTTCGACTTCTACGAGATCCACGAGGCGTTCGCCTCGCAGGTGCTCTCGACCCTGAAGGCGTGGGACGACCCGGCCTTCTGCAAGGAGAAGCTCGGCCTCGACGCACCGCTGGGCGCCATCGACATGGACAAGCTGAACGTGAAGGGCTCGTCCCTTGCGGCCGGCCACCCGTTTGCCGCGACCGGTGGGCGAGTGATCGCCAACCTGGCCAAGCTGCTCGACGCGAACGGCGGCGGCAAGGGTGTCATCTCCATCTGTGCCGCTGGTGGCCAGGGCGTCACGATGATCCTGGAGAAGTGACACAGGCGGCAGCGAGGCGGGAGGGTCGCGACCGGCGCTAGGCGAGCTTGCGAGCCTAGTGTCGCGATCCGCCCGCAGACTCGCTCGCCCACACGAGTCAGCGTTTGATCATGGTCACGGCGGCGGTCACCATCTGCTCCCGGACGAGCTCGGGGGCCACCTTCTGCACGACGGGTACGCCGGGAGCGGCCTCGTGGACCAGCAGCCCCACTCGGGCCAGCTGGAGGGCACCCAGGCCCGAGGCGTAGAGCATGTTGGCGGTGAGGTCGACGTTCGGACTCTTGAAGACCCCAGCCTCGTTGCCCGCGGCGACGACCACGGACAGCTTCGAGAGACAGCCACCGAGCCCGCGGCCGAGCTTGAGCATCGTGCCCTCGCTGACCTCGGCGAAGAGCTCGGAGCCGGACTTGCGCATGAGTGCCTGGGCGCAGTCGACGAAGGCGGGGTACTCCATGCCGTAGTCGAAGAAGGTGCGGACCATGGCGCGCAGGCGCGTCTCCGGATCCTGCTGCGGGTCGTCGGCCGCGAGCAGTCGTCCCTCGAGCTCGGTGAGGTAGTCGACCACCGTCAGGGCGAAGAGATCCTCCTTGCCCGTGAAGTGGCGGTAGATGATCGCGCGATTGATGCCGACCGCCTTCGCCACGTCCTCGATCTGCGCGTCGCGCACCCCACGC
>DASSPN010000025.1:0-24803 GCA_035699605.1 Nocardioidaceae bacterium | reverse complement strand
CGAAGTGACCGTCTACGTGGACAACATGTTCCGGCCCGCGCAACTTCAAGGCCGACCGGCGAAGTGGTCGCACCTGTTCGCCGACACCCACGAAGAGCTGATGTCGATAGCAGCCGAGATGGGCCTGAATCCGGACTGGTTGCAGTATCCCGGCACCCACCGCGAGCACTTCGACGTGACCACCGCCAAGCGCACCCAGGCCCTCGGATTCGGGGCCGTCCCCATCGCGTACCCGAGCGGCGTGGCGGTCCTGTTGGAGCAGCGGCGCGCCGTCTGTCAGTGCAAGCGGCTGGCCGACTGCACGTGGCCCATTCCGCCCGGTGATCGCTCATGAGCGCGCCTGAGTTCGACGGCTGGCCGTCCGTGCAGGTCCACGTTGAGTTGCTGCCCTGGCATTGGGACTGGCTCCCGCGCTGGTCCCAGGACTGGGACTGCACCTCGTCTTGCTCGCTCTCGTGGCTGTTTATGCGGGTCGAGTGGTGGGCCAATCGCCCGCTGTTCCCGACCAAAGGGTGTGACTGCACCGAGTTGTGCGAGATGGGGCCGACCTGCCCCGGTGGGATGCTCGCCGGTCTGCCTGGTTCGGGGTGCTGGCGCACCACGCCCATTCCGCCCGGAGAAAGCGCTTCCCCTGGCACGACGAAATCCCCCGCCACCCACGAGGGGTGACGGGGGATGTTCGGCAGTCACCTGCCTCCCAACAGGCGTCTACCGGGCCACAGGGCTCCGGAATCCCTTGCGGTAGTGACGGGGCAGCCACCAGCCGAGCCAGGCGCAGATCAGGTCTACCGCCCAGGCCGGGAGCCACTCACGGCACTTCGTGCACAGCGTCTTCCACCAGCCCGTGCCGTTCCCGACAAGATTCGCAACCAGGAAGCTGCTGAGCAGCGCGGTCGTGAGCCACTCGACCAGGTGGCGGCGCATCAGTCGGGACCTGCCGCGTTGACCAGCACGGCCCCGAGCAGCGTCAGGAAGACGCCCAGGGCAATGCCGGTCAGGAAGCCGAACCAGAACATCAGGCTGCGTTCTTCACCGCGAAGACACCGAACGTGCCGGCGCCGGCCAGGACGCACAGGACGACCTTCTCGGCGGTCCCGTCGAGCAGTCCGAGAGCGATGGCCTCAGTCAGGGTGGTCGCGATGGCCACGCCGACCTTGCGCAGTTGCGCAGGCGTGTAGTTGAAGGGGTTCATCAGTGTCTCCTCAGGGATCGCAGAGTGACGACGACGGCCGGGTGGTCGCCGCCAACGTGCTTGCGTCGAGCGGGCGCGGCGTCCATGCCGGGGGAGATGGCCCAGCCGACGACCTCGCGGACGCGGGTGAGCAGTCCGGTGCCGACCGCGACTGCTGCGGCGTACCGGTTCCAGTCCGCGAACACAACGACCGGGTGCTTTGCCTGGGACATGCGGCGACGGAGCTGGCGCAGCATCCGGGTGTACAGCCAGGCGTACCGCTTGGGTGGGAAGTGGGCGACCAGGACGGTCAGCCACTCGTCGCCGTCGATCTGGACCTCGGCGGCGAGGATGTGCCGGGTCTCCATCCGGGCGGCGGGGAAGCCGCGCATCTTGTTGGTGGTGCCGACGTGCCACGCGACGTTCTCGACCTGGGTGACCCGGTCGCAGCGCAGGGCCAGGACGCATCCGGCGGCCGCGTCGGTGCGGAGGTCCTGCAGGACGATCCACTCAGTGGGGTCAAGCTCCTCGTCGACCTCGAGCCATTTGCATTCGACGCCCGCGACGATCGCGCCGAGCGCGGCGGCGTTGGCGATGATGCGTCGCCGGTGTGGCTTGGGCAGGTGCCAGGCGCCGTTGAACCCGACGAGGTTGATCTCCTTCACTTCCGGCGCCTTGGAATCGCGAGCAGGGCGGTCAGGGACTCTTTGAGGCCTGCGAGGCGTGCGCCGCTGTTGTGCGGGAGGGCTTCGCGGGTGAGGCGAATCAGTTCGTCGACGCGGTGGCCGCGGGTGAACGAGACCGGCTCGAACCGGCCGGCGCGGATCGCGGCGAGCGCTGCGGGGCCGGGGCAGGCGGTGGGCTCGGGTCGGATCTCACTGTGCCCGACGATCCGGCGCGACTGGGGGAAGAGGGCGCGGTGCTGCTTCACGACGCGGCGTACGCCGCGGACCATGCGACGTGTCGGCTTCTCGCCGGGCGCGAGGATCAGCAGGAGCGCTCCGAATCGCTCGTTGACGTCCTGGTCGCCGTTCGCACCGGACTGGGTCGCGAGGCCGCGGAGCTCGTACCGGTTCCCGGCCTGGTCGACGGCGACCTGGTACGCGATGTCGGACCAGTCCTTGTGGTCCATGTGGTACGCCTGCCATCCGCGCAGCGCGGCCTTGACGTCGGCGACGTCACGGAGCGGCTTGCTGATGGCGGGCCAGTGCAAGGCGATGCCCTCGACCTCCTCCGCGTCCAGGCGCCCGGGTCCGCCGGTGGCCGGTCGGAGGCCGATGTCAGCGCGGGTGTACGTCGTCACGAGGTTCCTCCGGGGTGTTCGATGAGGTGGCCGCACCGGGGGCATGTGGGCGCATTGGTGCAATCGAGTGGCTGTCCGCAGTTGCAGTCCTGCGGACGCAAGGGTCAGTCGCCTGAGTCGAGCGTGGTCAATGCGAACTCGACGTCGACGGGCATCGGGGGTACGGTCCCGCCGAGTCGAACGACCTCGTCGCGGAGTGTGAGAGCCCATCGGGCCATGGATCGCAGCAGTCGCGATAGGGCCCTGTTCTGGTCCTTCTCGGCCTTGAGCGCGTCCTCGAGGTCCTCTACTCGGGTGGTTAGGGCTTCGACCTTCGCCTCGGCCTTCTCTAGGCGCTCGCCGTACTCGTCAGCCAGTCGCTCCCAGCGCTGGTCGATGACGTCGCCTGCCTCAGCTTCAGTCTTCGACGCGGATGCACGAGACGTGCGGCGGTCGACGAGCAGGTACTTGAGCAGGAGCACGATGACGGCGCCGGCGCCGCCCATTAGGCCCTGCTCGATGCCTCCAGTTTCCATGTGTGCATGCCCCGATCAGAGTGCGTGATGCGTTGAAAGGCGGACAGTCGTGGTGATGGTGTTGCAGACTGCAGGGATGCAGCCGACGGGGGAACGTTGGCGACTCGGGCATCGGCCAGCGCTGGACGGACTGCGCGGGATCGCCGTGATACTGGTGGTGGTGCATCACGCTGCCCCCACCGCATGGCCGGCGGCCGGAACTGTAGGCGTGACGATCTTCTTCACACTGTCCGGGTTCCTCATCACGTCCCTCCTGCTAGAGGAGGCCGGATGTGGCGGGATCAGAGTCGGCCGGTTCTATCTGCGTCGGGCGGCTCGGTTGGTTCCGGCTCTGGCAGCCCTTCTTGTCGTGTCAACTGCTCTGAGTGCTGTCGGCTCGGCTCAGCTGACCGAAGGCTCGATCGTTGCTGCCGGTACCTACACCGCGAACTGGGTCGCGGCCTCCGGGACGATGCTCGGTGCCCTCCAGCACACGTGGTCTCTCGCGATCGAAGAGCAGTTCTACCTTCTTTGGCCACTCGTGCTTCTGGCTGTCGGGCGGCGCCCTCTGCTGCTCGCGGGCATTTGCGTTTCGGGGATCGTGGGCTCACTGTCGGTGAAGTTCTGGATGTACGACGGGACACCGGAGTCGGTTTGGCGGGTCTACTTCGGGTCGGACGCTAGAGCTGACGCGTTGCTTTGGGGTTGCCTGCTTGCGGTCGCACTGCGGTCGACGCGGACCACGCGGGCATTGCCGGCGATCTCGTCAGCGGCCTTGCTGGTTTGCTTGCTGGCCAGCTTCGATTCGTCCTACGCGGCGCGCAATGTGCTCTGGCCGAGCGTCATCCCGGTCGTGACAACGCTCGTGCTCTTTGCCGTGGTCCGCGGTGGGTACCGGGGATGGTTGACTTCTAGGCCGATAGTGCTGGTGGGGCGCCGCTCTTATGGCCTGTATCTCTGGCACTACCCGGTCTTCGTGCTCTTCGACGCTCCACTGGTTGCCGAGCTCGGACTGGCGTGGGCTCTGACGTTGCTGTCCTGGCGTCTGGTTGAAGCACCTGCGCAACGGTGGCTCCACCGGGGTGAGCGAACGCCGGCTGAGAGTCGCCTGGTGGTGGTGCAGACTGGTGGGCATGCAACCTGAGCCACTTGTCCTGGTCGGCGGCGGCGGAATGGGTCACTGCATCCTGGATGTTGTCGACGCCATCAACTACGAGTACGGCACGGCCGGCCGCCAACGTTTTGCCGTCGTCGGTGTCCTTGCGGACCCCGAGCCCGATGTGAACGCGTTGAAGGCGCGAGGCGTGGACTACCTGGGGCCGGTGGCGCTGCTCGTTGATCTGCCGAGTGAGGTCGGGTACGTGATCGGCATTGGTGACTCGAAGGCCCGTATGCGGATCGACGACGAGGCCCGCGTGCAAGGGCGACGCAGCCCGGTGCTGGTGCACCCGAACGCGCACCTCGGGTTCGATGTCGAGATCGACTCTGGCTCAGTGATCTGCTCGCACGTGTCGATCGAGAACAGGGTCACGATCGGGCGACACGTCCACGTGAACCAGAACTCCACGATCGGGCACCAGTCGAAGCTCGACGACTGGACGACGATCAGCCCGATGGTGGCGATCTCGGGGAACGTCACGACCGGGCAGGCAGTGTTCATCGGAACCCACGCAGCGGTGCGGGAGAAGATCTGGATCGGGGCAGGCGCGACGGTCGGGATGGGCGCCGCGGTCGTCCAGGATGTGCGGGCTGAATCGACCGTCGTTGGTGTTCCGGCGCGACCTCAGGCCGCTTCGTAGTCGAAGTGCAGCACGAGCGCGTCGTTCGCTGCCCAGGTCCACGGGCTAGCGTTGTTGATCTTCGTAGACCCGTCGATGACAAGGATGTCAGCAAGGGTGTCTGAGATCCGTGTGACGATCACACCCCGATAGGCGGACGCGCTGTCGTCGTAGATGAAACCCGACCCCCTTGCGTAGCCCAGGTAGTTCCCGGCAGCGGACTCGCGAGCCGCAACCGGCAGAGAAACCCGGTAGTTACCTGAGCCCGCAGCGACCCCCGAAGTGCCGAACTTGATGATCAGGTCGCCGAAGACGTGGTCACCATCCTGCACGTACCGGCCCTCCGCGATCGATGCGGTGCCAAGGGTCGGGTTCGTGGTCGCCGCCGTGAGTTCCGGTACGTAGGTGCTGTACGACGGAGCCGCCCCCGCCCCGAGTGGGCCCGTGACGGTGCCGGCGTCGTCGCGGGTGTAGAGGCCGTCCGACTTGAAGTAGGCACGCCACAGTCCAGTCCCTGGTGTCGTGACGTCGCTGGCTTGCTCGTCGAACAGGACCGAGGGGAACTCGTTGTCTGATGCCTTCACTGGTCACCCTTCATAGATCAGGTCGTCTTGGGCTTCGTTCGTGAGCAGATCGGAGAAGTCGATCGGTGGGGTAATCGTGTCGCTCACCAAGATCTCTCCAGCGCCTCCGGCGCCAGCTACGTCGACGTTCCCGTCAACGTCAGGGGCCGTGTTGTTGACGGTGCGGACATAGCGGGCATCGCCCTCGGTTTGGGTGAGGTACTGGGCGTGCGGGTCGGCGGCGGACTCGTGGCCGTGGAGGTCGGTGTCGCTCGTGACCGTGAGGATCGCGTTGCCGCCCTTGCGGAACCCCGACGCTGGGACTCCGCAGTACGGCATGACGTACTCGCCGTCCTCGTAGTAGATCGCTCCTCGGAAAACACCGTCCTCGTCGAAGTCTCCGGCGCCGCCGGAGGGGCCGAGGATCTCGCCCCATTTGTGCCAGGTGCCGCGGGGGTCAAGCGCCCAGGCCAGCCCGACGGACGCACCGGCCGGCCCTCCGCCGCTGGTCGTCCCGGAGTACTGCATCCACCAGAAACCGGACGGGTCGCGCAGCATCGACGGGTCGGCGACCACGGCCGCGTCCCACTCGCCGGGGTCACCGAAGTCAAGGACGGGATTGTCGGCGCTCTTGGTCCAAGGCCCGAACGGGTCGCTGGCCGTGGCGATGCCGATCTTCTCCGTTTCGGCCACCGGGAACGCGTCATCTTCGGCCATGAACGCCATGACCCAGGTGCCGTCGTCGAGGACATGAACGTCGGGCTCCTGGACGCGGAGCGAGTCCCAGCCGGAGACCGACGGCTCGAGGATCGGGTTCGAGGCGTACTTCGTGTAGGGGCCGGTCACCGACGACGCGGTAGCGACACCAACACCGTCCGATGAGCCTCCGTAGGAGCTGTAGAAGATGTAGAAGGTGCCCTCGTGCTCAAGGATGCACCCACCGTTGGTGATGAACCCCTCCCACGCCTGCGACCCAACGTCGAGTACCGGGTTGGACCCGTAGGGCGCCCAGGGGCCGTGCTTGCTCGATGACGACGCCAAGTGGAGCCGGTAGTACGACGAACCGTCCTTGCTGGCGTACAGAAGCCAGTAGGTGTCGCCCACCTTGATGATGTTCTCCGGCATCGAGTCGACGCCGGTCTCCTCGAGCGTGGGGTTCGCGGGGTCGCGAGTGGCTGCGATCGTCGCATAGGGCGTCATTCGCCCGAAGGCTGTGTCGACCGCGCCGACGACGAACCGGCCGTCCTCAACCTTGATGACGTCGCCCTCGACACCATCCGCGGGGTCGAGGTTGTAGACAGGGAGACGGGTGGGCATCAGGACACTCCTACGGTGATCGACGAGACGTAGACGGTCGGGTCGGTCGCGTTGAGGGTGAAGCTGCTGCTGCTTCCCTCGGCGGCCGCGAAGCCCCACAGCCCGCTGTTCATGTTGAGGTTGGCGAGGCTGGTGCCCCCAACGGCAGAGAAGAACTCGGACACGGCCGAGGGCCCATCGACCGCGACGAAGGTGATCTGGGTGTCGCCGGCCACAGCTGGTGGGGAGTACGGAGACGACGCGGGGTCTTCGACGTCTGTGGTCGCGCCAACGACCTCAGACGCGCCGGCGACGACGACGCAGATCCCGGCCATGTAGTCGCTGCCGCCAGCCGTGATGGTCACGGACTCCTCGGCGCCGGTGGCGACTCGGCTGTAGACCTTGATCGCGCCGACGTCGTAGGGGTGCGTCTGCTCGAGGGTCCAGCCTGATGGGGCTGCGGTGTCGGTTCTGCGGCCGACCGCGAGGATCAAGAGGTCCCCGGCCTCGTGGTCGCCGATGGGGATCTCGAGGCTGACGCCGGCGGTCGCTGACTTGTCTGACGTCGAGCCGGTGATGCCGAAGGCGCTGGGGCTCACCGGTGCGCCGCGATAGTCGTACTTCACATCCAGGGCGTCACCGACTTGGATAATGCCATCGGGGTCCGGGATCGTGACGATGTTCCCGCTGATGCTGTACTGCCCCTGCTGCTCGACGCCGTTCCAGTAGACGTGATCACTCTCGAACGTGGGCGTGAACGTAAGGACGAGAGTCTGATCGCCCGTGGCGGTGACGGTGAAGCTGTCGATCTTGGAGCGCACGCCGACTCCGGCATTCGGGTCACCGAAGCCCAGGACATCGACGACGCGCCACTCGTCGTCGTCGAGCTCGAGGAGGACGCTCTCACCCCTGAGGCCCCGGATTCCTTCGTCGAGCTGGTCGACGAGGTGCATCGCGATGACGGCCTCGATCGGGTCTGCGTCGTCGAGGTCGCCGTCGACCTTCACCTGTGCGACCTTGGAGGTCACGACGGTCAAGTACAGCGGGTCGTACAGCTTGACCCGGTCACCCTCCTCCGCGTCCGCGGCGAGTGCAGCAGCCAGGGTGAGTGTTCCCGTGTCGTCGTCGCAGGCTGTGTACACGATCACCTGGTCGTTGATGACCAGAGAGCCACCGTTCTCATCGAAGTCGGCGGCATCCTCGACCACGAGCGTCATGGCACCTGCAGCAGTGTCAGCCGACAGCTCGGACCCGAACGTGACGATCTGAACTTCCTGAAGCCGCCCATGCTCGTACACGTCAGGCCCTCCGAATCCGACGCTTGCGGATGACGGTGTTCCGGTCGTACCCAACGCTCATCGGCGGGTCGCCCTCGGTGTGCAACGGCAGCACCCAGCGGCGAAGGCGAGCGGTCACCGCGCCGTCCAACCCGTCGTAGGTCACCAGGTCTCCCTCGTCGAAGTGCGGCATGGGAAGGACGTCGGCGCTGACCTCGATCGTCTCTCTAATGCGGTCCTCGAGCGCCCGCTCTGCGACGCGACGGCACTCGACGTTGGAGCGCAGGTCATCGCGGTGAATCGTCTCGACGACGTACCCGGGCACGCCGTTGCGCCCAAGATTCTGTGGCGACAGCGGGTGGTCCTCGTCTGGCGTCGCCACGTAGCGCGGCCGCTCTTTCGGGCCGCGAGGCTTACCGCCGATCACCTCAATCACGTTCGCGAAGTCCTCGCTCAGCGTGTAGGAGATGGCGAGATCTGACAGCAGGGACCCACCGTCCCCGGTGGAGAACGTGAAGCAGGGCTGCTGGGGCCACCGGCGGAGCGTGCAGACCCCCGTCCCGGGGTAGTAGAGCTGCCGGTTCATCGTCGAGGCGATCTTGCGTGACCGTTTCCACGGGATGCCCCGGCGACCGAGGACGGCCGGCTTCGGGAGCCGGGTCTGCAGGTCGGGGAATGCGAAGCGGGACTCGCCGGCGCGGTCGGACATGAAGGTCTGGATCGCCTCGACCTTCGGTGTGCCCTTCTTGACCGTCCTCGGTCGCCACGCTGGCCGCAAAGCGAGGGCTTCCATCCCCTGCGCCTCCAGCGACACCGTGTCGCCGTTCCGCTCGAAGTGGTTGACCGGACCCGTGAACGGAACCGCGGTCACGTGTCGCTCGAGCTCAGGGACGTGCACGGTGTAGTAGATGCGGACGAGGCGGTCGGCGAAGAGCGCGCCGTCCGACGGGTTGCGAGAGTCGAAGTGCAGAGCGTGGCGAGGATCGTGCAGCTCGATCTGCAGCGCTCGGGACACGTCCTGTTCGACGTCGACCATGACCTGACCGGAGACGAGGATCGGGGTGATCGAGTTCAGCGTCTTCCCCGCCAGGTTGAGGACACCTACCTTGATCGTGACGGTGTGCGAGTCCTGCAGCGTTCGGTGGTAGGCGGCAAGCTCGTCACCGCGCAGTCCCATGCGCTGCATCAGAGCTCAGCCTCGAAGTCGAGGTCGTCGCATTGGAAGAAGTCGAACGACACGAGCGACTGCAGATGGTTCGGCAGCGACTCGGGATGCGGCGTGATCGACAGGTTGCGGATCTTGACCGGGATCGACATGTCCGCGGCGACGAGGTGTCGCGTGGCTCGCGGCCGGGCCTTCATCGCGAGGACGTCGGCCTTGTAGGACGCGTGGGTGCGACCGGCATGCGCCTCGAGGACACCCGTGAATGACCCTGAGATGCCCTGCAGCGCAGCGGTGACCTGCACAGGCACTGACGCGCCGACGACGTTGTAGACGGCGACTTGGTCTGTCATGCGCCAGCTGCTGACATCGGTGCCGCCCAGCGCGACCGCCAGTTCGTCGTCGATGTCCAGCAGCCAGACCGAACCGACCTCTGGGGTGATGGTGACCTGGTTGCTCTTCACCGACGACTCGCCATTGACCACGGCTCGCACGTAGTAGGTGTGTGCCTCGAAGGGCTCGCCGGCGACGATGCGGGCCTTGTGGGTGGTGCCCGCGTCGAAAGTGTCGTCAGGGTCGACGAGGGCGGCGACGGGACGTCCGTCCATGCCGATCGTCCAGTAGTCGGGGAAGGTGCCGCGGGTCCACTCCAGGTCGACGAAGGGGGTGTTGTCGACCTGCGCGACCGTCAGCCCCGCCGGCGCCGTCACGCCAACCTCATCGTTGACCGTGAAGGTCCGTTCGGCCGCCGCGAAGATCGGGTCGCCCGGGGTGGCCACTCGGGTCTTCGTGTCCCAGATCCGAACCTGCACGACGTATGTGCCGTCGTCGTACAGCACTGGGCGTGGCCAGTGCGACCAGCTCGTACGTGTGGTGCCCGGGACGGTGTGTGACGTCTCGACGCCCGTGCGCTTGCCCGAGTCGTACACGACCCTCGTCTTGGTCTCGTCGTAGATGCGGACCTGCCACGCTTCCTGCGTCTCGCCGGTGAAGGTCCAGGCGATCGAGGGTGTGGTCTCTAGGACGTAGTCGTTCGGGTCGGCGGCCGGGTTGTCGATCGTGACGGTCCCCTTGTTGTCGCGTGAGAACGACACGACGTCGGACCAGTCCGACCAGAGACCGGCGGCGTCCTTGACCCGGGCCCGCCAGTAGGTGGTGGCGCCATCCGCGAGGCCGGCGTACGCCGTGTCGGCCAGGTCGAGCTCGGGCACCGTGGTGGCAACCTCGCCCGAGTCGAAGTCAGCCGCGCTGAAGTCGTTCGCAGCGTCGATCTGGACCTGGACGGCCACGAGCGCGGTCGCACCGGTGACGTCGGGGTAGTCGAAAGTCAGCACCGGCTTGTCCGTGCCAACCGCGCCGCCTGATGGCTCGAGGCTGGTCGGAGCCTGCGGCTTGTTCGACCACTCGACGATCAGGACCGGCTTGAAGCGCCCCGCGTTCAAGCCGTAGATCTTGTGCGTCGATGCCCCAGTGGTGGTGATCCGCCACCCGTAGTGCGGGGAGCCGCCCGCGACGGTCTGCAGGTGGGTCGTTACGTCGATGTCGATGACGTCGCCGTCGTCGAGCGCGCCCACGGTGGTCTCGGAGATGACGCCGACCACGCCGGGCTTGTTGTTCCAGTTGAGCTTCGAGGCCTTCCAGTCGGACGAGACGCGCTTCGCACCGACGTCGCGGGCTCCAGCCGAGGATCCGCGAGCCCGAAGTCGCAGGATCCCGGAGAGGATCGTGGCGCCGCGCGGCGCGGGCGACTTCATGTGGATGTAGGCCTGCTGCTCCCCGTCCTTGAGGCGGAGGTACAGGTCGTCGCCGTGCTCGAGATCCGGCTTGCCAGACCCGGCCCACGTGTCGATGCCGCCCTTGACGGTTTCGCTAGCCACGGTGCCTCATCCGTCCCTTCGCGCCTGCGAACGAGCTGTTGTCGGCCTGGACGTCCTCGACGACGCCGCGGATGTAGGCAGGCCCGAATCCGGGGATCTCGAGCGCACCGGTGATCGTCATGCCTCGCAGCGTGAGAGCGGCCGTGCCCGCGTCCCGCTCGCCGTACGACGTACGCCAGCCGGATCGCATCGCGGAGCGAGCCTCGAACGCCCGGGCAACCGTGCCACCGTCGCCATGGCCGACCACGGTGAGCTTCGCGCCCCTGTTCGCCGCCTTCAGGGCCGCGCGGTTGCGGTCAGCCTGGCCGAAGCGGTTGGAGACGACCTCTTCACCGGGGGCGAGCATCCGCAGCACCTTGTCCCCGTAGGGGGTCCGCTGGCCAGGGATGGTGCCTCCGTCGGCGTCACCGGGCGGCGGGGCGAGTACGCCGTAGCCGTCACCTGCGCCGGGCTTCGGCAGGGGCTGGCTCTTGAAGAACAGGTTGATCGTCCGGTCGCGGATAGCGGCCATCTCCTGGCGGATCTTGCGCACATTCGCGACGGCCTCGTCGATGCTCAGGTCGACCTCTGTGGGGACCTTCGTCGGGACCTGCAGCAGCCGCTTCGCGTACCGCCTCGCGGCCTCCTCGGTCATCCCGAACTGGATCGCCTGGTTGATCAGGTCCTTGCGGGCCTCCTTGAAGGCACCGGGGCTGGCCTTGGCTGTCTCGGACAGCGCGTTCCAAGTGCTGACGATCCGCTCCAGCGCTGACCGGTTCGCGAGACCGGCGCGGGTGTTGAGGTCGAGCGTCTTGCCGTTCTCCTTGAATGCGTCCTTCGCGTCGAGAAGCGCCCCGTGGTACGCCGTTTCGGCCGAGAGGCCCCGGAGGTTCTCGTCGCGGCGTGCGCGCAGCGCGGCGATGTTCTCCTCAAGGGTCCGCGTGTGTGTGGCCGTCGCCGCAGCCTCACGCTTCGCCGCGAGCCCCTCGAGCTCACGCTGGTGCTCGAGCTGCTTGAGCTCTTCGCGCAGTCCGCTGAGCTTCGATGTGCCGATGCCGAAGAGTTCCTGATCCGATCCCAGCCAGAAGTTCTTGGAGCCGTCGCTTTCCAACTTCTCAATTTCGGCGCGTACCGCCGAGATCTGGCTGTCGAGCCCAGGGCCGGCCTTAGCCTCGAGGAGCTCGATGAACCGGGCGAGGTCGCCAGAGGCGGGCTGCAGTGCAGCACCGAGGTCCATGATCCCGCCGACGAGGCCGCCGACAGCCGCGCCGGGCGCCCCGCCGATCATCGCTCCCGTGAGGGCCATGGTCGCGGTGTTCGCGACGCCGAGCTGGTCGGCCGCACCGCTCGCGACGAATGCCATGCCACCGAGGGCCGCGGCCGTCGACCCAAGGGCAGCGGCGCGCTTGCGCTCGGCGGCCTGCATCTGGACGGCGGACAGGCGGGCGCGGTCCTGGGCTGACGTCACGTGAACGAGCGCGGCAGCGGTCGCCTTGATGTTGCCTTGGGCGCGAGCACCCCAGGTCGACTCCATCAGTGACTTGGTGACCGCTGTGCCGCGGTTGAACGCGCTCACGGCGGCAAGGCCAGTCAGGATGGGCGTACCGAAGGGCGAGTCCGCGATGGCCGACACCACGTCGGCGATCGCTTCGAGGATCTGCAGGGTCGGGCCACCCAGGGGTGCAGCGGCCTCCCCGATCTCGAGGAACGCTCCGCCGATCGCCTGAACCGTATCGAGGACCTGCGGGCCCGTCTGCTGCACGTACGCGACGAACTCCTGGAAGCCCTCAGTCTGGTCGAGCTCGTCCGCCCACTTCGCGAAGTTGCGCGACCCCTCAAGCAGCCCCATCGAGAAGAAGTCGTTCAGCGGATCGAACGCCATCCACAGCTCGGCGGCACCGCGGGCCAGGTTGCCCGTCGTCTTGCCGAGCATCCGGAGCGTGTCGATCGCGTCGGTGCGCAGGAACCGGAAGAACTGGTTCCACTCCTTGCTGGCGAGCTCCTCGCCTGCCTCAGCGAGGAGGCTGCCGGTGGCCGTGTTCATCCGGCGCACGATCTTGATCACCTCGGGGAGGCGCGTCTCTAGGTCGTCCAGTGCCTCGCCGACCCCAGGGAGGAGACCCTGCGCGGCCGCGTCCTTGACACGCGACCAAGCGCCGCGAAGTTCGAGGAGCTGCTTCACGAAGTCCTGCGCAGCGGGAGAGAGCCGCAGGAGCTCCGTGCGAGCCGCTGCGAGGTTCTCCCGGGTCGGCTCGAGGTGCGCCTTGTTCAGGGCCTCCAGCGCACCGCCGACGCCCTGGAACGCGATGATCGCGGACCCGCCGGCCAGGACCGCGACACCGAGCTGGTTCACCAGCCCGGCCAGGACCGCAGTGGCCGCGGTGGTGCCCGGGACGAAGGCCGGCCCGATCGCAAGGCCTGACTCGACCAGGATCTTCAGGCGACCGGACATGCGGTCGATCGACTTGCCCGACGCGTCGACGTTCTTCGTGAGCGCCGGAACGCCGTCGCTCGTCGAGTTCAGGCTCCTGATCCCGCGCTTCGACACGAGCGTGCGGTTGTCGAGCCGGTCGAGCTCCTCGTTCAGCAGCCTCGTGGCGGCCGCGCAGCGGGCGACGGGACCTGAGTAGTCGTCCTGCAGAGACAGGACTACGCGCTCACTCCGAGTCGCCATCGCTTGCCTCCTTCGCCGTGCCTAAGAAGTCGTCGTCCGGGTTGGCGTCCTCGGACGCGGCCCAGATCGTCACGCCGTCGCGGAAGTGGTACGGGTGAAGGGCAGTGCGCTCGGCCGACCAACGCTTGAAGGTGCCGTCGTGGTACGGGCGGTCCTTGTGGAGCGCCTCGTACCTGGCCTGGGCCCCTGCAGCCTCCATCGTCGGGAAGCAGATGGTGCGCTGGGGGTACCACGGCCGGTCAGGGTCCGAGCACTCTGACGCCTGGCGCCCGCAGTGCGGGCACTCGCCGGAGCGGCGATGCCAGTCCTCGACCCAGAGACTCCGCTCTGCCCCGGGGAGGTCGTCGAACTCAGCGAGGGTCAGCCCAAGCGAGCGGGCGAGCTCGAGGTCGCGTCGGAAATCCGCGCGAGCCGCGAGGACATGTCGGCTTTTGGGTCGCCACCCGAGTCAACGTTGAGGAGGTAGGCCGCACTGTAGAGCCGCTGGAAGTCGCCATGCGACAGGTCGTCGATGAACTCCTGCAGCGCCTCGCGGGTCTCGAACTGCGGAGAGATGATCGTCCGCTGCTCGGGGTCCTCGTCGTCGACGTACGGCAGTAGCGCTTCAGCCATGGCGTCGATGTCGAACCCGTACTCCTTGTCGTCCTCTTCGTCATCCCGAGGCGGATTGGCGAGCACGAGCTTGCGCCACAGCTTGTGCCGCAACTGCTGCAGCTCGACCTTGACCGCGCGCCCTGTCGCCTCAAGGACGAACGCGTCGTACTCCTCGGCGGCCGTGAGCGTCTCCGAGCCATCACCGACGCGCCGGAGCCCCTCGCGGGTAACCGCGGCCTCGACGGCCTGCTGCAGCTCAGTGATTCTGACCCGGTCGTCACCCTGGAACAGGGGGACCGTGCGCGTGCGGGGCTTGAGCAGGGCCATCAGACCTCGACCTCCACGGCATATCCGCGCTCGGCGAATTCGCCTTCGCCGACGATGGCGTCGGTGCGGGGGGCGTCGGCTACGGCCGGGGGGATGCCCGTCAGCTCGGCGTCGAGGGAGTCCGCCGCGATGATGCAGTGGACTTTCGCCGGATGTCCGGTCTCGTCACCCAGTTCGATCCGGAATCCTTGGGTGAACGCGTGGGCACTCAGATCCACGCCGTCCACGACAAACTCGACCGTTCCGTTCGGGTGCTTCTTCAGCACGACATGCGTCATTGTGACTCTCCTTCGACAGGGCTCGACAGGTTCGACAGAAGCCCTCCCGCCCGGCTGTCGAACCCGGGCGGGAGGACGTCGGATCAGGCCAGGACGGCCTTGTTGAAGCCGGGCGGGCCGGTGATCGCGAAGACCGACAGGAAGGCGTTCTCCGCGGCCTCGCCGTCACCGACGGTGGTCGGGAACGGCTCGTCGAACTCGACGGGGAACGTGTCGCCGAACTGGCCAGCGGCGACGTCCGTCGCGACGGCGATGCCCATCCGGCGCCACAGGTAGCCGGTGGTGCCCGCGGGGAACTTCTCCCACGCCTTCTTGCCGTCGGACGCTGCAGCAGCCTGCGGGTCGAACGCCGCGAGCATCTCGCCACCGGTGTAGTTGGTGGTACCGATCTGCTGGTAGACGGCGCCGTCGCAGATGCGTCGGACCCGGTCGACCAGGTTGGTGTTCTTCTGCGGCCGTGCCGTGCCGTCGAACAGCATGCACGAGATGTCGAGCGTGGTTCCGCCCGTCGCCTCGGCCACTGTGGGTGCGAGGGTCGCCGACGCGATCGTGGGGATGAAGATCCACTTCTCGCGCTGGAAGGCCTTCGAAGAGGCCGGTCGGATGGGTGCTGTCATCAGCTGTTCTCCTTGTCAGACTCGGCCTGCGGGTGGCCAGGGGTGGGTGACTTCTTCGACAGAGACTTGGGGTCGACGTACGGCTTGTCGGGCAGCGGCTGCCCGTCGGCCTGCATCGCCGGCTTGTCGATGACCTCGTAGCCCTCGCGGGACGCGATGGCGGGGATCGACTTCTCGTGCTTGGTCACGAGGTCCTTCACGCGGATGTACTCGATCACTCGGAACTCCCTTGTTGTTGTCAGAGGCTGTAGACCCAGGAGTCCAAGCCGGTGTAGTAGCCGTCGTCCTCGCCGATCGGCACAGAGGTTTCGAACACCAGGCGGGTGCTCTCTACGCCGCCGACCGTGACCGCGATGTCCTCCCAGCCGGATGTGACGCGGCGGCGGAGCTCGCGGGCATTGCTGACCGAGCGGGCGACGTACCGGGCGGTCACGCGCCAGCTCGTGGTCCCGATCCAGCCGCAGGCACGGAACTCACCGCCCGCGCGACGGTGCACGAAGATCTCGACATAGTTCTGCGGCCGCGGCGAGGGGACGTCGTCGACGTCGTACGCCTTCGTCGGGTTCGTCAGCCCACCGGCGGCCAGCGCAGCGTTCGCAGAGGCGACCAACGCGGCCGCGTGGAGCTCCTCGCTCACCGCAGGAGCCTCGCGGCCAGGCGAACGACGTCGCGGCCCATCTCCGGGCCGACGACGTCCGCCGCGCGGTTCAGGTCCAGGTGGGGCTTCTGGTTCCGTGAGCCCCACTCGAACGACATGCCGCCCTGCGGTCGGTCAGCCTCGGGGCCGAACTCCCACGCGAGCCCGGGCGACGCGAACACTGGCTCGAAGCCGCTGGTCTCCGCCCGCCCCAACG
Organism: Nocardioidaceae bacterium; assembly: GCA_035699605.1. GTDB lineage: Bacteria > Actinomycetota > Actinomycetes > Propionibacteriales > Nocardioidaceae > SSC3. Next base: position 8,559 of record DASSPN010000025.1, on the reverse strand, counting down.
TGATCGCGCGGTGGTACAGCTTGCCGTGGTCGCCGGCCGACTCCCGGGCGAAAGTCTTGGCGATGTCTCGCCCGTCCTTCGCGTTGTCGTGGACGATGCGCTGGAACGCAGCGGGTGCCTCTGCGGCCGCGCGCTCGTACTTCGCGGCGAGACGGTCGATGCGGTGGCGGACCTTGACGCGCATCGGACCTCCTAGAGCTCGACGACGCTGAGACGCCTCGCGGTGGCGAACGTCTTCGACGGGACCTCGACGACGAGGAAGCGGCGTCCGACGTTGGCCGCCTCTACGCTGGCTGTGCACTCGTACTCCCAGCCGACGCCGAAGAGGCCCGGGGTGGGGACGGTGGCGGTGATCGGGATGTGGAGTGCCGCCTCGAGCACGGGCCGCTCGGTCTCGCCGACCTGGACGTACCGGTTCTGCGTATCGCCTTCTCGGGCGTGGGACTGGATCTTCCCGACCGTTGACCCTTGCGGGGTGTACCCGGGCTTCTCCATGCCGTCCGTTGCGTCGACACCCCGGGCACCGGGCTCGAAGGCGTCGAACTCGTCGACCATGAGCGACTCGGCGCGAGCCTGCATCGCTCCTAGGCGGGTGGGTGCCCTCACAGCGACAGCACGACCTCGGTGCCGCCCCCGAACCGCTGTGCGAGCCAGGTGCGGGTGGCCTCAGGGATGAAGACGGGGGAGACCTGGCCGGCGCTCTCGTCGGTGTACGACTCGGAGGCGTCGTCGATCTTCACCGACTTGAGGCCCGCCGTGGAACCACCGCCCGCGGCCTGGTGCTGGAGCCATGCGAGGGCGAGCTGGCAGGTCAGGTCGATGATGTCATCGGGGACCTCGACCAGGCCGAACGTGTAGGTGACGACGACTGGGACCGGGTTGAGGTGCCATCCGCAGTGACGCCAGAGCCCGTTCGGGAGCTTCTCGTAGTCCGTGATCTCGGTCCCGTCGATCGTGACCGAATCGACGGCGGTGATGGGCCCTGGAAGCCGCAGAAGGTTCGTGGAGACCGCCTCGACCTCGACCGTGGCCGTGATCGAGCTGATCGGGACACCCGCCGCGTCACGGATCGCCGCTGAGGCGACCAGGAGCGCGCGGGCCGTGTTACCGGTGGTGCCCTCAGGGAGGTCCTCGGTGGTCGCGAGCGGGTCGAGTGCCATGCGAGGACCTCCCTGTCGGTACTACTGCTCGTCGGCGGACTCGTCCGCCTCGTCGCCGTCCTTCTCCTCGTCGCCCTCGGGCGCGGGAGCTGCGGACCGGGCACCAGCGGCCTTCTTCGCGGGCGCAGACTTCTTGACCGCCTTCTTGGCGGCCTTGCCCTTCTCCTCGTCGCCCTCGGGCGCGGGAGCCTCCACCTTCTTGCCCATGCCGTAGCCGTGGCGGCGGAAGTAGTTCAGGGCGTTCGCGTCGTCGGACTCACCGACACCGTCGGCGAACTCGACGTTCGCGACGGTGCCGGTGAAGTCCTCTACGGGTGCGTAGACCTTCAAGGGTCAGCGCACCTTGATGTTGCGAAGGACGGCCGCGGCCGTGGTCCGCTTGAGCACCGTGGTGACGGGGCCCATCTCGACCTCACCGGTCTTGACCGCGCCGGCCGTGGTGAAGTCCGGCAGCCACGTGCTCACGAGCGGGCCCGTGGTGGAGACGCCGTGGAAGGCGTCGAGGCCGAACTTGACCGCGTACAGGTCGGTCAGGTTGGTGATGTTGCCACCGGCGCCGCCACCGTCGGCGTCGCGGGTCTCGATCGGGACGACGTCCGTCTCGGTCGTGGACCCGTCGGCGACCTTGGTTCCGGCGTCGATCAGGACGGCGCTGCCGTAGCGCTCGACCATGCGGCCGAGAGCGTCCTCCTCGCGGGTGTAGTACCCCGCGCGGCGGGCCAGCGAGCGGACCCGGGTGATCGAGCTGCGGTTGCCGATGATGGCGTCCGCGCCGCCGACCACGAGGGCGAGGAACTCGTCGAGCACGTCGAGCGCGCCGTGAGCCTCGTCCTGCGTGTTGACGGTGCCGGAGGTCCAGTCGAGGTACCCCACGGCAACGCCGTTGTTGATCGGGAGGTACTCGGTGGTGGACCCGGTGAGGGCCTTGTCGAGCCCGTCGAAGCCATCGGCGTCGACTGCGACGTCGCCGTTGATGACCTCGTTGACGAAGCCCGAGATGGAGCCCTTGATGGTCTCGCCCATCTGGAACGAGACCTCGTTGGTGGCCGCCGCACCGAGGTTGGCGATGACGCGGTCGACCTCGAACGAGCCGCCCAGCGGCTTCAGGTCCGAGGTGAGTCGCGTGCGGGTCGCCTTGCCCGGGGTGTACTCCGAGTTGATGGCTCGGAAGGCGGCCTGGCGCGCGTTGACGAGCCGGGTGTACCCGTAGGTGAGGGTCGCCCCACCGGTGCCCGGGTTCACGCAGTCGTCGAACGTGAGCTGGTCCAGCAGCCACGAGCGGCGGCGGTACTGGTCGATGACGGCGTAGTCGACGTCGTCCTGGACGTTGACCTGCGCCTCGGCAAGAGTTACGGGCATCGGATGCCCCTTTCTGTGCTAGCGCTTGTAGGCCTGGGCGACGGCGTCACCCAGGGTCTTCGGCCGACCGGAGGTGCCCTTGCGGCGCCCACCGTCTGCATCGCCCTTGAACCGCTTGCCTTCCGCCAGCAGGTGGGGCTTCTTCTCGCCGAGCTCCTTGAGAGCGTCGGCGATGGCTTCTACGTCGACCTTGTCGTCGTCGATGAAGTCGTCGATGTCGTGGGTGCGGAGGAGCACTGCCACGGCGTCCTCGGGGTCGGCGAACTTGCTCGCCTTCGCCTCGATCTTGTCGGCGACCTTGTCGTGCAGGGCCTCCTTGCGAGCCTCTGCGCGGGCCTCCTCGCGGATCTTGTCCGCGTCGGGCTTGTCGTCCTTGTCGGCCGGCTTGCCCTTGTCCTTGCCGCCCTCGAGGTCCTTGATCCGGCGAGCGTCTGTCCGGGTGCGCTTCTCGAGGCGGCGGTTGATCCGCTGCTGTGCCTCGAACTTGGCCTTCCAGTCGGTCTCGTCGTCCTTGTCCGAGTCGTCGGAGTCGTCATCGTCGTCTTCGCCCTCATCGGCGTCGTCGTCGTTGTCTTCCTTCGAGTTGTCGTCCTCGTCGTCCTCCATGGACCAGCCGGCGTACGCCGAACGGTTGCGCTCCATGGTGGTTTCGAGCCAGGCGCGCTGCTCCTCGTCGAGCAGGGCGATCGGGTCGAGAGTGGTGTCCTGCATGGGTCTCTCCTTGCGAGAGCTCGCCGGCAACCTTGCGTGCCGGGACGATGGTGTGCCGCTCAGGCGGCGGTGCTGTGCCGGATGTAGCCGTACAGGTCGAGGAGGCGCAGGGCGTCCTCGTGGTCCTTCGCGATGTCGTAGATCGACTCGGGTCGGAGCCTGATCGGCCGCCGGCTGGCGGGGTTGGCCTTGCGCCACTCGCTGCGCCTGGTGGTGCTGGCGAGCGTGACCTTGATGCCGTCGCGGCCGAAGATGCTGGTCGTGCGCATCTCCTGCGCGGCGTTGACGACTCGGGTGATGTCCGCTCCCTCGCGGATAGCCTGGGTGTCGGCGTTGGACAGGCCGCGGATCTGGCCCTTCTCGAAGGCACTCTCAGCGGAGAACAGGAGGCCCTCGTCGTGCGCCTCTTCCCAGGAGCTCACGGGCCAGTGTTGGCAGTCGCACTCCGGGTGACGGGGGAAGCCTTCGTTGTCGCGGTAGATCCGACCGGCGAGGATCGCGCAGCGGGGGCAGGACGGCGGGTCGAGCACGCGCACGTAGTTGGTCCAGTCGGGCTCGAACACGATCTCGACGCTCGAGGCGGCGCGGCCGGCGTCTGTGACCTCCGAGGACACCATCCGGTCGATGCGGTGCAGCATGTCGTCGACGAGGAGCCCGGCGTTGTCGAGCATCTTCGCGGCCAGGTCGTCGAGGAGCGTCTCTACGGGGCCGGCGAGGGGGAGGCCCGACGAGTTGGTGCCGACGAACGCGAACGGGTCGACGACTGCGGTCCGACCTGCCTCTGTGGCCATGGTGCGGGCCGCCAGGGTTGCGGAGGCGAGCTGGTAGGTCCCGATCGTCCGCGTAAGCGCCTGGACGTCTCCGGGTGCCTGCTTGACGGTCCTGCGAGCGGCTACGGCCGCGGCTGCGGAGATGGCGCGCTGGCGGCGGTAGTACTCACGCGCCCGCGTCAGCGCCGACACCAGCACCCTTGAAGATCTCGGCGAGGATCGGGTCCGTCTGCTCCTCGCGGATGCGACGCATCTCCTGCTCGATCTCAGGCTCGGTCATGCCGTAGCGACGCTCGAACACCGTGCGCATGGACATGCCGACCGCGCGGTCCTTCGTGGCCGCGTCTGCGATCTGGGACTCGGAGTGCATGGCCGGGTTCTTCCACTGAACGAACCGACGACCCTCGGCCTCGCGGATCGCACGCGCGAGCGTGACCTTGCCCCGGACGAGCGCCATCAGTGCGACCGTCTCCTTCGCAGCAGGGTTGAAGTCGAGCTCCTGGCGGCCGACCTTCGTGACCAGCGGCACCTCGGCGGCGGTGAGCGCGTCACCGTTGAGGTTCGCGAACTTCTCGTTCGTGAGGAGGTAGTGCCCTGGGGTCCCGGTCTGGGCTGCGATGTGACCGAGGATCCGCGTCACCTCGTTGCCGAACACGTCGAGCTTGGCGGGGTCCCACTGGCCGATGTTCGGGTTCCTGGCGCCGTTCTTGCCGGGCAGGAACAGCAGGCGACCCTGCGCGAGGTCCTCGAGCTTCGCGGGCCGGGAACCGACGACCTGCCCGTTCTCGTCGAGCACAGGCACCTTCGGCGGCTCCGCGCCCGTGACGACCCGCGCTGGCATCGAGGCGTAGTCGGCGGCGTTGAACAGGTACGCCCAGAGGAGGTTGATCGCGTCCTGACCGGCCATGGTCCCCGAGATCGAGGAGATGGGGTATCCGCCGAGCATGGGCAGGTTCTGCCACTCGACCACGGGCACGACACCCAGCGGGTTCGGCAGCGGCCACGGCTCGTCGCCAACGATCCGCGGCTCCCATCCGCCGGCGCTGGCGTACGTGCGGGGGAGGTAGAGCCCGGAGCTCGTGCGGTTGCCCTCACGGTCGTTGACGATGTTCGAGGCCACCGCGTAGCCCTGACGCTGGAACTTCCAGAGCGCCTCGGGCGTGTAGAGGGTGGCGTACTCCTGGCCGTCCTCGTCCATCCAAACCTTCAGCGCGCGGCGGCGGTCGCCGAGCGGGCCGTGGTCGATGATGACCTGATCTGGGTGCTCCCAGGACACAACCGGCGCGTCGTCATCGTTGCCCCACACGAGCGTGTAGGCCCGCTTCGCGACAGACGCGGTCAGGAAGCCCTGCGAGGACAGGGACCCCATCTCGTTGCGGTTCCAGTCAGTCCAGAGCTGCTGCTCGTCGGCGGTGAGCCGTTCGGTCGAGTCACTCAGGCGGAAGCCGTCGATGCGCATCCGGTCGACCGCGGAACGGGCCACCACGCCGCACCAGTTGTCCGAGAAGCCCTCGTAGCGGGACCCGTGGAACTCCTTCCACTGCGGAGACGCGTACACAAGCGGCTGGTCGCCCTCGAAGTACTTGAAGAACTTCTCGACGGCCGGGCGGCGCTTCGCGAGCCGCATGTAGAGCTTGTCCACCCATTCGCGCGCCTGCTCGAGGTCGGTCGCCATAAGCACCTCCCTGGGTCAGACGAAGTAGACGTAGTCTTCGCCGATCTCCGGCCAGCCGGCCGCTGTCACGTCGCCGTGCGCCTCGTGCGCGAGGATCGAGGGGATCGCCATGTCGATCTTCCGGCCGTCACCGGGCTTGACGAGCACGTACTTGATCGACGCTTTCGACTCGCCCGCTGGAACGAGCCCACGCGGTGACTTGCGGGCCGCGCCGACGTGAGCCTCGGTGATCGTGCACCCGTCGTGCCAGAACGTCGAGTCCTTCTTGCGGACGTCGGTGAGGATCCGCTCGGCCGCGGCATGCATCTGCACCGGCCGCTTGGTGTACCAGCGGATGATGACGTCGTCGCCGTACTCCTCGGCCCACGCGTCGCACTCAGACTCCCAGTACGGCGGGTCGACGTACACGCGAGCGACCGCCCAGGTGCTCATGATCAGCGCCAGGCCGGCGCGGACCTCGAGGCGAGGGACCTGGCCGCCGTGCTCGGCGGGGTCCCAGATCATCGGGGTCCCGTCTTCGAAAAGCGGGGTGAACTGGTAGCCGTCACGGGTCTCGCAGCGGAAGCCGGTCCAGTCGTCGACGTCGGATCCGTCGAAGCCGACCACGATCTGAGTCCCGGCGGGAACGTCGACGATCCGCTTGCGAGCTGCCCACTCAGCCGTGCCGCACCAGTGTCCAGCGCCGGCCTTGGGGACGTTGCCGTAGAACCGCTCCGCCTGGCCGGGGTCCTTCTCGCCGATCTCGAGCGCCTCGGCCTCGATCGACTCGATGTTCGAGTGCGTGATGCCCTGGTAGACGAAGGTCAGGATCTTCCTGCGCTCACGTTTGTTCCAGAACGAGTACGGCTTCCCGTCGGAGCGGCGCAGCGTGGGCTCGTGCTCGGGGTTCAGCCAGAACCGGAAGACGTCGGGCCGCTTGCTCTCCCAGGTTCGCTGGGCGACCGAGTCCTCGGACGGGTCGTACGGGTTCGTGGTCTCGATCGACCGACCACCCATGCCCGCGGCGCCCCGACGTTGGGTCTCGGCGACCTTCCGCAGCTTGTTCTGGTCGGTGTAGAGCCCGGTCTCGTCCTGGCCGGCGAAGATGATCGGGTTGCCGAGCCGCGACTGCGCTGACGCGGTGACCGACTCGATCTTGCCGTCGTTGGGGAGGCGGGTGAACTCCTCGCCGACGACGTACCGATTTGCGTCGGGCCCGTACTTCAACATGGCCTTGAGCGGGTCGTAGACGTTGTCGACCTGGTCCTCAGCGGTCGCGAGAAGCTGGATCAGCGGCTTCGCCCACGGGCGACCCATCGGCTCGCCCGGCTCGTACTCGTACACCCATCCGCACGGGCAGCCATGGTCGGCGCAGTCGTAGACCTCGCCACCCTGCGCCCAGTCGTCGAACAGGACCGGGCCGCCAGCCTGACCCTTGACCTTCTTCGCCAGCCACGGACCCTTGCCGCACTTCTGCGGGCCGATGTACTGCACGCGACGGTAGTGGAACGCCGTGTTCAGGTCGCCGCGCTTCGCCGTCGGCCGGACCCGGTACCAATTGACCGTCACCCACAGCTGCTGCGGGTACTCGACGAACGGCTCAGGGTCGCCGTTCTCGTCACGGTGCACACCTCGGACCGGGTCCGAGATGACGCCGTGACGCTCCTCCCAGTCGACCGCGACCCAGAGGACCGGGAAGTTGACTACCCAGGTGTCAGCACCAGTCGTCCAGCGGCCGTCAGCCGCCGTCGCCACCGGATACGACCTTCATCCGGTCCCGTGCCGTCGTACGCTTCGCGGGCGCTGACTTCTTCTCGTCGCGCTTCTCGCCGACCTGATCCTTCGCGATCGCCCAGCCGTTCTCCTTGAGCCCGGCCGGCGTCAGCCCGATCTGGTCGGCGAAACGGTGCACCGCGCCCTTGTCCGCGGCCGTCGCCTCGTTGCCCTCGCAGATCACGAAAGTCCGGACCCACATCGCGACCGTCTGCCAGCGCCACGGCTCCAGCGCCCAAGCGCACGCCTGAGGAGTCCGCCACGCCCACGCCCAGAGCTCCGACTCACGCTCGGCGACCTCGGCGGTCGTCTCCTCGTCGCGGACCTGGAACCGGCGCTTGTCCTCGAACTCCCACCGGTGCACCGTGCGACGCATCAGCGGGAACGCCGGCGGCTCACCGTCGTACCCCTCGCTCGGGAGCGCCGTCACGACGATGTTCGCGCTGCGCAGCGAGCCCAGATCCTTCTGGGGGCCCGAGCGGTTACGCGCTCCACCCTTTGGCATGGTCACCATCTCCTCGGCCGCCTTGCGCTGGCCTCGAGGCGCGACGCCTTCCGCGTGCGCCGGAAACTCTGAACCCGACCGACTTGCCGGAGCCCTTCCCCGCGGTCCCTTGTATGTCGGGCGTCGGGGGTACCCCCCCAGGGTCAGCGGAGGCGGTTGCCTCGCTGGGCTCCGTCGCGGTTGTTGCAGGTGGCGTGCACCATGCCTCGGTAGCCGCTGCGGTCCTCGGTGTGGTCGAGTGCGAGCTTCTGGTGTGGCCACATCCGCTGCCCGCAGAGGTGGCAGGGCTGGCCGTAGGCGTCATCTATCTGACGTTCGCGCTCGGCTACGTGTTCCGATCCGTAGTCACGCTGGTGCCGGCTGCCACGTGCTCGGTCGCTCTCGCGTGAGCAGGTGGTGCACTGGCCTGTGCGTGTGCCTTTGTCGATCAGGGTGCCGCAGCCTGGTGTGCGGCAGACGACCTTCACTCGGCCGGGGTTGGGCCGAGGAGGTCCAGCAGCTCGTCGATGTCTGCGGCGATGTCGTCTCGGATCTCGCTGAGGCTGCAGGCTTGCTGCTTCGCCCGGAGGTGGGCGATGGCTTCGCGGATGTCCTCGGGGCTGGCGTCGTCGGTGATCCGGAGGTAGC
>DASSPN010000024.1:0-12754 GCA_035699605.1 Nocardioidaceae bacterium | reverse complement strand
GTGGTCCTACCTCCGGCCGGGCACCGAGCTGGGCGCCGACGGGAAGATCGGCGCCTTCGTGGAGACCAAGGCGGCCGTGATCGGCGAGGGCGCCAAGGTCCCGCACCTCTCGTACGTCGGCGACGCGGAGATCGGGGAGGGCACCAACATCGGGGCCGGCACGATCTTCGCCAACTACGACGGCGTCCAGAAGCACCGGACCAAGGTCGGCCGGCACGCGCGCACCGCCAGCAACAACACCTTCGTGGCCCCGGTCGAGATCGGGGACGGCGCGGCGACCGGCGCCGGGACCGTCGTACGCCGTGACGTGCCACCGGGAGCCCTGGCCGTGTCCACCGGCCCGCAGCGGAACATCCTGGACTGGGCCCGGAAGCGACGACCGGGCACCAAGCAGGCTGAGGCGGCGGACGCCGCATCGCAAGACACAGAGGACGGATTCCCCGATCCGCAGGGCGCTGAGGGACACTAGGAGCAGGCGCACCAGATGAAGGGCACAGTGGCGTGAGCGGAATGAAGCGGACCACCGAGAAGAACCTCATGGTCTTCAGCGGCCGGGCACACCCTGAGCTCGCCGAGGAGGTCGCCGAGCTGCTCGGCACCGGCCTCGTGCCCACGTCGGCCTACGACTTCGCCAACAGCGAGATCTACGTCCGCTTCGAGGAGTCGGTCCGCGGGTGCGACGCCTTCGTGATCCAGAGCCACACCGCCCCGGTCAACGAGTGGATCATGGAGCACCTGATCATGGTCGACGCGCTCAAGCGCGCCTCGGCCAAGCGCATCACCGTGGTGATGCCGTTCTACGCCTACGCCCGCCAGGACAAGAAGCACCGCGGCCGCGAGCCGATCTCCGCCCGGCTGATGGCCGACCTCTTCAAGACCGCGGGCGCGGACCGGCTCATCGCCGTCGACCTGCACACCGCCCAGATCCAGGGCTTCTTCGACGGCCCGGTCGACCACCTGATGGCGCTGCCGATCCTGACCGAGTACGTCAACGAGCGCTACGGCAGCGAGCAGCTCGCCGTGGTCTCACCCGACGCGGGGCGGATCAAGGTCGCCGAGCAGTGGTCCAACCGGCTGGGTGGCGCTCCGCTGGCGTTCATCCACAAGACCCGCGACATCAACCGGCCCAACGAGTCGGTGGCGAACCGCGTCGTGGGTGAGGTCAAGGGCAGGATCTGCATCCTTGTCGACGACATGATCGACACCGGCGGCACGATCGTGAAGGCCGCCGAGGCCCTCATGAACGACGGCGCCGCCGGCGTGGTCATCGCCGCGACCCACGCGATCCTGAGCGACCCCGCCGTCGACCGGCTCAAGAACTGCCCCGCCGCCGAGATCGTCGTCACCAACACGCTGCCGATCCCCGACGAGCGTCACTTCGACAAGCTCACCGTGCTGTCGATCGCCCCCCTGATCTCCCGAGCCATCCGTGAGGTCTTCGAGGACGGGTCCGTCACGTCCCTGTTCGACGGCCACGCCTGACCCGGAGCCCGACCAGGGTCGCTTTACCGTCGATTCGCCTTGCGTGCAAGGGCTCGCTAGTATTGCGAGGTTGCCTCGGCGAGGGAGTCCTCACCACCTCCGTGATCGACGCGGTTGCGCGCCACTGCGCGCGCGGCGTTCGACCTCCTGAAGCCCTGGCCACCACAGATGTCCCGACGTCCGTTTGTCCAGCGCAGCAGCAAGTTCGAGGAGTTCCGCCGCATGTCCCCCAACGAGACCAAGCTCCAGGCCGAGTCCCGCACCGAGTTCGGCAAGGGCGCTGCCCGTCGCATCCGTCGCGAGCACAAGGTTCCGGCCGTCCTCTACGGTCACGGCAGCGACCCGCTGCACATCACGCTTCCCGGCCACGACACCCTCATGGCGCTGAAGCACGGTGGCGCCAACGCGCTCCTCTCGATCGAGCTCGACGGCAAGTCGCAGCTGGCGCTCCCGAAGCAGGTCCAGAGGGACGCCATCAAGGGCTTCCTCGAGCACCTCGACCTGATCATCGTGAAGAAGGGCGAGAAGGTCACCGTGGACGTCCCGATCGTCGTGACCGGTGACTCGGCCGCGGAGACGCTGGTCAACACCGAGCACAACACCGTTGCGCTCGAGGTCGAGGCCACGCACATCCCCGAGTCGATCGAGGTCTCCGTCGAGGGAGCCGAGGCGGGCACACAGATCCACGCCAAGGACCTGAAGCTGCCGTCGGGCGCCGCGCTGGCCATCGACGAGGAGGCGCTCATCGTCAACGTGACCGTCGCCAAGGAGATCGTGCTCGAGGAGGAGGCTCCCGAGGGCGAGGCCGCCGAGGGCGCGGCTGCCGAGGGCGAGGCCACGGCCGACGAGGCTGCCGCCGATGAGGCTCCCGCCGAGGACGCCGCCTCCGAGTGATCGCTCGGATCGTCCCGAAGTTTTCTCTCAGGAAGGCCGGGGAGACCGTGTCGGACGAGAACGCCAGCGACGTCTGGCTGATCGTCGGGCTCGGGAACCCCGGCCCTTCCTATGCCTGGAACCGGCACAACGTCGGGTATCTCGTGAACGACGAGCTCGCGAGCCGGGTCGGTGGGACGTTCAAGACGCACAAGTCCCGCCTGGCCGACGTCGTGGAGGGGCGGCTCACCATCGGGGGGCCGCGCGTGGTCCTCGCGCGGCCGCGCTGCTACATGAACGAGACCGGTGGGCCGGTCAAGGCTCTCGCCACCTTCTACAAGGTGCCGGCGAGCCGTGTGGTCGCGATCCACGACGAGCTCGACATTCCCTTCGACACCCTGCGGGTCAAGCTCGGTGGTGGCGACAACGGCCACAACGGGCTGCGCTCGATGCGCTCGTCGCTCGGGACCGGTGACTTCTACCGGGTGCGCGCCGGGATCGGACGTCCGCCGGGACGGCAGTCACCCGCTGACTTCGTGCTGTCGGACTACAGCGCCGCCGAGCGAAAGATCCTGCCGTTCCAGGTGGACCGCGCGGCGGACGCGGTGGAGTCGCTGCTGACCGTCGGGCTCGAGAAGACGCAGGCGGCCTTCAACCAGTAGGCGCTGGGATCAGTAGGCGCCGCGTGCGCCCACGACGGCGCCCACGGTGCGGACCAGGATCGACAGGTCGCCCGTCAGGCTCCAGTTGTCGGCGTAGTAGGTGTCGAGCGCCGATGCCTCGTCCCACGACAGATCCGATCGGCCACTGACCTGCCAGAGACCCGTGATCCCCGGCTTCACGGCGAGGCGTCGCAGGGTGTCGCCGTCCATCGCCTGCACCTCGGTCGGCAGTGACGGGCGCGGGCCGACCAGCGACATCTCGCCCCGCAGCACGTTGAGCAGCTGGGGAAGCTCGTCGAGCGACGTCTTGCGCAGGAGTGCGCCGACGCGCGTGATCCGCGGGTCGGCCTTCATCTTGAACAGGATGCCGTCGTACTCGTTCTGGTCGGCCAGCTGCAGCTTCACCGCCTCGGCGTCCTGAACCATCGTGCGCATCTTGTAGACCTTGAAGTGCCGGCCGTGCCGACCGACCCGGGTCTGGGTGAAGAGAGCTCGCCCTGGGGAGTCGAGACGCACCGCGAGGCACATCGCCAGCAGCAGTGGCGCGACCAGCAGCAGCAGCAGCGCTGCGGCCACGCGGTCCGCGGCAGCCTTGGCGAGGGCAGCCCCCGCGGAGGGTCGCGGAGCGCGCACGTCGTTCACGGTGGCGCCTTCCACCAGCCCCGGCGAGATCCGGTGCGGAGCGACCGAGTCGAGGATGCCGAGTACGCCGAGCCCGGCGCGGGTCGCCTCCAGTCGCCAGGCGAGACGGCGCAGGTCGATGCTGGTGAGACCCGGTGCGGGGGAGACGACCACCAGGTCGACGCGGAACCGCAGCACCACGAGCGGCGCCTGGCCGAGGTCTGTCACGACGGGCAGGCCCATGATCTCCCGCGGCTTCTCGTCGAGGTCCGGCTCCACGAGCAGGGCAGCCACGGGATGGACACGGTCGCTCTTCATCCAACGCGCCACCGCGTGGGCGATGGCGACCCGGTCGCCGACGAGCATCACCCTGAGCGGGCTCTGCAGCTGCGTGCGAGCGACGCGGACCACGACCGACGTCGCCGCGGCGGCGACCACTGCGGTGGTCGCGGGCATGACCATCGACTCCGGGACGCTGAGGAACACCACAGCCGTCGCGAGGCCTGCCAGCGGAAGGAGCACGCTCTGGGCGGCGTGCCGGAGCTGCTGCAGGAAGGGAACGGTGACCCGGTTGCCGCGGTGGAAGCTCAGGCCCGTCCAGAACCCCAGGGCGATGAGGGCGACGTCAGCGTGGCTGTCCGCGAACAGGACGGCGGTGAGTCCGGCGAGAACCGAGAGCGCGACCTCCGTGTGGAAGCCCCACCGACGACACCAGTCCCGAAAGGGGTGGTAGGCCCGCGGGCCGGGAGTGGCCGCGGGCGGCTGGGCCTCCTCCCGCGGGCCCCTGCCCTGCTGGGGAAAGCGAACAGCCTTCTGCGCGACGTGCGATGACTTGGCGACAGCGTCGCCGACCCCACCCATCATCAGGACCCCCCGGTCGGTGCCTCGCCACCACCCCCGCGGTGGCGTCGACACGTGTCGCAATTTTCTCGTCTCGCGGTGTTCGCCGCAAGTTCATCCGGCCGTGAAGTTGACCACTCACATGCCTGAAACCCCTTGTTTACAAGGCGTTTCGCTCACACGCCCTTGCCGCGACGGTGCAGTGCCTCCATGACGTGGTCGGGTCGGACGACGCCGACGGCGACCGCGGCAGCGAGGTAGGCACGAGGTTCCCGGGGGCTGCGGCGCAGCGAGGCGCGCGCCCAGCGCAGCCCTTCGCGACGGTTCCCCATGGCGGCCTGGGCGAAGGCGATCTGACCGTGCACCCGGGCCGAGCCCCGCGGTGAGGTCTCGAACTCGGGGTAGCGCTCCAGCAGCCACGAGAGACCTGCCGACATGGTCTCCCAGCGACGGAAGAAGAAGGACTGCTTGCCCCACCGGATCACGGTGTGCGGGTCGCGCACGTTGACGATGGGATGCCACTTGGCGGTGCGGAGCAGGAACTCGTAGTCCTCGCCGAACCCGCCGGGCACCTCCTCGTCGACGAGCCCGATCACCTCGACGAGCTGGCGACGGCGCAGCAGGAAGGTCGACGGGTGCAGCTCGGTGTGCCGGTCGCGCAGCAGGTGCTCGAGCGTCACGTGGTCGAGGTCGAGGACCCGGTCGAACTCGTCGCCGTCGTACTGCACCCGGATACCGGTCGTGCACATGCCCGCCACCGGAACGGCTCCCAGCGCCTCGACCTGGGCGGTGAGCTTCCCCGGCAGCCAGTAGTCGTCGTCGTCGCAGAACGCGACGTACTCCCCGGCCGTCTCGACGATCCCGGTGTTGCGGCTTCCCGCCAGGCCGGGCTTGCGGGTGTTGCGGAGCACCCGGACGCTCCGTCCAGGCGCCGACCCCTGGGCCTGCTGCTCGAGCCTGTGGTCGGGCTCGCTCTGGTCGAACACGATCAGAACCTCGATCGGTCCCACGTAGTCCTGGCCGAGCACGGACGCGATCGCCTCGCGGACCATCTCGGGACGGTCGCGGGTGGCGATGACGACGGACACCAGTGGTGCGCTCACGATCCACTCCTCAGGTAGCCGTGCCGGCGCAGCACGGGATAGGTCAGGGCCGTCGAGAGACGCCGTTGGCCGGCCGGCAGCTGCGCCCGCCACATGTCGTACGACTCGAGGTGGAGATGGCCGCTCTCGAAGCGGAGCGGATAACCGGCGACGGCGTGGACCGGACGGAGCTCGAGCTTGCCGTCGGAGACGGGGACTCGAGGCTCACCGGGGAGACCGAGCTCTCGCCACACCCGGGCGAGTGCGGCCGCAGGCTGGGTCAGCACGTCCTCGAACCGCGCCGGGACGGCTTGCACGCCGCGGTAGGCGAGGCCGCGCATGGTCAGGTCGTGACGCACCCATTGCCGGGCTGTCTGGCTGGTGGTGCGAGACGGCTCGTGTGCGGCCGCCTCGGAGCTCGCGCGGCTGTGCACGACGGCGCGGCTGTCCCGGACGAGGTGGAGCAGCCGCAGGTCGATGTGCCGGTTGTGACTGAGCGCAGCTGCGGTCGGCGCCAGCCGGGACGAGTCGACCACGAGGTCTGCGCCCGTCAGCTCCGCAGCTGCGTCGTAGATGCGACGGTAGTACTCGGAGTACTCGACGATGCGCCGACGCTGCTCGGCGGCGGGCCAGCGCCGCACCGTCCGGGTGAGCCGGCGCTGTCGGTCCACCTCGGCCTTGAGCCGCAGGACATGGCGCAGGTCCAGCTGGTTCCAGCCGCCGAAGGCGCGCTCGCCGATGGCCCTCCAGAACTCGCACTCCTGGAACGGACGTCCGCAGCCACAGGCCTCGTTCGACGCGAGAGCACGATGCCAGAGGTGGGCGACCTCCCCGAGGACGACGACACCGTCGATGCTGCCCAGGAGGCGCTCGACCACGTCCGTCCCGCTGTGCTCGTCAGCAGCGAGGTACAGCACCGTCGTCGAGCCCGGTACGGCGGAGAGCCGACGGCCGTCGAAGCTGTCCAGGAGCTGTGACAGCCGGAGGGCGGTCGCGTCGGTGGAGTGCGCGCTGGTCGTGTCCTCACGCGTGCTGGCGAGGTCGGCGACGAGTGCGGTGATCTCCTCGACCTCGGTGACCAGGTGCACGAGGCCCTTGTCGGCGGCCCAGGCGGCGAACCGCATCTGGTGGTCGTCGACGTGCTCGCCGTGCTCCGGGTTGCGCGCCAGCGTGATCGGGCGGTGCCCCTGCTTGCGGACGTCCATGATCGTGCCAGGCCCGCCGTGGGTGATCACGACGTCGGACTCGGCCGCCAGCCTGCCCAGCTCCTCGGGGGAGAAGAACGCGACCCCCTGCGCGATGCCGGGTCCCGCGGTGTGGCCGTGCTGGATGACGACCGTGTCCGCGGGATGGGCGGTCTGGTGGCTGTCGGCCCAGCGCACGAGCCTCTCGAAACCGTGGTGGTCGGTCCCGACGAGAATCGTGATGCGCCGCCCGCTCATAGCAGCGGTCCTACCTCGATGACGTTGTTGTACAGGGCCTTCTGCTCGGGCCACTGCGCCAACATGAGGTCCGTGAAGGGCCGCACGAGCTTGCCGGTCAGCGTCGGGGTCTCGATGCGGTCGAACACCTCGATGTAGACGGTGCGGACCCCCTGTGACCTCGCGAGGGCGAAGTAGGGCACCGCCACGGCGGCGCCGGTCGAGATGACCACGGTCGGTTGGAAGCGTCGCATGGTGACACGCGCCTGCACGCTGTTGCGCATCAGGTTCTTCGCGTTGCGCGTCGTCGGGTGGTGTGCCCAGGTCACGTCCTGCTCGCCGTGCAGCAGGGCGATCGCGTCCGGGGTGTCGAACGTCACCCACGCGTGTGGCTTGTCCTGCCACCACGGCTTGAGCCGCATCAGCTGGGCGAGGTGACCCCCGCTCGAACCCACGAGAAGAATCCGGTCATCGGGCTTCACCGATGCCGCTGACGAACCTGCATCACTGCGCATGACGCCCCCCGGCGTTCCCCCGTACGCGGTCCCCACGATCGCGTATCCCCTTATTCTAAAGGGGTTTCGGACCGAAACGGTTCACAATGCGGCTACCTGAGGTCAACCTCACACGCTGACACAGATGGGTCACACAACCTGTTTCAGAGGTAGCGGTACGCCTTGAGCACGGGGTAGCTGAGCGCGGTGACCAAGCGACGCTGCCGCGGATCCATCGCGTCCTGCCACGCGGTGTCGGGGCGCAGGGTCGTCTCCCCCGTGCGGAACCGCATCGGGTTGCCGGCGACGGAGTGCGTGGCGTGCAGCTCGATCGAGCGCTCGTCCACGAGGGGAAGCTCTGAGGTGCCCGGAAGGTCGAGCGAGTCCCACGCCGTGCGCACGGTACCGGCGACGTCCTTGAGCAGGTCCTCGTAGCGAATGCGGTGGACCGGCACGCCGCGGTAGGACAGGGTGCTCACCGACAGGTTGTGGCTGAGCCACAGCTGCGTGCTGGCACGTGCGCTGAGCCGGGGCATCGCCTCCTCACCGCCGGTCTCGGGGCGCGGCACGTGCTTGGACCAGCTGTACGCGACCCCCCTGCTGTCGCGCACGATGTGCAGGATGCGGAGGTCGATGCCGTCGCCATGGCTGAGTGCGAGAGCGGTGGGCGCGACCTTGCTCGAGTCGACCACCACCGCCGCCCCGGTGAGGTAGGCGGCCGCGTCGTAGATGCGGCGGAAGTAGTCGGCGTACTCCTGGGCGTCGGCCTTGACCGCGGCGCGCGGACGTCGCCGGCTGGTGCTGGGCATCCGGCGCTGCCGGTCGACGGCGTCCTTGAGGAAGCGGACGCGCTCGATGTCGACGCTGCCCCAGCCTCCGAAGGCGTGGTCACCCACGGACGACCAGAACTCGCAGTCGTGGAAGGGCTCGCCGCACGCGCAGAGCTCGTTGAGCACGACGCCGCGCTCCCACAGGTGAGCAACCTCGCCCAGCACGGTCACCTGCGGCAGCTCCGCGAGGAGGCACTCGAGCAGCGTCGAGCCGCTGCGGCCCGAGCCGCCGATGTAGAGCAGGGCCGTGCCCGCGCTCGGGTCCATGCTGCTGTCCATGCTGAGCCCCCTTCGGGCCCCCCGGCCCCGTTGTCAGTCAGGATAAGGGACGTGACGATCGAGCAGCTGCGGGCGACGTGTCGACGAGACCTCGCCGCCAACAAGGGCTACCCCAAGAGTGCGGTGGTGCTGGTGCTGCTTCGTCTTGCCCAGTACGCGCGGGCGCGCCGCGGCATCCTGGGCCGCGTGCTCTACCTGCCCGTCGGCACGGTGTACAAGCTCTTCTCCGAGTGGCTGCTGGGGATCGAGATCCCCGCGAGCACGTCGATCGGGCCAGGGCTGCGCCTGCGGCACGGCGTCGGCATCGTGATCAACCCGGCCGTCGTCATCGGTGCCGACGTGATGATCCGGCAGAACGTGACACTCGGGAACCGCGTCGCCGAGGACGACTGCCCGGTCATCGAGGACGGCGTCGAGCTCGGAGCCGGAGCGGTCGTGATCGGGGCCGTGACCGTGGGGACGGGCGCGCGGATCGGTGCGGGTGCGGTGGTCGTGAAGGACGTTCCCGCAGGAGGCGTCGCGATCAATACCTCGACGGAGATCCGGCCGGCACAGTAGTCGGCCCTGGAGCCCGTTCTGCACCTGCCAGGACGGCGGCGGCAGCCATCAGGATCGGCAGCCCGTAGGGCAGCAGGCCGTAGTACATCATCTCGACCATCGCCACGACGAGACCGCTGCTGAGCGTCAGCCCGAGCGGGTCGCGTCGGCCGCGTGCCAGCAGCGCGACGACGAGGAAGAACGCCATGAACGCGAACGTCGCCAGCGGGCCGTGCGACACCAGCAGCATCCAGAAGTGGCCCTGGGTGCCGATCGCGGGCTCGTTGGGGATCTCCGAGGGCACGGGGACGCCGTACCCGAAGAACGGTGACCCGGGCACCAGGTCGAGCGCCTGTTGGTAGACCGAGGCGCGGGTCTCCGTGCTGGCGCCTTGCAGTCTCGTCGCGAGGCGTTCCTGGACGGGCAGCACGAAGTAGGCGATCGCGGCGCCGACCGCGAGGACACCTAGGAACTTGAGGGCACGGGTGTCGCGTTGGAGGGCGAGGCGTACGCCGACGATGAGGGCACCGAGCGCCAGCCCGATGAACATGCCGCGGTTGACCGTCAGGAACGCGGGGATCGTCGAAAGCGGCACGATCGCAGCGACGACCCACCAGGCAGGTCCTCGTCGCTTCGCGGTCACCAGGTACGCCAGCACGATGGGCAGCAGGACGGAGTACACGTTGCCCCAGTTGTTCGTGTACAGGAACGGGGCGCTGGGGCGGGGCTCGACGCCGAGGTAGGAGCTCTCGGAGCCCTGCGCGAAGCGGCGCACGGCCATCTGGTTCAGCAGCTCGTTGCCGAGGGCTCCTGGCGCGACCTTCGACAACAGGTAGTAGAGGGGCGTGCGGTAGAGCCCGTGTGGGACGAGCACTCCGAGGAAGCCACCTGCGACGGTGGTCAGCCAGTACGCCACGAGTCCGACCGGAACCCAGCGCTCGCGCACGACGCGCGGCGCGTTGTAGACGTAGACGAACAGCACGGTAGCCGCGAGGTAGAGAGAGGCACGGTGCGAGAAGACGAGCGGTGAGCCGCCGTTCCGCGGCAGCATGAAGAACGATGCAGCCAGCAGGCCGAGGAAGAGCAGCCACAGCCCGAAACCGCGTGGTACGGCGACACCGCCCCGCGACACGAGCAGGAGCGCCATCGCGAGCGCGACCGGGATCCACACCAGGTCGATGAGACCGGTGAGCCACCACAGCGGCATGCCGCAGAACAGCAGGAGCACCGGCCAGGCGGGGAGAGGGGACGTCTCACGGCCGTCGGCACGGTTGCCTTCGGGTGCGAGCTGGGTCACGTCTGGCCCCTGGAAGTGTGCGAATCGCCTGTATCTGTGCGGGTATTCTAATTTCTCACGCCCGTGCGGCGTGGTGTCTTGTCCACGCCAGCAGGGGGTGCCGCATGAACGAGGCGAGGACCGAGGTCCCCTCTCTCGAGCTCGGCCGCTACGTCAACGTCGTACGTCGACGCCGGGTGGTCGTGGCGGTTGTGACTGCCGTCACGCTGCTGTTCTCGGGCATCTACCTCGTCGTCAAGGACCGGCAGGCCACGGCCACCGCCGTGGTGAACATCAACATCATCCGGTCCGACGCGTTCAACAACGACCGGTCTCTGTCCACGCTGCTCGACGCGCAGACCGAGCTCCAGCTCGCGCGCTCCGCCGACGTGATGACCCGCGCGGCCGAGATCCTCGGCAACGGGGCGACGGTGCAGCAGCTCCGCAGCCACACCCGCGTCTCGCCGCTCCCGGCGTCCACCATCGTGCGCGTCTCCTTCAGCGCCGCCAGCGTCGAGCAGGCGGTCGCGGGGGCTGACGCCCTCGCCACGTCGTACCTCCGGTTCCGGCAGGCCCAGGCCGAGGCGAAGGTCGAGGCGATCACCGCCCGGCTCAACGAGCGTGGCGACGTGCTGCGCAAGAAGCTCATCGGCGCCAACACCACGCGGTCGAACGCACCCGCGGGCAGCCCGAGCGCGGTGCAGGCAGCCAGCGACGTCGCGCTCACCACCATCCAGCTCCAGTCGCTCTCGGACCAGATCAACGCCCTCGAGAGCGTCGACACCGCGGGCGGCAACGTGATCACGTCAGCCGGCGAGAGCCCGGTGACGATCACTCCCTCGCGCGGGATGGTGCTGCTGACCGGTCTCCTGGGCGGCTTGCTGATCGGCGCCGTCGCAGCGTTCGTCCTGCATGCACTCGACCGCCGCGTCTTCGACGCCGCCGGCGTCGCCCGCGCGGGCGGGGGAACGGTCCTGGCTCGTCTGCGTGAGCCGATCGGCGGCCTGCCCCCGAGCGGGATCGCCGCCGATGACACGAGGGTCCTGCGCGAGCGACTGCTCGCAGCGCTTCCCGAGCAGGCCGCGATGACGATCGTCGAGCTTCCGGGCGGTGGCGGCAGCGCCGACGTCGCCGGTGCACTCGCGTGGGCGTACGCCAGGGGCAAGCAGCCGGTGCACCTGGTGCTCCCCCTGCCTGACGCGGGTCAGGTCGAGGGGCTGTCGGCAGGGCTCGAGCTCCAGGTCGACGAGCGGCAGGACCGGTTCACCCGGTATCGGTCGTCGACCTCTCCGCACCTCGTGGTCTCGGTCGGTGCCGTCGATCCCTCCGACGGCCTGGTGAAGGAGCTCGTCGAGGCTGTGCCCGGCCACACCGTGCTGGTCGCGCTGGGCCCCGACGTGACCGGGTCGGCCAGGTTGGCCGTGGTGCGAGAGTTCCCACAGGTCCTGCTCGTCGTCCGCCCGGGGCGGACGAAGCGCGCCCAGCTGGTGAACGCCGTCGCCGAGCTCGAGTCCGTGGGCGGGGAGGTCCTGGGCTCCGTCCTCGCGCCTGTCGTCGCGTCGGCCGAACCCGTCGCGCCCGGCGTGACCGATCCGACAGTCCTGCAGGCCTCCTGACGGTCATCGACGGTGTCGAACTCCCTTAGAATCAAGGGAATTCGGTGACGACCTGGCCGCCACGGGGGGCCTTGGACCAGGAGAACCGCGATGTCCAGCAGCCATGCGACGTCGACCCGACCAAGCGCTGAGCTCGGTCGGGCTGCTCGTGGTGGCGCTGCCACGTTCGCCGGCGCGGCGCTGAGCGCTGGACTCGGCTTTCTCTTCAGCTTCTTGGTTGCCCGCGCTCTCGGCACCTCCGGCGCGGGCGTGGTGCTGCAGACGATGGCCGTCTTCACCATGACGCTGAGCGTCGCGAAGCTCGGCCTGGACACCACCGCCGTGTGGCTGCTGCCGCGGCTGCGTGGTGTCGAGGGCACCGCGGTGCGACCAGCTGTGGTCGCCTTGCTCGCCGGGGCTCTCGCCGGGGGGCTCGTCGGTCTCGGGCTCTGGCAGCTCATCGCCCATGTCCTGCTCGACGGGGGCGGCCACGAGGTCGTCGATGCGCTCGACATGGCGTTCTGGCTGTTGCCCGCAGCGACCGTCATGACGGTCGCGCTTGCGGCCACCCGAGCCTTCGGCGGCGTGGTCCCCTTCAACCTCGTGGGCAACGTCGCCGTCCCTGCGCTGCGGCCTGTAGGGCTCGGCGTGGTGGTCGCGTTGTCTGGTGGCGCCGTCGCCGTCGCGCTGGCCTGGTCCTTGTCGTGGCTGGTCGGCGCGGTCGTTGCGCTGCTGGTGCTGGTGCGCCAGGTGAGGCGCGCG
>DASSPN010000023.1:0-2413 GCA_035699605.1 Nocardioidaceae bacterium | reverse complement strand
GCTCACGCATCTCGATCTCCTCACCGGTGGTGGAGAGGACCTCGACGTTGAGGCAGAGCGCCTGCATCTCCTTGATGAGCACCTTGAAGCTCTCGGGGATGCCGGGCTCGGGGATGTTCTCGCCCTTGACGATGGCCTCGTAGACCTTCACGCGGCCGAGCACGACGTCGGACTTGATGGTGAGCAGCTCCTGCAGGCAGTAGGCGGCGCCGTACGCCTCCAGCGCCCACACCTCCATCTCACCGAAGCGCTGGCCGCCGAACTGGGCCTTACCGCCCAGCGGCTGCTGCGTGATCATCGAGTACGGGCCGGTGGAGCGAGCGTGGATCTTGTCGTCCACGAGGTGGGCCAGCTTCAGGATGTACACGTAGCCGACCATCACCGGGTTGTCGTAGATCTCGCCGGTGCGACCGTTGTGCAGGACCGCCTTGCCGGTGCCGTCGACGAGCTTGCGGCCGTCGATCGACTCGTCCCGCAGGTTGTTCAGCGCCTGCTGGATGGTCGGGTGCTTGCCGGCCTGCTCCTCCTCGTCCCAGTGGGCGCCGTCGAAGACCGGCGATGCGATGTGCACCGACGGCTTCGCACTCGGGCGCGTCTTGGTCTCGGTGCCGCGCGGGGCGACCTCGCCGACGGCCTTGCCGTTGACCTCCCACCCCCAGCGCGCCGCGTACCCGAGGTGGGCCTCGAGCACCTGGCCCACGTTCATGCGGGACGGGACGCCGTGCGGGTTGAGGATCACGTCGACCGGGGTGCCGTCCGCGAGGAACGGCATGTCCTCCTGCGGGAGGATCCGGCTGATGACGCCCTTGTTGCCGTGGCGACCGGCGAGCTTGTCGCCGACGCTGATCTTGCGCTTCTGCGCGACGTAGACGCGCACCAGCTGGTTCACGCCCGGCGGGAGCTCGTGGTTCTCGTCACGGCTGAACACCTTGACGTCGATGACCTTGCCCTCTTCGCCGTGCGGCACCTTGAGGCTGGTGTCGCGCACCTCGCGGGCCTTCTCACCGAAGATGGCGCGCAGCAGGCGCTCCTCGGGGGTGAGCTCGGTCTCGCCCTTGGGGGTGACCTTGCCGACCAGCACGTCGCCGGGGCCGACCTCGGCACCGATGCGGATGATCCCGCGGTCGTCGAGGTCCTTGAGGATCTCCTCCGACAGGTTCGGGATGTCGCGCGTGATCTCTTCCGGACCGAGCTTGGTGTCGCGAGCGTCGATCTCGTGGCTGTGGATGTGGATCGACGTGAGCACGTCGTCCTGGACCAGGCGCTCCGAGAGGATGATGGCGTCCTCGAAGTTGTAGCCCTCCCACGCCATGAAGGCGACGAGCAGGTTCTTGCCCAGCGCCAGCTCGCCCATGTCGGTCGACGGGCCATCGGCGAGCAGGTCGCCGAGCTTGACCTTGTCGCCCTCGCGCACGCGGGGCACCTGGTTGATCGAGGTGTCCTGGTTCGAGCGGCGGAACTTGGCCAAGCGGTAGATCTTCTTGCCGCGGCCGTCGTACTCGACGGTGATGGTGTCGCCGCCGACCTCGGTCACGGTGCCCGTGCCCTCGGCCAGGACCATGTCGCCGCCGTCGTTGGCGGCGCGGGCCTCGACGCCGGTGCCGATGAACGGCGCCTCGGCGCGGACCAGCGGCACGGCCTGCTTCTGCATGTTGGCGCCCATGAGCGCGCGGTTGGCGTCGTCGTGCTCGAGGAACGGGATGAGCGCGGCGCCGACCGAGACGATCTGCTTCGGCGAGATGTCCATCATCTGGACCTCGTCCTTGGGCACGTAGCTGATCTCGGTGGTGGCGCCGAAGAAGACGTCGCGCTCGAGCTGCAGCTTCAGGTCGCTCAGCGACGCGGCCTGCGGGCTGCGACGCGAGAGGACGCGCTCGTCGCGGAACGAGCCGTCTGGGTTCAGCGGCGTGTTGGCCTGGGCGACGACGTAGTCCTCTTCCTCGTCGGCGGCGAGGTAGACGATCTCGTTGGTCACCTTGCCGTTCACGACCTTGCGGTACGGCGACTCGATGAAGCCGAACTCGTTCACCCGGGCGAACGTGCTGAGCGCGCCGATGAGGCCGATGTTCGGGCCCTCCGGCGTCTCGATCGGGCACATGCGGCCGTAGTGCGAGAAGTGGACGTCGCGGACCTCGAAGCCGGCGCGCTCGCGGGACAGGCCACCGGGGCCGAGTGCGCTGAGGCGGCGGCGGTGCGTCAGGCCCGACAGCGGGTTCACCTGGTCCATGAACTGCGACAGCTGCGAGGTGCCGAAGAACTCCTTGATCGCGGCGACGACCGGGCGGATGTTGACCAGCGTCGTCGGCGTGATGGCCTCGACGTCTTGTGTGGTCATGCGCTCGCGGACGACGCGCTCCATGCGGCTGAGGCCGATGCGAACCTGGTTCTGGATCAGCTCACCGACGCTGCGGAT
>DASSPN010000022.1:0-169909 GCA_035699605.1 Nocardioidaceae bacterium | reverse complement strand
GTCAAGGGCAAGATCCCCGACCTGCACGGCCAGATCCTCCAGACCCTGCTGCACGCGGTGGCCAACCCGGGGCGCCCTGACCCGATCGACCGCACCCACAAGGACCTGCCCGCGATCAAGGGCCAGGCGTTGTGTGAGCTGTTGGAGAAGATCAACACCAGCGACCTGCCCAAGACTGGAGGCACCACCGTCTCGGTGGTCGTGACCACGACCCTGGAGACCCTGACCGGAGGACTCACCACCGCCGGGGTCCTCGGCACCGACCTCCAGCTCTCCCCCAGTCAGGCCCGGCGACTCGCCGCCGCTCACGGCGTGATCCCCGTCGTCCTCGGCGGCAAGTCCGAGATCCTCGACCTGGGCCGCAAACGCCGCTTCTTCACCAAGGCCCAACGAATGGTGATGGCCGTACGGCAGAACGGGAAGTGCAACGTCCACGGCTGCGACATCCCCACCACCTGGTGCGACGCCAACCACCGCACCAACTGGGCCCACCGCGGCAGAACCGACCTCAACGACGGCGAACTGCTCTGCCCCCAACACCACACCGATCACCACCACGGCATCGACTTCCCCCGACGTACCTGAGCCCGGAAGGCGAGTGGACGAGCATCCACAGTCTTCACACAGGTCAGCTCCAGCACGACCACAGCCCGGATCACCAGGGTCTAGGCCATGCGACTTCCGAGGAGACCCAGCAGGCGCATCCAGCTTGTGGCCGGCGCCGTCGTACTCGCTCTCGCCGGCGGTACGACCTACTGGGTGACACGACCCGAACCTGCCGCTGCTCAGTCGGCGACCACCACGGTGACGCGCGGGACCTTCAAGGAGTCCGTGTCCGCGAGCGGAACCGTCGCGCCCGCGAGGCAGGCGGACCTCTCGTTCGCCGTGAGTGGCACGGTCACCAAGGTCCTCGTCGACGAGGGCGAGCGCATCAAGAGGGGCGAGGTCATCGCGACGGTCGACGACACCCTGCTCGAGGCTGAGGTCACCGCCCGCGAGTCAGCGCTCGAGGCCGCCGAGACGCAGCTGGATGAGAACCGGGACGCGGGAGCTTCAGACTCCCAGCTCGCGGCAGATGAGGCTGCGGTCGTCAATGCCGAGACCCAGCTGGCGGAGGCCCAGGAGGCTCTCGACGACGCCCAGCTGCGGAGCACGATCAACGGCACCGTCGCGTCTCTCGACCTCGAGGTCGGGCAGACAGTCGGTGGCGCCAGCCCGGCGGAGGGCTCCCAGGTCACCATCGTGTCGACCGGCCGCTACGTCGTGGAGGGTCAGCTCTCCACCAACGACATGGACCGCGTGAAGAAGGGGCTGCAGGCGGAGATCACCATGACCGGTGGCACGGAGACGGTCTACGGCACGGTGCAGAGCATCGGCCGGCTCGCGACGGCCCAGAGCAACGGAGCCGCGACCTTCCCCGTCACGATCGAGGTGACCGGCCGCCGCACGGACGTGTACGCCGGATCGTCCGCCACCGTCGAGATCATCGTGAGGCAGGTCGACGACGTGCTGAGCGTGCCGGCGTTCGCCGTGCGCCAGGACGACGAGGGCACCTACGTGAACAAGATGGTCGACGGTCGACCGGTGCGCACAGCCGTCACGACGGGCGAGTCGTTCCAAGGAAGCACGGAGATCACGACGGGTCTCGCCGAGGGTGACGAGGTCGAGCTGATGTCCTTCTCACGGACGCCTGGCGGGGACGACGACAGGCAGGGGATGTTCCCCGGAGGGCCACCCGGCGGCGTGATCATCGAGCAGGGCCAGGCGCCGGGCTTCAGCATGCAGGTGCAGCCATGACCGTGATCAGGCTGACCGACGTACGCAAGACCTACGCGATGGGCTCGCTCGAGGTGGAGGCGCTGCGCGGCCTCAGTGCCACCATCGAGGTCGGGGAGTACGTCGCAGTGGTCGGCCCTTCCGGTTCGGGCAAGTCGACCTTGATGCACATCATCGGCTGCCTCGACGTGCCGACCAGCGGGGAGTACCTCCTCGACGGCACCGACGTCGCAACGATGGACGAGACCCAGCTGGCCGCCGTACGCAATCGCAAGGTGGGCTTCGTCTTCCAGCAGTTCAACCTGCTGCCCAGCCTCAGTGCGCTGCGGAACGTCGAGCTTCCTCTGGTGTACGCCGGAATGGGCCGGGCCGAACGCCGGGAGCGCGCAGCCGAGGCGCTGCGACGGGTGGGGCTGGCGGACCGGGTCGAGCACCGACCCGGCGAGCTGTCCGGTGGTCAGCAGCAGCGCGTCGCCGTGGCCAGGGCGCTGGTCACCGAGCCGGCGCTGATCCTCGCGGACGAGCCGACCGGCAACCTCGACTCCACATCGACGAGTGACATCCTCGCGCTGTTCGACGAGCTGCACGAGATGGGTCGCACCCTCGTCCTGATCACGCACGAACCAGAGGTCGCGAGACGGGCCGAGCGCACGCTGCAGATCCACGACGGCGCACTGGTCGAGCCGGTGCCGGCATGAACTGGACAGAGACGTTCCGCACCGGCGGCGAGGCGATCCGCACGCACCGCTTGCGATCGGCCCTCACGATGCTCGGCATCGTCATCGGCATCTCGTCGGTGATCGTCACGGTGGGCCTGGGGCTGGGAGCGCAGAACGAGGTACGCAACCAGATCGACTCGCTCGGCAGCAACCTGCTGATCGTCTCGCCGGGCAGCAGCACGGACGGGTCGGGCATGCGCGGAGGCTTCGGCTCCGGGTCGACGCTGACCCTCGAGGACGCCGATGCCATAGCTGACGACGAGGTCGCACCCGATGTCGAGAAGGTCGCGCCGGTGGTCACGAGCTTCGCGTCCCTCGTCAACGGCACGACCAACTGGTCGTCGCAGACGGTCGGCGCGACCACCGACTGGTCCGAGGTACGCAAGCGCGAGCTCTCCACGGGCCGCTTCTTCACCGACGAGGAGGTCACCAGCGCGGCGCCCGTGGTCGTCCTCGGAGCCGACACCGCCAGCGAGCTCTTCGCGGTGGGCAACCCCGTTGGTCAGAGGGTCACGGTGGACGGCACCCCGATGACGGTCATCGGCGTGCTCGCCCCCTCCGGCGCCTCGTCCACCGAGGCCAGCGAGGACGACCTCGCGCTGATGCCACTCACCACCGCCAAGCGGCTGAGCGGGTCAACGAGCTCGAGCGTCTCCACGATCTACGTGCAGGCTGCCTCGCAGGAAGCGCTGTCGGCGGCGTACCAGGAGATCCACGCGCTCCTGTCCAACCTGCACGGGATCGACGCGCAGAGCGGGATGCAGGCCGACTTCTCGATCAACACGCAGGACTCCCTGATCGAGACAGCCAACGCGACCAACCGCACCCTCACGATCCTGCTCGGCGGGGTCGCCGCGATCTCCCTGCTGGTCGGCGGGATCGGGGTCATGAACATCATGCTCGTCTCCGTCACCGAGCGGGTGCGCGAGATCGGTCTCCGCAAGGCCCTGGGAGCGACCCCGCGGCTGATCCGCAGGCAGTTCCTCGTCGAGGCGGGGGTGCTCGGGACGGCCGGCGGTGTCGTGGGCGTCGCTCTGGGGATCGGTACGGCGGTCGTGCTGCCGCGGTTCATCGACCAGTCCGTGGACGTCTCCGCCTCCGCGACCGCCACGGCCATCGGCGTCGCCCTCCTGCTCGGCGTCGGCTTCGGGGTCTACCCCGCCGGCCGCGCCGCGAAGCTCACCCCCATCGACGCCCTCCGCAGCGAGTGAGGAAGACCCGTGAAACCGACCCAGTTGTCGCACCTCAAGATCGCCGTCGCCGCCGCCACGATCTTGCTGGCCGCCACTGCCTGTGGTGGTTCGCCGGACGATGCGGCGGCGACGGACCAGACCCTGACCGTCCCGCAGGACGGCACCCTGCAGCAGGACGGCACCCTGCAGCAGGACGGCACCTTGCAGCAGGGCGCCCCCGGCGGCCGTGGCTTCCCCGGCGCCGGCGGAAAGATCGCCGCTGTCGACGGAACCACCCTGCAGGTGCAGAGCGCGATGGACGGCCAGGTCGCGGTGACGTACGACGCGGACACGGAGTTCACCGAGCAGGTCGAGACGGATCTGTCCGCCCTCAAGGTCGGGGACTGCGTGATGGTGATGGGACAAGCCGGCGACCAGGGCGGCGGCGCCCTCGATGCGAGCACTGTCACGATCGCGCCCGCCGGTGACGACGGGTGCGTGTCGAGCCGGCCCGAGGGCCCGCCCAACGCTGCCCCCGAGCTGCAGGGCGGCATCTCGCAGTTCGGGGGCGACGCCCCGCCGCCGGGAGAGCTGCCGGAGGGCGCTGCCATGATGCGCGGGGCGTTCGGGGAGGTGACCGCCGTGAGCACGACCGGCTTCACCGTCGAGGCGACGCTGCCCGGCAGTGAGGAGCCGTCCAGCCAGCAGGTGACGACCTCGGCCGACACCACGTGGCAGGCGACGGTCGCGACCACCAGCAAGGCGGTCAAGGTCGGTCGCTGCGCCATGGCGCTGGGAGAGCGCGACGACACCGGTGCGATCAGTGCCACCAGCATCGCGATCTCCGACACCGTCGACGGCCAGTGCATGCCTGGTGGGATGGGCGGCATGATCCGGATGGAGGCTGCAGGATGAGCCGCGGCCACCGCCGAGCGGGAGCCGCCGGGGTCGCCATCCTCCTGGTCGGCGTCGCGGCCGCGACGGCGCGCGCCGACGACGACGAGTCGAACCGGTACCGCCTCGCCACGGCGACCGTCGGCGACGTCGAGGAGACGCTCGCGCTCAGCGGGACCCTCGGCCACGCGGCCCGCTCCGACGTCGCGTTCGCGACCGACGGCACGGTGAAGAAGGTGTACGTCGAGCAGGGTGACCGGGTCCGCCGGGGCCAGCGGATCGCGACCCTCGACACCTCCTCGCTCGAGGGGGCCGTGATCGCAGCCAAGGCTGCGCTGGCCGAGGCGAAGGCGCGGCTCGCGGCCGACCTCGCGGCGCAGAAGGAGGCGGTCGAGGACACGACACCCGCGCCCACCGCTCCGGAGCCGCCGAACCCGCCGAGCCAGCCGAACCAGCCGAACCAGCCAGATCAGCCCGAGCAGCCAACCCAGCCAGATCCCGCACTCCAGGACGCCCTGCAACAGCTGGCCGCCCAGCAGGAGTCCGTGCTCGCCGCCCAGACCGCGGCGACCGACGCCCTCACCACCGCGAAGGATGCACTTGCCGTGCAGCAGACCGCGTGCGAGACGCCGGAGACCCAGGAGTGCGCGGACGCTCTCGTCGTGGTGCAGGAAGCACAGGACGCCGTCGCCCACGCTCAGGACGCGCTGCAGGCGGCCATCGCCGAGCTGACGGTGACCCTGACAAAGGCCCTCGAGGCAGTGACGGCTGCCGGTGCGGCCGACCCGGCCACCCCGGCCAACACAGCCGGCGCAGCCGACGCAGCCGACGCAGCCAACACAGCCGACGCAGCCAACACGAACAGCGCGTCCGCGAGCCAGGACGACTACGTCGACGTCCCCGCCGTCGCCACGGAGCCGACCGGCACCACCCCCACCGCCGGGCAGCTCGCCGCGGACCAGGCTGCGATCGACGAGGCGAGAGCTGCCCTCATGTCGGCCCGCCGAAGCCTGGAGGCTGCTGTCCTCGTCGCCCCGCGCACCGGCTTCGTGGCCACACTCGACCTCGCAGAGGGTCGGAGCGTCGCCGCCGGCAGCACTGTGGGCACGATCCTCGGCACAGGTCAGGTCACCCTCGTCGCCAGCACCACCACCGACCAGGTCGACCGGATCGACGTCGGACAGAGGGCCACGGTCACCGTCCCGGGTCGCGACGTCCCCTTCGCCGCCGAGGTCACGTCCGTCAGTCTGCTGCCCACCTCGGGCGACGCCGGTACGACGTACACCATCACGCTGACCCTGGACGGCGGCGCGAAGCTGCCGACCGGTGCCTCGGCGAGTGCGGCAGTGGTCGTCGCGACGGCCGACGACGTCGTCACGGTCCCGGCGAGCGCGGTCAGTGACGGTGCCGTGCTGGTCCTCACCGACAACGGCGTACGACGCACGCCGGTGACCGTCGGCACGGTCGGCCGCACGCGCCTCCAGGTCGACGGCATCGACGCGGGTACGACGGTCGTGCTCGCCGATGCGGAGGAGCCGCTGCCCGACGGGAGCAGCGGGACCCTGTTCGGCGGGCCGGGCGGCCTGGGAGGCGAGGTGAGCTTCGGCGGGCGAGGAGGTCCGGCTGTGATGCGGTTCGCGCCACCCGGCTAGAAGCGACCCAGCCTCAGAAACGACCCAGCCTCAGAAACAACCCAGCCTCAGAAACAACCCAGCCTCAGAAACGACCCAGCACCGACCGCACGGTCCCCCGCATCGCGCGCCCCGCCAGGTAGTCCCGGGACGGCCGGCGACCGAACTCCACCGTGATCGCCGTGCCGTCCTGCCAGTGGTTGAACCACTGCGTCATGGTGCCGTGACAGCCGCCGTTGCAGGTGAACCACCGACGGGGCAGCCGTAGCTCCTGAGCCAGTCGCCGCTGGAACGCGACCCGCTCGTAGGCCCGACCCACGCCGTACAGGGGCTGGTGGAACGACACCACGAACCGGGGCTTCACCCGGCGCAGGAAGTCGCGGAACGCTCGGGTCTCCGGCTCGCTGAAGGGCGCGGGCCCGGAGTAGTACCGGCCGGTCAGCGGCGCCCAGTGCCGCCCCCAATTGCGGTTCAGGTCGACGCCGCGGGCGTTGCCACGGGTGCCGCGCGCGACCCCGTCGGGGTTGATCGTCGGGACCACCCACAGGTCGACACCTTCGATCCGCCGAGCCTCCTTGAGTGCCCGGGCCAGCACGATGCCAGCAGGCTCGTCCCCATGGATGGCACCGAGGACGACGGCCTTGACGCGCGCGTCGGGGTCTCCGACGCGGAAGGCCCAGATCGCCCGGCCACGAACACTCTCGCCGATGCGCTTCCACTCCAGGATGTGCCCGCCCGAAGAGTCGGGACCCGCGTGGGGACCCGCTGACGCCGGGGGCAGGGCGAGCAGCGGGAGAACCGGGCCAGCAACCAGGGGGACACCAGCAAGCACAGCAACCAGGAGGCGGCGCATCACCCGCCGAACCTACCCCGGTACCTTTCCGCCCATGCGCTACTTCGTCACCGGGGGCTCAGGGTTCGTCGGTCGGCACCTGATCAGGCGGCTCGTCGAGGAGGGCCACGAGGTCCTCGCGCTCGCTCGCTCCGACGGCTCCGCCGCGACGGTCGAGGCGCTCGGCGCGACCGCTCTCCGTGGGGAGCTCGGGCAGATGCGGGAGCTCGCTCCCGCGCTCGAGGGTTATGACGTGGTGGTGCACGCGGCCGCGGACACGCGCGTCTGGGGCCACCCCCACGAGTACGACGAGACCAACATCGAGGGCACACGGGAGACGATCCTCGCCGCGAAGGACGCCAAGGTCCCCGTGTTCGTGCACGTCTCCACCGAAGCCGTGCTGGCCGACGGCCGGCCGCTGGTCAAGGTCGACGAGACGCACCCTCGCCCGGTGGCGAAGACCGGGCTGTTCCGTCGCGGCCGCAGGCTTGCGGGTGACTACCCGCGGACCAAGAGCGCCGCCGAGCTCTTCGCGCTGGGCGCGAACCGTCCCGGGTTCCGCGTCGTCGCCGTACGCCCTCGGTGCATCTGGGGGCCGGGGGACACGACCGTGCTGCCGGTGATCCTCGAGGCCGCGAAGAAGGGACTGTGGCGCTGGGTGGACGGCGGTCACTACCTGACGTCGACCTGTCACGTGGCCAACGTGGTCGAGGGCATCCTCCTCGCTGCCGAGAAGGGCCGGGGCGGCCAGGCGTACTTCCTCACCGACGGCGAGGACGTCGATGCCCGCGAGTTCTTCACGCGCTGCGCCGAGGTCTTCGGCGTCGACCTGGGCGACAAGTCGGTGCCGTACCCGGTCGCGAAGGTAGGGGCGTTCGCGGTCGACGCCGCCTGGCGCACGCTGCGGCTCCGCAAGGACCCGCCGGTCACGTGGTCAGCGTTCGCCCTCGGCGCCCACGAGATCACCGTCGACGACACCAAGGCACGCGAGGAGCTGGGCTACCGCGAGATCGTCAGCCGACCCGAGGGGTATCTCTCGCTGCTCGATCAGTGAGCTCGAAGAAGTCCCGCCGCCGGAAGTCGAAGAGCCCCGCCACGACGTTGGACGGGAAGGTCCCGATCCGCGTGTTCACCGCGCGCACGTTGCCGTTGTAGAAGCGGCGCGCTGCTGCGATGCGATCCTCGGTGTTGGTCAGCTCGTCCTGGAGCTGCAGGAAGTTCGCACTGGCCTTCAGGTCCGGGTAGGCCTCCGCGCGCACGAGTACGCCGCGCACTGCTCCGCCGAGCCGCTCCTCGAAGGGCTCCCGTGCCTTGGGCGCGTCGCTGCGGTGCTGCTCGGCCGCTTCCCGTGCCGCGACCACAGTCGCCAGCACCTCGCGCTCGTGCTCGGCGTACCCCTTCACCGTCGCCACGAGGTGGGGGATCAGTTCGTGCCGGCGCTGGAGCTCGACGTCGATCTGCTTCCACGACTCGTCGACGATCGTCAGCTGGGAGACGAACCGGTTGTAGGAGACGACGCCCGCGAGCAGCACCACGACGGCGACGACGCCCGCGCCGACGAGCACGGTCTGCACCTCGGTCACCGGCCACGCACCTCTCGCCACACGAACTCCGGAATGCCGTCGAGTACGGCGTCCAGGGCGCCGAGCCGCCGCTCCAGCTCCGCCAGGGCGTGATGGCCGGGCTCGTACGCGAGCACCCACGCCCCGGTGAAGCCCCAGCCGATGTCCCTCACTCGGAGCAGGGTCTCCATCATCCGCGGGTGCAGCACGTCCGATGCGAACTTCCGGTCCTCGCAGGTGACCGAGAAGGCGCGGTTGAACTCCTCGGACTCGAGCTCGATGTCCCTGTTGAGGAGCTTGCCGACGAAGCGCGTGAAGAAGCCCTCGGGCGTCACCTGGAGCCGCGGGAACACGACGCCGGTGTCGACCGCCACGACGCCGTAGTCGTGGGACACCTCCCGCGTGGTGGTGTGGCCTTGGGCGTTCGTGCTCGTCTCGGTGGTGTGGAAGACGAAGTCGAAGGCCACGAACCCGCGGCCGTCGTGCTGCCCGGTCACAACGTTGCGTGCGCGAAGGTCGTGACCCTGGCCGAACGGTCGCCCTTCGAAGTGGTGGCACCACCGGTCGTCACGCTCGGCGTACGCCCAGCCCTTCGATGCGGCGTAGGCCCGGAACTCGTCTCGTCGCTTCTTGGCGAGGTACGCCCCGAGTACGGCGACCGCCAGGACCAGCGCCAGACCGACGCCGAAGAGAAGGAAGACCGCCCCCGATTGCATGGGCGTCAGCGTAATCGGCGGGGGTATTGCGCGGGACTGACAGGATGCAGTCATGGGTCTGCTCACGCCCTTGGCGATCCGCATCGGCGCGATCCCGTGGATGCCCCGGTTCCTGCCGCAGATCGTCGCGGTCGACAAGCTCCTGCAACGTCTGACTCGCGGCCGAGTCACCGTGCTCGACATCGCCGGCCTTCCGAACCTGATGCTGACGGTTGCGGGTCGCAAGTCGGGGATCCCCAGGGAGAGCCCGCTGCTCTGCGTTCCCTACGGCGACGGGTTCCTGATCGCGGGGTCCTACTTCGGCGGCCCCAAGACCCCCGCCTGGGTCGCGAACCTCGAGGCTGCCGGCGTGTGCAGCATCCGGTTCAAGGGCCGCACCATGCGCGCCACCTCGCGCCGGCTCGAGGCGGAGGAGCGGCGCCGTGCTTGGGCGCACATGCTCCGGACGTGGCCGAACTTCGCTCGCTACGAGAAGCGCACGAGCCGGGAGATCAAGGTCTTCCTGCTGAGCCCGATTCCCACGAGCAAGGACTGAGCCAAGCAAGGACTGTGCAAGCAAGGACTGAGCCAGCAAGGACTGAGCCTCAGGCCCGTCTTCCGACACGGGCCAGCAGCTGCGTCGACGGCCCGGAGAGGGGTACGTCGAGCGCTGCCGCGAAGCGGCTCGGACGGTCGCGCTCGGTGACGAAGATGCCGACCCAAGGCAGCAGCTCGAGGGCGAGCATCGTCGGCAGGGGTCGTCGTGCGCCGGTGGCCTGACCGACGTCCCAGCCGTGCACCGCGACTTCGAGGGCGCCCGCGCAGGCCAGCAGGGAGGACGCGAGGTGCCGGTCCCCCACCATCACCCCGGGCAGGCCGCCAGCCGTGTCGCCGGCCGTGTCACCGGCCATGTCACCGGCCATGTCGCCGGCCGTGTCGCCCGTGTGCCGCGCTTCCGCCGACCAGGCTCCGAGCAGGGAGCAGGCCTGCACGCGCAGGCGTTGCACCGTGTCCACGGGGGCTGGCTCCCCGAGGGGGACGCGCAGCGCCACCGACCCGAGGTCGGCGGCCTCCGTCAGCGCGGTGAGCGAGTCGACCATGTGGTCGAGCAGGGCAGCGAGGTCCCAGCGGTGGCAGGGCGTCGGGTGGTGCAGCATCGCCGGGGTGACGTCACCGAGCGTCACTCGGGCGTAGCCGACTGCTCGTTCGAGAAGCCCGAGCGACTCGAGGAGCGGCGGCGCGTGGATCGGTGCGGACCGCACCGTGCCGTCCACCGGGTCAGTCCGTCAGGACCGCAGGGAGCCCGAACGTCTCGAACAGCGTGGGTTCGAAGAACGCGCCGACGTGTGCGACCTTGCCGTCCTCGAGCGTCAGCACCTGGAGGTGGAACGGCGTGTACGTGCCGTCGGGCTGGCGCATGTACAGGCCGAAGGCAGGCTGACCGTTGGCCGACGTCGGCAGCAGCTTCATCTCGTGGACACCGCCGGGACACTGGGTGTCGATCAGGGTGCCGATGTTCTGGGCGCCTTGGTACCAGCCGACGAACGGCGGCATCTCCCAGATCGCGTCCTGCTTGAGCATCGACACGATGGTGGTGATGTCCTTCTCCCAGAAGGCGGTGACGTAGCGCTCGAGCAGCTCCTTCTGGTCCTCGGCCACCGGCTCAGTGACCGACTCGACCGTGAGCTGGGCCTTGGCCATCTGGGCGTGGGCGCGCTGCAGGGTCGAGTTCACCGCCGCCGTCGAGGTCTCGAGCGCCTCGGCCACTTCGGAGGCCTGCCACTTGAGGACGTCCCGCAGAATCAGGACTGCACGCTGCCGGGCCGGAAGGTGCTGCAGGGCGGCCACGAAGGCCAGCCTGATGGTGTCCTTGTCGGCGGCCTGCTGCGCCGGGTCGGCGATCATCGAGTCCGGCACCGGCTGGAGCCAGAGCACCTCCTCGTTCGACACCAGCGGCTCCCCGGCGTCGAGGCTGCGGGAGCCGAGACCGGTGGGCAGCGGCCGGCGACCCTTGTCCTCGAGGGAGGTCAGGCAGACGTTGGTCGCGATGCGGTAGAGCCAGGTGCGCAGGGACGAGCGGCCCTCGAAGCCGTGGTACGACTTCCACGCTCGCAGGTAGGTCTCCTGCACGAGGTCCTCCGCGTCGTGCACCGACCCGACCATCCGGTAGCAGTGCGCGAACAGCTCCCGCCGGAACGGGTCCGCCAGCCGCGGGAACTCGTCCTGGGTCACCTCGGTGGTCGTCATGGGGTGCCTCCTCCGCGCCCTCCAATGTAGGCGCTGGAGTTACGACCGGCCACCGGCCGGAAATTCATCGCTCTGGCCGGAGAAAGTCGGGCGACGTACTCAGACCGTCTGAGTACCTGTACGGATGCTGGGCACCCCGCCCGACCGGGAGGGTTGGTCCCGCAGGCTCGACCGTCAGGTCATCGGGCCGCGCCAGACCTCCCAGTGGCGCGGCCGCCCAGCCGGACCGTACGGGGGTGTGGCTGGTGCACCACCTGGCGGTCGAGCCTGTCCCGCAAGTGGAACGTGTTCTAGTCTTGAGCCATGAGTCGCTGGACCCGCGCCGAGCTCGTCGACGCCTTCGAGCACTACCAGGCTGTCGTCGACATGTGCGCCGAGAGCGGTGACTGGAGTCCCTTCGCCGACCTCTTCACCGAGGAGTGCTCGTACGTCGAGCACGCCTACGGCACGTGGCAGGGCCGCGAGAAGACCCGGCGCTGGGTGGTCCGCACGATGACGACGTTCCCGGGCAACGCGATGGTCTCGTTCGCCCCGGCCTGGTCCACGATCGACGAGGAAAAGGGCTGGGTCGTCTGCGACATCGACAACGTGATGCGCGACCCGGGTGACGGCAGCGTGCACCGCGCCTCGAACCTCACGATCCTGCGGTACGCCGGGGACGGACTCTGGGCCGAGGAGGAGGACGTCTACAACCCCGCCACGTTCCTCGCCATGGCCCGGGAGTGGTGCCGCGTCGCCGAGAAGGGGGGCGCTCTGCCCGACGACGCCCGTGCGTGGCTACGGCTGACCGAGGGGCTCTAGCAGCGTCGCCGTCGCGGCCGGGTCCTGCGGCAGCCGCACGACCGGCTCGACCACGGGGCCTGGCGCGGCAGTGGTGTACTCGGCCAGGTTGCTGGGTGAGTAGCCACCGGAGCCGAGATCCTCGAGCGCTGTGCTCGCCACCCGGAGCGAGAGCCGGCCCGGCAGGTCGAGCCGGCGCAGCCGACGCCGTACGAACGCGTCCGTGCGGGTCAGGCCGACGAGCATCTTGAGCCTGATCAGCAGGTTGTGCACGTGGAACAACGGCTTGAGCGGGTTGTGCTGCTCGGCGGGGCGCCCGCTCGCGACGTACGTGGTCAGCAGCGGTACGTCGAAGACGAGCCCCTGCGCGTGGGCTTCGGTCGCCATCCAGAGCAGCGCCGAGTCAGAGAGGCCGGTCTCGGCGTACCCGCCCCCGACGTCGGAGTGGGCGCCGCGGAACCACACCTGCTTCACCCGCCCGTCCTCCGCCACACCCTGAGCGCCCGGCGCGCCTTCCTTGGCGGTCCAGAGTGACGGCTCGAACTTGAGGCGGTACTCGTCGATGGCCAGAGCGTGCCGCGCGCACGCGACCTCGTCGCTGAGCTGCAGGTTGTGAAAGCGCGGCGCCAGGAACATCGCACCGGGAACACCGAGTGCTCCCACGGTGTCGAAGACGCCCACGAACGCGACGGGCGTCGTGGGGTGCGTGTGCGTGGCCCGCCACTCGACGAGCTCCGGTGGGCGGGTGTCGTCGTCCTTCTTGCGCCCTCTGTAGAAGTCGCGTGCCTGCGACAGCTGGTCGTCCACCAGCGCCCGCTTGGTGATGAGGCCGACGTACCCGATCATCCCGACCAGCGTGCGCGCCGTGAACGCACCCCGGGAGAAGCCGAACACGAAGATCTCGTCACCCGGCTCGTAGTTCTGCGCGAGGAACCGGTAGCCCGCCAGCATGTTGTTGAAGAGCCCGAACCCGAACGCGCCGCCGAGGATCCGGTCGGTCTCGTATCCCGCGCCGCCCACTCCGCTCAGGTAGTAGACGAGCTGCGGGATGCCGCCGCTCGAGCTCGGGTCCGTCTGGACTGTGCGCGCGATCTTCTCGATGTTGGTGATGTTCGGGCTGTCCGGGCGGTTCCACGTGCCGTCGCAGCAGATGACCAGCCTCTTCGTGCCCCGACCTTCACTGCCCCGACCGTCACTGCCCCGACCTTCACTGCCCCGAGTCGTCATGTTCCGAGAATGGCAAAGGTCTACCTTTCTCGCATGGATCTCAACGTCCTGGGGGACGAGCTCGAGCCGTGCGGTACCGAGCCGATGACCGGGTTCTACCGGGACGGCTGCTGCACGACAGGCCCCGAGGACATGGGCAGCCACACGGTCTGCGCCGTCGTCACCGCCGAGTTCCTCGCCCACCAGCAGGCCGTCGGCAACGACCTCTCCACGCCCCGTCCCGAGTGGAGCTTTCCCGGGCTCCAGCCCGGCGACCGGTGGTGCGTGGTGGCGGCTCGCTGGCTGCAGGCGTACCGCGACGGCGTCGCCGCGCCGGTGGTCCTCGCGTCGACACACCAGCGGGCGCTCGACATCGTGCCGATGGAGGCGCTGCGCGAGCACGCGGTGGATGTTCCGCCGGACCTGAGCGGGCTGTAGGCCTCCGGCGGCGACGTGTGGCGCGAGCCGCGGTGGTGGCGGTTCCCCATGTCAACATGGGGAACCAGCACTGAGCACGATGAGTACGCCGTGCTGAGTGGCTACTCGTCGTGCACAGTGGCGCGACCCACCTGGTGCGACCGGCCTCGAACCGGGATGTAGCAGCTGGCTGAAAAGGTGGGTCACCGCGAACACTGGGCATGGTGAACCGCCACTGAGCACGGGGGGCTCACCGTGCCCAGTGGCCAATCCCCATGTCAACATGGGGAACCGCCGCCCCTCCCTACGATGACGGGCATGGCGCTCCCCACCGTCGGCACCCTCGTGCCCCACCGCGCACTCGACCGCCCCGACCTGCTGGCCGCCCCGGTGCACGCAGCCCTCACCACCTGGGAGCACGCCGCCGACGTGGTCGTCGTGGAGATCGACCCGGCCGTTGCGGACACCCAGGCGTTCGTCGACACCTACGGCTCGACCATGAGCGACGGCGCCAACTGCGTCGTCGTCGGGGGAGCACGCGCGGGCGACGAGCGGGTCGCCGCCTGCGTCGTCCGGGCCGACACGCGAGCCGACGTGAACAACGTGGTGCGGCGGCTGCTCGACGTACGCAAGGCGTCGTTCCTGTCGATGGAGCAGGCGGTCGCGGAGTCCGGCATGGAGTACGGCGGCATCACGCCCTTCGGGCTGCCCGAGCAGTGGCGGCTGCTCGTCGACTCTCAGACGCTCGACATCGAGCTGGCGGTCGTGGGCAGCGGGGTGCGGCGGAGCAAGCTGCTGCTCCCCGGTCGGCTCCTCGGACTCCTACCCAGGGCGGAGGTGCAGGAGGGCCTGGCTCGCTAGGTTGGGGCGCATGATGAACCCCGTGATCCCGCTGTCCCTGGCCCGCATCGGCATCGGGGCCGGCGCGCTGGCCCGGCCGGACCTCGCCTTCCAGAGCTTCCTGCTCGACCCGGAGCAGAACCCCCAGCAGCAGTTCGTGACCCGCATGTTCGGCTCGCGCGAGATCGCCCTCGGGGTGGCCACCCTCATGTCGGTGCGCTCGGGCAAGAAGGGCTGGATCCTGGCCGGCATCGCGATCGACGCGGCCGACGCGGTCGCGGGCTACCTGAGCGGTGTCTCCGGCGCCGTTCCCAAGAACAAGGGTGGCGCGCTGGCCGGGCTGGCCGCCGGTGCCTCGGCCGCGGGACTGCTCGGACTCCGCGGGACCGGCGGGGTCGTGAAGGGCGAGGTCGTCAGTACGTAGGGTCAGTACGTGAGGCCGTGCCGGGCCCGCACGCCGGCCATCTGCTGCAGCGTCGACTCCCGCAAGGCTTCCGGATCGAGGCGCAACGACGGCGGCAGCGCGGTCCGGCACACCTCGCCGGCGCACGATGCCAGGGTCTCCCAGAGGGCGAGCAGGTCGGCGAGGGTCTGTGCGTGCACCGGAGAGTCGGCGATGCTCTCGAGCTCGTTCGGGTCTACGTCGAGGTCGTACAGCTCCACGTCACCGCTGTCGTACCGGATCAGCTTCCAACGCCCCGTTCGGAGACCGATCGAGGTGCGCACGTCGGTGAAGCCGAGCTCCGTGCGATCCACACCCGGAGGGACAGGGACACCGCCGGCGACGGCCTCGGTGACGATCGCCGTGTCCCAGCCCCGGTCGCCGGCGAAGCTCGGCACGAGCGAGCGTCCGTCGGGCACGAGGGGGAAGGGGGCGTTCGCGAGGTCGACCAGCGTCGCCATCAGGTCTACGGTCGTCGCGGGGTCGTAGCGCACACCGTGCGGGATACCGGGTCCAGCCAGCACGAGGGGCACGCGGAGCGACGGCTCGTACGGCCGGATCTTCCCGTTGCGGATCCGGTGCTCCCCCAGGAAGAACCCGTTGTCGGAGGTCACGACGAACACGGTGTCGTTCAGCTCGCCGGTCGTCCGCAGCTTCTGGACCAGCAGGCGTACCTGCCGGTCGAGAACGAGCAGCGACTCCGCTCGCTGGCGGGTGAGCTGCAGGTCGGCCCGGACCTCGGCGGGACTCATCTCCAGCTCTTCGGCGCCCCAGGCCTTGTCGCTCATGTCGCCCTCGCTGGGACCGGACAGCGGGAGGCCCGGGGGGCGGGTGACGACGTCGTTGAAGTGCCCGCGCACCGATCGGGGGCGGGCGGGCGACTTGAACTCGAAGACCCGGTCGCCGTTGCGGACGGCATCGATGTCGCCGCGCTCGTGGGGTGTGCCGTGGTGCGGCGCCAGGCTCGAGAGGTACAGGAAGAAGGGCTTCGTCCGTCGGCTGTACCGCTCGACGATCCGCCGGCTCATCTGCCCGAGCACGTTCGTCTGGTATTCGCCCCGGTGGCTGAGGTCGAGCCGGCCGTTGTGGTTGAACGAGGTGCCGAAGTAGTTGTAGGGACCGGCCCACGGGACGAGTGAGCCCAAGCGGGGGCGCAGTCCGACGGCGCCGAACCAGTCGGTCCAGCCCGGGGGCACGTAGCGCATGGACGGCCCGCCCGTCGTCGGCGACGGAACCCTCCCGTAGGCGTTGAGGTACTTGCCGACAAACGCCGTCCGGTAGCCCGCTGCCGAGAGGGACGTGGCCAGGGTCCGACGGTCGTCGAACGCGGCGAACCCGTAGGGCAGCTCGTTGCTCGCGACCCCGTGGTTGTGGGCGTACTGGCCGGTGAGGAACGACGCCCGCGCGGGACAGCACAGGGGGTACGGGCTGAACGAGTTCCGGAAGGTCAGCCCGCGTGCTGCGACCAGGCGCCGCACCGCCGGCATGAAGCGGAGGTCGTCGGCGCGCATGTCGTCGGCCATCACGACGACCAGGTTCGGTCGGGTCGGCGAGGGCGCGACGGCGGCCGCGGGCGAGGCGCCGTGCGCCGGAGGGGCGTGCGGCACGTCCCCAGGAAGGGTGGCCAATGCACCGGTGCCGACCGTCAGGACGGCCACGGTGAGCGCCCGGGCGACGTTCCTCCGGGCCCGCTGAGGTGCAGGCACTCTCGGTCCTCCCCCCGAATGATCAGCGCCGCATGGTCAGCGCCGAATGATCCGCGCCGAGTGTTCAGCGCCGCATGGTCAGCGCGGCGACCATTGTCCCATCTCCGGCGTCTAGCGGGAGCCGACTGCGTAACCCAGCGCAGTCTCCGCTGCCTTCTCCGCAGCCGCCCGGTCGACGGGCACCAGACCAAGCCGCGTCCGCCGGTCGAGCAGGTCGTCGACGGTCACGGCGCCCTCGTGCGTGGCGCCCCACAGCAGCTCCGCCAGGGTGATCGGGACCCCGGGGGCCACCGGCGCGAGCACGGTCTCCTCGGAGTGCCCGGTCAGGGCGACGGCCTCGGCGACGATCTCCTCCGCCTCGCTGCCGTAACGCCGCACCAGCCGCTCAGGCCCTCCGGCTGCACCGGCTCCCACCAGCGGCAGCGTCGCCGTCACGCACGGCCCCGCGCTGATGCCCGCGTGCTTCACGGCGGCGTCGACGGCGTCCTCCGCCATCCGCCGGTACGTCGTGAGCTTGCCTCCGACCACGGTCACGACGCCGGTCTCGGAGGTGAGGACGGCGTGCTTGCGGCTGAGGTCGGCGGTGTGGCCGTCGGCTTCGAGGAGGGGACGGAGGCCGGCGTACGTCCCGACGATGTCCGCCCTGGAGACCGGCTTCGCGAGCACGCGGTTGATCACGTCGAGCAGGAACTCGATCTCGGTGTCGGACCCCTGCGGCACGTCCGGGATGTCGCCGTCGACCTCCTCGTCGGTCAGGCCGACGTACACCAGGCCGTCCGCCTGGGGAAGCGCGAAGACGAAACGGTTGGACTCGCCCGGAACCGGCGCGGTGATCGCGACCGTGAGGCCGGGGATGGACTCGCCCCGCAGCACCAGGTGGGTGCCGCGACTCGGCTTGAGGCGGAGGCCGGGGACCACGTGTCCCGCCCACACGCCGGCAGCGTTGATGACGACCCGCGCGCGCACGGCGTACTCCTCGCCGGTGAGCTCGTCGCGCAAGGTCGCGCTGGTGCCGGTGACGTCGAGCGCCTTGGTGTGGTTGAGGATCGTCGCGCCGTGGCCGGCGGCGGTCCGGACGATGGCGGTCACGAGCCGCGCGTCGTCGACGAGCTGGCCGTCGTACCCGAGCAGCGCGCCGCGCAGGCCGTCGGGCTTCACCGCCGGACAGAGCGACAGCGCCTTCTCCCTGCGGATGCGCCGCGGGCGCGGCAGCACCGAGCGAGGAGTACGTGCCCCCAGGCGGAGGGCGTCCCCGAGGAGGAAGCCGGTGCGGGCGAGGGCCGCCTGCGGCTTCGACATGCCCGGGCCGAGGGGCACGTACGTCGTGAGGGTGCGCACCAGGTGGGGGGCCGTCGTGGTCATCAGGATGCCGCGCTCGACCGCGCTCTCGTGGGCGACTCCGACCTGGCCTTTCGCGAGGTAGCGCAGGCCACCGTGCACGAGCTTCGAGCTCCAGCGGGAGGTGCCGAAGGCGAAGTCGTGGGCGTCGACGGCGACGACCGACAGCCCACGAGAGGCGGCGTCGAG
Organism: Nocardioidaceae bacterium; assembly: GCA_035699605.1. GTDB lineage: Bacteria > Actinomycetota > Actinomycetes > Propionibacteriales > Nocardioidaceae > SSC3. The sequence continues at coordinate 151,463 of DASSPN010000022.1, read as the reverse complement.
AGCCACCCCGGCGCCGGTGACGCCCAGGCCGACGACGAGGACGTCGATCTCCTTGCCGGCCGCCCCGTGAGTGCGCAGCCCGGCGAGGTCGCGGTTGCGGCGGGACGCGTTCAGCTGGGTGCTGCCCTGGAATGACTGGCTCACGGCTGGAGGTACCTCTCCACGAGGGCCTGGAGCTCGGTGTCGAGCTGGTCGGCGGGGACGTCGAGGGTGTGCGCCGAGAGCACGAACCCGTAGGTGGTCAGCAGCAGGGCGTGCGCGAGGACGTGCGGGTCCCCGGCGCGGACGGAGCCGTCGGCCTGGCCGGTGCGGACGTACTCCTCGGTGAGCTCGAGGATCCACTTCTGGTTCCGGCCGATGCGCTCGAAGAGGTAGGGGTGCAGCAGCTCGGGGTCGACCTCGATGATCCGCAGGAAGAGCGCGTTCTCCCGCAGCGCGCCCACCATCCCGGTGATGCCCCGGGCGAGCTGCTCGCGGGTGGTCGCCGCGTCGCCACCGGCCAGCCCCGAGTCGAGGAGGAGCTCGGACCACTCGCGGACGAGGAGGTCGGCGAGGAGGGTCTGCATGTCCGGCCAGCGCCGGTAGATCGTCATCCGGGAGACGCCGGCCTTGCGCGCGATGTCGGTCAGCGTCGTACGACGCCAGCCCACCTGCACGATGCAGTCGCGGGCGGCGTCGAGGTAACCCGACTCGGGGCTGGTCTCAGTCATGCCGGCCGCCGGGGGTTGTTACAACTGGACGTCATATGTCACACTGTAGCACATGACCACCGAGATGCACTGGGCCCGCTGGGGCGACCCCGCCAAGGCCACTCCGTTGTCCGACTCCGCCAAGGGCCTCGTCGAGATGTTCGTCGGTCCCACCGACGACCGTCCCGCGGTGGCGCTCGAGGACGTGCAGCTCCCGCCGATCGGTCTCTCCGACGACCTGCTCGACGCTCTCCGCGGCCTGGTCGGTGCGGACAACGTGCGCACCGACGACGAGACGCGCGTTCGGCGTACTCGCGGCAAGTCGACCCCCGACCTGCTCAAGCTCCGAGCCGGTGACGCGAGCGATGCTCCCGACGCCGTGGTCCGCCCCTCGGGCCACGACGAGGTCGCCGCGGTCGTCCGCTGGTGCAGCGACAACAACGTCGCGCTCGTCCCGTTCGGCGGCGGCACGTCCGTGGTCGGCGGTCTCGCCGCCCGGCGCGACGGCTTCGCCGGCGTCATCGCGCTCGACCTCGTCCGTCTGAAGAACCTGGTCACCGTCGACCACGAGTCGATGACCGCGACTCTCGAGGCGGGCCTCCTCGGGCCCGAGGCCGAGGCACTCCTCGCCGAGCACGGCCTGACGATCGGTCACCACCCGCAGAGCTTCGAGTACGCCTCGATCGGCGGCTTCGCCGTCACCCGCTCCAGCGGCCAGGCCAGCAGCGGCTACGGCCGGTTCGACTCCCTCGTGGTGGGCATGAAGGTCGCCACGCCGATCGGTGACCTCGAGCTGGGCAGTGCGCCCGCGAACGCTGCCGGTCCCGACCTGCGCGAGCTGGTCATGGGCTCGGAAGGCGCTTTCGGCGTCGCGACCGAGGTGCGCGTCCGTGTCCGCAAGGCACCGGCGGTTAAGGTCTACGAGACCTGGCGCTTCCCCTCCTTCCTCGAGGGCGCGGCCGCGATGCGCACGCTCAAGCAGTCCGGCATCGAGCCGACCGTGCTGCGGCTGTCCGACGAGATGGAGACGATGGTCAACCTCGCCGACCCGTCGTCGGTCGGTGCCGAGTCGAAGGGCGGCTGCCTCATGGTCACCGGCTTCGAGGGTGACCAGGCGACGGTCGACCGCAAGCGGGCTCTCGTGACCGCCGCGCTGACCGACCTCGGCGGCACCAGCGAGGGAGTGAACGAGGCCTGGTCGCACGGCCGCTACGACGGCCCGTACCTCCGCGACTCGCTGCTCGACCTCGGCATCCTCGTGGAGACCCTCGAGACCGCGACCTTCTGGTCGAACATCCCGGCGCTCTACGAGGGCGTCAAGGCCGCGCTCGCCGAGGAGCTGGGCAATCCGATCGTGCTCTGTCACATCTCCCACGTCTACGAGAACGGCTGCTCGCTCTACTTCACGGTGGCCGCCAAGCAGGAGGGCGACGGCATCGCGCAGTGGCTGAAGGCCAAGGCCGCTGCCTCCGACGCCATGATCGCCACCGGCTCGACCATCACCCATCACCACGCCATCGGCACCGACCACAAGCCGTGGCTGGCGCAGGAGATCGGCCCGGTCGGCGTCGAGATCCTGCGCGCGGTCAAGGAGCGCGTCGACCCCGCGGGCGTCCTCAACCCCGGCATCCTGGTGCCGTGATGGCACGCCAGAGTCCACGCAGCACGTTCCGGATTCTCGTCAACCCCGCGTCGGGTGGCGGCAAGGCGCTCCACCGTGTCGAACCGGTCGCCAGGATCCTGCGCGACACAGGCGCCGAGGTGCGTGTGGTGCACAGCCTCGGCATCGAGCACTCCGTCGAGGAGGTCGCGCTCGCTGCGAAGAACGGCGAGCAGATGGTCGCCTGTGGTGGTGACGGCATGCTCGCCTCCGTCGCGGCGGCCGTCATCGACAACGGCGTCTCCCTCGGCGTGATCCCCAGCGGCCGCGGCAACGACTTCGCCCGTCAGCTTCGATTGCTGGAGGCCTCGCCGCAGGAGACGGCGCACACCCTGCTCGAGGGTGAGGCGTCCCCGGTCGACGTGATCCGGGTCGCCGACGAGGACGGGCACCGGGTCGTCCTCGGCAGCGTGTACGCCGGAGTGGACTCCCTCGCCTCCGAGCTGGTCAATCGCGCGCACTGGCTGCCGGGCAGCCTGCAGTACCCGTATGCCGCAGTCCGTTCGCTGCTCACCTACAAGCCGACCCGCTACACCGTGACGGTCGACGGCTCCACGGTCGTGGTCGAGGCGTTCTCCGTCGTGGTCGCGAACAGCGGCTACTACGGCAAAGGCATGCACATCGCGCCGCACGCCACCGTCGACGACGGCCAGCTCGACGTGATCGTGATCCCGAAGGCCTCGCGCTTGAAGCTGATCCGCCTGATGCCGAAGCTGTACGACGGCACCCACATCGAGCACGAGCAGGTGCTGTCGTTCCGCGGCGCCAGCGTGCAGGTGTCCTCGAAGGACCGCGTCGCTGCATTCGGTGACGGCGAGCCACTGATGGACCTGCCGGTCAGCGCCGAGGTGCTGCCGGGCGGGCTGTCGGTGCTGCTGCCCTGAGGCCCGGACACTGCTCGTCAGGCGGCTGACGCCCTCCGCCCAACGTCGCCCGCGACGGGCAGGTCTGCCAGCGCGGTCGCCGCCCCCTTCTCGAGCAGGTGGTCGAGCTCCGCCCCCACGTCCGCAGCGAGTCGCTCCTTGAGGGGCTCGACCAGCGGATCGTAGAAGGGGTTCTTCATGAACCCGAGCACCTGCACCGCCTCCCGGCTGGCGCCCTCGGCAGCCAGCAGCCCGGCCATCGCCAGCGCCGCCAGGTCCTGGTGCGGCGGGAAGCCGGAGTCGACGGCCATGGAGAAGGCCACCTCCGCCTCGTGCCGGGCCGTCGCCTCGTCCCCGCGCCCGAGGGCCGCCTGCGAGAGCACCGCGTGGGCGAGGCAGGCGTTCGACCTCTCCCCGAACTCGTCGAGCAGGTCGACGGCCGCCCGCGCCCACTCCTCCGCGTCGGCCGGCGTGCGCCGGTAGACACCGGCGATCAGCGACAGCGCCACGAGGGCGAACGCCTGCCGGCGGACGCTTCCCACGCGCCGGGCGGTCGCGAGCAGCTCCTGGTACGCCGCCTCGGCCCGACCGAACTCCTCGTTCTCCCAGCACGCCTCCAACAGGACGTTCGCGCCGTACGCCTGGACCGCGAGGACGGCGGAGACCGAGCCTTCCTGCGCGACGAGTGAACGCGCGCGGTCGAGGAGCTCGTCGGCGAGCTCGGGTTCGGGTTCCTCCTGGTCGAGCAGCTCCTCGGCGAGGTAGGCCAGCGCGAGCGCCTGGACGCCGGGCGTGCCCTCGGCGAGCTGCACGGCACGCTCAAGGGCGGCCCGGCTGCCCTCGGCGCCCTGGTGCTCGTGGGCCATCTCGGCCTCGACGAGCGCCCGGAGGTGGGGTGCGCACCCGGCGCTCTCGAGCAGGACCCGGCGCATCAGCGCCGTACGCTCCGGCCGGCTGCGGAAGATCCAGTACGGCAGCACGCCCGCGAGGATCGCCAGCCGGTCCTCGCGCACCTGGTCGGTGTCGGAGGCCGAGACCGACGACACCGCCGCCAGGATGTTGGCGTGCTCGGTGTCGAGGGAGACCAGCCAGCCCCGGAACTCCGGTCCGTCGACCGCGGCGGTCGCCGCCTCGGCGAGCTCGCGGCACCAGGTGCGGTGGGAAGCGCGGGCGTCCGACTCGTCCGCGGAGGCGGCGAGCTGCTCGGCGGCGAAGGCGCGGAGGAGTGCGAGCATCGAGTAGCGAGTTCCGTCCGAGCCGTGCCGGGCGATGACCAGCGACTTGTCGACCAGGGACGCCATCAGCCCGGCGATGTCCGCGCCGGCCAGCTGCTGCCCTCGGCAGACCCGCTCGGCGGTGGCCACGTCCCAGCCCCCGGCGAACACGGAGAGCCGTCGGAAGAGCACCGCCTCGTCCGGGGTCAGGAGCTCGTGGGAGCGCTCGATCATCCGGCGGAGCGCCGGCTCTCCGCGGCGTCCGCCGGTGAGGGTGAGGGGGTCGGCGACGAGCCGCGCCAGCCCGTCGGCGTCCAGGGACCGGGCGCGGGCGGCCACGAGCTCGATCCCCAGCGGCAGCTGGTCGACTTGTCGACAAAGCTGCTTGACCGCCTCGGCGGGGAGGCGAGCGGCCCGACCCGCGTCCGACACGCGGGACTCGAAGAGGGCCAGCGACTCCTCCGCGTCGAGCGGGTCGACCGGGACGACGACCTCGCCGTCGAGGTCCAGGGGCTCGCGCGAGGTGGTGAGCACGTGCGAGACCCCGGAGCGGGCGACCGCGTCGGCGACGTCTGCGGCGGCGTCGAGCACGTGCTCGCAGTTGTCGAGGACGAGGAGCAGGCGTCGCTCGCTGACGTGCTCCTGGATCCGGATCAGCAGGTCCTCGTGGTCCCTGGTCACCCCCAGGGCGGTGGCCACGGCGGCAGGGACCAGGGCGGGGTCGGTCAGCGGGGCGAGGGCCACGTAGTGGACACCGCCGGGGAAGTCGGACACCAGGTCGTGGGCGAGCCGTTGCGCGATGCGGCTCTTGCCCACGCCACCGATCCCGACAAGGGAGACCAGGGGGTGCTCGCGCACCCCCGTGGAGGTGCGCTCGAGCAGGCTGTCGCGGCCGACGAACCGAGTGAGCACGAGGGGTACGCCGTGCGGCCGGCAGCGGGCGGCACGCGGCTCCGGTAGCTCAGGCTGCTCCTGCCCGGCGAGAACGACCTGCACCAAGGGCTGCGGCCGCACGAAGTCCTTGAGCACGAAGAGGCCGAGCGAGCTCAGGTCGACCCGGTCGTCGACCACGTCGGCGACGGCCTGACTCACCAGCACCTGCCCCCCGTGGCCGGCGGCCATCACGCGGGCGGCGCGGTTGACCGCCAGGGCGATGTAGTCGCGACCGCGGGGCCGGGCGTCCCCGACGTGCACGCCCATCCGGACCTTGACCGCGTTCCCTCCCGGGAACTCGTGCGCTGCGAGCCGCCGCTGGGCCTCGCAGCAGGCCACCACTGCGTCGGCCGGGTCGGAGAACGCGACGAACAGCCCGTCACCCTCCGACTTGACCTCCACCCCGCCGTACTCCGTGAACGCGGAGCGCAAGAGCTCGTCGTGCGCGTCGAGGACCTCGTGATACGCCGCGTCACCAAGGCGGGTGAGGAGGGCAGTGGAGCCTTCGATGTCGGTGAAGACGAAAGCGACGCGCCCGGAGGGGAGGTCCGTCACACCGGAATTCTAGGGCGAGCGGGTTCCCGGCTCGCGCGAGCGAAGAACGGTCGGAGATCGCCGGGGCCCGGGTGCCTCCCGACTCGCTGCCGCCTCGAGCCCCCTCCTCCGTTCGGCCGATATTTTACTCATCCTTTTTCGCCGCAATTGGGGACAAAAGGCCTGGCGTGTCCCTAATCTGAGTGTTGTCCAAGCGTCCGTGGGGGACGCGCACGGCAAGAGGGGGGACCAGAGGAGAGGTCCCGCACCATGAACCGCGTGTTCTCGCTCAGCCTGACCGCTGCAGCCCTCGGCCTCGTCCTCGGAGCGGCCTTCGGACTCCGGCACGGTTCCCTGACCGCCTTCCTCCAGCTCTTCGCACTCCTCACCCTCGTCGGCACGCTCACCGCCGGGATCGCCTTCGGACGCCACGCGGCCGAGACCCCGGACGGCTACGTCGGCATGGGCGACACGTTCCTCGCCATGGGCAGCCTGGTCGTGGTCGTCGAGTGCCTGCTCTTCACCTTCGGTGGAGACTTCCTCGCCCTGGTGTACGGCGGTCTGGCGCTCGCGCTGACGCTGTTCGCCCTCAAGCAGGAGCGGCAGGTAGCGCTGGCCGTCTCCGGAGTCATGTCGCTCCTGGTCCTCACCTGGGTGGCGACTGACTCGTCCGCAAACGTCCTGGGCGCCGTCCCGGGACTGCTGTGGGTGTTCGCCTCCGGCGCGTACGTCGCGAGTCTGGCCAGTGGTGAAGAGGTAGGTGGCCCTGTCAGCGTCTAGCAGTCAGCCCTGGCTGTCACTGCATCGCCCACGCGAGCAGCTCGGCGTCTCCTGAAGCCATCAGGCCGTCGCAGTCGCTCACCCGCAGGGCATCGCCCTCGGAGAGCACCTCCCCGCTCTCCACAGAGCCACCCTCCACGGAGATGGCACCACGACAAACGAACAGATGGACGAACGGTGCTGACGGAAGCAGCAACGGGCGCTCGGGGAACAGCCGTGTCGCATGGAGGGCGGCACGGCTGCTCCGTATCCCGGGCACGGTGAGCCAGCCCGTGCTGTCAGCGGCGTCCAGCGGCGCCTCCTCCTGGAGGTAGCGCGGCGGCAGCCCGGGCTCGTCAGGACGCACCCACATCTGGACGAAACGCGTCCTCCCCGGACCGGCGTGCTCGGCGTGCACGACGCCGCTGCCGGCACCCAGCACCTGCACGGTCCCCGGCGTCGTCACGCTCGCAGACCCGCTCGAGTCACGGTGGTGCAGCTCGCCCTCCAGGACCCAGGTGACGATCTCGAGCTCGCGGTGCGGGTGCTCGTCGTACCCCTTCCGGGGCTCGAGGGTGTCCTCGTTGTGGCAGACCAGCATGCCGAATCCGACGTTCGCGGGGTCGTAGTGCGCGCCGAAGGAGAACGAGTGGCGTGACACCACCCCGTCGTACGTCGTGGACGGCCGGTCGGCGGTGCGGTGGACAGAGAGGTGCACCCGCCGATCAGATCACAGCTCCGTCAGATCACCGCGCGGTCAGATCACCGCGCGGTCAGATCACAGCGCCAGCTCCGGGCGGATCCGCTGCACCGACCACACCCGCTGGCGGCGCGCGGCGTGCCCGGTGAGCAGCAGCGACACGACGAAGTACCCCACGAGCACCGCCACCGCCACGCCGACACGTGACCCCAGGCCGCCGTACATCAGCTGCCGGAGACCGTCCACGGCGTACGACATCGGCAGCACCTGGTGCAGCCAGTGCATCGACGGCGGGATCGTCTGCCACGGGAACGTGCCGCCCGCGGTGACGAGCTGCAGCACCATCAGCACGAGCCCGAGGAACTGGCCGGCCCTGCCGAACCACGCGTTGAGGCAGTGCAGGATCGCGATGAAGGTCGCCGAGGTGAGCAGCAGGAACGAGAACGTCCCGACCACGTGCACCGGCTTGACGCCGAGCGCGAAGAGGACAGCGACGGACAGGATGGCCATCTGTGCGGAGCCGATGAGCGCGGCTGGCAGCCAGCCGCCGATCGCCACCCGCATCGGGCTCTGGTTGGCGGCCATCGCACGTGTCGACAGCGGACGCAGCAGCAGGAAGAGCGCGTAGCCGCCGATCCAGGCCGCCAGCGGCAGGAAGAAGGGAGCCAGCCCCTCGCCGTACGTCTGGGCGCGCGCGGTCGAGATCGAGTCGACGTCGACCGGGTTGCCGATCGTCTGCGCGATCTTGTCGCGGGTCTTGCCGTCCATGACCGGGATCCGGTCTGCGCCCTCCTGCAGCCCGTCCCGCAGCTGGGTGCCGCCCTCGGACAGCGCCGTGAGACCGCGGTTGAGCTGGCGCGCGCCCCCCGCGAGTCCTTCCGCACCCTCGGTGAGCCGGTTGCTGCCCTTCTGGGCGTCGGCGACACCCTCGAGGAGCTCGGGTACGTCGGTCGCCAGCTTCTCGGTGGCGGTGGCGACCTCCCCTGCTCCGGTGGCCAGCCGGCCCAGCTCCTTCGCTGCGTCCTGGACCTTGCGGTTGGCGGCGACGACGTCCCCTCGCGCTCCGTCGAACACGGCGAGCACCTGCGCGACCTCGTCCTCGGACATGCCCTGCGCGGTCAGCTGGGAGCGCAGCTGGACGCGCATGCGTGCGAGGGCCTTGGTGCCGCCTCCCGCCAGGCTCGCGACCCGGTCTCCGATGGCGGCGATGTCCTTGTTGGCGTCCGCGACCTCCCGCGAGCCGGTCGCAAGCTCGGACAGCTGGTCGGGCAGCTCCTTGGTCTTCTTGACGATCGTGCCGAGTCCCTTGCCCAGCTCGGTGGCGCCGTCGGACAGCTGGTCCGCACTCCCCGCGAGCTTGTCCGTGCCCGTCTTCGCGCGCTCGATGCCGCCCAGGAGTCCGGTCGCGCCCTTCGTGGCCTCGAGCAGGCCGGCGCGGGTCTCGGAGATGCCGAGGAGGAAGTTGCTGGCCGCCTCGGTGCCGACCCGGACGGCCAGCGCGTCCCGAACGCGTTCGGTGACGTTGCTGGCGATCGTCGTGGACAGATACGAGTTCGCGTCGTTCGTGGTCATCCGGAGCTGTGCCTGCTCCGGGTCGAAGGTCGCCGAGCTGGTCAGCGCCGCGGAGAAGTCACGGGGGATGGTGAGCGCGAAGTCGAAGGTGCCTTCCTCGACGCCGCTCGCGGCGTCCGCAGCGGTGGTCTCCTGCCAGTCGAAGGAGTCACCCGCCATCAGCTCCTCCGCCACGTCCCGCCCCGCGTTCACGTCGTTGCCGTCGGAGTCCCGGGCGCCCTCGTCCTCGACGACCAGTGCAGCCGGGACGTTCTTGAGGTTGGCGTAGGGGTCGTGGTTCGCGTACAGGTACAAGCCGCCGTAGAGGGCGGGAATGAGGATCAGCGCGACCACCGCCATCCGGGGCAGCCGTCCGGCGGTGATCCGCCGGATCTCGGACCAGGCCATGCGCACCGACGTCATCAGGCCTCAGCTCCGATCCACTCCAGGAGCGACTCGTCGACATGGGCGGCCGCCGTGGGGCTGGCCGTCACCAGCACGCCGAAGCCCAGACCGGCCAGCGCGCTCGCCGTACCCATCCACGCGGCGGGGAGTCCGCGGAACCGCTCGGGCAGGACGAGGACGAGGAAGCGCACCCCGTCACGGCAGGCCGCCAGGCCGGCAAGGACTCGCGTCCGGATCGACGCGGTGATCTCGTCCATCCGGTGGTCGGCGAGCTCTTCGATGCCCTGTCCCTCGAGCCAGCGGTGCACGTGCCGGCGGCTGCCGCGCAGGCCTGCCATCGACATCTCCTCGCCCACGACGGTGACCAGGGGCACGGCTCCGTCGGGCTCGGAGACGCCAGGGACGTCAACGAGGGCGACCATGCGCTGCAGGGCGCGGGCGTCGTTCTCCGCGTCGTCGAGGGCGATGACGCCGCCGTCGATGCGCAGCCGACCACCCAGCGCCAGGGCGAGGGCCGTGTGGCCGTGCCCGGGCTCGCCGACTGCGACCACCACCTCGCCCGTGCGCACGCTCAGCGTCGTCGGGTCGAGGAGCGGCCGGCCGTGGCCCAGCACCTCCACGTTGGTGGCCCGCAGCACGTGGATGTCGGTCTCGAGGTCGAGCTCCACCGCAGTCTTCGTCATCACGTCGTCCTCCTGCTCCACACCCCGCGGGCCATCCTCCCCGTACCGGACCGCCTTGTGGGGGACTTTCGCGGAGTTGCCGCCCGTTGAGTTGCCGCCCGTTGAGTTGTCGCCCGTTGAGTTGCCGCCCGTAGAGTTCCTGCCGTGAAGTCAGTCCCGCTGGTCGTCGGTGTCGTGATGCTCCTCGTCGGTGGGGTGTTCACCTTTCAAGGGCTGGGCTACCTCGAGGGGAGCCCGATGACGGGGGTGGAGTTCTGGGCGGTCGTCGGGCCGATCATCGCCGGGCTCGGCCTGGCGCTCATCATCGTCGCGCTGCAGAACCGCGGGCGGCAGTAGGCAGCCGCCCTCAGGCCGCCGTCGTTCCGAAGGGGAAGGACGCCAGCACGTCCACGTCCTCGCCGTCGTACCACCACAGCTCGGCCCGTCGGGCGTACGTCGTCAGCGGCTCCGCCATCGTGAACCCGTCGGGCACCGACAGGTGCGGGATGACGTCGCCGAACTGGCCCCCGTACGGCGGGTACTCGGGGAAGTGGCGGAACAGCTCGTGCGTCAGCGAGCGGAACGGCGCCAGCGGGTCCGGCGCCAGGTAGGTCGTGCCGCTCGGGAAGACGGCGACCTCAGCGAGCTTGTACGACCACGGCAGGCAGTCGGCGAAGAAGTCGTCGAGCTCGCCGAGCAGGCCGTCGGTCAGCTGCTCCTTGGCCGCGAACGGGGACAGCAGGGTGATGTGCGCCCGGGCCACGAACTGGTCGGCCTCGGGCACCGGTACGACGAGCACCGAATGCTGACCCGACTGCGGCATGGCCTCATCAAAGCGTCAACCGAGGCTGGCGAGCAATGCCTCGACGCGTCGCTTGATCTCGTCGCGGATCGGGCGGACCGCCTCGATGCCCTGACCGGCCGGGTCGTCGAGCTGCCAGTCCTCGTAGCGCTTGCCCGGGTAGAACGGGCACGCGTCTCCGCAGCCCATCGTGATCACGACGTCGGACTCCTGGACCGCCTCGGTGGTCAGGACCTTGGGCTGCGCGCCCGCGATGTCGATCCCGTCCTCCGCCATGGCCTGGACGGCCACGGGGTTGACCTGGTCCCCAGGCATGGAGCCGGCGGACAGGACGGTGACCCGGTCGCCGCCGAGCGCCTGGAGGTAGCCGGCCGCCATCTGGGAGCGGCCGGCGTTGTGCACGCAGACGAAGAGAACGGTGGTCATGCGGGAACCTTCCTGGGTGAGAGCAGCGTGAGCACGAGAGCTCCGCCGAGCAGCTGCATGAGCACGAACATCGGCGCCGACGACGGCGAGATGCCGGCGAACGTCTCGGAGAGCGTCCGAGCCACGGTCACCGCGGGGTTGGCGAAGGACGTCGAGGACGTGAACCAGTAAGCGGCCGAGATGTAGGCCCCGACCGCGTAGGCGACGTGCTCGCGCCGGGTGCGCTCGATGACCAGAACCAGACCGAACGTGGCCACGACCTCACCGAGCCACAGCCCGGCGGAGGATCTGTCCGTGCCCGACAGGCTCACCGCGTCGAGCTCGAACATCAGGTTCGCGACCACAGCACCGAGCGCGCCGCCCACGACCTGCGCCGCGATCAGCCAGGCGGCACCGTCGGTCCTGCCGCGCACCGCGTCGACGAGCGTCACCACCGGGTTGAAGGCGCCGCCGAGGCTCAGGATGAGCGCGACGAGCACGGCGCCCGTGGCCAGGCTGTTGGTGAGGAGCTGGAGCGCGACGTCATCGGTGAGGCGGGTCGCCATGATCCCCGTGCCGACCACGCAGGTGACGAGGAAGGCCGTGCCCACGAGCTCAGCCGCGACGCGTTCCCTCACGCGCCGACCCCGCCGAGGAAGGCGGAGATCCCGTTCAGCGCCTCGGCGTTGACGCGGTAGTAGACCCAGACCCCGCGCTTGTCGCGGTCGAGGAGCCCGGCCTCGTGCAGCACCTTGAGATGGTGGCTGATCGTCGGCTGGGACAGGTCGAAGGCGTCGTTGAGGTCGCAGACGCACGCCTCCTGGTCGGCGCAGGCCGCCACCAGGGAGAGCAGGCGCAGTCGCACCGGGTCGGCCAGCGCCTTGAGCAGCGGGGCGACCTGCTCGGCCTGCTGCACCGACATCGGTTCCTGGACCAGGGGGGAGCAGCAGGCGACGGTCTGCACCGGGGTGAGCTCGATCAGGGACTTCGACATACATCAATATTGACAGACTTCGATGTCTCATGCAAAGTAGAGATAGATGAACATCAATATCTCTCCGAAGGAGCACCCCATGTCCCGCCTCCAACTGGCCCTGAACGTCGACGACCTGGAGCAGTCGATCGCCTTCTACTCCCAGCTCTTCGGCGTCGAGCCGGCCAAGCGCAAGCCCGGCTACGCCAACTTCGCCGTCGCCGAACCGCCCTTGAAGCTCGTCCTCATCGAGAACCCTGGCCAGGGCGGCTCGATCAACCACCTCGGCGTCGAGGTCGCCGACGTCGACACGGTCGACTCCGAGCAGACCCGGCTGGCCGCTGCCGGCTTCGCCTCCGTCGAGGAGCGCGACCAGACCTGCTGCTACGCCAAGCAGACGAAGTTCTGGGTCCAGGGCGCGCCGAACGACGAGCGCTGGGAGATCTACACCGTCCTCGAGGACAGCGAGACCTTCTCGGGCACCGAGACCGCCGAGGCGGGGTGCTGCGGGAGCGCGGTCGACCTCGAGCTCACCCCGACTGCCAGCGCCTGCTGCTGACCATCAGCCCATCACGAGGAGGAACCATGTCCCACCACATCGCCCCGGAGTTCTACCTCCACGAGCACGACCGTGAGGTCCGGTCGCTTGCGATGACCGCCCGGCTCGTCGAGCTGGCCAAGTGCTGCAAGCCGTCACGCGTGAAGGCTGCCCTCGCGCGCGTGCGCGACCGGTTCACACCGGCGGCCGAGTGCTGCGCCTGAACTGCTGCGTGACCTGAGGCGGCCCGGCTACAGCCGGGCCGCCAGTTCCGTCCCCTGCTTGATCGCCCGCTTGGCATCGAGCTCGGCGGCGAGGTCCGCGCCACCGATCAGGTGCAGGCTGTCGAGGTGTACGCCGTTCCGTCCCGCCAGGTCGTCGTACAAGCCGCGCACCGACTCCTGACCGGCGCAGATCACGACATGGTCGACGTCGAGGACACGCGAGACGCCGTCCACGGTGATGTGCAGGCCGGCGTCGTCGATCCGGTCGTAGCTGACGCCCTTGATCTGCTCCACGCCCATCTGCTTGACGATGGCGCGGTGCACCCAGCCACTGGTCTTGCCGAGGTCCTTGCCGAGCGACGTCGTCTTGCGCTGCAGCAGGTACACCTCGCGGGCGGGAGTGCGCGGCTTCGGCTCCGTGAGGCCGCCGGCCGCGTCCGGCGAGCCGACTCCCCAGTGCGCCTTCCACTCCTCGAGCGTCTCGTCGGTGTGGGTCAGGAACTCGGCGACGTCGAAGCCGATGCCTCCGGCGCCCATGACCGCGACCCTCGGGCCCACCTCCACGACGCCGTTGATCACGTCGGCGTACGACACCGCCTTGGGGTGGTCGATGCCCGGGATCGACGGGATGCGGGGCTCGACGCCGGTGGCGACGACGACCTCGTCGAAGCCCTCGAGCAGGTCGGGAGTCGCGTACGTCGACACCTTCACGTTGACGCCGAGAACCTCCATGCGGCGCGTGTAGTAGCGCAGCGTCTCGCGGAACTCCTCCTTGCCAGGGATCTGCATGGCCAGGCGGAACTGCCCGCCGATCTCGTCCGCCGCCTCGAACAGCGTGACCTCGTGACCCCGCTCGGCAGCGCTGACCGCGGTGGCGAGGCCGGCCGGGCCGGCTCCGACGACCGCGACGCGCTTGGAGAGGCGGGTCGGGGCGAGCACCAGGGTGGTCTCGTGGCAGGCGCGCGGGTTGACGAGACAGGACGCGCGCTTGTTGCGGAACGTGTGGTCCAGGCAGGCCTGGTTGCAGCCGATGCAGGTGTTGATCTCGTCGGCGCGGCCGTCACGGGCCTTGTTCACGAAGTCGGGGTCCGCGAGGAACGGGCGCGCCATGGACACCAGGTCGATGCCCTGCTCGAGCAGGGACTCCGCGACCTCGGGGGTGTTGATCCGGTTCGACGCGCACACCGGGATCGACACGACGTCCTTGAGCCGCAGCGTCTCCTCGGCCCATGCAGCACGCGGCACCGACGTGACGATGGTGGGGACGCGCGCCTCGTGCCAGCCGATGCCGGTGTTGATGATGCTGGCGCCGGCCTCCTCGATCGCGTGCGCGAGGGTGACGATCTCCTCCCAGGTCTGGCCGTTCGGGATGAGGTCGAGCAGCGACATGCGGTACTGGATGAGGAAGCCCTCACCGACGGCCTCGCGGGTACGGCGCACGATCTCGATGGGGAACCGCATCCGGTTCTCGGCCGAGCCACCCCACTTGTCGGAGCGGTCGTTCACGTGGGCTGCGAGGAACTGGTTGATCAGGTAGCCCTCGGAGCCCATGATCTCCACGCCGTCGTACCCGGCCTTCTTGGCGAGCAGGGCCGAGTCGACGAAGTCACGCACGGTCTGCTCGACGGCTTTGGTCGACAGGCGCGACGGCTTGAACGGCGTGATCGGCGACTTGCGGTCCGAGGCCGACACGGAGAACGGCGTGTAGCCGTAGCGGCCGGCGTGCAGCACCTGCAGCAAGATGCGGCCGTCCTCGGCGTGCACGGCCTCGGTGATCCGCTGGTGACGCATCGCGTTCAGACGCGTGGTCATCTGGGAGCCGAACGGCAGCAGCCAGCCGCGCACGTTGGGCGAGTAGCCGCCGGTGACAAGGAGACCCGCGCCGCCGCGGGCGCGCTCGGCGAAGTACGCGGCCAGCTCGTCGATGTGCCACGGCCGGTCCTCCAGGCCGGTGTGCATCGAGCCCATCACCGCGCGGGACTGCAGCGTGACGCCGTCGATCGTGACGGGGGAGGTGAGCAGGGGGTAGTTCATGCGCCGTGCCTTTCGAGGTAGAGCGTCAGCCAGTCGATCCAGAACTTCTCCATCAGCACGCCGGCCTGGAGAACGAGGTACGTGTCGAGGTCGCGCCCTTCGAGGGCGCTGGGGTCGGGGTAGTCGCGGTCGGTCATGAACTCGTAGACCGCCAGCCGCTTGGTGTGCTCGTCGAGCTTCTCCCGGGCCGTCTCGAGCATCACGCCGGGATCGCCGTACGACGCGGCGCGGAACTTCACCATCAAGTCCGAGCGCAGCGGGTCGATGGCCGTCGGCTCCGCGATCCAGCGGCGCAGCTCCTCGTGACCCGCGTCGGTCACGTCGTACACCTTGGTGGCGGGGCGGTCGGCCTGCGGGACGACCTCGGAGACGACCCAGCCGTCCTTCTCCATGCGCGCGAGCACGCGGTAGATCTGCTGGTGAGTGGCCGACCAGAAGAAGCCGAGGGACTTGTCGAACCTCCGCGTGAGGTCGGCACCGGACGCAGCGCGCTCGCTCAGCGAGACGAGGATGACGTGCTCCAGGGCCATGGCAACAGTCTGCACCTCGTTGCATAGGGTATGCAACCCGTTGCACAGTGGTGGACCTCACGCACCATCGCCGGCAACCGGGGTTGTGGGTGATACCCCCTGGGGGTATAAAGGGCCATGGACCACCACACCCACCACCACGACAGCTCCTGGCGCACGGCGACCTCCGCGACCCTCCACTGCCTCACCGGCTGTGCGATCGGCGAGGTGCTCGGCATGGTGCTGGCCACCTGGTGGGGCTGGGGTGACGCGGCGAGCATCGCGCTCGCGGTCGTGCTGGCCTTCTTCTTCGGCTACCTGCTGACGATCTGGTCGGTCCGCAACGCGGGCCTGGGCCTCGGGGGCATGGTCCGGGTGGCGCTGGCCGCCGACACCGTCTCGATCGCGGTCATGGAGTTCGTGGACAACGGGGTCCTGCTCGCCGTCCCGGACGCCATGGACTCCGGGCTCGCCGACTGGCTGTTCTGGGGCGCGCTGGGCTTCGCGCTCGCAGTGGCGTTCGTCGTGACCCTGCCGGTGAACCGCTGGATGATCAGCCGGGGCGTGGGCCACGCGGCCGTGCACGCGTACCACTGACCGGGACGCCCCTGGACAATCGTGACAGTAGTGGTGTCAGTATTGGGCGCATGACGTACGCACTCGGTCAGGGCACCGGTCCGCTCAAGGGCATCAAGGTCGTGGAGATCGCCGGGATCGGGCCCGGCCCGCACGCCGCCACCATCCTCGCCGACCTCGGCGCCGACGTGATCCGTGTCGAACGCCCCGGCGGCGGCGGGCTCAGTGCCGGGCCGCGCCAGACGGACTTCCTGACGCGAGGTCGCCCGAGTGTCGCGCTGGACCTGAAGAACCCCGACGCGGTCGCCGCCGTGCTCGAGCTGGTCGAGAGCGCCGACATCCTGCTCGAGGGGATGCGTCCCGGGGTCACCGAGCGGATGGGGCTCGGCCCTGACGACTGCCTCGCGCGCAACCCGCGCCTCGTCTACGGCCGGATGACCGGCTGGGGCCAGACCGGTCCGTGGTCGCAGATGGCGGGCCACGACATGAACTACATCGCGATCACCGGTGCGCTCCACGCGCTCGGGCAGGACCAGTCGCGCCCGCACTTCCCCCAGAACCTGCTCGGTGACTTCGGTGGCGGCTCGGTGTACCTCGTGATCGGCGTACTCGCGGCCCTGCTCGAGTCGCGCGTGAGCGGCCAGGGCCAGGTGGTCGACGCGGCGATCGTGGACGGCACCGCGCACCTCAACATGATGTGGGCCGCCATGCTCGCCGGCGGTATCGCGCAGGAGACCCGCGCGGTCAACATGCTCGACGGCGGCATCCCGAACTACGACATCTACGAGACCTCCGACGGCAAGCACATGTCGGTCGGCTCCCTCGAGCCGCAGTTCTACGCCGAGCTCATCCGCCTCACCGAGATCGACCCCGCTCTCTCCATGGACGCCGTGAAGATGCGAGAGGCGCTGACCACGACGTTCAAGTCCAAGACCCAGGCCGAGTGGGCCGCCATCTTCGACGGCACCGACGCCTGCGTCGCCCCGATCCTGCCCTTCAGCGAGGCCGTCGGGCACCCGCACATCAAGGCGCGCGGCATCTTCGTCGAGAACGAGGGAGCCCTGCAGCCGGCGCCGGCTCCCCGGTTCTCGCGCACGGAGGCGACCCTGTCGACCCCGCCGTCGCTGCCGGGAGCCCAGACCCGCGAGGCACTCGAGGCCTGGGGCATCGAGAACGTCGACAAGCTCATCGAGTCCGGCGCAGCGGAACAGAATTGAGCACCGGCACCAGCCACCGATCAGGCGGCAGGGCGGCTGGAGGCACGCGGGCCTGGGCGATCTTCGATCGCTCTCCGCTCGCCTCACCCGGAGACGACCTCGCCTAGGTAGTACGTCTAGCCGCGTGACCCCGCCGTACGTCGGTCATCGCCTGGCTGAACGCCTCGACGATGGCGGCGACCGAGGCCGGCTGGAAGCTCTCCAGCATCTTCACCATGTGCTCGGCGGGGATGTCACCGTGCTTGTAGCGCGGCCACAGCATCGTCTGGAACACCTCGGTCAGCTCCTCGGCGATCGCCCGGCCGTGGCGTGAGTAGATCTCGTGGCACGCCTGCAGGACGTCGATCGGGACCTCGAGGCTGAACAGGTTGAGGCCGGTCGACAGGCGGCTCTCGACGACGGCGTACTTGTCGCCGTCCTTGCTGACGACCTCCATGGCGATCAGCTTGCCGAGCTCGTCGTCGCTGAGCCTGCGGCCCGCCAGGCGGTCGAGCTCGCGTCGCGTGACCAGGCGCGGCTCCTCCACGAGCCAGGGCTGGAGCGTGACCCGGTGGACCGCGATCTCCTCGGGCGAGGACTCGTCGGGGATGCGAGCGACGTACCGCTCGATCGCCGACAGGGTGAAGCCGTGGGCCTGGAGCTCCTTGACCAGCTCCAGGCGCGCGATGTGGTCGGGCGAGTAGTAGCCGGAACGTCCGCGCTTGATCGGCGGCGGCAGGAGGCCGCGGGTGGTGTAGAACCGGATGTTCCGGACACTGATTCCGACCCTCTCGGTCAGCTCGTCGAGCGAGATCAGGTCCTCGTCGTCGCGCAGCGGCTCCGCGGTCATGTCTCACTCCCTCCACCGGTCGGTCGGCCCTGTTGTGGCCTACGTCTCAGATGAGATCATGGCCCTTGGGTACCGACACTAACAGTATTAGTGTCACAATCGGTATCTCATCCCCTTCGGTCTGCAAGAGTTGGGAAGTTCTCATGGCACCAGCCAATGAAGCATTCGTGTACGACGCGATCCGCACGCCCCGTGGCAAGGGCAAGAAGGACGGCACGCTCCACTCGGTGAAGCCGGTCGACCTGGTCATCGGCCTGATCGACGAGCTGCGCAAGCGCAACCCGAACCTGGACACCGAGCGCGTCGACGACGTCATCCTCGGCGTGGTGTCGCCCATCGGCGACCAGGGCGGTGACATCGCCAAGACCGCGGCCATCGCCGCCGGCCTGCCGGAGACCACCGCAGGCGTCCAGCTCAACCGCTTCTGCGCCTCCGGCCTCGAGGCCGTGAACCAGGCCGCCGGTCGCATCCGCGGCGGCTGGGAGGACATGATCTTCGCCGGCGGCGTCGAGTCGATGTCGCGCGTGGCCATGGGCTCCGACGGCGGCGCGTGGGCCATGGACCCGTGGACGAACCTGACCACGAGCTTCGTCCCGCAGGGCATCGGGGCCGACCTCATTGCGACGATCGAGGGCTGGTCGCGCGAGGACGTCGACGCGTTCGCCGCCGAGTCGCAGGCCCGCGCCGCCAAGGCCCAGGCCAACGGCTACTTCGACAACTCCGTCATCCCCGTCAAGGACCTCAACGGCATGACCGTCCTGGAGAAGGACGAGTTCATCCGTCCCGGCACGACCGTCGAGGGCCTCGCCGGCCTCAAGCCGTCGTTCGCCGACATGGGTGAGCAGGGCGGCTTCGACTTCGTCGCGCTGGAGAAGTACCACTGGCTCGAGAAGATCAACCACGTCCACCACGCCGGCAACTCGTCGGGCATCGTCGACGGCGCGGCGCTCGTCGCGATCGGCACCGAGGGCATCGGCCAGGAGCTCGGCCTCACCCCGCGTGCGCGCATCGTCTCCGCTGCCGTCTCCGGCGCCGACCCGACGATCATGCTGACCGGCCCGGCCCCGGCTGCCCGCAAGGCGCTTGCCAAGGCGGGCCTCACGCCCGAGGACATCGACCTCTACGAGATCAACGAGGCGTTCGCCGCGGTCGCGATGCGGTTCACCAAGGACCTGAACCTCGACCCCGAGATCGTCAACGTCAACGGCGGCGCGATCGCCATGGGCCACCCGCTGGGTGCGACCGGCGCGATGATCCTCGGCACGCTGATCGACGAGCTCGAGCGTCGCGACCTCCGTCGCGGCCTCGCCACCCTGTGCGTGGGTGGCGGCATGGGCATCGCCACCATCGTCGAGCGCGTCTGATCACCCCGAGACAGGAAGAAAGCAACAGCCATGACTGACACCACCACTGTTCTCGGCGTGCGCTACGAGAAGGACGCCGACAACATCGTCACCCTCGTGCTGGACGACCCGAACGCCAGCGCCAACACGATGAACGAAGCCTTCGAGAACGGCTTCGCCGAGGCGCTCAAGACCCTCGAGAAGGAGGTCGCCGACGGCTCGGTCACCGGCGTCGTGATCACCAGCGCGAAGAAGACCTTCTTCGCCGGCGGCAACCTCAAGCAGCTCCTCGCGGTCGGCCCCGAGGACGCGCAGCAGATCTACGACACCTCGATGCAGCTCAAGGCGGCGCTCCGCAAGCTGGAGACGATCGGCGTCCCGGTCGTCGCGGCGATCAACGGCGCGGCCCTCGGCGGCGGCTACGAGATCTGCCTCGCGACCCACCGTCGCATCGCGGCCAACAACCCGAAGACCGAGATCGGCCTCCCCGAGGTCAGCCTCGGCCTGCTCCCGGGCGCCGGCGGCGTGGTCCGCACGGTCCGCCTCCTCGGCCTGCTGACCGGTGTCATGGACGTCCTCACCACGGGCACCCGCTTCAAGGTCGCCAAGGCGCTCGAGAAGGGCCTGATCGACGAGATCGTGGAGACCCAGGAGGAGCTCGTCCCGGCCGCCAAGAAGTGGATCCTCGAGAACAAGGACAACGAGGACGCCCGCACGCAGCCGTGGGACCGCAAGGGCTACAAGATCCCCGGTGGTGGCCCGACGCACCCCGCGATCGCCGGCTTCCTGCCCGCCGTGCCCGCGAACCTGAAGAAGCAGAGCAAGGGTGTTCCGTACCCGGCTCCGCGCGCCATCGTCGCGGCCGCCATCGAGGGTGCGCAGGTCGACTTCGCCAACGCGGAGAAGATCGAGGGTCGCTACTTCGCGCACCTCGCCACGGGCAGCGTCTCCAAGGCGATGATCCAGGCGTTCTTCTTCGACCTGCAGGCGCTGAACTCAGGGTCGCTGCGCCCCGAGGGTCCCGAGAAGTTCGTCGCCCAGAAGCTCGGCGTTCTCGGCGCGGGCATGATGGGCGCCGGTATCGCGTACTCGTCGGCCTACGCGGGCATCGAGGTGGTCCTCAAGGACGTCTCCCTCGAGGCCGCTGAGAAGGGCAAGGCGTACTCGGAGAAGATCCTCGCCAAGGCCGTCCAGCGCGGGCGCATGACCGAGGAGAAGAAGGCCGAGATCCTGGCTCGGATCACCCCGACCGACAACCCTGAGGACCTCAAGGGCTGCGACTCGGTGATCGAGGCCGTGTTCGAGGACCCGTCCCTGAAGCACAAGGTCTTCCAGGAGATCCAGCACGTCGTGAACGCCGACGCCATGCTCGGCTCCAACACGTCCACCCTGCCGATCAGCCAGCTCGCCACCGGGGTGGAGCGCCAGGAGGACTTCGTCGGAGTGCACTTCTTCTCCCCCGTGGACAAGATGCCGATCGTCGAGATCATCAAGGGTGAGAAGACCTCGGACGAGGCGCTGGCCAAGGCGATCGACTACACCCTGCAGATCCGGAAGATCCCGATCGTCGTCAACGACAGCCGTGGGTTCTACACCTCTCGCGTCATCGGCGTGCAGATCAACGAGGGCCTCGCCATGGTCGCCGAAGGCGTCGCACCGTGGAGCATCGAGCGTGCGGCTACCCAGGCGGGCTTCCCCGTCGGTCCCCTCCAGATCAGCGACGAGCTGAACATGGAGCTGATGGCCAAGATCGCCAAGGCCACCGAGGAGGGCGCCAAGGCGGAGGGCGCCGAGTACGTCGAGCACCCCGGCATCGCCGTCGTCAAGAAGATGATCGAGCTGGGACGGCCGAGCCGACTCAAGGGCGCGGGCTTCTTCGACTACGACGAGGCCGGCAACCGCGGCAGCCTGTGGTCGGGTCTCGGCGAGGCGTTCCCCGTCGCGGAGCAGCAGATCCCGCTGCAGGACATGAAGGACCGGATGATGTTCGCCGAGGCGCTCGAGACCGCGAAGTGCTTCGAGGAGGGCGTCATCGAGTCGGCCGCCGCGGCCAACATCGGCTCGATCATGGCGATCGGCTTCCCCGCCATCAGCGGTGGCGCCGTCACCTTCATGACCAACTACGAGGGTGGCCTCAAGGGCTTCGTCGCCCGCGCCGAGGAGCTCGCCGCGACGTACGGTGACCGCTTCGCGCCCACGCAGTGGCTGAAGGACAAGGCCGAGAAGGGCGAGGGCTTCCCCGCCTGACACCCGGAACACCTGCTCCAGCGAAGTGCCCCGCCTCGAACGAGGCGGGGCACTTCTCTTCCGGCCCTCATGCTGGCAGCGCGAGGTTCCTCGCGCGCTGGGCGAGGGAGCTCATGAGGGCCAGGAGGCCGCAGACGGCGAGCAGCCCGACGAGCGGGCCTGCTGCGACTGCGACGGCAGGAGCGTTGGGGACGTGGCTGAACGGCGGCGGCCCCGAGCAGGTCGAGGACGAGCCGCGGGTGTCGCCCAACACCTGTCCCTGGGAAACCTCGATGGCAGTCGACATGGCCGCACCTCCTGGACATCACCTCCAGCACACGCCTGTGCGCATGATGTCGTCAGGGCCGAAGGCCACCTGCGTGAGTGCCCTTCAGCCGCGCACCTGGAACCGGCGGGTGGTGGCGACCTCGCCGTCGATCTGCACCCGCCACTGGTAGCTCGCACCGGCACTCAAGGTCATGCCCGGCCCCAGGTTGACGATCATCGCGGTGTCGATGGGTACGCCGTGCGGGCTCCCCGCCGGCCGTCCCGCCTCGAACGTCCCCTCGATCCGGATTCCGCTGCCGCCCCCGTCGACCGTCGCCGGGTGGCCGTCGGCGTCGAGTAGGTCGATGACGACCTGGTGCTTGATGTTCGTCTGGTCCCACGGGACCTGGATCATCAGGACCAGCGAGATCGGCGGAGTCGGCGTACCCGTCACCGACCAGCCCAGCCCGAGGGCGTTCACCATGCCCTTGTTGGCGTGCTCCTCGGCGGAGTTGGCAAGCAGCAGGGTGGCCTCCATGCGTCGAGTCTGTCGCACGCGTCAACTCGACAGGATCGACGCGGGGCCTCTCGACGCCAGAGGGCCTCCCCCCGACGGCTCAGGCGGGGGGAGGCCCTGGTCTGTACGGCGTGTGCCGCCGGCCGGGATCACCGGCCGGCGAGCACCACACCCTCCGTGACCGGTGTGCCGAGCGGAGTGACCCGGCTGGTCTGGAGGTCGAGCACCCGGATGTCCGGGTCGGTGATCTCCAAGCCCTCGAGAGCGCTGCGGGAGAGCGTCACGAAGGCGACGACCCCGGCCCGCTGGGCGATCTCGCGGACCTCCGCCACGAGGGCGTCCCGGTCCGCGGCCTCGGTCAGCGACTCGAGCCCGTCGACCACGAGCGCCTCCGTGCGGTCGTTCAGCGAGGCGCGGACCGCGGCCAGGGCGTCCTCCTCGAGGGCGAGCCGGATCAGTGCCACACGCGGAAGGAGCAGCATGTTCTGCTGCGGGACGACGTGGTCCACGACCTTGAGCTTGCCGTCGGTCAGCCGCACCCGGCCGGCCACGGTGAGGGCGAGCGCCGTACGGGCCTGGGCGTCGAGACCGCGGGCCAGCATGACCGTGCCGGGCTCGATCTCGAAGGAGAGCGGTCCGTAGAACGCCGCGCCCTTCTTGTCGGTCAGGCGGATCCGGTCGGCGTGGACACCCTTGTGCGCGTCCGCCGCCGGCCACTCGGCGAGCTCGAGCTGGTGCTGCACGCCCTCGCCCTCGACGTCGATGACGGGGAGGCGCTTGTCGAGCCACTTCGGCATCCACCAGGCCTTGTCGCCCAGCACCTGCATGACGGCAGGAAGCAGGGTGATGCGGACCATGAAGGCGTCGATGAAGACGCCGACGGCAAGTGCGAAGACGATCGGCTGGACGATGGAGTCACCGTGCGGGAAGAACGCCACGAAGACACCGATCATGATCACCGCGGCTGCCGTGATGACCTTCGACGACGACACGTAGCCGCGACGGATGGCCTCCTCGGCGGAAGCGCCGTGGACGTACTCCTCACGCATCCGGGCGATGAGGAAGACCTCGTAGTCGACCGACAGTCCGAACAGCAGCGCGACCAGGAGGATCGGCAGGAAGCAGACCACCGGACCGACCGAGACGACGTGCAGCTGCTCGGCGAGGTTGCCGTCCTGGAAGACCCAGACCACGGCGCCGAACGACGCGCCGGTCGACAGCAGGAAGTTCACCGTCGCCTTGATCGGCACCGCGATGGAGCGGAAGACGATCGTGAGCAGGACCAGGGACAGGCTGAGGACGAGGATGCCGAACGGCAGCGCGGCTTCGGTCAGCCACGAGGCGATGTCCTCGGACGCGACCGTCATACCCGTGAGCTGGACGTCGACGCCCCAGTCCTTCTCGAGCTCGGGCGCGAGCTCGCGCAGGTCCTTGATGAGCCGGACCGTCTCCGGGTCCGTCGGACCGGTGAACGGCGTGACCTGGACGACGGCGATGTCGCCGTCGGGCGGGTTCGGCGTGGCGATCGGGATGGACTTCACGTTGTCCAGCGCGAGCACGCGCTCCTTGACGTCCTCGAGGAAGCCGAAGGGGTCGCGGGTCTGGACGACGTCCGCCGTGAGGACGATCTGGCTGTTGGCGCCGGGACCGAAGTACTCCCCGACGAGCTCGAACGCCTCCCGCTGCGGCGTGCCGTGGTGGGCCGTGCCGTTGTCCGGAAGGGCCGTGGCCAGGTGGAACGCCGGGATCGACATGAACGCGAGGATGCCGGTGACGGCGAGGATGGCCGTCTTGGGGAAGCGCAGGACGACGTTCAGCCAGCGCTCGTTGAGCGTGATCTTGTCCTTCTTGGCGGCCTTGACGGGCTTCGGAGCCAGCCGGTGGCCCAGCATGCCCAGCAGGGCAGGCGTGGCCGTGAGCGAGACCAGGACCGCTGCGATCAGCGCGAGGCACCCGCACAGACCCATGAGGATGAGGAAGGGGATGCGCGTGACGACCATGCCCATGAGGGCGATGACGACGGTCGCACCGGCGAACACGACCGCCGATCCGGCGGTGGCGACGGCGCGAGCCGCGGCCTCCTCGTAGTCCACGCCACGCGTGAGCTCGTCGCGGTAGCGGGAGAGGACGAACAAGGCGTAGTCGATGCCGACGGCCATGCCGACGCTGAGCGCCAGGAACGGGCCGGTGGAAGCGATGGTGAGCCAGTGCGTGGCCGCCCAGACGATGGCGAGGCTGAAGGCCAGGCCGATGCCGGCGGTGACCAGGGGGAGACCCGCGGAGATGAGGGAACCGAAGGTCACGGCGAGCACCACGAAGGCGATGACGACACCGATCATCTCGGTCGCGGTGATCACCGGCGGTTCGGGACCCCAGGCACCACCGCCGGCGTGGAACTCGAGTCGGTCGTTGGTCGCGTGCTCCGCGATCTCGACCAGCTGGTCGCGGGTCCCGTCGGCGACGAGCTCCACGGTGGTGTTCATCTGGACGTTGATGAGAGCTGCGTCGCCGTCGGCGGTGATCGTGTCCTCGGTCTTGAGGTACTCGTGCCACGGGTCGAGGATCATCGCGGTCTGGTCGACCGACTCGAGCTCCTTGGCGACCTTCTGGATGTAGGCCTTGTTCTCCGGGTCGGTCACCTTCTCCCCGTCCTTGGCGATCACGAGGACCTGGCCGTTGGCACCGGCGATCTCGGGGAACCGGTGCTGCAGCTGGGTGTACGCGTCGAACGACTCGACCCCGGGGATGCGGAAGACGTCCAGCGGGCCCTTGCCCAGGCCGAGGGCCGCGAGAGCCAGGACGAAGATCGCCGCCAGCCAGAGGGCGAGCGTCGCCTTCCAATGTCGGAAGCAGCGCTTGCCGAGGGCGTAGAGCAGGGAGGACATGATGTCCCCTTTCGTGTGAGCCGTGTGCGGCACCGCCATTACTACGGGGCCGTAGACAATTGCTACGCGTACGTAGTTTGTTGCCTGTCCCCTATGGTGCAGGGCGCACCACGATGCTTGCAACTGTTAGCACCGTGTCCTCGGTCACGACGAAAGTGCAGGTCAGAGGGCATGTGACGGCCAACACGTGGTTAGCGCACGCGTGACACCCGCACATGCCGAAGGGCGCCACCGGCGAACCGGTGACGCCCTTCGTGGTGGGCTGGCTGACGCCTCTCAGGCAGCGATCCGGGCCAGTGCCCGCACCGACACCTGACGCTCCTTGGTGATCGAGACCGTCGTCACCACGATGGCGAGGACGCCCCACACCAGGAGGGCCGTGATCTCGGCGCCGATGTTGGCGCCGGTGATGACGCCGCGGAGGGCGTCGATCGTCGGCGCGATCGGCGTCAGGTCGATCAGCGTCTGCAGCGCAGCAGGCGTGGTGCTGATCAGCGCGGTCGGCGCGCTCACCGCGATGGCGAACAGCGCCACGAACCGACCCGCACCGCCGAGCGCGGCCACGAGGGCCTGGCTCACGGCCAGCATCGACAGCGCCGCGAGGAACACCACGCTCGTGAACGCGATCAGCTTCACGAAGGAGAGGTGAAGCGCGAACTGCAGCGCGACCACGACGAGCAGGGCCTGCAGCGCGGCGATCACGACCGCGGGCCAGTACGCCGACATGGTCAGCTTGAAGGCGTTCATGTTCGACGACATGGCGCGGACCGGAACCGCCCGGATGAGCATGTAGACCACCAGCGCGGCGATCGCCAGTGCCAGAGCCGTGAAGTAGCCCGCGGACAGGTCCGGGTTCGGCAGCTGCGGCTCCTGCGGCTGGACCGGCGAGGCGAGCGCGGACATCATCTTCAGCGCCTCCTCCTGGCTCCAGTTCGGGATCTGCTGGTAGCCGTCGGCCAGCCCGTTGTGCAGGAGGTACGAGCCGTCGCGGAGCTGGTCGAGTCCGTCGACCAGACGCGGGGTCTCGCCCGCCGCGAGGGCGGCACCGTCAGCGAGCTGGCGCGAGCCGTCACGAAGCAGGATCGAGCCGTCGCGGGCCTGCTTGATGCCGTCGACCAGCTGCGGGATGCCCTCGTTGAGGCGGTCCATGCCGTGCGACACGCGGCCGGCGCCCCACGACAGCTTGTTGATGCCGTCGGTCAGGGCGTTGACCTGACCCGAGTAGTAGTTGAGCTGCGAGATCGCCTTCAGCAGGGTCGCGAGGAGGTCCTGGCTGGAGTCGACCGCGAGGTCGGAGCGAAGCTGCGTGAGCAGCGCGTCCACCTGCAGCACCTCGGCGCACGGCGAGACGTTCGGCGTCGCCTGGCAGGCCGCGACGGCACTGTCGAGCTGCGCGTCCATGCCGTTGAGGCCGGTCACGACGTCCTCGGCGAGCCGCTGCTGCGGGCCGGTCTTGTCGCGCACCTCGCGGAGCAGGTCGAGCACGTTGCGCAGGTCGCCCTTGTACGCCGCGATGGCGTCGTTGAGCTGGTTCGTGCCGTCCCAGACCATGTGGGCGCCGTCGGTCAGGAGCTGGATCTTCGGCGGCAGGCCCTTGGTCTTGTTCCACATCAGGTTCATGCCGTCGGCGAGCTGGGCGTTGCCGTCGGCGACGCGGTCAGCGCCCCACGCGATCCGCTTGAGACCGGCGAGAAGGGTGACCGAGCCGTCGTACGCCTGGTCGAGACCGCCCGCGATCCGGCCCGAACCGTCGACCGCGCGCTTGAGGTCCTTCTTCAGCGGCGCGATCTGGAGGTACAGGTTCTTGAGGAACTCGTTGGTGAGCTCGTTGTTGAGCGCGTTGGTGATGGTGACCGTCAGGGCCTGGCCGATGGTCGGGTCCATCACACCGGCAGCCTGCGACGTCTGTACGTCGAGGACGGCGGGGCGCAGCTTCTTCGGGTCCATCAGCGACACCGAGGTCGCGTCGGCCGAGAAGGACTCGGGGATGGTCACGACGGCGGCGTACTTGCCGTCCTCGATGCCGTCCTTGGCGTCCGCCTCGTCGGTCAGGGTCCAGTTGATGTTCACCGGCAGGGTGTCGTCGGTCAGACGCTCCA
The DNA here is from genome assembly GCA_035699605.1 of Nocardioidaceae bacterium. Classification (GTDB taxonomy): domain Bacteria; phylum Actinomycetota; class Actinomycetes; order Propionibacteriales; family Nocardioidaceae; genus SSC3. The sequence continues at coordinate 124,049 of DASSPN010000022.1, read as the reverse complement.
CCATGACGCGACCGATCGGGACGAGACGTCCGTCGATGGTGACCGGCTGGTCCAGGTTGACCACGGCCGCGTCGAGGCGGTCGAGGTTCTGCGTCGCGTCGACCTGGGTCCACTGGAACGACGCGGCGAGGACTGCGGGGATCAGCATCAAGCCGATGAGGGCGAGGATGCCGAACTTCTTCCCTGTCGTCCTCTCCGTGTTGTAGAGGTTGAGTCGGCTGAGGTTCATGCCGGGGCACCTTCCGTGACAGGAGCGCCGAGCGGTGATACCCGGCTGGTTTGCAAATCGAGGACCCGGATCGCCGGGTCGGTGACGCCCAGTCCCTCGAGGGTCTCTCGGGAGAGGGTGACGAGCGCCGCAACGTCCTTGTTGTGCGCGAGCTCGCGGATCTCGGCCAGGAGCACGTCCCGGTCCTCGACCGACGCAACCTTGTCCAGGCCGTCCACGACCAGGACCTTGGTGCGTCCGTTGACCGCGCCGGCGACTGCGCCGAGCGGCTCTTCCTCGTCGGTGAGGCGGATGAGCGAGACGGCGGGCCGCATCATGATCATCTGCTGCGGTACGACGTACCCGGCCACCTTGAGCTTGCCGTCGGTCAGGTGGACCCGGCCGGCAACGGTCAGCGCGAGAGCCGTACGCGCTGTGTTGGACAGGCCGCGGACGAGGGTGACCTCGCCCGGAGCGATCTCGAAGGAGACGGGACCGTAGAGGGCGTTGCCGTCGCGGTCGGCGAGCTTGATCCGGTCCGCGTGGACACCGTGGTGGGCACCGGCGTACGGCCAGTCGGCCAGCTCGAGCTGGTGGTTCACGCCCTCGCCCTCGACGTCGAAGGCGGGCAGGCGCTTGTCGAGCCACTTCGGCATCCACCACGCCTTGTCGCCCAGCAGGGCCATCACGGCAGGCACCAGGGTCATGCGGACCAGGAAGGCGTCGATGAAGACGCCGACCGCGAGGCCGAACGCGATGGGCTGGGTCACGGAGTCGCCGTGCGGCTCGAAGGCGGCGAAGACGGCGATCATGATGACCGCGGCTGCCATGACGACCTTGTACGACGCGGTGAACCCCTGCTTGATGGCCGCCTGCGCGTCGTTCCCGTGGACGTACTCCTCACGCATCCGGGACACCAGGAACACCTCGTAGTCCATGGCGAGACCGAAGAGCAGGCCCATCAGCAGGATCGGCAGGAAGCAGACGATCGGGCCGACGGAGACCACATGCAGCTCCTCGGCCAGGAAGCCGTCCTGGAACACCGCGGTGACGACGCCGAACGAGGCGGCCACCGAGAGCAGGTAGCCGATGGTCGCCTTGATCGGGACGACGATCGACCGGAACACCATGGCCAGCAGCACCAGGGACAGCAGGATGACCAGGATGCCGAACACGGGCACCGCCTCGCCGAGCTTCACGGCGATGTCCACCGCGGCGGCGGTCATGCCGGTCACGTGGGCGTCGATCTCGTACTTCTCCTTGAGCATCGGCGCGAGCGCACGGAGGTCGTCGACGAGCTGGAAGGTCTCCTCGTCGGTCGCGCCGGTCTTGGGCGTCACCTGGATGACCATCGTGTCGCCGTCCGGAGGGTTGGGCGTCGCGATCGGGATCGAGGCCACGTTGTCGAGCTTCATGATCTCGGCCTTGACGTTGTCGATCAGCTCGAACGGCTCGCGGTTCTGCACGATGTCAGCCGTCATGACGATCTGGCTGTTGTAGCCGACGCCGAACTTCTCGCCGATGAGCTCGTAAACCTCGCGCTGGGTGGCGCCGTGGTGGGCGGTGCCGTTGTCGGGAAGCGCAAGCCGCAGGTGCATCGCAGGAAGGGCGAGGAAGACCAACCCGGCACCCACCACGAGGCACGTGATGAGCGGAAACTTGGTCGCGGTCCCGACCCAGATGTCGGCGAGGGTGACTCGCTTCTTGGCGGGCTTCCCCTTCTTGGCTGCCTTCTTGGGCTTGGGTGCCTTCGGGATCAGCTTGCCCTTGAGCAGGCCGAAGGTGGCAGGCACGAGAGTGAGCGAGGCGACGACGGCGGTGAACACCGCGATCGCGGCCGCGATGCCCATGAAGGCGAGGAAGGGGATCGTGGTCACCACGAGGCCGACCAGGGCGATCATGACGGTCGCGCCGGCGAAGACCACGGCCGAGCCCGCCGTGGCGACGGAGCGACCGGTTGCCTCCTCGGGCTCGACGCCCTTCGCGAGCTCGTCGCGGTATCGGGCGAGCACGAACAGGCTGTAGTCGATGCCCACCGCGAGCCCGACCATCAGGGCCAGGAACGGTGCGGTGGTCGTGATGACCAGCCACTTCGTCGCGATCCAGACGATGGCCATCGCGACACCGATGCCGGCGCCTGCGCTGATGAGCGGCAGACCTGCCGCGATCAGGGAACCGAAGGTGAAGGCGAGCACCACGAGGGCGACCGCGACACCGATGCCCTCGGTGATGCCGATCTTCGGCGGGACCGGGCCGTACGCGCCGCCACCCGCGTGGAAGGTCAGCGTGTCGGTGCTGTGCTCTTCCGCGAGCTTCTCGAGCTGCGCCTGCGTGGACGGCGTGATCTGCTCGACGGACGTGTTCATCTGGACGTTGATGATCGCTGCCGTCTTGTCGGGGCTGATCGTGTCCTTCGTGGCGAGCAGCTCGTCCCACGGGCTCAGGATCATCGCGGTCTGGTCGACCTCGGGGAGGTCCTTGACCATCTCCTCGATCGCGGCCCGGTTCTCCGGCGACGTGACGTCACCGCCGTCCTCGGCGATGACCAGCATCTGCCCGTTGGCGCCGGCGATCTCGGGGAACGTGTGCTGCAGCGTCTCGAAGGCATCCATCGACTCGGCGCCGGGGATGCGAAACACGTCCTTGGGCCCGTTGCCCAGGAAGAGTGCTCCGAGGCCGACGACGACCAGCGTCAGCAGCCACGCCATGAACACGGCGAGCCATCGGCGGTAGCACAGCTTGCCGAGTGCATAGAGGAGGGAGGACATGACTGGCCTTTCTTTAGGTCAGCTCACGCTGCGGACTGCGGTCGGCTCGTCCAGGACGAGGAGGGAGAGGTCGACGACCATCGGGATGAGCTGGTCGGGGGCGACAGTCACGTCGAACGTGATGTCGTGCGACTGGGCGAGTGCCGCGTTGACGATGAGCTGCATGGCAAGCACCACTCGCAGTCGCTCCGCCGCGGTGCTGAACGGAGGGTTGAGCAGAGCGAGCAGGCGGTAGCCCAGCTCGCGGATCTGCTCTTTGCCCGGGCCGTCGTTGGAGGGCTCGAAGGCGCGCAACAGCATCTGGACCATACCGGGATGCGCCATCGCCTGGGCAGTGAAGATCTCGAGGATCGCCTGGGTACGGCGCTCGTCGAACGGCAGTGTCCCGGCCCCCTCGAGGATGCTCTCCACGAGGTGGGTCCCCTCCTCGAGCCCGGCGAGGTACATCGCCTCCTTGCTGCCGAAACGGTGCAGCAGTCCGGCCTTCGAGTAGCCCACGGCGTCGGCGACCTGCTGGACAGAGGTGTGCGCGTACCCGTGCTGGGCGAAGATGCCGGCGGCGACGTCGAGGATCCCCTGATCGATCTCCGCGCTTGTCAGCCTCATCGCTGGGTCGCTCCTTGTCTGCCGCTGGTCTGGTGTCTGCCGCTGGTGTGATGCCGACCACGTTGGTTCTCTCTGGACCAATATGGTTCGCCTCGGGACCTGTACAGAATGGGCCACCGGACCATCTGCTTGCAAGTTGTTAGCACCGTGACGTGAGACACCTCGGACCTGACGAGCCACGAGTGCGCTGACCTGCGCGTTTGTCACGCTTGCAGGTGTTACCGCCGTCACGGGCTGAGGGGGCGCGCCGACGCATGAGGGCCCGGACCGAGAAGGTCCGAGCCCTGTCCTGGGCAGGCGCCGGCTGTTCGTGAGTACCCCTGGAAACTCGATGAATCGGGTTCCCTCCCGCCACAACAACGGTGCGCCGTACTCGGAGTCACGCGCAACGGCCCTTCCGGGTCATTCCTGGCCAGAGCGGCGAGCCGGCGGCCAGGACGAGCACGAGGCCCGGACCACGGTCGGTCCGGGCCTCGCTGGCCTGCGGGTGGGTCTCAGGCCGCCTGTACGACGCTGCTGACGCGGACCCGGCGGTCGCGGGTGATCGAGGCGACCGTCACCGCGAGACCGGCGACCAGCCACACCACGAGCGCCGAGATCTCGGCTGCCACGTTGGCGCCGGTGATCACCCCGCGGAGCGCGTCGATCGTCGGCGCGATGGGCGTCAGGTCGACAAGCACCTGGAGCACCTCCGGAGTCGTGCTGACCAGCGCCGTGGGCGCGCTGATCGCGATCACCAGGATCGCCAGGAAGCGACCGGCGCCACCGAGGGCGGCGACCAGGGCCTGGCCGACGGCGTACATCGCGGCTGCGGCCACGAAGACGACCGCGGAGAACGCGCTCAGCGTCACCAGCGAGAGCTGCATCGAGACCTGCAGGGCCGCGGCGATCGCCACGGTCTGGAGACCAGCGATGGCGAGCGCCGGCCAGTAGGACTGCAGCATCAGCGAGAAGGCGTTCCGGCTCGAGCTCACCGCGTGCTGGGGCACCGCACGGATCAGCATGAAGACCACCAGGGCGGCGATCGCCAGGGCCAGTGCGGTGAAGTAGCCCGCGGACAGGTCCGGGTCGGGCAGCGTCGGGTCGAACGGGGTGACCGGCGCTGCCATGGCAACGGCCAGCGCCGCGCTCTGCTCCTCGTCGAACGACGGGATCTGCTGCTGGCCCTCCTCGAGGCCGTCGTGCAGCTGGTAGGCGCCGTCGCGCAGCTGGTCCATTCCCGACGGGAGCTGGCCGGCCTGGTCCGCACCGAGGGCGGCTCCGTCGGCGACCTGGCGCGCGCCCCACGCGAGCTGCGCGCTGCCGTCCGCGGCCAGGATCATGCCGTCCACGAGCCGAGGCATCTGCTCGTTGAGCTGGTCGACGCCACCGGCGACCTTGCTGGCGCCCCACGCGAGATCGTTGATGCCCGTGACTGCCGCGTTCGCCTGGTCGGCGTAGTAGTCGAGGTCCTTCATCGCCGCGAGCAGCGCCACGAGGAGCTCGCCACTGGTGTCGACCCCGAGATCGCCGCGGACCGAGCTGATCGTGGCATCGAGCGACAGCACCTGCTCGCACGCCGGGTCCTTGGTCTCCTGTGCCTCGCAGAGCGCCACCGTCTCGGCGAGCTGGCCGTCGAGGGCTGCGAGCTCGGTCGACAGGGCAGCGAGCTGGCTCTGCTGGACCCGCGTGCGGGCATTCACGTCGCGCAGCGTGTCGGTGACGTCCCGCAGCGACCCGCGGTAGCTCTGCACGGTGTCGTTGAGCGCGAACAGGCCGTCCTTGACCATGTGTGAGCCGTCGGCGAGCAGCTGGATCTTCGCCGGTGCGTCGCGCAGCTCGTCAGCTGCCTGGGCGAGTCCCGCGGCGAGCTCCTCGTTGCCGTCGGCGACCTGGTCGGTGCCCCACGCGAGCTTGTTGAGACCGTCGACCAGCTCCAGCGAGCCGTCGTACGCCTGGTCGAGGCCCCCCGCGAGCTTGCCGGAGCCCCACACCGCCTTGCCCAGCTTCCTCTTCATGTCGCGGAACTGCAGGAAGATGTTCTTCACGTACTCCGACGCCAGCTCGGTGTTGAGCGCGCTGGTGATCGTCGAGGAGACCGCGTGGCCCACGGTCGGGTCGATGAGGCCGGCCGTCGTCGAGGTGCGTACGTCGAGCACGGCGGGCTCGATCTTGTTCGGCTTCATCATCGAGCCGGACGTGGCGTTCTTGGAGAAGTCCTCGGGGATGATGACCGCCGAGGCGAAGCGACCGCTGTCGAGACCGTCCTGGGCGTCGGCCTCGTCGGTCAGCGTCCAGGTGATGTTGATGGGCGTCGAGTCCTTGTCCGTCAGCCGCATCACGAGCAGTCGGCCGAGGGGCAGCAGCTCCCCGTCGACCGTCACCGGCTGGTCGTGGTTCACGACGGCCGCCTCGATCTTGTCGAGGTGCTCGGTCGCGTCCGCCTGGGTCCACTGGAACGAGGCGGCCAGCAGGGCGGGGATCAGGGTCAGGCCGATGAGGGCCATCACGCCGAACTTCTTGCCCGTCGGGCGCTCGGTGTTGAACAGGTTCAGCGTGCTGAGCTTGATGCCGGTCCTCATGCCAGCGCTCCTTCCGTTGCCGGCTCGCCCGCAGGCGCGACCAGGCTCGTGTGCAGGTCGAGCACCCGCACGGACGTGTCGGTGGTGGCGAGGGTCTCCACGGCCTCGCGGGACAGGGTGATGACGGCGGCCAGGTCGTGACGGCGCACGTGCTCGAGCACCTCCGCCACGACGGTGTCGCGGTACGGCACCGACGGCACGAGATCGAGCCCGTCGACCACGAGGACCCGGGTGCGGTCGGTGATCTCCGCAGCGATGGCCCTCCGGGGGTCCGCGTGCTCCTCGACCCGCACCAGGGCGACGTACGGCCGCAGCATGATGTTCTGCTGGGGGACGACCTGGCCGGCGACCTTCAGCTTGCCCTCGGTCAGGTTCATCCGGCCGGTCAGCGAGTACGCCAGTGCCGAGCGCGTCGGTGCGGACAGGCCACGCACCAGGAGGAGCGAGCCGGGCTCGACCGCGAACGACACCGGGCCGAAGATCCCGTCGCCGTCCTTGCTGGTCAGCCGGATGCGGTCGGCGTGCACACCGGTATGCGCGCCGGCGTACGGCCACTGCGCGAGCTCGAGCTGGTGTGTGACGCCCTCGCCCTCGACGTCGATGCTGGGCAGGTGCTTGTCGAGCCACGTCGGCATCCACCAGGCCTTGTCGCCGAGGAGCTTCATGACGGCGGGCACGAGCGTGATCCGCACCATGAAGGCGTCGATGAACACACCGATCGCGAGCGCGAAGGCCGTCGGCTGCGTGTTCACGTCTCCGTGCGGCACGAACGCGGCGAACACCGCGATCATGATGACCGCCGCGGCCGTGATGACCCGGGACGAGGACAGGAAGCCCGCGCGGATCGCATCGGTCGCGCTGGCTCCGTGGACGTACTCCTCGCGGATGCGCGAGACCAGGAAGACCTCGTAGTCCATCGAGAGACCGAACAGCAGGCTGGTCAGCATCACGGGCAGGAAGCAGACGATCGGGCTCACCGCGACCGTGTGCAGCAGGTGCTCGAAGTGGCCGTCCTGGTAGACGAAGACCACGGCGCCGAACGTCGCGCCCAGCGACAGGACGAAGTTGACGGTCGCCTTGATCGGGATCGCGATCGAGCGGAAGACCATCGTGAAGAGCAGCAGCGAGAGGCCGAGCACGAGGATCCCGAACGGGAGCAGTGCCTTGCCGAGGCGTTCCGTGAGGTCACGGGACGCGGGCGTGAGGCCGGTCAGCTGGATGTCGAAGCCCCACTCGTCCTTGATCTCGGGCGCGAGCGCGCGGATCCGGTCGATCAACTCGTGAGTCGCCGGGTCGTTCGGACCCGTCTTGGGGATGATCTGGAGGATCATCGTGTCCGCGTTCGGCGGGTTCGGCGTGGCCAGGGGGACGCTGCGCACGCCCGGGTCGTCGAGCACGGTCTGCTTGATGTCCTCGATCGCCTCGAGCGGAGTGACGCTCTGGACGATGTCGGCGGTCATGACGATCTGCGCGGTGTAACCCTCGCCGAACTCCTTCTCGATCAGCTCGTACGTCGTGCGCTGCGTCAGGCCTTCGTGCGCCGTCGAGTTGTCGGGGAGCGTGAGCGTCATGTGCAGTGCGGGGATCGTCATCACGACCAGCACGCCGCTCACCGCGACTGTGAAGAACCTCGGGAACCGCAGCACCAGGTTGAGCCAACGCTCGTTCAGGCTGACTCGCCCTTGCTTCTTCGGCTTCTTCTCCTGAGCGGGCTTCGGTGCCAGCCGGTGCTTGAGGATCCCGAACGAGGCCGGGGTCAGCGTGAGGGCAGCGATGATCGCGATCAGCACCGAGAGGGCGGAGCCGGCTCCCATGATCGCGAGGAACGGGAGTCCGGTCACGGCGAGGCCGAGGAGGGCGATGATCACCGTCATGCCGGCGAAGACCACGGCGGAACCGGCCGTCGCGACGGCGCGCCCTGTGGCTTCCTCGGGGGCGACCCCGTCGCCCATCTCGTCCCGGTGCCGAGCGAGGATGAAGAGGCTGTAGTCGATGCCGACGGCGAGCCCGATCATCAGTGCGAGGAACGGGCCGGTGGTGGAGATGTCGATCCACCGGGTCACCATCCAGATCGTCGCCATCGTGATCGAGATGCCGACGCCCGCGATCGCGAGCGGCAGCCCGGCCGCGATGAAGGAGCCGAAGGTGATGAGCAGGACGACGAGCGCCACGATCACGCCGATGCCCTCGACGTAGCTGATGGCAGGGGGCACGGGGCCGTAGGCGGCGCCACCGGCGTGGAAGGAGAGGTCCGCGTCGGAGGCCGCGTCGGCCATCGCCTCGAACTTCTCCTTGGTGGCCGGGAGGACCTGCTCGAGCGGCACCGACATCTGCACCTGGACCATGGCCGCGCTGCGGTCGGCGTTGATCGTGTCGTCGACATCGAGGTACTCGTGCCACGGGCCCATCACGAGCGCGACCTGGTCGAGGTCCTCGAGCTCCTTGACGAAGGCCTGGATCTCCGCCTTGTGGCCGGGGCTGGTGACGTCACCGCCGTCCTGGGCGACGATGACGACCTGACCCATCGCGCCACTGATCTCCGGGAACGTGTGCGAGAGCCGGTCGGCGGCGACGAACGCCTCCTCGCCCGGGACCGTGAACACGTCGCGGATGCCGGTGCCGAGGAGTCCCGCGGCCGTGCCGACGGAGACCAGGACGATCATCCAGACCGCGACCACGACGCGCCAACGGCGGTAGCACCACTTGCCGAGGGCGTAGAGGAGGGAGGACATGAGTGGGTGCCTTTCCTGGCGCGGTCAGAGGGCTTGCGGGGCGACAGGGGCGGTGAGCGTGTGGAGGGCGAGGTCGACGGCGTAGGCGACCAGCTCGTTGCGCGGCATGGTGAGGTCGAACGGCGCGTTCAGCGACTGCGACCGCACCGCGTTCACGAGCATCTGCAGGGCGAGTGCGGTGCGCATCGCCTCCGCCGGCGTGTCCACCGAGAACCCGCCCGCGCCGATCATGCGGATCGCCTGGAGCTGGAACACCTCGATGGCCGGCAGGTCGGAACCGGCCTCGAAGGAGTTCAGCACCAGCTCCATCAGCCCGACGTGGTCGAGCGCCACCTCCATGGACAGCACCAGCATCAGGCGCTGCCGTTCGCGGCCCTCGGGCATCTCCTGCGACGCAGCGACCACGGCGTCGGCGATGGTGACTCCCGCGTCGACGATCGCGCTGAAGAGGCCCTCCTTGTTCCCGAAGCGCTTGATCAGCCCGGCCTTCGAGTAGCCCACCTCGGCGGCTACGTGGGCGAGGCTGGTCTGGGCGTACCCGTGCCGCGCGAACATGCCCGCGGCGACGTCGATGATCGCGCGGTCGATGTCGGCGCTCGTCTGACGGACGTTCGGCACGGCAACCCCCTGGGTGGTGACCGGTTCGGTCGCCTGGTGACCGAATCGGTGATCAATCCATGGTGGCCTGCCGGCACGGTGCTTGCAACGTGTGGGCGGTCACCCCGGAGACGCAGAAGGCCCGATCCACGCGGGATCGGGCCTTCGTCGGCGCTGTCAGGGTGAGCGACGTCTCAGAGGTACATCCCCCCGGAGCCGCGCCCCGGTTCGCCGTCGGTCTGGCCCGGGCTGCCCTGGCCGGGCTGCATCGCGGCCTCCGGCGGCATCACACCGGGCGGCAGCGCGCGACGCATGTTCTCCAGCTGGGCCCGCGCGGCGACCTGCTGGGCGTAGATCGCCGTCTGGATGCCGTGGAAGAGGCCCTCGAGCCACCCGACGAGCTGGGCCTGCGCGATCCGCAGCTCAGCCTCGGAGGGCGTCTCCGTGCTGAACGGCAGGGACAGCCGCTCGAGCTCCTCGACGAGCTCGGGGGCGAGGCCCTCCTCGAGCTCCTTGATCGACGACCGGTAGATGTCGGCCAGCCGCGTGCGCGACGCCTCGTCCAAGGGCGCGCTCTTCACCTCTTCCAGCAGCTGACGGATCATGCTGCCGATGCGCATCACCTTGGCCGGCTGCTCGACGAGGTCGGTCACGGTGCGGGCCTCGCCCTCGTCCTCGTCCGCAGGAGTCAGGTCGGTCTGCTCGCCGTCCGGGCCGATGATGACCAGGCGGGGGCCCTCGTCCTCGGGCGTCTGCTCGCTCATGTGAGCCACCCTACGCAGTGAGCAAGATCTTGCCGACGTGGGCTCCGGACTCCATGTCCCGGTGCGCCTGACCCGCCTCGTCCAGGGTGTACGTCGCGTGCACGACCGGCTTGACGGTGCCCGCGGTGACCAGAGGCCAGACGTGCTCGACGACGGCCGCGCAGATCGTCGCCTTCTCTGCGACGGGGCGGGCGCGCAGCGTGGTGGCGAGCACCGCGGCCCGCTTGCCCATCAGCGCGCCGAGGTTGAGCTCACCCTTCACCCCGCCCTGGAGGCCGATGACCACCAGCCGTCCCTCGGTGGCGAGCGCCTGGACGTTGCGTTCGAGGTACTTCGCGCCCATGTTGTCCAGGATCACGTCCGCGCCACCGGTCGCGGCCACCTCGGCGACGAAGTCGCCGGAGTTGTAGTCCACGACGACGTCAGCACCCAGGCTGCGCGCCAGCTCGGCCTTGGCCGTCGAACCCACGGTCGTCACGACACGGGCACCGAGCGCCTTGCCCAGCTGGATCGCCATGGTCCCGATGCCACCGGCGCCGCCATGGACGAGCAAGGTCTCGCCGGGCTGCAGCTTCGCCAGCATGAAGACGTTCGACCACACCGTGCAGGCCACCTCGGGCAGCGCTGCGGCCTCGACGAGCGAGACGCCTTCGGGCACCGGCATCACCTGCCCGGCGGGCACGAGCACCTTCTCGGCGTACCCGCCTCCCGCGAGCAGCGCGCAGACCGCGTCCCCCACCTGCCACGGAGTGACCCCGTCACCGACGGCGCTGACCGTGCCGCTGCACTCGAGGCCGATGACGTCCGAGGCGCCGGGAGGCGGCGGGTAGAAGCCCTGACGCTGCAGGAGATCCGCGCGGTTGACCGCCGTTGCGGCAAGGTCGATGACCACCTCGCCCGGGCCTGGAAGCGGGTCTGGCAGCTCGGCGATCGTGAGGGCCTCCGGCCCTCCGGGCTCGGGTACGACGACAGCACGCATGCTGCCGACCCTAGCCAGCCGTCACTCGGCGTCGACCAGGGACGACTCGTCGAAGTCGTCGGCGGACACCTCGTCACCGCCGAACTTCTCGGCCAGGGCCATCGCAGCGCCGGCCAGCTTCTCGACCTCTTCCTGGCTTCCGCCGCGCAGCGCCGCCGCGTAGCCGAGCAGGTACGTCGAGATCGGTGCGGCCACGCGCTCGACGTTGTGGGCGGCCTCACGGGCGAGGTCGAGGATCAGCCCTTCGTCGATCTCGGTCTCGATGTCGAGGGCGTCACACAACTCGTCGATCCAGTCGTGGAGAGTCACCCTCCCAATGTCGTACGCCGACGGCGCTGGCGCAACCCGTGACCGGCCGACAGTGGCGTCACTCGCCGCGGAGCTCCGCGAGGTCCTCCCACGTGTCGACGTCCCGTGCCTCGGACCCGACGGCGGGGACGTGCGCCAGGATCAGGTGGGCGAGCAGGGTGCGCACCGGCAGTCCGAACTCCTCCTCCAGCGACTCCGGCCTGACGCGCTGCAACGACTCCGTGCGGTACACCGCGCACAGGGGTTGTGTCCGCCCGTCGGGATCCTCGAGCACCGCACCGTCGTACGACGCCTCCGACTCGACCGCCCAGGTGAGCCGCGCGACGGTGCCCGCGTTGACCTTGGGCATGTCGACGGCGAGGACGGCGACGAGGTCCGGGGTCTGGAGGAACCGGTCGAGCCCGGCGAGCAGCCCGGCCGCCGGACCTCCGCCGTGCGGGTCCTCACGGGTCCACGTCACAGGTCTGGTCGTCGGCACCTGGTCGCCCACGACCACGACCTCGACGGCGCTCATGGTCGCAGCCAGCGCGCGCTCCAGGAGGGTGACGCCGTCCAGCTCGATGGCGGCCTTGTCGGCGCCGTCCATGCGTGCTGCAGTGCCCCCCGTCAGGATGATCGCGCCGAGACGCAACGGCTCGCCCACGCGTGGAAGCATAGAGCCGTGCAGCTCTCCCTCGTCCAGGTCGCGTCCTCGCTCGACCCTGCCGAGAACCGGGCCGGGCTGCGCGACCTGCCGCCCGCAGACCTGGTCGTCCTGCCGGAGGCGTACGCCCGGGACTTCGGCTCGCCCGGCTCCGACGTGTCGTCCTACGCCGAGCCGCTGGACGGGCCCTTCGTCACCGCGCTGGTCGAGGCGGCCGGGGACCGGACCGTGATCGCCGGGATGTTCGAGCGGTCGGACGACGGCACCCGTCCCTTCAACACGGTGGTGGTCGTCGACGGTTCGGGCGTCCGGGCGAGCTACCGCAAGATCCACCTCTACGACTCGTTCGGCTACCGGGAGTCCTCGGCGCTGTCCGCCGGCGACACCGGCCAGAAGGTCGTCGTCGACGTCGCGGGCGTGCGCGTGGGCCTGATGACCTGCTACGACCTGCGGTTCCCCGAGCTCGCCCGCCGGTACGCCGGTGACGTGGACCTGCTCGCCGTACCCGCCGCCTGGGTGGCAGGCCCGCGCAAGGTGCACCACTGGCGCACCCTCCTGACGGCCCGCGCGATCGAGAACGTCTGCTACGTGGCGGGCGCGGCTCAGGCCGGCCCCCGCTACTCGGGCACCTCGCTCGTGGTCGACCCGCGGGGGGACGTGCTGGCCGAGGCCGGGGACGTCGCCGCCACTCTCGCCGCGGAGGTCGACCCCGCCCTGGTGGCGGAGACCCGACGGGAGAACCCGTCGCTCGACAACCGGCGGCTGTGAGCCGGGCCGTGAATCGGTTGGTAGCCTGCGGGCCCGATGACGACTCGAGGAGTGGCCTCCGTGGCGCGTGCTGAGCATCAGCCCGGGCGCCGCCGCGCAGCACCGCCGCCCAAACGTTCGGCGAGGGAGCGCTCGGCGAGGGAGCGGAAGCCGAAGGAGCGGGCTCCCCGACCCCGGGTCAGGGCTGACCAGCCCGTATCAGAGCCACCCTCGAACCAGCAGCTGATCCGTGCCTGGGGCGTGGCCACCGGTCTGGGGCTCGTGCTGTGCGTTGCCGGCTGGACCGGCCTGGGGACTCCGGGCTGGATGCCGACCGTCGGCGCGGTCCTCGTCAGCACGACGTACGCCGTGGCCCTGGCTGTCCGCACGGGCGGCTATGCACGTGTCTCGGGGGCTCTGGCGTTCACGCTGGCGGTCGCGGCGGTGGTCTGGGAGGAGCCGATCCTGCTCTCCGGAGTGGCGGTCGGGACCGCCGCGCTCGCCGCTGTCCTCGGAGTCATGGTCACCACACCGGCGGCCCGGTTCCGGCACGTCACCCGCGAGGTCGGGATCGCGGCTGGTGTCGCGGCGGCCGGCGCCTTCGCGGTCGAGGCCTACCAGGCACCCGTCTCGGTCGACCGCGCCGCCTACCTGGCGCTCGCGCTCGCGCTGCTCGGTGCGATCGGGCTGGTCTACCGGCTCGGCGCCGGCATCCACGGCCTCGGTCGTCGGGGCGCCTTCGCGGTGGTCAGCGGCATCGGGCTGCTCTTCGTCGGGCTCGCGTACACCGAGGCACTGTCCCGGTGGGGGACCGGCGACCTCACCAACAGCGTGGGTGACGCGCTCACCTGGATCCATGACGTCTTCGGTGCTGTGCCCCGCCCCACGGAGTTCCTCCTCGGCTTCCCCGCGCTCGCCTGGGGTGTCTCGACCCGCGCCCGCCGCCGGCAGGGCTGGTGGGTCTGCGCGTTCGGTGCCGCCGGGCTCTCGGTCGTCTCGACGTCGCTGCTCGATCCGAGCGTTCCGCTCACCGAGGCGGCCCTCGTGCTCGCCTACAGCCTCGGCCTCGGGCTGGCCATCGGGTACGCCGTCGTCCGCGCCGACGCGTACTTGACCGGCACGCGCGGTCGCCGGGCACGGAAGCTCGAGGAGCAGGCCGCCCACCGCCCCGAGCCCGCCCGGACCGAGGCGCTGCTCTGACGTTGCCCCCTCGGGGTCGTCGAACGCGCGGGTAATCGACGCCCGCGTGTAGCGTCCGCTGCATGGCGCGCGAACCCGAGTCCCTGGTGGTCATGGCCGAGATGGTCGCCAACGTGATGAAGGTGTACGTCGGCCCCGGCGACGTCGTCGCTGCCGGCGACACGGTCGTGCTGCTGGAGTCCATGAAGATGGAGATCCCGGTGCTTGCCGAGTCGGGCGGCACCGTCACCGACGTGAAGGTCGGTGAGGGCGACGTCGTCCAGGAGGGCGACCCGCTCGTCGTCCTCGCCCCCTGAGGGGCTGGCTAGACTTCCTCCCGGTCCGGAACGGGCCGAGGAGGGGTGCCGGAGTGGCCGATCGGAACCGCCTTGAAAGCGGTCGTAGGGAGACCTACCGCGGGTTCGAATCCCGCCCCCTCTGCTCCTTTGAATTGCCCGAGCGTGGCTCCGGGCCCAGGCGGGCGAAGCACGAGCAAGCTCGTGGGGAGCCCGATCAGCCTCTCGCCACGCTGCCGGGCGGCGGCTACTCGCTGCCGCCGATGTCCATGGACACCGAGTCGTAGACGAGGTCGTTGACGCGCTGGCGGTGGTGCTCGAGGTCGATGATCAGTCGCCGTACCTCGGCGGACAGCCGCTCGGGGGTGAGGTCGTCGGAGGAGTCGAGGAGGCGCATCCGGTCGACGAGGTGCTTGCGTTCTCGGTGGAGGTGGCCTTCCCGGGCTGCCTGCCAGGAGTCACCCAGGCGCGCGCGCTCGCTGAGAAGCGCCTCGTGGACGCTGGCCATGCGCTGTCGCACGAGACCGTGCCACGTCTGCTGGGGGGAACTCGCGAGTGCCTGCTGCAGGCCCTCGAGGGCGTTGTCGAGACCGCTCACGCTGCACCTCCGCCGTCGTCCGGGTACGTCTCAGCGACCGGCCGAAGCGGCCGTGGGGGCTGCACTGGGGCGCACCAAGGGGGTGCTTTCGAGTGTGACTCGGCTCACACGTTGTGACAAGGCCCATCGCTACCCGGTTTGGTCGCCACGCCCGGGATTTGGTCCAATCGTCGCGTGTCATCCGACTATCGAGTCTCCCGCGCCGTGACCGTCCGATTCATGGGCGGCTTCCTGGTCCTGGTGGGACTCGTCGTCACGGTCGTCGCGGTGCTGGTCGCGGCCGTCGACCTGCCCACGGGCGTTCTCTCCGGCACCATCCTGGTCTCGGTGCTGGCCGTCCTTCTGCTGGCGCTCACCCTCAGTCGTTTCGTGGTGCTCGTGCGGCTCGACGAGATCGGCTACCAGGTGCACTTCCTGCGCGGAGCCGGGGTGAAGCAGGCGCGGTGGAGTGACCTCGAGGACGTCGTGACCGGATTCGCGAAGTCCCAGCCGGTCGTGGTGATCCGGCTCCGGGACGGGCGGACGACCACCGTGCCGGTGAACCTCATCGAGGGCAGCGCCGACGACTTCGCCAGGGCGATCGGCGACGCGGCCAAGAAGGGCTTCCGGCGCACCTGACGCCGCGTCGCACCCTGATTCGCCCCCGGGCAGCCTCCCCGGTAACCTTGGCCGCGCTGTCCCGGCGTGCTGTCCTGGCTCGCCCAGCCAGCATGGAGGCGTCGCCTAGTCCGGTCTATGGCGCCCGCCTGCTAAGCGGGTTTGGGTCAAAAGCCCATCGAGGGTTCAAATCCCTCCGCCTCCGCCCGAGGCCGGCCCCCTCGCCCTGGTGCGTGGGGGCCGCGCCGTCTCTCCCGCGTCCCTGTCGCCCAGGTCCAGCTCGACGTACGGCGACACCACGATGTCCTTCACCGTCCTGAAGGTGACCGGCTGCAGACCCACCGGCCGACCGTCCCGGTAGGTGACGAGGGTGACCTGGGCGTTGCGACGCAGCTTGCTGCCCAGGGCGATGGCGTACGCGGCGCCGCCGGTGGTGCCGTTGATGTACCGGTAGCCGATCGCACCATTGGCTCCGACGATGCGGTCGGGACCGATCTGCTCGTGCCGGTGACCCGCCAGCACGAGGTCGGCGCAACCGCGGGCCAGCACGTCTTCCGCCGACTTCGCGTCGTGCATGAGGATCGTGCTGATCCGGCGCCCCGCCGCGTCCTCGGCGCACGCCGCGTCCGCGAGCAAGGTGGCCTGCTCGTCGAAGGAGATCGCCTTCTCGTCGACCCAGCTGCCCAGCCCGCTCGACCGGGGGTCCGACGCACCGAGCAGTCGGATGCCGTCCGGGCCCGTGACGGGCTCTCCCGTGAGCATGGTGAAGCCGAGGTCCTGGAAGGTGCGTACGACGAAGTCGCCGTGGTCGTGGTTGCCGGCGACGCCGTACCGGTGGTCGAAGTCGTCGAACGCGTCTGCCAGCGACTCGAGGCTGAACGCCTCCCACGAGCTTCCCGTCGAGGTGTCGTCACCCGCGTCGAGCAGCACCGATGCCCCGCCGGCGTCGGCCACCGCCCTGGCGACCGGGTCCATGTTGATGTTGTCGTGGCGGTCGCTGACCAGCAGCGCGACCGTCTCGCCCTCCGCGGGAACGTGCAGCTGGGTCGCGGACTCGGCCACCAGGTCCCGCAGGTCCGCGTAGAAGTCAAGGCTGCTGCGGTAGCTCTCGACGAGGCTCTGCGTCAGCCGCGCGGTCCCCTGGGTGAGCAGGCTGCTGTCGACCTGGAGCCGTGCCGCCTGCTCGGGGATCGTCACGTCGGGCAGCGCCGCCTGCAGCAGCTGCCACTGCTCCTCGGCCACCTGGGGACCCTGGTCGTCCGGGAAGACCCGCAGGAGTCCGTACGACGTGAGCGCGACCGTGACCGTGCCGACGACTGCTCGCTTGACTGTCATCCGTGAGGCGAGCTCGGTCCAGCGGCGCCGGCCGACGAGCACCACGATCAACGGCGCGAGGAGCCCGATCAGCGCGCCGGCGATCGCGCCCTGCACGACCATGCTCACCACGACGTCACGGAGCTTTCCGACCTGGCTGTCCGGCTCCGCCGCGATCACGGCGTACCGGCGAAGCAGGAGGTCGTAGTCCTGCGCCGTCGTCTTCCCGACGTCGAGGTGCGCCCCGAGACGGCTGGGGGACGGGTAGCGGAAGTCAGGCAGGTACGGGCCGAGGTCGAAGGTGGCGAAGCCGTCGATCGTCGGGCGGACGGTCACCTCGTGCCCGGCGATGACGGTCTGCTCCGAGCTGTTGAGGGTGACGACGAGACCTGAGGGTGCGGCGACCAGCAGCCAGGCGAGCAGGAGCAGGACGACGCGGCGAAGCATCACTCCAGGCTAAAGACACCCTGGCGACCGGTCAGGCGAACCGGCAGACGGTGGCCGTTCAGACAAGGACCCAGGGTCGGTCCCACGAGCCGGCTGCTTCGAGGTAGGGGCGCTTGGGGTCGATGCCGGCGGCGGCGAAGGTGTGCATGGTCCGCACCACCTGCTCCTTGTGGTGGAAGTTCTGGCTGTCGATGACCGACCGCGCCACGAGGCTGCAGCGGTGCTCGCCGAACGAGCGACCGTCGGCCGGGTTCTGGGCGAGGGAGGCGCCGCGCGCGATGCGCAGCGTGAGGGCGGGAACCGCGTTGGCGAGGAAGGGCTGCAGGTCCAGGACGAGGCCGTCGAGCTCCGGCCGGATGTCGCCCAGCACGTCGAGCGGCAGGTAGAGGACTGTTGCGTCGGGAGCCGGGACGGCCGCGTTGAGAGCCGAGCTGGTCAGCCGCCACGGAACGTCCCAGCCGCGAGCCCGCTCGGACACCATGCCGATCGCGTGCAGCGAGGTGTGCGGGGCGCAGGTCAGGTAGAGACGCACCAGGTCGGAGCCCGAGCGGCTGTGCTGGTCGGTCCAGTTCTTGCTCCACGCCTGCCACAGGTGGGAGCGCTGCGCTGGCACCTCGGCCTGATGGGAGGACAGGCCGAGGTACCAGCGCTGGTAGAGGAAGCGGGTCAGGCGGTCGGGGCGGCGGAGATGCCCGAGGGAGAGCGCCTTGCGAGCGATGTGGACCGCCTTGTCGATCTCGTCGACGTGCCGGTAGCTCATCCCGCCTCCTCGTGACTGGCTCAGCGTGTTGCGCACTGCAGAGGATGAGGAGCCGGGATGACCGCTCCTGATACGTCGAGAAAATTCTTGTGATCGGTGTATCAGCTCGGGACCCAGCCGCTCTTTCCTGTCAGCCGGGCCGATCGGGGGGTCGAGAGGCCCGGTTCCGCCAACGGGGGTGCGGAGCCCGGGACAGCCCTCAGCTCGGTCCCAGGCTCCGCACAGCGGCGGGTGCAACCGGGGGACAACTGCACACAGCAGAGCACCAGGAGCGGCGGGGGACCGCCGCCTGGTCACCGAGGAGAGCGCGTCGCCGAATGGTGCCGGCGAAAGGCCCTCCAGTTCCGGTGACGAGGCGGCGGCCGCTCAATATGCTCGCGGTTTGGAGGGGTCCGAACTCGAGCACGACCGAACGTGATGGGGAGAGACAAGACGATGGCTCAGCCAAGCAGCAACGGTGACCAGGCGGCTCGGGAGCCGGCACACGTCACGCAGCCGCTGTCCCCGAATCCTCCGTACCTTCGAGAGTTCGCCGACGAGATCCTCAACGTCCGCGTCCTCGACCCGCTGACGGCCTACCAGGTCAAGGACCAGCCCGGCATCAGGCCGACGGTGTTCGTCGCCGACACCCTGCTCGTCCGGGGGAACCACCCCGACACCCTCGCGAACCTCCAGCAGGTCGCGGCCGATGCCGGCTTCCAGCTCGTCTGGGACTCGCGCAACGACAAGGACCAGGCACTGCTCCGGCGCGCCAAGCTCACCGACGAGCAACGGGCGGCACTCCAGGACAGCTGGGTCTCCCGCGTGAAGGTCGTCCCGGTCGACGAGCCTGCGAAAGCGGTCTTCAAGCCGATCGACACCTGGCGGCTGCTGCAGGCCTACCGCGTCACGGTCGGCTTCGACTCCCCGCGCAGCGGTGACGTCGGCCTCGAGCACCCGACCAGTACCGCGGACGTTCGGCCCAACCCGATGACGAGCCCGCACCCGATGACGAGCCCGCACCCGATGACCAGCCCGCACCCGATGACCAGCCCGCACCCGGCGACCACGCCGTACGTCGTCCCGGGCTGGGGTGGCCGCCAGCCGGTCGCCTGGCTGGGCCAGGCACCGCAGGGCGTGATCGCCAAGGGAGAGACGACGCGTCGCCCGGTCGTGGCGATCCTCGACTCGGGCATCGGCATCCACCCCTGGTTGATGGACAAGGCGGTCGTGCGCAACCCGAAGGTGATGGGCGAGCTCATCGGCATCCCGCCCGTCTCGGTCAAGGCAGACCTCTCCGGGGTCATGGACAAGCTCGTGGGCGAGCTGGAGGCCGACTCCGGCCACGGCACGTTCATGGCCGGCCTGATCCGCCAGGCGTGTCCGGACGCCGTACTCCTGGGCATCCGGCTCTTCCACGACGACGGAGTCGTGGCGGAAGGGGAGCTGCTCCGCTCGCTCAACCTGCTGGTCCTGCGTCAGATGCTCGCGCTCAACGGGGTCAAGGGCTACGAGACGGTGGACGTTGTCGCACTGTCGCTCGGCTACTACCACGAGCAGCCGGAGGACCTCGCCTTCGATGCGCTGCTCTACAGCCCGCTGCGGCTTCTCGGCGAGCTCGGCGTGGCGGTGGTCGTGTCGGCGGGCAACGAGGCCACCGGACGGCCTGCCTTCCCCGCCTCGTTCGCGCCCTACCCGAGTGGCCCCGTGCAGGACGACCCCGCGCGGGTGCCGGTCTCCACGGTCGGCGCCAAGAACCCGGACGGCACGATCGCGCTGTTCAGCAACGACGGACCTTGGGTGCAGTACCTCCGGCCGGGTGCTGCTCTCGTGAGCACGTTCCCGATCACCTACAACGCGTCGGCGCAGGCCAGCAACGAGCTGGTCAACGCCTATGGGGAGATCCGCTCGGGTCTCGACCCGGACAACTTCAGCTCCGGCTTCGCCGTCTGGAGCGGTACGTCGTTCGCGGCGCCGTACTTCGCCGGCCAGGTGGCGGCGCTGCTGCTCAAGCGCTACCTGCAGAAGGACGACAGCGCCGAACCCGGCAAGGCCGTCGCGCGGATGCGCAAGGTGCTCGCCTCGATCCCGGTGAGGCCGGAATGATCCAGGCCCGCCCCGAGGGAGAGACCCTCGTCACCCGAGCAGCCCAGTCGTTCGCGGCGTACCAGCAGGGGAACCGCGCCGCCTTCGACGAGCTCGTCGCCGCCGTCACGCCGCTGCTGTGGCACACCGTGCGCAGCCAGGGCGTCGACAACACCGTCGCCGAGGACGTCGTGCAGACCGTGTGGATGAGCCTGCTGCACAGCGCCGAGAACGTTCGCGACCCGCAGACGGTCGTGAAGTGGCTCCTCACCTCCGCCCGCCGCGAGTCGTGGCGGGTCACCAAGCGCCTTCGCGCCGATGTCAGCCGCACCGCGGCGATCTTCGGCGTCGACGGAGAGGAGGTGCTCACGCTCCCCGTACAGCGCGAGCAGCTCCCCGACGAGGTCGTCCTGCGAGACGTGAAGCAGCAGCTGCTGTGGACACACGTGCAGGACCTCCCCGAGCGATGCCGGGCACTGATCCGCGTCATCGCGTTCGCCGACAAGCCGGACTACGCCCAGATCGCGGAGTCGCTCGGCATGCCGGTGGGCAGCATCGGCCCGACGAGGGGCCGCTGCCTCGCCAAGCTGCGAGACCAGCTCGCACGCGACCCGGAGTGGGAAGGAAGCGCATCATGACCGAGGAAGACTTCCCTGGGGGGATCGGTCGCGAGATCGCCGAGGCGGCGGAACGCCCTCTCGACGCGGACGACCTCGCCCTGCTGGCTGAGGTCCAGAGGCTGTACGACGAGATCGACACCGTGCCGGACGACCTGGTGGAGCGGGTGCAGTTCGCGCTGGCGCTCGACGAGGTGTTCGCCGAGGTCGCGCACCTGACCCGCATGCCATTGGACGCCCTGGCGGTTCGCGGAGAGGCGGTCACGGGGACGCGCACCGAGACACTCACGTTCTCAGCCGAGCGCCTCACCGCGATGGTCACGGTGTCCCGCCTTGGCGACCGGCTGCGCATCGACGGCTGGATCGCTCCGCCGGCCGAGCTCGAGATTCGCCTGCGCATGCAGGGCGAGCGCCGTCAGGTGACCGCCGACGCATCGGGTCGTTTCGTGATCGACAACCTCCCGGAGGGGTTCGCCCAGCTGTCCTTCCACCCGATCGACGTCGACGACGCAGACGGAGTGATCGTCACCCCTCTGTTCCAGTTGTAGATTCCTGGGGTGGCCACCACCCTCGACCCCGCGCGGGTCCTGCGGGACGTGGACAACGCCAGGGCCGCCCTCCACTCCGGCGACGCCGTCACCGCGACCCGTAGGTACCGTGCTCTGCTCCGGCGGCTGGAGCGCGAGGCCCCGGCAGACGCCGACCTCCTGACTTCGCGCGTGCGGGTCATGCTCGGCCTCGCGTTGTGCGAGTGGGAGACGTCGGGTGACCTCACGGCTTCCCTGCTCGGCATCGATGCGACCGAGCGTTTCATCGAGGAGTCCGGCACCTTCCCGCACCTGCTCGTGATCGCGCGCGGGCAGCGCGGGCTGATGCTCCTGAGGAGCGGCGATGTCCCCGCTGCGCTCGCTGCACTGGACCGGGCTGTCGAGCTGCTCGACGAGGCTGATGTCTACGACCAGATGAGCGTCCTGCTCAACCGCAGCGCTCTCCACCTGGAGCTGCACAGCCTTGCCGCAGCCAAGGCCGACCTCGAGAGGTGCGCATCGATCGCCGCCCGGTCCGGGGACGGGATGATGGCCTTCAAGTCCGAGCACAACCTCGGCTACGTCGAGTTCCTCGGCGGTCGGATTCCCCGAGCGCTCGCGGCCCTCGAGCACGCGGTCACCCTGAACCCCGGTGATCCGCACCCGATCTCGTTCCTCGACCGAGCCCGGGTGCTGCGGGAGGCGGGTCTGATCCGTGACGCCGACAGCCTGCTCGGGGAGGCGGCGGCGCTGCTGCGACAGGGACGGCAGTTCCAGGACCTCGCGGAGACCGAGCTCGACCGTGCTGAGTGCGCGCTGGTCGACGGGGATCCCAAGCGGGCAAGGGCTTTCGCCGCATCCGCCCTGCGCCGCTTCTCCCGTCGGGGCAACCTCCGCTGGCAGCGCAAGGCCGAGCTCCTCGTGCTGCGATGTGACCGGTCGCTCGCCGACCTCAGGAGCGCTGGCGCGAGGAGCCGGGCGCTCCGCGCCGTCGCGGTTGAGGCGCTCGACCTTGCGGTGTCGTGCCGGGCCGAGGACCGCGCCGACCTCGCAAGGTCCGCCGAGCTGATCGCGTGGGAGGCCTTGTTGCGCGCGGGCGACGACGTCGAAGGGTCTCCGAGCCTCAGGCCGACCGACTCGCTCCAGACGCGATTGCAGGTGCACGAGGTCCGCGCGCTCGCGGCGACGAGGCGGGGAGACCTACGTCGCGCCGGCGCCGAGGTACGGCGGGGCCTGGCTGAGCTCGGGTCCTACCAGAACCGCTTCGGGTCGCTGGACCTGCGCACTGCCAGCGCGGTGCACGGGGTCGCTCTCGCCAAGCTGCAGCTCGACCTGGCCATGGCGGACGGCCGACCGAGCGAGGTCTTCGCGGGCATCGAGCGCGCGCGAGCGGTGTCCACGCGTCTTGCTCACGTGCGACCGCCGAGTGACGAGCGAACCGCCGAGCTGCTCGCCGAGCTGCGCCAGGTCGAGGAGGAGGCCCGGGCGCTCGCCGGCGAGTCGGGGGCGACGGAACAGCTCGCTCGCATGCGGGCCGAGGTCGCACGACTGCAGCGGGAGATCCGGTCACGGGCGTGGGAGGTCGAGGGAGGCGCCGAGGAACCGCTTCGCACGAGTGCCCGGCTGGGGCCGGTCCGGGACGCGGCGGGAGAGCGCGCCTTCGCGACGTACGCCCGCCATCACGGCCGCTGGGTCGCCGTCGTCGCCGTGGGGCGCCGGGTGGAGCTCCTGGAGCTGGCAGCGGTCGCCGAGATCGACGAGCTGGTCCGCCGGGTGCGCGCCGATCTCGATGCCGTGGCGATGCCCCGCCTGCCGGAGCCGATCCTGGTCGCCATCCGAGCGTCGATCGCGAGCACGCTGCGACGCCTGGACGACCTGCTGCTCCGGCCGCTGCGGGTCGAGGGCCGCTCGCTCGTCGTGAGCTGCAGTGGCTCGCTGGTCGTCCTCCCGTGGAGCCTCCTGCCGTCGCGCGCCGGGCTCCCGATGGTGGTGACGCCGAGTGCGACCTCGTGGCTCGCCGTCCAGGAGGTCGGGCGACCCGCGGCCGTGTCCGCGGTCGCGATCGGCGGGCCGGACCTGCACCTGGCCACCAGCGAGGCCAAGCAGGTCGGCGCGGCTTGGACCGGCTCGACGAGCCTGGTCGAGCAGCAGGCCACCGTCGCAGCCGCGCACGAGGCCCTGCGGGAGGCTCACGTCGTCCACATCGCCGCGCACGGGACGCACCGCCAGGACAACCCCTTGTTCAGCTCGATCCGCCTCGTCGACGGCCAGCTCTACGCCTATGAGATGGACGCGGACTCCCACATCGCGCCGCTCGTGGCGCTGTCTGCCTGCGAGGCAGGGCTCGCCACGGTCCGTCCGGGAGACGAGGGTCTGGGACTGACGAACGTCCTGCTCCAGCTCGGAACGCAGTCGGTCCTGGCCGGAGTTGCGCGTGTCCGGGACGACGTTGCTGCAGAAGTCATGCTTCGGGTGCATCATGGGATGGCGAGCGGCATGGACTCCGCCGGCGCGCTCGCAGCGGCCCAGGCCGACTGCGCAGACGCCGGCGTCCCGGTACCGTTCCTCTGCTTCGGGTCTTCCTGGTAGCAGGGGGACCGCGGCCGGGTCTCGGGCCCAGGCGGACCGTTTGGAGACGGTTCGTCCTGGAAGGACGTCGGCGACCCCAGATTTTGCAGAGTTGTGCAGTGCACACCTCTGAGGCTGTCTATTGGTAGTCACCCGCCTCCTCCTGTCTGACACTGGTGACCGAGGGCAGATCTGTGATGCAGATCTCGAGCTGGAAGAGGACACCATGAAGACCACCAACCGAACCATCGCACTCCGTGTGGTCGGCACGGTCGTTGCGGGCATCCTCGCAGTCGGAGTCACGTCGGCGCCGGCCGAGGCAGCCGCCAAGAACACCGGAAGCTCCAGCGGCTCCTCCACGATCGACATCAAGAAGGACACTGGCTGGGAGTAACGAAACCCCAGCAGAACAAGGCCAAACCCCACTGGCCTTGGAGAAAGTCTGAGACGGGATCGACCGAGTCAACCCCCCCGGCACTGTCGATCCGAGCGCCAACCCCCCCGGCCCGTCTCACTCACAGCGAGGGCAGCGCCATTCCGGCAGCTGCCCTCGTTGTCGTGCGCGATGGGGTGCTCCCCGCCGGGTGCCGGTCGGCCGGACGACGTGGCTCCAGGACGCAACGGCTGGGTGGGGGCGACGTCAGGAATCGGCCTGGGCGGACCGTCGCCGAACGACGCCGGCGCGGCGATGCAGAGTCATGCAGTCACTTCTGTCACACCAGTCACAAAACCTGAACAACGCTCGAATCGAGAGAAATCGGACCGCCTAGACCTCGGACTCGGCCTCGAGGGGGTCCATGACCTCCTCGTAGAGGTTCTCGTCGGTCGGACGGCCAGCCTGCCGGCCCATCGCCCAGCCGAGCTGGAAGCGAGTCTCGACGCCGTACTCGTCCTTCAGCGTGGCGATGTAGCCCGCGTAGGTGCGGGTGCTCACGCCCAGGCGCTTCGCGCTGGCCGCGTCGCTGTGTCCCTCGGCGAGAAGTCGGATCGTCATCGCGCGAACGTCCTCGGCGATGTTCCGCTCCACCGAGTCTCCCCGGAGGGTGAACGACATGCCCCGCTCCCAGGACCGCTCGAAGATGTCGACGAGGTAGGCGACGATGCCCTTGTCGTAGATCGCGATCGCGACGGCATGGTCCTCGCTCGCCGGGATGACGGCGACCTTGCGGTCGAAGACGATGAGCCGGCGGAAGAACTCGTCCAGCGTCCGCACCTCGGCGCCGCGACGCACCATCTCCGCGACGTAGGAGCGCGTGGCCGGACCATGCCGCGCGGAGTGCTGGTAGAGCGTGCGCATCCGGACACCACGCTCGAGAGCCTTCATGTCCCGGTCGTTCGCGCGGGCGAGGCTGCTGGCCGGGCGCTTGCCGTAGGGCTGGGCGGTCAGCAGCTCCACGCGGCAGTCGCTGCTGGCCGTGCTCAGGAAGGCGTTGATCTTGTCGATGCCGTGGAGCTCGGTGATCGGGCTGATCGTCGCGTGGGGTGATGCGCGGAACGTCTGGCCGAAGCTGTTGAACGCCTCGGCCCAGCTCGCCGACTCGGTCAGCAGCTCGTTGGCCCGCTGCGCCAGCGGGACGACGACCTGCTGCTGGATCGCAGCCGGATCGACCGGGAAGTAGCGGCGCGCACCCTTGTCGAGTCGCACCAGACCGACATCGACGAGGAGGGCGAGCGCCCGACCGAGCTCGGTCTCCTCGTGGTAGCGAGGGTCGTCAGCCGGGATGTAGCCGTGCGCGACCGCCTTGCTGTACACCTCGCTGCCGAGGGTCTCCAGCAACAGCCGTTCGTCAGGCCCGTAGCTCGTCGGTGGCACCTGTCCCCTCCGCGGTTCCTGCCCCTTCCTGCCCCAGTATGCCCGAGTAAAGAGCCCGAGGTCCGGTAAGACGCCTCCCGAACGTCACGAGCCCCCCTCCGCTGGTGGAGGGGGGCTCGTCCGTAGACGCTGCGGCGGGCCTCAGGCGCCGAGGCGGGCCTTCAGGCCGTCGAGCTCTGTCCAGAGCACAGCAGGAAGCGTGTCCCCGAACTTCTCGAACCACTCGGTGATCTGGGGCAGCTCGGCCTTCCACTCCTCCACGTCGACCGCGAGGGCAGCAGCGATCTGCTCCTCGGTCAGGTCGAGACCGTCGATGTCGAGGCTGCCGGGTGCCGGAACGTGGCCGATCGGCGTCTCGACGGCGTCGACCTGGCCCTCGATGCGGTCCACGACCCACTTGAGCACGCGGCTGTTCTCGCCGAAGCCCGGCCAGAGGAAGCCACCGTCCTCGTCACGACGGAACCAGTTGACGTAGAAGATCTTGGGCAGCTTGGCGGCGTCGTTGGCCTTGCCGACGTTGATCCAGTGGCCGAAGTAGTCGCCCGCGTTGTAGCCGATGAACGGCAGCATCGCCATCGGGTCGCGACGTACGACGCCGACTGCGCCCACGGCGGCGGCCGTCGTCTCGCTCGACAGTGTCGCGCCCATGAAGGTGCCGTGCGTCCAGTCGCGGGCCTCGGTCACGAGGGGGATCGTCGTCTTGCGCCGGCCACCGAACAGGATCGCGTCGATCGGGACGCCGCGCGGGTCGTCGTACTCGGGAGCCAGGATCGGGCACTGACGGATCGGCGTGCAGAACCGGCTGTTCGCGTGTGAGCTGAGGACGCCGCTCGCTCCGTCGTCAGGCGTCCAGTCGTTGCCCTTCCAGTCCTTGAGGTGCGCCGGCGGCTCGTCGGTCATGCCCTCCCACCAGACGTCGCCGTCGTCGGTGAGCGCGACGTTGGTGAACACCGAGTTGCCCTGCGCGATGGTGCGCATGGCGTTGGGGTTGGTGTCCCATCCGGTGCCTGGGGCCACGCCGAAGAGGCCGTTCTCGGGGTTGACCGCCCACAGGCGACCGTCCTCGCCGACGCGCATCCACGCGATGTCGTCGCCGAGCGTCTCGACCTTCCAGCCCGGGATGGTCGGCTCGAGCATGGCGAGGTTGGTCTTGCCGCACGCGCTCGGGAAGGCGGCCGCGATGTACTTCACGACCCCCAGCGGGCTTGTGAGCTTGAGGATCAGCATGTGCTCGGCGAGCCAGCCCTCGTCGCGCGCCATCACGCTGGCGATGCGCAGCGCGTAGCACTTCTTGCCGAGCAGGGCGTTGCCGCCGTAGCCGGAGCCGAACGACCAGATCATGCGCTCCTCGGGGAAGTGCACGATGTACTTGGTCTCGTTGCACGGCCAGGCGACGTCGGCCTGACCCTCGTCGAGCGGGGCGCCGACCGAGTGCAGGGCGGGGACGAAGGCCGCGTCGGTCTCCTCCATCTTCGCCAGCACGTCACTGCCGATGCGAGCCATCACGGTCATCGACGCCGCGACGTACGCCGAGTCGGTGATCTCCACGCCGAACATCGGGTGCTCGGCGTCGAGGTGACCCATGACGAAGGGGATGACGTACATGGTGCGCCCGCGCATGCAGCCGCGGTACAGCTCCGTCATCAGAGCCTTCATCTCGGACGGGTCCATCCAGTTGTTGGTCGGTCCCGCGTCCTTCTCGTCGACGGAGCAGATGTAGGTCCGATCCTCGACGCGGGCGACGTCGATGGGGTCGGACGCCGCGTAGAACGAGTTCGGCTTCTTCTCGTCGTTCAGGCGGATGAAAGTGCCGGTCTCGACGAGGGAGTCGGTCAGCTGGACCCATTCCTCGTCAGACCCGGTGCACCAGTGGACGTCGGCCGGCTGCGTCAGCTCGGCGATCTCCTCGACCCAGGACAGAATTCCCGCGTGCGTGGTGGGCTTGATGGTGGCTTCGGCTGTCATCTGCCGTTGATCCCTCTCGAGCATTCACATCCGTGGCGGCCGGACCCCCGTTGGTCCGGAACTCACAGAGCGCCATCGAGCGTGTCGATGGTTTCGTCGTTGAGTTGTGAAGTGGCGACCGCCACGTTGCGGCCCTGGTAGCAGGTCACTGCCCAATCCGAACCGACATACACGCCGGATCCGGCGGGAGGATTCAGTGACGATACCTACACCGTCGGCCGCGAACCATTTGATCGATCAAGTCTCAGGACGTGGTCGGGATGCGGGTGCGGAACGCTCGATTTCGTCTGGCGAAGGGCGTTCGCTAGACTCTGCGAGGCCCGTTCGCGGGCAGGCGCCCGTAGCTCAACGGATAGAGCATCTGACTACGGATCAGAAGGTTTGGGGTTCGAATCCCTACGGGCGCGCAGCGTGGAGAGCCGCAGGCGATGCCTGCGGCTCTCGTGTTTTGTACGTCGGGACCGGGGGCACTTGTTAGCAACCATCCATCGAAGGGAGCGCCCGATGTACATCGGACTCGGCATCTTCCTCCTGGTCCTGGGCCTGATCCTGGCGACCGGAGTCATCACGGTCGACCTGCAGGGCATCGACGACGGCGCCCTCGGCGTGATCCTGATCCTCGGCGGACTGCTCGCCATCGGGCTGTCGCTCTACCTGAGCCCGACGGGGTGGCGCCGCCGGACGACAGTGGTGCGTGAGCGGCCGGCGACCACGGTGCGGGAGCGCCGGGTCTACGAGGACGAGCCGCCGCTGTGACCTCGACGACACAGGGTTGGCGACCAGGATTCGGGGGTAATCCCCTCCCATGATCGAAGCTCTGCTCATCTCCGGTATGACCCCGGCCGCGATCCTCGGTCTGCTCGTCTTCCTCGACCGGCTCGAGGACGGGATCAAGCCGTCCAGGTCCTCGCGCAAGGGCGTCGCCCACTAGGCCTGCCGCGGCACACCGCCCTTACGGGTCATGGCGCACGGCCCTCACCTGCAGCGATGCTGCTGACTGGGGTGTTCGGTCGACCTAGGGGTGGGGCATGTTCCGGTTCTTGCTACGCGTGCTGGTGTCCCTGGGGCTCGTGCTGCCGCTGGTTGTCCCAGCACCGGCTGTGGCGACCAACGTGCCGCCGTGGGAGTTCTGGACGATCAACCTGGTCAACCCCACCGTCCTGACGACCGGTCAAACAGCGCAGGTCTCGAGCAAGTGTCCCGGCGGGTACGTCGCCGTCGGCGGAAGTTTCTTCGCCAGCCCGGATGCCGCCTTCGAGAGGTACGGCGACTGGGTGGTGGGCGACACCTACACG
This sequence comes from Nocardioidaceae bacterium, assembly GCA_035699605.1. Taxonomy (GTDB): domain Bacteria; phylum Actinomycetota; class Actinomycetes; order Propionibacteriales; family Nocardioidaceae; genus SSC3. The sequence goes on along the minus strand of DASSPN010000022.1, from coordinate 95,095 downwards.
GTGTGGGCCCACGCCTACGCGCAAATGTCGATCAGTGTCCGAGCTATCTGTGCACGGGACGACGAGGTCGGCACGATCACCCTCGCCACCGGCGACTTCGGGCGAGACGGCAACGGAAACGCCGGAGGTGTCGTGAGTTGCCCGAACAACGGGCGGGCGATCTTCGGAGCAGCCGACTGGAACGCCTATGGGTCGGTGAACCGCAGGATCGACGGGTCGGCTCCGACAGCGGATGGCACGGGTTGGTTCGTGTCCGGATGGAGTGCAGAGAACACCACGCTCCACGTCGAGGCCTACTGCATCGCGGCGGCCGACCTGGGTGCCGCGACTGTGCATACCGGGACAGGCAACCTGGGTGCGTTCTCCGGGTTCCAGCAGGACGTGGTCTGTCCGGCGGGAAAACGGACGGTTTCCGGCGGTGCTGCGGCCTGGGGGGGCAGTGGTCCCGTGGTCAGCGACAACCTGTCGGTCTCTGCCACGTACTCGAGCGGCTCCACGATCGAGACGTGGCGCGTGTCGGGGCATACCGCCCAGGCGGTGACCTACTACCAGGCTGTGTGGTGCATGCCGAGGAGCGTGGTCAGCGTCGCGTTCGACCAGGTCCCGCCGGCGCTGACGAACAGCACGTCAGGAACCATCACCTTCGACGTGACCGAGCAGACCGGTGAGGCCGTCGGGGTCTCGTGCTTCATCGACAACGTCGGCATCGCCGGGCCGGGGTGCCCGAGCGGCTCGGTCCCGCTCGCAGGATTGGGGCACGGCGCGCACACCTTCATCGTGGAAGCTGTCAACCAGTCGGGCTCGAAGGACGTGGAGCAGTACACGTGGACCGTCGACCTGCTGCCACCGGAGTTCGCGGTGCTGACGGCACCGGCCACCCTGACGAGCCAGGTGAAGGTGAACTTCACCGAAGCCATGAAGGGGTTCACCGGCCAGAACGTGACCGCACGGATCTCCGGGACCTCTGTACCGGTCCCGGGCACCATGCAGGTGGTGGACGCCGACACCGTCGGCTGGACGCCGGCCCGGCCGCTGACACCGAACCAGGACTACCTCCTCGACTTCGGCGCCGGCATCACCGACCTTGCGGGCAACGCCTTGGGTGCGGGGACCGCAGGTTTCCGCGCGCCGCAGTTCGTGGAGTCGGACAACCCGGTTGTCGTGGAGCGGTGGGACCGGGACACCACGTCGAAGGCCTCGGGTGGTTCCTACGCCGCGTCCCGCTCGCGCGGTTCCTCCCTCACCTGGTCGGTGCAGAACGTCAAGGGCAAGAGGGCCGTGGTGTACGGGCAGCTTCTGCCCCAGGGCGGCAAGGCCGCTGTCTACGTGGACGGCGTGAAGAAGGGCACCATCTCCTTCTACGCCTCGAGTGTGAAGCACCAGCAGCCACTCTTCACCTCGGCGGCCCTGTCCGGCGGCACGCACACCATCGAGCTCCGCGTCCTCGGGCAGAAGGTGAAGAGGGCCAAGGGCACCTGGGTCGTCCTCGACCGGCTGAAGGTCGGCACGAAGGTGGCGCAGGAGTCGGCCTCGGTCCAGCGGTTCGCCACGATCTCCGCTGCCGGGGCGAACGGGGGGTCGTACGAGACTGTCGACCACGCCACCGGCGGCGACACCGGCGGCGGACCGACGTACACCCTCGTGTTCGACGGAACGCAGGTGCACGTCTACGGCACGACGTCGTCGAGCTCGGGCAAGGCGCGCATCTATGTCGACAACGTCCTCAAGCAGACGGTCTCGCTCACGAGCTCGACGACTGTGCACAAGGTGCTGGTCGCGTCCGTGACCGGCCTGTCGGACGCGGTGCACACGCTCAAGATCGTCCCCGTCGGCACGAAGTCCGGAGGCGGTTCGTCGGTGGGGATCGATGCCGTGCACGCAGGGGAGTTCGACTGAGCGCTGGCGTACCCCGAGCGCCTACCGGCAGACTCGAAGCGTGCTCGACCGCCTGACGCGTCGCCTCTACGACACCCTGGGGTCCCGCTACTGGCTGGCGCTGGTGGCGGGCGAGGGCGGTGCGTCCGTGGTCGTCGCTGCGGTCACGGTCGCGATGATCGCGACGTACTACGACCCGTCGATGGGCGAGGTCCTGGTGACCGGGGCGGTCGGCATCGTGATGACCCTGCTCGCGGTGACCTACGCCGCGCTGCGCGCCCGGCCCGTGCTGGACACGATCGTCGCGTGGCGCCGCAACCCCAGGCCGACCCGCGACGAGACGGTCGCGGCGTGGGACGCGGCGACGACCTTCACCTTCCGGCAGTACCGGCGCGACTCGGCGACGGTCAGTGCCCTCGCAGTGGTCCCGACGTGTGCCGTCGGTGCCCAGCTCTGGGGCACCGGGTGGGCCGGGTTCTGGGCGATGGTGCTGGCCTGCGCCCTCCCGGCTGCGTACGCGACGGTGCTGAGCTACTCCCTGGGCGAGGTGCTCACCAAGCCGCTCGTGGCCGACATCGCGGCGGTGCTGCCTGACGACTTCCCGTTCGAGCACAACGGCCTCCCGATCGCGAAGCGACTCAAGCTGTCCCTGCCGGTCTTCACGTCGGGCACGGCCGTGCTGACCGTCGGCCTGATGACCGACGAGAACGGGTCACGCAACCTGGTGCTGGCCGTGCTCGTCTCCGTCGCGGTCGGCACGGTGCTCTCGCACGAGCTGACCGTACTGCTCTCGGAGAGCATCACCCGCCCGCTGCTCGAGGTCCGTGAGCAGCTGGCCCGCGTCAGGGAAGGGGAGTACGACGCCCGCGTGCCCGTCATGGCCGGCGACGAGCTCGGCGAGCTCGCGCACGACTTCAACCTCATGGCGCGTGGCCTGCAGGAGAGGGAGGAGATGCGGGCGGCCTTCGGCACCTACGTCGACAAGGAGGTCGTCAACATCATCCTGTCGGGACAGTTCCCGCAGGAGGGTGTCGAGGTCACCGTCTCCATCCTCTTCTGCGACGTCCGGGGGTTCACGACGTACGCCGAGCGCGCCGAGGCGCGGGAGGTCATCGCGACGCTGAACCACCTGTTCGAGGACGTGGTCCCGGTCGTCGAGCGGCACGGCGGGCACGTCGACAAGTTCATGGGCGACGGCCTGCTCGCGGTCTTCGGGGCGCCGGAGCCCTACGCCGACCATGCGGACCGAGCGCTGGAGGCGGCGCAGCAGATCGTGGAGTCCGTGTCGCTCGGGAGGAGCGGCCTGGCCATCGCCGCCGGCGTCAACACCGGCAGTGTCGTCGCCGGGCCGATCGGCGGCGCGGGGCGGCTGAACTTCAGCGTCATCGGCGACGCGGTCAACGTGGCGGCCCGGGTCGAGGCTGCCACGCGAGAGACCGGGGACGACGTCCTCATCACGGCTGCCACACGGGACGCACTGACCCGGCCCCACGACCTTGCGTCGCGCGGAACTCTCTCCCTGAAGGGAAAGTCCGAGCCGGTCGAGCTCTTCGCGCCGGACAGGGGTCAGGAGCCGACCGCAGCCTCGAGCTCCTCGAACGCGGACAAGGTGTACTGAGCGAGACGTTGCAGGTGGGGCAGGGTGTCGCGGCAGCCGACGTACCCGAGCACGACCCGGTCCGTGTAGCCGACCAGGGTGACGTTGAGGCCGTACCCGTGGACCAGGAAGGACACCGGGACGATCAGGTCGAGCTTCGCGCCGTTGAGGTAGAGCGGCTCCTTCGACAGCACCACGTTGGAGACCGTGAAGTTGAACAGCGGCGGCAGGTTGCCCAGAACGCGCGTGCGCTGACCGGCGGCCAGGGGCAGCAGCCCCACCAGCGTGTAGTGCTGCAACGCGTTGGGTGACATCGCGAGCAGCTCGCTCTTGCCCCGCGCCGTGGCGGCGGCGATGGACTGCAGCCGCTCGCGGTGGTCCTCGATCGCGGTGCCCAGGGGAGCCACGAAGCCGGTGGCTGCGTTCAGGGTCTCCGCGTCGCGGTCGATGCCGACCGGCACGGAGACGGTGACGCTGTTCCTGGGGAGCGCCTCCTGCTCCTCGAGGTAGCGACGGACCGCGCCGCCCAGCGAGGTCAGGATGACGTCGTTCACCGTCGCCTCCGTCGCGGCCGCGACAGCCTTGAGCCGCGGGAGCGGCAGGACCTGGATCGCGAGGCGACGGTGGCGCGTGATGCGCTTGTTGAACGGGGTGCGGGGCGTCTGGAGCGCGGCGCGGATCTGGCTGTTGGCCCCTCGCGCCATGCCGAGCAGCCGCTTCGCGATCTCGCCGGTCGCGTTGACGCCGTCGACGGCGCGCTTCGCCGTCGTCACCGCGAACACGTTGGCCAGGTTGTAGTCGTCGTCCGTGGTGTGAGCCGAGCCGGACCCCGGGGGAGCAGTCGGGTCGGTCGTGAGCCAGGTCTTGATCAGGTTCATCGCGCCCATGCCGTCGACCGCGCAGTGGTGCGCCTTGAAGTAGAAGGCGAAGCGATTGTCGGAAAGCCCGTCGATCAGGTGTGCTTCCCAGAGCGGCTTGGTCATGTCGAGCGGGCTCGAGTGCAGCAGCTCGACCAGTGCGCCGAGATCGCGGTCGGTGCCCGGATAGGGCACTGCCGACAGTCGCACGTGGTAGTGCGGGTCGGGCTCCACCTGCTTCCAGTGCGTCAGGCCACCGGTGCTCGCGATGACGCTGTCGAACGGGTGCGGCAGGAAGCTCAGCTCGGAGAACGCCGCATGCAGGTCGCGTACGAACGTGCGCGGTGCTCCCTCGGGCAGCTCGAAGATCGCCAGCGCTCCGATGTGCATCGGAGTCTTCTCCGACTCCATGCGGGCGAACATCGAGTCCACCGGACTGAGCAGCTTCACGGGAGCCATCGTAGAGATGTCCGCCCCAACGGGCGCCGATACGCTGAGGCTCGTGATCGCAGGCATTCCGGACCCGCTCCGCCGGGCCAAGGTTCCCAAGGACCTCGACTCCGTGACCACCGTCGGCGCCGAGCAGGACCCGACCGATGTCGGCATGAGTGTCGAGGGCGTCGAGAAGATCTGGAAGGCCGTCACCAACCTCTACAAGTCCGGCATCCATCCGGCGATCGCCCTGTGTGTACGGCGTGACGGTGCCGTCGTTCTGGACCGCGCCATCGGGCACGCCCGTGGCAACGGGCCGGGCGAGAAGTCTGGCACCGACAAGGTGCTTGCCACCCCCGAGACGCCGTTCTGCATCTTCTCGGCGACGAAGGGCACCACAGCCACCCTCATCCACCTCCTCGACGAGCGGGGCCTGCTGCACATCGGTGATCCGGTCGCCGAGTACCTCCCCGAGTTCGCCCGCAACGGCAAGGCGGACATCACCATCGGCCACGTCCTGTCGCACCGCTCCGGGATCCCGAACGTCCCCAAGGAGGCTCTCGACCTCGAGACGGTGAACGACTGGAAGGCCCAGCGCGAGGTGATGTACGACGCGAAGCCGATGTCTCGAGCGGGCAAGCGGCAGGCCTACCACGCTGTCTCCGGCGGCAACGTCCTCGGCGAGGTGGTGCGCGAGGTGACCGGCAAGAGCGTGCGCGACGTCCTCGCCGCGGAGCTGCTCGACCCGCTCGGGTTCCGCTGGATGAACTACGGCGTGGACCCTGCGGACGTCGACCGGGTCGCCTTCAACTACCCGACCGGTCCGGCGCCGATGCCCCCGCTGTCGACGTTTCTCACGCGCGCGCTGGGCGTGCACCCGGACGAAGCGACCCGGCTCTCCAACGACCCGCGCTTCCTCACCGCGGTCCTGCCGGCCGCGAACGGCGTCAGCACCGCCAACGAGCTGAGCCGGTTCTACGAGATGATGCGGCTCGAGGGCGAGCTCGACGGCGTACGCGTGATGGAGCCGCGAACGATCCGGCGCGCGCTGATCCCGCAGTCCCACCTCGAGGTCGACCTGAGCCTGGGGCTGCCGATCTCGTTCAGCTACGGCTACATGCTCGGGGGTCGGGTGATCAGCCTCTACGGGCCCAACACCACCCAGGCGTTCGGCCACCTCGGCTGGATCAACGTGCTGGGCTGGGCCGACCCCGAGCGCCGGCTGTCGGTCGGGCTCATCACGACCGGGAAGTCGGTGCTCTACCCGGAGCTGGCGCGGTTCTGGGAGATCGGCCACCGGATCGGCAAGGAAGCCAGACCCGTGGCGTGAGCCGGAAACGGCGAATGGCCCTGCGCGAGGTGGGGGGTGCACCTGCGCAAGGGCCATTCGGTGTCTCTTGTGGCGAGACTGGTCAAACAGGAGCGTTCGTTCAGGTGGGGGGATCGAACGACAGTCGCTGCACTCTTTGACAACTGACCAAATTTTAGGCCGAGTGCCCAGTTCTGTCCACGCCCGGGGTCACGCCGGACTGAACCGGAACAGGTTCTCTACGACTCGAGCAGCAGGTCGAGCGTCGTGGTCGCGTGCGTTCGCAGGGTGCTGACAGCTGTCGTCGGATCTCCGGCGAACAGGTGCAGGAGTGCGCGCTGGAAGAGACCGTCGAAGATCGCGTAGGCGACCGGCTTCTCAACGGCGATCGCCCGGCCCGAGAGCTCGGAGTAGCGCGTCAGGATGCGCCAGATCATCTCTTCGAGGGTGTGGTCGATCTCGACGGCGTCCTTGCGGAGACCGGTCTCGAAGAGAGCCTGGGCGCGGAGGTCGTACCAGAGCCGGTGGAAGGAGGCGTCCTCGACCAGGGTCTGGCCGAGCAGCTCCACGAAGCCCGACTTGACCTCGTCCGCGGTCGTCGACGTCTCCAGGACGACGTCGTACTTCAGGACGCAGGCCGCCTTGTACTGGCGGACGCAGTAGATGATCAGGTCGAGCTTGTCGTTGAAGTAGTAGTGCAGGACGCCGTGCGAGAAGTCGCTGTTCTGCGCAATGTCTCGGAGGCTCGTGTTGGCGTACCCGGTCTCGGCCAGGGTCAGGATCGCTGAACCGGCGAGCTCGGCGCGACGCGCCTCGAACTTTGCAGTCGCACGGGCGGAGGCGCGATCGGCGCGCTCTGCCACGGGAGTGGACATGTCTGCGGACCCCTTCGCTCGATGGCCTCGGCACCACCCTGAGACGTGGATCTTGGCCGTCTACGAGTGTAGGTCGCAGATTGTGCGCGGTAAGGCACTTTGTGCCGTAAAAAACAGCGGATCATTGGGGCAGCCGGGTCCCCATGGGGACAAGGCGGACAGGGGGGAGGCCCTTGCCCGCGACGAGGGCGGCCAGTCGCTCGGCCACCACGGCGGTCAGGGCCCGCTGTGACTCGGCTCCGTCACGACCCAGGTCCAGCACACTCACGACCGCGACGTACTCGTCCACGCGCAGCACAGAGACCCAGATCCCGATCGGGAACGACGAGGTCAGCACCCGCAGCCTGCCGGTCGTGCGGATGTCGAGCTGCTCGTGGATCGCGGGGAGCACGGGCACCCGGGTCGTCTCGACGCGCGCATCGACGCGCGAGTCCTCGGACCGGCTGCGCACCCGCTGGCAGGAGTCCAGGATCGTGAGAGCCTCCAGGAAGCCTTCCGCCGCTGCCTCCTCCGACTCCGACCTCCCGACCAGATTGACGATGTGCGGGGACTTCGCGTCGTTGCGGGCGTCGTACACCGCGAGTGCCGAGTCCTCGGCAGGTACGCCGAAGTCGATCTCGTCCAGGGCGCGGAGGCAGCCGAACCGGCCCTCCGGGTCGTCGTAGACGGTGTGGAAGGACGGGTCGGTGGTGAGGCCGGGAGCGAACTTCCGCCCGAGGTGGCCCTTCTGGAGCAGCGCGTCGGCTACGTCGACCGGGGGCGGGGTCGCCGTCGGCGTGCGGGTGGCGGGGATGTCGGTGATCGTCGGCCCGGTGGGCGTGGGGCGGGTGTCGGGTACGACGTCCCCCGTGCAGCCGACGGCGAGGAGGAGCGCGCCCGCGACGATCACCTGCGAGAAGCGCACGATCCTCCTTGTTCCGGTTCCGGCGTGGTTCCGGCCGACAGGCAGAGGGTACGGGACCGCCCTCCCCACAGGTGCCTCACAGGTTCCACACAGGAGTCCTGAGGTCAGGGTCCGCCACCATGGTGCCCATGGCACCTCCGCTGCTCCGCGCCGATGGCTCGCCGATCCGCGTGCTCGTCGTCGACGACGAGCCGAACATCGCCGAGCTGCTCTCGATGGCACTGCGCTACGAGGGCTGGCAGACCGAGGTGGCCGGCACCGGTGCGAAGGCCGTCGCCAGGGCCAAGGACGTCCGGCCCGACGCCGTCGTGCTCGACATCATGCTCCCCGACTTCGACGGGCTCGAGGTGCTGCGCAGGATCCGGTCGTCGCAGCCCGACGTGCCGGTGTTGTTCCTCACCGCCAAGGACGCCGTGGAGGACCGCGTCGCCGGACTGACCGCCGGTGGCGACGACTACGTCACCAAGCCCTTCTCGCTCGAAGAGGTCGTCGCACGGCTGCGGGCCCTGATGCGTCGGTCGGGCGCCCAGACGCAGACCGACCGCTCGGTCCTCACCGTCGGGGACCTGGTCATGGACGAGGACAGCCGGGAGGTCACCCGGGCCGGCGAGGAGATCAGCCTGACCGCCACCGAGTTCGAGCTGCTGCGCTTCCTCATGCGCAACCCGCGCCGCGTGCTGAGCAAGGCCCAGATCCTCGACCGGGTGTGGCACTACGACTTCGGGGGCCAGGCGAACGTCGTCGAGCTCTACATCTCCTACCTGCGCAAGAAGATCGACTCCGGCCGGGAGCCGATGATCCACACGATGCGCGGGGCCGGCTACGTCCTGAAGCCGGTGGCCTCCGGAGAGCCGGCTCCGTGAGGCTTCCCGCCTCGCTCGCCTCCCGCCTGGTCCTGACCGCGGTCGGGCTGGTGGCGCTCGTGTCGATGCTGGTCAGCCTCGCGACGTACGTCGGCATGCGGGAGGTGCTCCTCGACCGGCTCGACGGCGACGTCCGAGGGAACGTCGGGGCCGGTCCGCCTGGACCGAGGGTGGAGGCTGCGGGCCTCGGCCTCTTCGCGGTGTACACGCCGGACGGGACGCTGGCGCGGGGGACCTACCGCACGCCGCGAGGCGAGCTCGTGAGCTTGAGCGAGCCGCAGCTGGAGGCCCTTCAGGACCTGGAGGTGGACGGTCGCGTGCACGACCTGGACCTCCCCAGGCTCGGCGGGTTCCGCGCCAAGGCCGAGTTCGTGGGGCTGACGACGGGCGGCACAGGGGTTCTCGTGAACGGGCTGTCCACGCACGACCTCGACGAGACGCTCACCAGCCTCCTGGTCTGGGAGCTCCTGCTCGGCCTGCTGGGGGTCGGGGTGGCGTTCGGCGCCGGCACTCTGCTCGTGCGGCGGAACCTGGCCCCGCTGCGTGAGGTCGCCGCCACCGCCCAGGAGGTCACCAGGCTCGAGCTGGACAAGGGGTCGGTCGGCGAGACCGCACGCGTGCCGGCCCACCTCACCGACGAGAGCACCGAGGTCGGTCAGGTCGGTGCTTCCCTCAACAGCCTCCTCGGTCACGTCGAGCAGGCCCTCGATGCTCGGCACCGCAGCGAGGAGCGCGTCCGGCAGTTCGTGGCCGACGCGTCGCACGAGCTCCGCACCCCGCTGACCACGATCCGCGGGTACGCCGAACTCGCCGGCCGTGAGCCCGACGTACTGCCCACCTCGATGGCGAAGGTGTCCGAGGAGGCGAAGCGGATGTCGTCCCTGGTCGACGACCTGTTGCTGCTCGCACGCCTGGACTCGGGCCGACCGCTGGCCGCCGAGCCCGTCGACCTGTCGCGCCTGGTGCTCGCCGCCGTGGACGACGCGCGCGTGGTCGACGACGCGCGCACCTGGACCCTCGACCTGCCGGCGGAGCCGGTCGTCGTCACCGGTGACGAGCAGCGGTTGCACCAGGTCGTGACCAACCTGCTCGGCAACGCCCGGCGGCACACGCCAGCGGGAACTGTGGTCACCACAGGGATCCGGCTGCGCCCCGGGCAGGTCGCGCTCACCGTGCACGACACCGGGCCGGGCCTCCCGGAGGGACTCGACGTCTTCCAGCGGTTCGCGCGCGGGGACACGTCGCGCACGCGCGCCTCGGGTGGTGCCGGGCTCGGTCTCTCGCTGGTCGATGCGATCGTCTCCGCCCACCGGGGGGCGGTGGCCGTGGAGTCGCGCCCAGGGGACACCACCTTCACGGTCTCGCTGCCGGCGTAGCCGCTACTTGCCGCTGCCGACCTTCACGGCCGTCGTTGCGGTGTTGTTGGTCGACGCCGGATCCCAGGTGTCGGCGCTCGCGACCCCCGTGGAGTTCAGCGTGCCCTTCGAGACGGCCACCGTGACGGTGATCGTGAGCGTCACCGAGACTCCTGGGGCCACCGTGGCGATGGTGCACCGCACGGTCGCCGGAGCCCCGCTGGTCGTGCAGCTCCCCGTGCTGGTCGCGACCGAGCCGAGCGAGACGCCCGACGGCAGCGTCTGCGTGAGCGTGACGCCCGTGGCCGTCGCTCCCCCGAGGTTGGTGACGGTCGTCCGGTACGTCAGCGTGCCCCCGCGCTTCACGGTGGTGGAGGAGGCCGTCATCGCGACCGCGAGGTCTGCTGCGACATCGATCGAGAAGCCGCGGCTCGCCGGCGTCGGGTCGACGATGCCCTCGTCGTCGTAGGCCCGGACGCGGAACGTGTGACTGGTGCCGGGCTGGAGACCGGTGTACGTCGTCGGCGACGAGCACGCCGTCCACGCGCCGTTGTCCAAGGCACAGTGGAAGCCGGTGGTCCCGGGGGCCCCGCTGAAGCCGAACGTGGCCGAGGTCGACCGGATCGCACCGGTCGGCCCGGAGGTGATCGTGGTGTCGGGCCCTTCCACGACGACCGTGCGCTGGGCCGGGGAGGTGTCGGTGTTGCCGGCAGTGTCGGTCGCTCGAACGCGGAAGGTGTGCGCGCCGTCGGTCAGACCTGCATAGGTCTTCGGGGACGCGCAGCCCAGCCACGGACCTCCGTCGATCGAACAGGCGAAGGTGCTGGGCTCGGACGCCTGGAACGAGAAGGTCGCGCCTCGGGTCTGGATGCTCCCCGACGGTCCCGCGGTGATCACGGTGTCCGGGGCGAGGATGTCCGTGCCGGGAGCGGCGTTGCGCAGGAGCACGAGCCCGTTGTTGTAGTCCGCGAGGAGGACGTCGGCCCGACCGTCGCCCGTCACGTCGCCCACTGCGAGGCCGCGCTGCCGGTAGTGGCTGGCGTAGGGAACGGTGAACCGCGACTCGCTGTAGAGGGTGCCACTCGTCGTCTGCTCGTAGACACCGACCGTGTTCCAGCCGCCGTGCGCAACGACGAGGTCGGCCCGGCCGTCGCCGGTCACGTCGGCGATCTCGGCCGGCTCGGGGACGTCGTACGACGCGAGCACGGTGGCCGCGCCGAGGGTGCCGTCCGAACCCTGGAGCCTCGTCTCGACGGTGGAGTTCGGCCGGTTGCCGCCGGCCGTCACGGCGATGTCGTCGAGGCCGTCCGCGTTGAGGTCACCCAGGGCGAGACCGTTGGCGCGGTTCCACGTCTCGTTGGCGCCGACGACGGGGTAGGCGACGGGTGCCGCGAACCCGTGGTCGGGCTGCTGGACCCGCACTTCCACGGTCTGGCCGAGGATCCCGACGATGTCTGCGAGGCCGTCGCCGGTGACGTCCCCGGTCTCGATCTCGGTCACCGCGCCGGTGCCGAAGGACGCGCCCTGCGGCGACGGCATGAAGTCTCCGTTGACCTGCCACCAGACTCGGAGACCGTTGTCGGTGTTCACGACCAGGTCGGCGAGATCGTCGTCGTTGACGTCGACGGTCGACAGGTCGCGACCCTCGGGGATCGGGACGGTCCACGAGCGGACGAGGGCGCCGTCCTGCTGGACGAAGAGATCCACGCCGTCCTGCGTCGTGACCGCGGCATCGAGGTCGCCGTCTCCGTCGAGGTCCGCGACACCGATGGCCATCTCACTGCCGTACGTCGCACCGGTGTCGAGACGGGTGGGTGCCCCCAGCGTGCCGTCGGTCTGCTGGGGGTAGACCCAGAGCTTGTAGTCGTTCGCCTCGTCGAAGTAGTACTCCGTGGTCATCAGGACGTCGGGGCGCCCGTCTCCGGTGACGTCGCCGACCGCGACGTTCGCAGGGTCCGACCCGGGGTCGTAGGCGACATACGGATGGAACGCCGCCCCAGCAGCGACAGCGGGTGCGGCCATGAGCGCCGGAGCACCGACCGCGAGTGTCCCGGCGAGCAGCAGACGCGTGCCGACGTGCGAGCGAGCCATGTTTCCCCCGAAGTCCTCGATGAACCGCACTGCGCGCCACCCTAGATGTCGGGTCCGACAGAGAGGGATGGGCCGAACGGACCGAACCGGACGCCCGCGCGGGCTAGCCAGGACGACCGTCAGCGGGCGAGCTCGGACTCGATCATCGGCAGCAGCCGCGGCAGCTCGTCGGTGATGTTGAGCGCCTCGGCCTGCCTGGTCAGCATCGAGTAGAACAGGGCACCCGACTCGATCACCCGGGGGTCGCAGTGCCCGAACACCTCGAGGGTGACGGTCCCGTAGAGCTGCACCCAGGACTGCATGAAGACCCAGAGCAGCCCCTTGGCGTCCGCAGGGATGTCCTCGAGCCTCGCCGGGATGTACGGGTCGTCGAACGTCGCGACGACCGACGGGTGGATCTCCTCGAGCGGGGGGACCGGGAAGTCGTACTTGCGCCACAGCCGGATGAAGACGTCGTTGAACGCCAGCCCGACCTGCTGGTCCTTCATCTCCTCGGGGTTGTCGTGGCCCGTCAGGGGGTTCGCGAAGACGAGGCCGAACTCCTCGCGGTGGGTGAGCGCCCAGCGGCGGAACGCGATGGCCGCCGCGACGATCTGCGCGGCCGGGTCGTCGTGCGGGTAGCGGTCGCGCGAAGCGGCGAGCTCGACGGCCGCACTCGCGTCGATGTCCTGGGCGATGAGGTGGACGAGCTCCTGGTAGCTAGCGACGTAGCGGTAGAGCGCCGGCGCGGTGATGCCCATCTTCTGCGCGACCGCCCGCAGCGACAGTCCGCCGGGCTCACGCAGGAGCTCGCGGGAGACCGTCACGATCTCCTCGAGCGTCTGCTGACGCTGACGCTCGCGGCGAGTGGGTGCTGCTACCTCGGTCACCGGTCTCCTCTCCGCGCCGGACCATACCCTCTTGACGAGTTTCGAGTTTACAGTGTTCACTGTTTACGCCGTAAACAATCGTAATACTCGTTCACAGGTGGAGTCATGATCAAGAGCTGGGGAGCCTTCGTCGCCCGACGGGCCCTGACTGTCCTGCTGGTCGGCATCGTCGTCGTCCTCGGCGCCGCCGGGTACGGCGCGGGCGTGTTCGACTCGCTCTCCCAGGGCGGGTTCGACGACCCGAAGACCGAGTCCTCCCGAGAACTGGCGGCGGAGCGCGAGGCCTTCGGCAACAAGACGGTCGACGTCATCGCGATCTACAGCAGCGACGACCTCTCCGCCACCGACCCGGCCTTCCGCCGGTCGGTCGAGGACACACTCGACGCGATCCCGGACGGTGTGACGGCGTCGATCACCACGTACTACGACACCCGGTCGCCAGACCTCCTGAGCACGGACGGGCGCTCCACCCAGGTCCTGATCTCGCTCGGCGGCGACACCCAGAACGAGTACCTCGAGAACTACGACGAGCTCGCCCCCGTGCTGGAGGCCGAGGGTCTCGAGACCGACCTGGCCGGCCCCTTTGCGACGTACAACGACGTCAACCACATCAGCGAGACCGACCTGCGCAAGGCCGAGACGGTGTCCGCCCCTGTCGTGCTGATCCTGTCGCTGCTGATCTTCGGCAGCCTCGTGGCGGCGTCCATGCCGGTCGTGGTCGGCGTGATCGCCGTCCTGGGATCGCTCGCCGTCATCCGCGTCCTCTCGGAGTTCGTCGAGGTCTCGATCTTCTCCGTCAACGTGATCACGCTGATCGGTCTGGGCCTCGCGATCGACTACGCGCTCTTCATCATCAGCCGGTTCCGTGAGGAGCTCGCGCGGCTGCCCGAGGACGACCCGGACGCTCCGGCGAAGGCCATCCAGGCGACGATGGTGACCGCCGGCCGGACGGTGCTCTTCTCCGGCCTGACGGTCGCTGCGGCGATGAGCTCCCTCCTCGTCTTCCCGCAGGCCTTCCTGAAGTCCATGGGGTACGGCGGTATCGCCGCGGTGCTCGTGGCGATGCTTGCGGCTCTGACCGTGCTTCCCGCGATCCTGCGGCTGCTGGGTCGCCGCATCGACGCCGGCCGGATGCCCTGGCGTCGCCACCGTCCCGTCTCCACCGACACCGACCACGGTGCCTGGGCCCGCCTCGCGCACGCCGTGATGCGGCGCCCCGTGATCGTTGCGGTTGCCGTCACAGCGGTGCTCCTCGCGGTCGCCTCGCCCTTCCTGGGTGTGAAGTGGGGCAGCGTCGACTACCGGGTGCTTCCCGAGGACGCACCGGCCCACGTCGCGGCGCAGAAGCTCAACGACGAGTTCGGTCCCGAGCGCTCCAGCGCGAGCCTGCTCCTGCAGGGCGTGGACCAGGCCGGCGTCACGGCGTACACCCAGGACGTCAAGGACGTGCCCGGCATCGTCGACGTACAGCCGGTGGCGCAGGATGGCGACAACACGCTGCTGCGGGCGTTCTGGGAGGGCAACAGCCAGAGCCAGGCCTCGCAGGACCTCGTGCGCGAGCTGCGTGAGATCGACCCGGCGCAGGGTACGGCGCTGGTCGGCGGGCTGAGTGCGGACACCGTCGACCTCACCGCCTCCATCGGCGATCACCTGCCCTGGATGGGTCTGATCGTCATCGGGGTCATGCTGGTGCTGCTGTTCATCGCCTTCGGGTCGCTGGTGCTGCCGATCAAGGCCGTACTGATGAACGCGATCTCGGTGACCGCGTCGTTCGGGGTCGTCACCTGGATCTTCCAGGGCGGTCACTTCGAGGACGCGCTGGGCTTCACGTCGCCGGGCTTCCTCGACGCCACCCAGCCGATCCTGATGCTCGCGATCCTGTTCGGCCTCTCCATGGACTACGAGGTGTTCCTGCTCTCGCGCGTCCGTGAGCAGTACGACCGCACCCACGACAACACGGGGTCCGTCGCCGTCGGTGTCCAGAAGACCGGCCGCATCATCACGAGCGCTGCGCTGCTGCTCGCGGTGGTGATCGGTGCCTTCTCCATCAGCGGCATCGTCTTCATGAAGATGATCGGTCTCGGCATGCTCATCGCGCTGCTCGTCGACGCGACCGTCGTCCGCGCCCTGCTGGTGCCGGCGACGATGAAGCTGCTCGGGTCGGCCAACTGGTGGGCGCCTGCGCCGATGCGGCGCTGGTGGGACAGGTACGGCTTCCGCGAGGAGGAGCGCGCAGCGGTCGCTGACAAGGAGTCCGTGCCCGTCGGCTGATCGCCGTAGGTTGGCGACATGCGGATGTTCGTCGCCCTCGTGCCGCCGGAGTCCGTGGTCGAGGACCTCGAGGAGTTCCTGGGACCTCGCCGTGAGGCGGGGTCCCATCTCCGATGGACCGCGCAGGAGCAGTGGCACCTGACGCTGGCGTTCATGGCGGACGTGGCGCCGCGCCACCTCGACGACCTGGTCGAGCGGCTCGTCCGGGCCGCCGCTCGTCGTACGCCGTTCGACCTCGCCCTGGCCGGCGGCGGGGCGTTCCCGAACCCTTCGCGCGCGAAGGTGCTGTACGCCGCGGTGGCCACCGAGGACGCCGAGGAGCTGAACCGGCTGGCGGTGGGTGCCAGGGCGGCAGCCAACAAGGCGGGCGCCGACGCCGACGGCGGGAGGTTCCGGGCACACCTGACGCTCGCCCGCAGCGGACGGCCGATCGAGGCGACGCGCTGGCTGCGGGTGCTGGAGGCGTACCGCGGGCCGACCTGGCGGGCGGACGAGATCGCCCTGATCCAGTCGCACCTCGGGGAGGGGCCGCGCAAGCGTCCTCGCTACGAGGTGGTCGAGACGTTCGGACTAGGACGGCCGGGGCTATCGTCGGCGCCATGAGGATCGCCGTCATCGGGACCGGAGCCGCGGGCCGCACGCTGGCCGGTGCACTCGCCAGTCGTCACGACGTGGTCGTCGGGACCCGCTCGCCCGAAGCCACTGCGGAGCGGGAGGACTGGCAGGGCGTGGAGCTCGTGCTGGTGCCCCTGGAAGAGGCGGCCGCAGGCGCGGATCTCGTCGTGAACCTCACCAACGGGAACGCGAGCGTCGAGGCGCTGGGCCAGGTCGGGCCGTCGCTGGACGGGCTGGTGGTGCTCGACGTCGCGAACCCGCTCGACTTCTCGCAGGGCTTCCCGCCCTCGTTGTCGGTGGGCAACACGGACTCCCTTGCCGAGCAGATCCAGCGCGCGTTCCCGCGTGCGCGTGTGGTCAAGTCGCTCAACACCGTGACCGCCTCGGTCATGCTCGACCCGCTGCCCGGCACGACCATGTTCGTGGCCGGTGACGACGCTGACGCCCGGACCCTGGTGAAGGACCTGCTGGCCGAGTTCGGCTGGGAGGACGTGATCGAGTTCCCGTCGCTCGACGCGGCCCGTGGGCTCGAGGCATGGCTCCCGCTGTGGGTCCGCCTGTACGGCACCCTCGGCACCGGCAGGTTCAACCTCGCCGTGGTGCGGGAAACCTCCGCGTAACCCCTCCGGGATAGGGTCTGCCCGTGCCGTACTTGCTTCGCGTCGAACTCCCGGACGTCCCCGGGTCGCTGGGTCGCGTCGCGACCGCGATCGGTGAGGCCGGCGGCGACATCGAGGCGATCGAGATCGTCGAGCACCGCCATGACGGCACCGCGGTCGACGACGTGCTCCTCGAGACCGCCCCCGGCGTCATGCCGGACTCGATCGTGTCGGCCTGCAACCAGCTCGACGGCGTGCAGGTGCTGTGGGTCTCCCGGTACGGCGCCGGCGGCAACCTGTTCCTCGACCTCGAGGCCGTCGAGGCGATGACGCAGGACCCGGCCAGCGCGCTCGACCAGCTCGTCGAGCTGCTGCCGATGACCTTCCGCTCGGACTGGGCGGTCCGCGTGCAGCGGCACGACGGCGGGCTGAAGATCCTCCACGCCACCTCGGCCGCACCCGACATCGCCGACGCGCAGGCGGGCTGGTTCCCGATCGACCGGGCGAAGCGGCTCGAGGTTCCGGACGAGTGGGGCTCGGTGGTGGCCGCAGCCCGGGTGGAGTCCGAGGACGAGCTGGTCGCGTTCGGCCGTCGCGGGGGTCCCGAGGTGCTCGACTCCGAGCTCGCCCGGCTGCACCACCTGACCGCCCTCGCGGTCAGCATCGCGCGGACCCGCTGAGCTCAGCCCTCCGCGAGGATCGTCGCGACCGCGTCGGAGGCGAAGAACGGCTCGACCCGGTCGCGCACCAGCTGCTCGAGACGGCCGTCTGCGCGCGCGGCCTCGACCACCGGCGGGATGAACGACCGCAGGTCGGCGAGCAGGTCCGCCCTGTCGATGTCGAGCTCGTCGAGCAGCGTGGTGACCGGGTACTCGCCGTACGCCGTGAAGAACGCGTCGATGAGGGCGTCGACCAGGCTTCCCACGGGCTCGGTGGGCGCGCCCGCGATGACGATCTCCTGGAGAAGGGCCGCGACCCGGCGCACGTCCTCCGGGCTGGCGATGTCCGAGATGTCGCCGACCTCACGGCCCGACTGCTGCTCCCAGACCTGGAGCACGGCGTCTCGCAGCATCGGGTCCTTCAAGGTGTCGACGACGATCTTGTTGAGACGACGCATCGCGAACACCGCACCCTTGCCCGCAGTGTCGCCGAGGAGCTGCTCGAACTGCTTCTCCGTCGCGCCCATCACCTTGCCGGCGGCACCTGCGCCGAGCGACATCAGGCCGCCGAGGCCGGGGATCTTCTCCGCCACCGCCTTGTTCGCCGACAGCACGTCGTTCACGATCCGGCCGACGAAACGGGAGGCGAGGCTGGCGACGAGGGGGCTCTCCGTGAGCTCGTCGAGCATCCGCTCCACCAGGGGCGCGAGCGCGAGGACCTCGTCGACGATCTGCTCGACGTGGTCCTGGGCGACGAGGTCGCTCGCGGTGAAGGCGTCGGCCGGGCCGTCGTACACCACGTCGGCGCCGGCCTCGACCAGCGTGCTGGCCGCGGTGCTCGCCGGGATGGTGGCGAGCAGCTTGCGCGCGACCCGCTTGACCTCGCCCGCATCGACGAGCGTCGTCAGGGGCAGGTGCTCGGCGACCGCGAGCACGTCGTCGAGGTCGCGGGCGATGACCTCGTCGAGGCGCGTGCCGGTGAGCTCGTCGAGGACGTAGGCGACCGCTGCGTCGGTGAGCCGGGCAGCAAGGGTGGCGTCAGGCATGGTCCGAAGCATAGATAGATTGCGAGACATGCCAGCGCTGGAGAACGTTTCCGAGATCTTCGATCCCACCGCCTGGAAGGACGTTCCCGGCTTCGAGGACCTGACCGACCTCACCTACCACCGGGCCGTCGAGCACGGCACCGTGCGGATCGCGTTCGACCGTCCCGACGTGCTCAACGCCTTCCGGCCGCACACCGTCGACGAGCTGTTGCGCTGTCTCGAGCACGCGCGGACCAGCGCCGACGTGGGCTGCGTGATCCTGACCGGCAACGGGCCGTCGCCGAAGAACGGCAAGTGGGCGTTCTGCACGGGCGGAGACCAGCGCATCCGGGGCAAGGCCGGCTACCAGTACGAAACGGCCGGCCACGACGACGCCGGCGCGCCCCCGAACCCCATCGACAAGGCGAAGCTCGCCCGGCTGCACATCCTCGAGTGCCAGCGGCTGATCCGCTTCATGCCGAAGGTCGTCATCTGCGTCGTTCCCGGCTGGGCCGCCGGTGGAGGGCACTCGCTGCACGTGGTCTCCGACCTCACCCTCGCCTCCCGCGAGCACGCGCGGTTCAAGCAGACCGATGCCGACGTCGGGTCGTTCGACGGTGGCTACGGCTCGGCGTACCTCGCCCGCCAGGTCGGCCAGAAGTTCGCCCGGGAGATCTTCTTCCTGGCCGAGGAGTACGACGCCGAGACGATGCACCGGATGGGTGCGGTCAACCGGGTCGTCGACCACGCCTCGCTCGAGGCCGTCGCGCTCGAGTGGGGAAGGAAGATCAACGGCAAGTCGCCGACCGCGCAGCGGATGCTGAAGTACTCGTTCAACCTCCTCGACGACGGGCTGGTCGGGCAGCAGCTGTTCGCGGGGGAGACGACGCGGCTCGCGTACATGACGGACGAGGCTCAGGAAGGGCGCGACCAGTTCCTGGAGAAGCGAGAGCCGGACTGGTCGCCGTACCCCTGGTACTACTGACGGGTGAACCGCAGCATCAGCGCCTGCCCGCTCCGCGGTCACGTCGACCCGCGCCTGACGCGGTTCAGCGCCGGGGCGACAGCCGTGGTCCTCGCGGTTGCTGCGCTTTGCGTCGAGCCTGCGCGACCCCTGGGTCTCGGCCTGCTCGGCTCCCAGGTCGCCGTCTTCCTCTTCACCGCGTTCGTGAGCTTCCAGTGGTCGGTCTGGGCGCAGCTCTACGCCCGCGTCGTCTGGCCACGAGTCGGGCCCCCGGCCGAGCTGGAGGACGCCCGGCCGGCGAGGTTCGGCCAGGGCATCGGTTTCGTGCTCTCCGGAGCGGCGCTGGTCTGCTTCGTCGCAGGCCTCGACACGGTCGGCTACGGGCTGGTGGGGGTGGCCGTCGCCGTCGCTGTCCTCAACGCGGTCACCGGGCTGTGCCTGGGCTGCAAGGTCTACGAGCTGGTCCGACACTCCTAGAGGCCGGGGCCACAACGACTAACAGTTCTCCCGGAACGTCGCCCGGATGTACGGGGATGTCCGTTTCTCCGAGAGAAGTGCATGTTCTTCTGGCCCCTGCTAGGACTGAGCCATGAGCAGCTGGCCCGACATCGCGAGGAAGACCGGCGGTGACGACTACGCCCACCGCTTCGCCGCGAACTTCGACAAGCTCGCCGCCCAGGGCCAGGACGTCCACGGGGAGGCCACGTTCGTCGCCTCGCTGGTGGCGCCAGGCGCGAGCATCCTGGACGCCGGCTGCGGGACCGGGCGCGTCGCGAGCCGCCTCGCCGAGCTCGGGTACGACGTGACCGGCGCCGACATCGATGACGCCATGCTGGCCGTTGCGCGGGAGCGGTCGCCCGAGATCGAGTGGCACCTCGGGGGGTTGTCCGCGATGGACCTGGGACGGCAGTTCGACGTCGTCGTGATGGCAGGCAACGTCATCCCGTTCGTGACCGACCTGCCCGAGGCCATGGTGAACGTGGCCGGGCACGCCGGCGGCGTCGTGGTGTGCGGCTTCGGGTCGGACCGGGCCCACCTGCCTCCCGGCGCACCGGTCGTCCCGCTGTCGACGTACGACGAAGCCTGTGCTGCCGCCGGTCTGGTCCTGGTCGAGCGGTGGTCCACCTGGGACCGGCAGCCATTCGACGACGGGGGGTACGCCGTCAGTGTCCACCGACGAGCCTGATCCCCTCGCGGAGGCGACCCCGGCGCAGCGGCTGATCCTGATCGGCTGCGGGTTCGTCCTGACTGCGGTGCTCGTCGTCGTGGTCATCTTCGCCCTCGCGTTCGCAATTCGTTCGATCTGACCGTTACGTCGCCGGGTCGAGGTCGGGCAGAGTCGAGGCATGACCGACTACGACTTCACCGGCCTGCGAGCGACGTACATCAACTGCACGCTCAAGCGATCACCCGAGGTGAGCCACACCGAAGGGCTGATCGACGTCAGCGCGGCGATCATGATGAAGCACAACGTCGGTGTGGAGGTGGTCCGAGCCGTCGACCTCGACATCGCCACCGGCGTCTACACCGACATGCGGGAGCACGGCTGGAAGACCGACGTCTGGCCAGAAGTGCACCAGCAGGTGATGGAGAGCGACATCCTGGTGCTCGCCGGGCCGATCTGGCTGGGTGACAACAGCAGCGTGATGAAGAAGGTCATCGAACGGTTGTACGGCGGAAGCGGCGACCTCAACGACAAGGGGCAGTACGCCTACTACGGCCGCGTGGCGGGCGCGCTGATCACCGGCAACGAGGACGGCATCAAGCACTGCACGATGAACATCCTCTACTCGTTGCAGCACATCGGCTACACGATCCCGCCGCAGGCCGACGCCGGCTGGATCGGTGAGGCCGGGCCTGGTCCGTCGTACCTCGACCCCGGCAGCGGGGGACCCGAGAACGACTTCACCAACCGGAACACGACCTTCATGACGTGGAACCTCATGCACCTGGCGAAGATGCTCAAGGACGCAGGCGGCATCCCGGCGTACGGCAACCAGCGGTCGGAGTGGGACGGCGGGGCGAGGTTCGACTTCGAGAACCCCGAGTACCGGTAGCCGCCTACCACCAGCCCTGACGGCGAGCCCACCGCAACAGCGTCCCGCTCATCACCAGCATCACGACGAGGACGATCGACAGCTGCAGGTAGTGCGTCTCGTCGTTCACGATCACGTTCATGCCGACGATCGACGCGATCGCGGTGATGGGCAGCGTCACCGCCGCGATCACCGCGAGCCGCTCCATCGCGACGGTCATCTTCGTGTGCACCTTGGTCTGGTAGAGCTCGATCACGCCGAAGAGGAACTGCGACTCACCGTCGGCGATCGAACGCACCCGGTCGAACTGGTCGGACAGATCCCGGATCAGCACGCTGTCCTTCTCCGTCAGCCAGCGGTCGAGCATCAGCACGCGCGCGAAGATGTCGTGCGACTGAGCCGCCATGGTCCGGGCCGTGATGAGCTCGTGCCGGACCAGGAACATCTGCTCGAGCAAGGCCTCGGGCTCGGTCAGCCTCGAGCTCATCACCTCGAGCTCCAGCCCGGGGAGCTTCTCGGCCACGTCACCGATGAGCGCACGCTGGCGCCGGGCGATGGCAGAGCCGATGGCGTACGCCGTCTTGGTGGGGGTCGAGGCCCGGAACCGTCCTTCCTTGATCCGGCGCAGCACCGAGTCGGTCTCCTTCAGCGCCTCGGCCGGGTCCACGGCGGGGTTGAGCGGGCCGTGCGTGGTGACGAGGAAGTTGCGGCCGACGACGACGTCGAGCTCGAGGAGGTGCACGTGGCCCGCGCGGCCGAGGAGGGGCGAGAACAGCACCAGGAAGATGTGGTCGTCGTACGCATGGACCGTCGGCACATGGTTGCGCGTCGTGCACGCCTCCAACGCCAGCGGATGCAGGTTGAACGTCTGCGTGAGGGTCGCTGCGCAGGCGTCGTCGATCACCGGCATGTCCACCCACGTGAAGCCGTCGTCGCGCCGGAGCAGCACAGGCAGCTCGCTGGGGTCGTGCTCGGTGGCGCCCTCGGGCGTGATGAACCGGACGTCCATGCCCCCAGACTGTCGGGGCGGGAGGCCGTTCGTCCACCACCCGTTAGGGTCGCTCCCATGCGCGTGGCGGTAGCCCGGGAGCGGCGTGAGGGGGAGACCCGCGTAGCCCTCGTCCCCGCTCTCGTCGGTCGTCTCCGTGCTCTCGGGTACGACGTGGTGGTCGAGGCCGGGGCCGGCCTTGCGGCCGGGCACCCCGACGAGGAGTACGTCGAGGAAGGCGCTGTGATCGGTGGGCTCGATGCCGATCTGGTGCTGGCGGTGCACGCGGTCGAGGGGGCCGCGCCAAGCATCACCTTGACCGGCGGCAGCTTCGCGCTCGAACGGGTCCCGCGCATCTCCCGCGCGCAGTCGATGGACGTCCTCACGTCCCAGGCGCTGGTGGCCGGGTACCGAGCCGTCGTCGTGGCAGCCGACCTGCTCGGACGGATGTTCCCGCTGACCATGACCGCCGCCGGCACGATCCCCGCCGCGCGCGTCCTCGTGCTCGGCACGGGTGTTGCCGGGCTCGAGGCGATCGCCACGGCCCACCGGCTGGGCGCGGTCGTCTCGGCTTACGACGTCCGGGCCTCCTCGGCCGAGGAGATCCGGTCGCTCGGTGCGGAAGCGGTCGACCTCGGGCTCCCGCCGCTCGATGCAGCAGCCGGCTACGCGCGCGAGATGACGTCCGAGCGGGCTGCGCTGCAACAGTCGCTCCTCGCGCCGCACGTCGCCGCTGCCGACGTACTCATCACGACCGCTGCGGTGCCAGGACGAGTCCCGCCGGTTCTCGTGAGCCGGTCCATGGTCGAGGCGATGTCACCGGGGTCCGTGGTGGTCGACCTCTTCGCCGACGCCGGCGGGAACGTCGAGGGGTCGGTCGCCGGCGCGGTGACCGCCGGCGGGCGGGCACAGGTGTGGGGTGGCGCGAACGTGCCGGCGCAGCTGCCCGGGCCGGCGTCGCGGCTGTTCGCCCACAACGTCGTCAGCTTCGTGGAGCTGGTGACACGCAACGGGCGGTTCGACCCCGACTACGACGACGAGATCGTGCGGGCGTGCTGGAACGGGTCGTCGCCGCGTTCGTAGGAGTCGGCCAGCTCGTGGATGCGGACGGTCGCGTCACTCCAGCCCCGCACGCGCTCGGTGCCGAGGACCGTGCTCCCCTCGAGGACCTCCACGGTCCACGGGAGACCGAGCACCACTCGTGCCAGCAGGAGAAGTGGAGCGAGGAGCAGGACGACAAGGGCCTCCACGAGAACCGCGAGGAAGAGCAGGAACACGATCGCCGCTACGACGGCAAGGACGTCATCGACGGCTGTGACGCCGAGGTCGGGAGTGTCCTCGAGCTGGCGGAGCTTGCGGCGCCACGGCAGCCACCTGCGCCGGACGTTGATCCGGCGGCCGTCAGGGGTGGTGACCTTCATGCCGGGTCAACGGGTGGGCGACTCCGAAGATCCCCGGGTCGACCACCCGACACGCCCGGCTCAACCTCCAGTCAGCCGACCACGCCGTACAGCCGGTCACCGGCGTCACCGAGCCCCGGCACGATGTAACCCTTGTCGTTGAGACGCTCGTCCATCCCGGCGGTGACCACCGTGATCGGGACGTCGAGGTCGGCAACGCCCTTCTCCAGGTTGGCACAGCCCTCGGGCGCGGAGAGCAGGCAGATGGCCGTGATGTCGTCCGCCCCCCGGTCCACGAGGAAGGAGATCGCGGCCGCCAGGGTGCCACCGGTCGCCAGCATCGGGTCGAGCACGTAGCACTGGCGGCCGGAGAGGTCGTCGGGGAGGCGCTCGGCGTACGTCGACGCCTCGAGAGTCTCCTCGTTGCGGACCATCCCCAGGAATCCCACCTCGGCCGTGGGAAGCAGCCGCATCATCCCGTCGAGCATGCCCAGGCCCGCTCGCAGGATCGGGACCACCAGGGGCTTCGGGGTCGCCAGCCGAACTCCCTCGGCAGGTGCCACCGGGGTCGTCACCGTGACGGGCTCGACCCGCACGTCCCGTGTCGCTTCGTAGGCGAGCAGCGTCACCAGCTCGTCGGCGAGCCGGCGGAAGGTCGGGGAATCGGTTCGCTCGTCGCGAAGCGTCGTCAGCTTGTGCGAGATGAGCGGGTGGTCGGCCACGAGAACGCGCATGGAGAGAACCTAACCCCCGGTTATGGGGTGGTGCGACGGGTGCCGCTCTGTCACGCTTGACGAGTTCTCGCGGTCAAGTCCTGGAGGTGCATCGATGTCGGCAGACTCCGACGCGAACGCCGAGGGAGTGGACTTCGCGCTCGTTGCGTACCGCGAGGAAGGTGCGTGGCAGGTCGCCGAGATCCCGCACGACCGCCTCGGTGACCTCGACGAGGTCGCGTCCGAGCTTCGCCGCTACCCGGGGGACTTCGGCTCGCTGGGCCTCATCTCCATCGACGAGGACTTCTTCCTCCTCGTTCGCGTGGCCGGCAGCGACGTCCGTTTCCTCCTCTCCGACATCACCGCGGCCAGCGAGTGGCCGATCGCGCGGGACGTGGTCGAGGAGCTCGAGCTGCCGATGCCCGACGACGACGACGAGCCCGTGCCCGCCGGCGACCTGGGCATCGTCTCTGACCTCGGCATGGGCGCGATGGACATGGGTGCCCTCCTCGACGACCTCGAGGCGTACCCGGACGAGCTCCTCGCCGACATCGCTTCCAGGATCGGCTTCGGCCAGCAGTACGACGACCTCGTCGGCGCCCCGGCCCAGTGACCCCGCGGTGACTGCTCCCGGCCCCTGGGACGCCGCGATGGCGCTTGCCCTGGAAGAGGCGCGCGCCGCGCTCGCCACGGCCGACGTTCCGGTCGGAGCGGTCGTCCTGTCCCCGGCGGGCGAGGTGATCGGTCGCGGACGGAACGAGCGCGAGGCGTTCGCCGACCCGACCGCCCATGCCGAGGTCGTGGCGCTGCGCCAGGCAGCGGAGGCGATCGGCGAGTGGCGGCTCAGCGGTTGCACGCTCGTCGTGACGCTCGAGCCCTGCACGATGTGCGCGGGAGCCGTCGGCCTCGCCCGCCTGGACCGCCTCGTCTTCGGTGCCTTCGACGAGAAGGCCGGCGCGGTGGGGTCGCTCTGGGACGTCGTCCGTGACAGGCGGCTCAACCACCGGCCCGAGGTGGTGGCGGGGGTGCTCGAGGAGGAGTGCCGCGACGTGCTGCTCCAGTTCTTCGACGACCATCGTTGAGCGGCCGAGCCGATTTCACCGGGCTGCTGCCCTCCGGTAGCCTTCTCCGCGGTGGCGTGTCCGAGCGGCCTAAGGAGAACGCCTCGAAAGCGTTTGTGGGTGAAAGCCCACCGAGGGTTCAAATCCCTCCGCCACCGCCAGTGTGTCGAGACCCCGCCCGTTCCCGGGCGGGGTCTCGACGTCTCTGCGGGTCAGTCACGGTTCTGCCAGGTGCAGATGCAGGACCTGTTCCCCTCGGGATCCTCGAGCACCCAGAAGGCAGGGGCCCGCGAGTCGTCGACAAGCTTCCCGCCTGCGTCGAGCACTGCCTGAAGGCGCTGCTCGGCGACGTCGTGCGGCACCGACACGTCGAGGTGCCAGCGCTGCCGGTCGGCGGCGTCGGAGTCGGTGGTCTGGAACCACACGCTCGGCGTTCGGTCGGCGCGGTCGCGCAGGTCGACGTCGTACGTCGGGTGCGGCGCGTAGCCGAGCAGTGCAGCGTAGAACGGCTTCAGGCGGGAGTAGTCCTGAGCGTCGAGCGCGAGCTCCAGCACGTCGGGTGCGTGGTCAGCCGGGCGCACTCCCGCCTCCGACGCGAGCGCACTGATCCGCTCGGCCAGACGGAGGTCGCGCGCGGTGACCGCCGAGACGTCGTGGCTCGTCAGGGAGACCGTGACGTGCGGATAGCGGAGGTCGACGTCCGGGTGGTGGTTCGCCTCGTCCGCCACCTGGGCGATCTTGGCCACCAGGGCAGATCCGGCGTTGAAGTCTCCGGTCGCGTACCGGACGACGAGCTTGTCGAGCACGTAGCGCCAGCCGGTGAGCCCGGCGTCGAGAACCTGCTGTCCGGTGAGTCGCCGCTTGTCTGCCTCAGGGATGCTCATGACACCTTCCTACCCGCTGGCGCCGACAGCTCCCAGGCGTGCGATGGGTCACGTTGTGACGGAGAGCACAGGCCGGTTTCGCGCGGCGGGGAGGTTGGTAACGTTCGGTGTTCCTAGCCGAGCGCTCAGCGTCGAGCGCCCTCTTCGGCACACGAGCTCTGGTCTCGTCACAACAGCAGAACGGTTGGAGCGGCAACCATGATCATCGGTGTCCTCAAGGAGGCTCGCGCGGGCGAGACTCGTGTGGCGGCCACGCCGGCCACCGTCGTACAGCTGGTCAAGCTCGGGTACGACGTGGTGGTCGAGGCGGGTGCGGGTGAGGCGTCGAGCTTCCCCGACGAGGCGTATGTCGAGGCGGGTGCGAGTGTCGGCCCGGTCGCGGACGCCGACATCGTCTTCGGTGTGAACGCGCCGTCGACGGCGCAGCTGGACGGTGTGAAGGCGGGTGCGACGGTCATCGGGATCCTGTCGCCGGCGTTGAACCCGGATCTGGTCGAGGACCTGGCGAGGCGGCCGATCACGGCGCTGGCGATGGACGCGGTGCCGCGGATCTCGCGGGCGCAGTCGCTGGACGTGCTCTCGTCCATGGCGAACATCGCCGGCTACCGGGCGGTCATCGAGGCGGCGCACGAGTTCGGTCGGTTCTTCACCGGCCAGGTCACGGCCGCCGGCAAGGTTCCGCCGGCGAAGGTCCTGGTCGTGGGTGCGGGCGTGGCGGGTCTGGCCGCGATCGGTGCTGCCGGTTCGCTGGGTGCGATCGTCCGCGCGACCGACCCGCGTCCGGAGGTCGCGGACCAGGTGAGGTCGCTGGGTGGCGAGTACCTCTCGATCGTGACCGAGGACGTCGAGGTCTCCGCGACGGGCTACGCCAAGGAGATGGGCGAGGACTACAAGGCGCTCGAGGCGCAGCTGTACGCCGAGCAGTGCCAGGACGTCGACATCATCATCACCACCGCTCTCATCCCGGGTCGTCCGGCGCCGCGGATCATCACCGCGGAGATGGTCGCGTCGATGAAGCCGGGTTCGGTGATCGTGGACATGGCCGCGCAGAACGGCGGCAACGTGGAGGGCAACGTCGCCGGTGAGGCCGTGACCACCGCGAACGGCGTGACGATCATCGGCTACACCGACCTCGCGGGCCGGCTGCCCGCCCAGGCCTCGCAGCTGTACGGCACCAACCTGGTGAACCTGATGAAGCTGATGACACCGGAGAAGGACGGGCAGCTCGTCCTGGACTTCGAGGACGTCGTGCAGCGTGGCATCACCGTCGTGCGCCACACCGATGGTCCTGATGGCGGCTCGACCGAGAACACCTGGCCGCCGCCGCCGGTGCAGGTCTCGGCTGCGCCCGCCGCTGCTCCCGGTGCCGCCGCGGAGAAGAAGGAGCCGCAGGCGAAGGTGCCGATGCCGACGCGCAAGCGGCTGGGCATCGTGGGTGCCGCGGCCGCGGTCCTGTTCGCGCTCGTCGCGATCAGCCCTGAGGCTCTGCGTGTCCACCTGACCGTGTTCGCGCTGGCGATCGTGATCGGCTACTACGTCATCGGTCACGTGCACCACGCGCTGCACACCCCGCTGATGTCGGTGACCAATGCGATCTCGGGAATCATCGTCGTCGGTGCGCTGCTGCAGATCGGTCAGGGTGACGACGTCATCACCGCGGTCTCCTTCGTGGCGATCCTGCTGGCCTCGATCAACGTCTTCGGTGGCTTCGCGGTGACCCGCCGCATGCTGTCCATGTTCTCCCGGTCCTGATCCGGAAATCCTCAAGGAGCATCAGAGATGGATCTGGACATCTTCAACGCGACCCAGTCGGCCTACCTCGTCGCCGGCCTGCTGTTCATCCTCGCCCTGGCGGGCCTCTCCAAGCACGAGACGGCCAAGGTGGGCAACACCTTCGGCATCGCGGGCATGGCGGTCGCGCTCACGGCGACCGTCGTGCTCGCGATCGACTCCGACATCGAGTCCTTCGGGCTCGGGCTGCTCATCGTGGCGATGGTCATCGGTGCGGTGATCGGGCTGTGGCGCGCCAGGATCGTCGAGATGACCGGCATGCCCGAGCTCATCGCGCTGCTGCACAGCTTCGTGGGCCTCGCCGCCGTACTCGTCGGGTGGAACGGCTACCTCCACGTCGAGCACGAGATCGGCGCCGACGGGGTCCTCACCGGCGAGGCAGCGCACCTGGACGCGGAGGGCCTGCTCGGGATCCACTCGGCCGAGGTCTTCATCGGCGTCTTCATCGGCGCGGTGACCTTCACCGGCTCGATCGTGGCGTTCCTGAAGCTGTCGGCTCGGATGAACTCCGCGCCGATGGTGCTGCCCGGCAAGAACCTGCTCAACCTCGGATCGCTTGCGCTGTTCTTCGCGCTCACGGTCTGGTTCGTGATCGACCCGCAGCTGTGGCTGCTGATCGTCGTCACCGCCCTGGCGCTCCTGCTGGGCTGGCACCTGGTCGCCTCCATCGGAGGCGGTGACATGCCGGTCGTGGTGTCGATGCTGAACAGCTACTCCGGCTGGGCCGCCGCTGCGTCCGGCTTCCTGCTCGAGAACGACCTGCTGATCATCACCGGTGCGCTGGTCGGCTCGAGCGGTGCGTTCCTGTCCTACATCATGTGCAAGGCGATGAACCGTTCGTTCATCTCCGTGATCGCCGGTGGCTTCGGGATCGAAGCCGGTCCGGGCGAGGACAAGGACTACGGCGAGCACCGCGAGATCACCGCCGAAGGCGTCGCCGAGCTGCTCGGCTCGGCGGACTCGGTGATCATCACGCCGGGCTACGGGATGGCGGTCGCGCAGGCGCAGTACGGCGTCGCCGAGCTGACCCGCAAGCTGCGTGAGAAGGGCGTCAACGTCCGCTTCGGCATCCATCCCGTCGCAGGTCGCCTGCCTGGACACATGAACGTCCTGCTCGCCGAGGCCAAGGTCCCTTACGACATCGTGCTCGAGATGGACGAGATCAACGACGACTTCGACAACACCGCCGTCGTCCTGGTGATCGGCGCCAACGACACCGTCAACCCCGCTGCGATGGACGACCCGGCTTCGCCCATCGCGGGGATGCCGGTCCTCACCGTGTGGGAGGCCGACCACGTGGTCGTCTTCAAGCGGTCCATGGCGTCGGGCTACGCCGGCGTGCAGAACCCGCTGTTCTTCCGCGAGAACTCGGCGATGCTCTTCGGTGACGCCAAGGACCGCGTCGAGGACATCCTGCGCGCTCTCTGACCGCGCGACGACCTACGGAACCGACAGCAGGAGCAGCCCCAGGTCGTCGTCCGTCTCGCGGCCGAGGGACTCGCCGAACGACTCGACGATGCTGTCGAGGACGCTCTCGAGCGGCTTGTCCTCGCCCGCGATCACGAGCCACGGCAGCATCGACTCGGTGAAGTCGCGGCGTCCCATGGCCGCCCGCATCAGCCCGTCGGTGTACAGCAGGATGTGCTCGTTCGGCGCGAGCGTGCGCTCGTTGTTCGGGTAGAACGACTGCTCCTCCATGCCGAGCGGCAGGCCGATGTTGCCGGCGGGTACCTCGCGGTCGGAGAAGAACAGGGGCGCCGGGTGGCCGGCGGACGCCCAGCGCACCACCCTGCTGGCCGGGTCGATGATGACGCAGGTCGCGGTCACCATCGGCAGGTAGTCTTCGACGGCGATGCGCTGGGCGAGGGTCCAGTTCGCCAGGCTGAGCAGCAGGCCGGGCTGGTCGCTGAACGCGGCGTTGGTCGCCAGCACCGCCCGGGAGAACGCTGCGAGGGCAGCGGCCTCGAGGCCGTGCCCCTCGACGTCGCCGACGAACGCGACCACGGTGCCGGCGGGGCCTGCCGTGACCGCCATGAAGTCGCCGCCGGCCAGGGCCCCGGGGATCGGCCGGTTGTGACCCACCGCCCGGACCCCGTCGACGTCACGGACCGCGTCGGGGAGCGCGACGGCCTCGCGGAGCACGTCGAGCTCGCGGAGGTGACGCGATCGCTTGGTGAGCCCCACGACGCGCTCGCGGAGCTCGCCCATGTGGAACGGCTTGCGCACGTAGTCGTCGGCTCCGTCGGCCAGTCCCGCGGCTGCCGTCTGACCGGCCGTCTCGGCCGTGATGAGCATGACCGGGATGTCGTGCGTCGACCTGTCCCGGCGCATCTCGTGGATGATCTGAGGCCCCGTCAGTCCGGGCATGTTGATGTCGAGGAGGGCGATGTCCGGCCTCAGCTCCCGGACCGCCGCCAACCCCTCCGTACCTGTCCCGACTGCCAGCACGTCGTACCCCCAGCTCTCCAACGCGGAGCTGAGGAGCATCCGAATATCCGGATCGTCCTCAGCGAGCACCACGTTGTAGGCGTGCGCAGCCCCCTCCACTCCTGCTCCCACGTATCCCATGGTGCGGGCCGCGGAGGTCGATTGCACGTAGTTCGTGTGACTTAGGGTCTTTGGTCCCTAGTCGCATGTCCGTTCTGTTCGAGACTCTGGGAGATCTGCGAGGTGGGGCGGGTTCCTCGCATGCACTGGCGACGGCGCCGGTGAGGGGCTGGGAGGCAACCATGACAGCGGAGGATCAGGGGCGAGTCCTCGTCGTGGACGACGATCCGGACATCGCCATGGTCTGCCGCCTGCACCTCGAGCTGGCCGGCTTCGACGTGGTCGTCGTCGGCACCGGGGTGGAAGCACTCGAAGCCTGTCGTGACGAGAAGCCGGACGCGGTGGTCCTGGACTACATGCTGCCCGACCTGGACGGGATCGACGTCCTCAAGCGGCTGCAGGGTGACCCGGTGACCGCCGAGATCCCCGTCCTCATGCTCACCGCTCGCGCACACGCCCGGGATCAGGCAGCCGCCTGGGAGGCCGGGGTCTGCGGTTACCTGACCAAGCCGTTCGAGGGCGCTGCCCTCGTGGGCGCCGTGCGCGACGCGATCACCAACCACGTCGACGTGGCGGCTCGTGATGCACGGCGCGTCGCCGCCATCGAGCGGCTGCGCATCGACGACCACGAGACGTCCCGGCAGGCAGCGGCGATCCTCGACGGCGCCCACGACGCTGTCGTCGGCAAGACGCTCGACGGTGTGATCGTCTCGTGGAACACAGGAGCGGAAAGGCTGTACGGCTGGGCCGCCGACGAGGCCATCGGTGCTCCGATCACGATGCTCTCCCCGACCGGTCACGAGGACGAGGTCACCGCCGTTCTGGCCCGCATCGCGCGCGGAGAGCTGGTCCTGCCGTACGAGACGACCCGCAGGCGCAAGGACGGCAGCCTGGTCGCCGTCTCTGTCACGGTGTCGCCCATCTGCGACGAGTCCGGGCGGGTGGTCGGCGCCTCGACGATCTCTCGCGACATCTCCGAGCGCGTTCGGGACGACGAGCGGATGCGGGCGCTGCTCGAGGCGATCCCCGACGCGGTCGTGCTGGTGGACGCCGACGGGCACATCGAGACGGTCAACGCCCAGGCCGAGCGGATGTTCGGCTACGGCCGCGAGCTGCTGATCGGCGAGCGCATCGAGATGCTCATGCCCGTGCGCTACCGCGCGGCGCACCGCGAGCACCTCACGCGGTACGGGCACAAGCCCTGGGTGCGGGACGGCGCGGGCCTGGACGTCACCGGGCTCCGCTCCGACGGCACCGAGTTCCCCGTGGCCGTCTCGCTGAGCCCGCTCGAGACCGAGACCGGCGTCTCCACGGTCGCGACCGTCCGCGACGTCAGCGAGCTGAAGAAGGCGGACGCCCTCTACCGAGGACTCATCGAGGCAGCGCCGGACGCCATCATCGCCGTCGACTCCGACGGCCGGATCATGCTGGCCAACGCGCAGGCCGAGGCGCTGTTCGGCTACGAGCGCACCGAGCTCGTGGGCCAGCAGATCGAGATCCTCGTCCCGGAGGCCTCCCGCGCGAAGCACCCGACGCACCGCGAGGGGTACTTCCGCGAGCCGCGCACGCGAGCCATGGGCGAGGGTCTGGACCTGGTGGCCCGGCGCAAGGACGGCAGCGAGTTCCCCGCCGAGATCTCGCTGTCGTCGATCAGCACCGAGGACGGGCTTCTCGTCGCGGCCGCGGTCCGCGACGTCACCGAGCGGAAGCGGGCGGAGGAGCGGTTCCGCGGACTGCTCGAAGCCGCGCCGGACGCGATGGTCATCGTCGACGAGTCCGGTCGGATCACGCTCGTCAACGCCCAGACGGTGGCGCTCTTCGGCTGGGAGCGAGACGAGCTGGTCGGGCAGCCGGTCGAGGTCCTCGTCCCGGAACGGTTCCGGAGCATGCACCCCGGCCACCGTCGTGGGTATGGCAGGAACCCGCGCGTGCGCCCGATGGGCACCGGCTACGAGCTGTACGGCCTGCGCAAGGACGGCCGCGAGTTCCCGGTCGAGATCTCGCTGAGCCCCCTGGAGACCGATCAGGGAGTCACGATCTCCGCGTCGATCCGCGACGTGACCGAGCGCAAGCGCGCGGAGGCTGCGGTCGCCGAGGCCTACGAGCGCGAGCGCGAGGCCAGCACCCGGCTGCGCGACATCGACCGGATGCGCTCGGACTTCCTGTCCACCGTGTCGCACGAGCTGCGGACGCCGCTCACGGCCATCAAGGGCTTCGCCGAGATCCTCGTGGCCTCCTGGGACTCCGCCGACGAGGAACGCAAGATCGAGTTCGTCGAGCGCATCCTCAACGCCGGCCGACGCCTCGACCACCTCATCGAGGACCTGCTCGACTTCTCCCGCCTCGAGCGGGGACAGCTCACGATCGTGCTCGAGCCGCACCGCCTGCTGAGTCTCGTCGAGGAGACGATCGCCCGGGCCGGCCTCAACCAGGCCCAGCGCACCGTCGACGTCGATGTCCCGAGTGGCTTGTGGGTCAAGGCCGACCGCACCGCCTTCGTGCGGGTGCTCGAGAACCTGCTCACGAACGCAGCGAAGTTCTCGCCGGCGGACTCGATCATCAAGGTCACGGCCGAGTCCCTGGGCGGCGAGATCGTGCTGTCGGTGCGGGACGAGGGGATCGGTATCGCCTCGGAGCACCACGAGCGGATCTTCGAGCGGTTCCACCGGGTCACCGAGTCGGGGAACCTGCACCCGGGCACCGGCATCGGTCTGGCCATCGTCAAGCAGTTCATGGAGGCCCAGGGCGGTCGCGTGTCCCTGGTGTCGGAGCCTGGCGCCGGCAGCGAGTTCCGGCTGCACCTCACCTCGGTGGGCTGAGGCCCTCAGGTTCCGACCCGCCCAGCCGATGTCTCTCGTGCGGGACCCGTCCGGCATGCCGCCGACGCCGCACGACGTCCGCAGGCGCGGGGAGGCAACGACATGAACAAGAGACTCCAGGAGACGCCGGCCGTGCTTCAGGACCGGCGCAAGCCCGTCGCGCGGTACGTCGAGTTCGGCGACGCCGACACCCAGGAGCGGTTCATCGACGTCGCCGAGGCGGCCTACCAGGCGCTGGTCGCTGCGGACACCTTCGAGGGCCACGGCCAGATCGAGGTCAGGACGGCTCCGGCGCCGGAGAAGAAGCTCTTCCGCAAGGCACAGCCTGCTCCGAGCCGGATGATGCCCACCACCCCCGCTCTGTCGCGCGCCGTCCAGACCGCGTCCGCCGTCCGTGCCGCGTTCGAGGCTCCCGGCAGCTCCTGCCGTTCGTCGCTCCGCGTGGCCCAGGGCCTCTCGACGGTGCTGAGCGAGCTGGCCCTGGACCTGCTCCAGCTGACTCCGGCCGAGCAGGCCGGCCACCCGGCGTACCGGCAGACGCTCCGGCTCGCGGCGGAGCTGAGCGGACTGCGCGACGTCCACGCCGAGCCGGGTTGCACCAACCCCGACGGTTGCGTCGGGATCCGTCTCCCCGAGCACTGGGGGCGGCGGATCGAGGACGTCGAGGTCGCCGAGGTCCGATCGGTGCTGCACAAGCTGCACGCCGTCGGCAACGACGGGTGGGAGACCGAGACCGCCTGAGGCCCGCCGAGCATCGAGGAGCATCGAGGAGCCTCGACGAGCTCAAGCGTCGGGCGGCGGTCCGAACAGGGAGACGTAACGCAGCGCGAGCTCGACGTGCGCGGCGCGCTCGATCAGCGGATGGCCCAGGAGCTCCTCGGCTCGGCTGAGCCGGTAGCGCACGGTGTTCTTGTGCACGAACAGCTTCTCGGCGGTCGCCTCGACGTTCATCCGGTTGGTCAGGTAGGTCAACGCTGTTTCGCGCACCATCGCGAGGTTCTTGTCGGCCCCGCAGAGCTCGCCGACCTCGCGCGCGACCATGCGCCGCAGCAGCACCGGGTTCTCGGCGGCGAGGCAGAGGAGCTCGACGTCGGCGTACCGCACAAGCGGCGGCACGCTCACCGCACCCAGGCAGAGTCGCTGGGCGCAGCGAGCCTCCTCGTGACCGCTGCGGAAGCCTGCCACTCCCTGCGCAGGGACGCCGGCGGCCACGCGGGTGCCGCTGTCGGCAAGGCTGCTCGTGAGCTCCGCGAGGGCGTCGGGTGAGGGCCGCTCCTTGGTGGCGACCCAGCACCACAGGTCGCGACTTCCGGCGACCCGGATGAGGGGCCTGGTCCCGTCCAGTGCCTGCGCTAGCGCGTTGGCGGTGGCGAGCAACGCATCGGTGGTGCTCGCGTCGGCCTCGTCCGCCCAGACGACGAAGGCCGACTGCCACTGGAGCAGCGGGTGGCCCAGCGTGGTGCTGGCCTCGTCGACCTTGAACGTGCCGCCCTCGAGCAGCGCCTCGATCAGCTCGGCCCGTCGGGCCATCGCGCCCTCGTGCTGCTCTTGGCGCTCCTCGTAGAACGTCTCGATCAGCGCCTCGATGGAGTCGTCGATCCACTGGTCGGCGCGGCTCCAGAAGAACTTCAGCACCTCGTCGCGGGGTGGTGCCTTCTCGTCGAGCGCATCCACGACCTGCGCGATGTAGCCGAAGACGCCCGTGTGCGCAGCGCGGTAGATCTTGAGGAGTACGCCGAGGTCCTGACCGCGTCGGGCGACCGAGCGAGCGAGGTCGGCCGCCTGCACGGGCAGCACGAGCCGGTGCTGCGGCTGGGCAAGCATCGAGACGAAGGACAGCCACTGGTGACGCGTGCTGGAGTGCAGGTCGTCGGTGAGGACCGGGTCCGCGGCGATCTCGGGGATCTGGCCGGTGATCGCGTCGTCGACCGTCTTCACGAAGGCCGCGACCTCCTCCTCGCTGGAGAGGCCGCGGGCGAAGCCGTCTACCCAGGCAGCGAAGTCGACCGGCGCTGGCTCCGTCACGGCCACCTCCACGAACCGGTCCGGCTGGACACGTTTGGACTGCCACACAATGCAGCAGGACAACCCTGGATGCAACGCCAAGCGCCTGGTTGCCGCCTGATGACAGATTCCTCGCACCGACCGACTCGTTGCACGGCCAGCCAAGGGAGCAGTCATGGGTTCGTACGACTACATCGTCGTGGGGGCGGGTTCCGCCGGGGCCGTCGTCGCCGGTCGCCTGTCGGAGGACGCCTCGACGAAGGTGCTGCTCCTCGAGGCCGGTGGGTCCCACAAGACCATGAAGGTCCAGGTCCCGGCTGCCTTCCCGCAGCAGTTCCAGACCGAGCTGGACTGGGAGCTCTACACCGAGCCCGAGCCGCACCTCGACGGTCGCGTGCTCTACCACCCGCGGGGCAAGATGCTCGGCGGCTGCTCGAGCATGAACGCGATGATCTACATGCGTGGCAACCGCGCGGACTTCGACGGCTGGGCGAAGGACGGCGCCGTCGGCTGGTCGTACGACGAGGTGCTGCCGTACTTCAAGAAGTCGGAACGGAACTCCCGCGGCGAGAGCACGTACCACGGCGCCAGTGGGCCGTTGCACGTCGAGGACCACCGCTCGCCGACCGCCTTCAGCCGCAAGATCCTCGAGGCCATGGTCGCCACCGGCATCCCGCGCAACGACGACTTCAACGGTGCCGAGCAGCTCGGTGCCGGCTTCAACCAGGTCACCCACAAGCGCGGCTCGCGCTGGACGACTGCCGACGGCTTCCTAGCCGACAAGCGACCCAACCTCACGGTCCTCACCCACGCGCACGTGCTGAAGCTGGTCATCGAGAACGGCCGCGTGACGGGCGTCGACATCGAGCGGGACGGCCGCAGGGAGACGCACCGTGCCGACCGCGAGGTCGTGCTCTCGGCGGGCGCGATGAACACGCCGCAGATCCTGATGCTGTCGGGCATCGGCCCGGCCGACCACCTGGCGGAGCACGGCATCACCGTGGTGGTCGACAACCCGAACGTCGGCGCGCACCTGATGGACCACCCGCTGTACCTGCTCAACTACGAGACCACCGCCACAGGCACTCTCGCCGAGGCGGAGTCCCCGGCGCAGCTGGCGAAGTACCTCGCTTTCAAGAAGGGGATGCTCACCTCGAACATCGCCGAGCTCAGCGCGTTCGTGCACACGCGTGCGGGCGACGAGGCGCCGGACCTGCAGATCTTCGGTGCTCCGGCGTACTTCTGGAACCACGGCCTCACGGAGCACCGCCGGCCGGCGTTCGCCCTGGCCCTCTCGCTCGTGGGCTCGCTCAGCCGCGGCTCTGTTCGGCTCAAGAGCGCCGACCCGAAGGCGCCGGCGGCCTTCGGCTTCAACTACTTCTCGGACCCGGCCGACATGGACGCGATGGTCGCCGGCATCGAGATCGCTCGCGAGATCGCGGCTGCCGGTCCGCTCAAGGGTCTGGTCGGCAAGGAGCTCACCCCCGGTGTGCACGCCCGGACGCGCCTCGAGATCGAGGCGGCGATCCGTCGAGGTGCCGAGCACACCTATCACCCGGCGTGCACGGCTCGCATCGGCGACGAGCAGGGCGGCGTGGTCGACGCCGAACTCCGCGTGCACGGTGTCACCGGCCTCCGCGTCGCGGACGCGTCGGTGTTCCCGACGATCACCCACGGCAACACCCACGCCCCGACCGTGATGGTGGGCGAGAAGGCCGCCGACCTGATCCGGGGCCAGGCATGACCGATCTGACCACTCCGCCGCTCGAGCTCGAGGCCGACGCGATCGTCGACCGGCTCACGCGCGGCGAGACCGCCTGGGCCCGCACCTCGCTCTTCCAGCGGCGCGCGCTCCTCGAGGAGTTCCGCACGCTCGTCGACGACAACGCAGACGAGTGGGTGCGGATCGCCGCCGAGATCAAGCAGATCCCCGCTGGCTCCCCGCTCCTCGGGGAGGAGTGGGTCAGCGGCCCGTGGGCGGTTCTCGCGTACGTCGAGGCGCTGATCGGGACCCTCCAGCGGCTCGAGCAGGGCGTGGACGTGCTCAAGGGATTCAAGGCTCGAAGCGTCATGGGAGGGCGCCTCGGGATCGACGTCCTGCCGCACTCGACGTACGACCGACTGCTGCTGACCGGGTACTCCGCGCAGGTCTGGATGAAACCCGGGCTGACGGCAGACGACGTACGACGCAGCGCGGGACTCGGGCAGCGGCAGCCCCACGAGACCAATGGTGTCTGCCTCGTCCTCGGTGCCGGCAACATCACGTCCATCGCACCGCTCGACGTGCTCTACGTGCTCTTCGCCGACAACCGCGTGGCGGCCCTCAAGCTGAACCCGGTCGCCGACCGGCTCGAGCCGGTCTTCCGCCGGATCTTCGAGCCGTTCACCAGCCTCGGTGCCGTGGAGGTGCTCACCGGTGGTGTCGCGCTCGGCAGTGCGCTGGCGTATCACGACGGCATCGCCGCGGTGCACATGACCGGCAGCGAGAACACCCACGACGCGATCGTGTGGGGTCCGGGCGAGCAGGGCGCGGCCAACAAGGCCGCCGGCACTCCGCTGCTCGACAAGCCGATGAGCAGCGAGCTCGGCGGCGTCTCGCCGGTCATCGTCGTACCCGGGCAGTGGTCGCACTCCGACCTGCGGCACCAGGCTCGACACATCGCCACGCTTCGTCTGCACAACACCGGGTCGAACTGCGTCGCGGCCCAGGTGGTCGTGGTCAGCTCGGACTGGGACCAGAAGGACGCGTTCCTGGGGGAGCTGCGCGCGGCACTGGCTGAAGCGCCCGCTCGTCCCTCGTGGTACCCCGGGTGCTCCACCCGCGTCGCCGGTGCCCGCTCGGCCCACCCGCAGGCGGAAGCGGTCGGCGGTACGGCGGACCGCACGCTGATCACCGGACTGTGCTTCGGCGACCCGCACGAGACCGCCTTCCACGAGGAGTACTTCGGGCCGGTCCTCGGCGTGGCCGAGCTGCCCGGCATGGCAGCCGAGTTCCTGTGCTCCGCGGTCACGGCCGCCAACCAGGAGCTGCGCGGCACGCTGGGCGCCAACATCGTCATCCACCCTCGGACCAGACGCCACCTCGGCAAGACGTTCGAGGAGCAGGTAGAGCGGCTGCGCTACGGCACGATCGGGATCAACGTCTGGACAGCCCTCGGCTACCTGACACCGCACGCGACCTGGGGCGCCTTCCCGGGCCACTCCCTCGACGACATCCAGAGCGGCCACGGCGTCGTGCACAACGCGCTGCTGCTCGACGGAGCGGAGCGGACGGTCGTGTCGGGTCCGTTCCGCCCGCTGGTGAAGCCGCCGTGGTTCGTGCAGAACCGGACGGCCGACAGGACCGGGCGCCTGCTGGCATCGTTCGCCGCGCGGCCGCGGTGGAGCGCGCTGCCCGGGATCTTCGCGTCAGCGTTGCGGGGCTGAGGGGTCAGGCGGTCGCGCTGCCCGGCTCGACCGTTGCCCGCTGCTTGACCGGCAGGCTGTAGGCGGCGCGGTCGCGACCCAGCGAGTCGAGGACGAACCCGACCAGGCTGGCGAAGATCGGGATCCACAGCGGGATGAGCATGAACAGGAACAGGGGGAGGAGCGTTCCAACTGCGTCACCCATTGCTGAGTCCCTTCGGGTCGTGGCCTGTCGACAGAGAATCTGCCTGAGCCGGCCCACTCGGCCCTAGGTACGCGGGGACGAACGTGCGTCCCGACTTTGTGCTCCGGTAACAAGTGACACCGGCCGGGCCACGACCCCGTACGGGGACTGCTTCGGCCGCGCACCCCTCAGGGGCGCGCGCGGAAAGCCCTGCGCTCGAACCACAGGGTCGCGAAGGGCGGCACACCGGCCACGAGCGCGACGAGGGTCTTCGACATCGACCATCGGAAGGTGCGCCACGCGACGAGCGCGCTCACGACGTACGCCAGGAAGATCCCGCCGTGAACGGCGCCGGCGATCGGGACGCCGCCCTCGATGCCGCTGTGCGGGTCGTCCTGGACGACCCACTTGAAGTACATGCAGACCAGGAGGACCGCCCAGGACACGGCTTCTGCCCGTGCAACGAGGGTGAAGGTGCGCTGGACACGGGTGGGCTGGGCAGTCTCGAGGAGGGCTGTCACGCGCTCGAAGGTACCGAGTGAGCGCCGCACAACCCAGGAGTCGAGATGGGGATCACAGCCCCGTAGGCACCGAGGTGACTGGCGAGTAGATTCCGTCCCATGAAGCGCGAGATCTACGACGAAGACCACGAATCCTTCCGCGACTCGGTGCGGACCTTCCTCGACCGCGAGGTGAAGCCGAACTGGGAGAAGTACATCGAGAACAAGCAGTTCCCGCGCGAGATGTGGCTGGCGTTCGGCCGCCAGGGGCTGCTCGGCCTGGAGATCCCGGAGCAGTACGGCGGCTCGCACGCCGGTGACTTCCGGTACAACGCGGTGCTGTGCGAGGAGCTCGGCAAGGTGTCGATGTCGCTCGGGTCGTGCCACGGCATCCACGCCGACATCTGCGCGCCGTACCTCGTCGAGCTGACGACGGAGGAGCA
This sequence comes from Nocardioidaceae bacterium, assembly GCA_035699605.1. GTDB lineage: Bacteria > Actinomycetota > Actinomycetes > Propionibacteriales > Nocardioidaceae > SSC3. The sequence continues at coordinate 55,160 of DASSPN010000022.1, read as the reverse complement.
GCGTGAGCGCTGGCTGCCCGGCTTCGTGTCCGGCGAGATCATCACCGCCATCGGCATGACCGAGCCGTCGGGCGGGTCCGACCTGGCCTCCCTCAAGACCACCGCGACCCGCGACGGCGACGACTGGATCATCAACGGGTCCAAGACGTTCATCACCAACGGCTACTCCGCCGACCTCGTCATCGTCGCGGCGCGCACCGACCCGGAGGCCAAGCGCGGCCACGGGATCTCGCTCTTCGGCGTCGAGGCGACCATGGACGGGTTCAGCCGCGGCCGCAAGCTCGACAAGGTCGGCCAGGACGAGTCCGACACCGCCGAGCTGTTCTTCGAGGACATGCGCGTCCCGGGCGCCAACCTCATCGGTGAGCTCAACAAGGGCTTCATCCACATGATGAACTGGCTCCCGCAGGAGCGCCTGTCCAACGCGATCGGCAACGTCGCGCAGGCCGCGCAGATCCTCGACGAGACGCTGGAGTACTGCAAGGAGCGCAAGGCCTTCGGCCAGTCCATCGGCTCGTTCCAGTACAACAAGTTCCTGCTCGCCGAGCTCTACACCAAGATCGAGGTCGCCCGCGGCTTCCTCGACAACGCGGTCCACGCCCACAGCAAGGGCGAGCTCTCCGCCGTCGATGCAGCCAAGGTCAAGTGGTGGTGCGCCGACGTGCAGAACGAGGTGCTCGACGCGTGCGTTCAGCTCTACGGCGGCTACGGCTACATGAACGAGTACCGCGTCGGTCGGGCCTGGCGCGACGCCCGCGTCTCGAAGATCTGGGCGGGCTCGAACGAGATCATGAAGGAGCTCATCGGGCGCGACCTGGGGCTGTAGGGACCGCTGACCCGGCAAGCCCTGACACGCGAAACGCACTGACCCGGCAGGTCATGACCTGCCGGGTCAGTGCGTTTCAGCGTGCACGTTCTGCCGGGTCAGATGTCCCCAGGGTCCAGCGTCAGGATCGGGTCGGTGGTCGGCTGCTCCGACCCGCCCGACGGCTCCACGGTGACCGCGAGGACGCCGTCCTCCGGGATCTCGTCGACGGCCGTCGTGGCGCCGCCCTCCATCACCGACAGGGACGTCGCCGAGGAGCCCTGGACGAGCCAGAGCTGGTAGGCGTGGTTCGCCGGTGGCGGCGGCATGTCGGCGCCGTCCACGGCGATCCGGTCGAGCTTGCGGCTGACCGCGACGCGGACCTGGCCTCCGTCGAGGGCGATGTTCTGCACCCGCGCGTCGGCGGACGCAAAGACGTCCGCTGCGGTGAGGGCCGGAGGCTCGTCGCCGTTGATGACGTCGTGGGCGAGGTACCCGCCGCCGGCGAGTGCGACGACCGCCGCCGCCGCGGCGAGCATCCGCGAGAAGCGGAGCCTGCGCGGCGCGGCCGCCGGTGCGTCCGGACGGGTGGTCAGCGGCGGCAGCTGCGGGGTCTGCTCGGCGGCGGCCAGGACGCGCTCGCGCAGCCCGGCGGGCGGTGCCACGGGGGTCACCAGCTCGACCGCGGCCTTGCGCAGCGCGGCGACCTCCTCGCGGCAGGCTTCGCACTCCGAGAGGTGGGCCTCGAAGGCCTCGCGCTCGTCGTGCTCGATCGCGTCGAGCGCGTAGGCGCCGGAGAGGGTGTGGATGTCAGGACTCATTGTTGGCCTCCAGACAGTCGCGGAGGCGAATCAGTCCGTCTCTCATGCGGGTCTTGATGGTGGGGAGTGGTCGGTCCAGGAGGGTCGCGACCTCTGCGTAGGTGTATCCCGAGAAGTAGGCGAGCTTCACCGACTCCAGCTGGAGCGGCGTCAGCGCCTCCAGACAGCGGTGCACCTCTTCGCGCTCCTGGTTCTCGATAGCGGCGTTCTCCGGGCCGTCGACGATCTCGGGCTCGAGCTGTGCGACCTTCTGCTCGCGGGCTCGCGACGACTCCGACGATCGCACGGCGTCGACCGCCCGGCGGTGCGCCATGGTGAGGACCCAGGTGCGTGCGCCACCGCGCTGGCGGTCGAAGCGGGTCGCCTGCCGCCACACCTCGAGGAAGACCTCCTGGGCGACCTCCTCGGCGCGGGCCGGGTCGCGGACGACCTTGCGCGCAACGCCGTACACCGCGGGGGAGAGGAGGCCGTAGAGCGCATCGAAGGACGCCAGGTCGCCGAGCGCCACCTTCTCGAGGAGCGTGTCGGCGTTCGCAGGCTCGTCGGACGTGACCAGCCTCAGCGCGGGTCCAGCCACCACGGTGACCTCCGTTTTCGTCGTCGATGGGGTGCGACTCCGTCACCGAAGTCTCACGCAAGGTTCGGAGCCGGCGGCGTGCGGGATTGGACCCATCCTCTCGCGTGCCCGCTGCGAACCGCATCACATGAAGTGGAGCAAGCTGCACGGCCCGGTCGCGGGACTCCTCGCGGGCGGAGCCGGTGTGGGCGCCAGCGAGGCGGTGGCCGCCGCGCTGCCCGGAGTCACCTCTCCGGTGCTGGCGGTGGCGAATCGCATCATCGACTGGACCCCGCGGCAGCTCAAGGAGTTTGCGATCGAGCAGTTCGGCACGAAGGACAAGCCGATCCTGATCGCCAGCGTGATCGCCGGGATGATGCTCACGCTCGCCGTCGCCGGAGCCCTCGGGCGCCGCCGCGGCATCGGCGTGTTCTCGCTCCTCGTGGCGGTCGCCGGCGTCCTGGTCCTCTTCGACCGCGCCAGTACGGCGAACCCGGCCGTCCGCCTCCTCCCCGTGCTCGTGCTCGGAGCAGTCGCCATCCTCTCCCTGACGTGGCTGCTCCGAGCACGCGAGGCCGAGGCCCCGGAGGGCTTCGACAGGCGTCAGTTCCTGGTCGCCGCAGCCGGCCTGAGCGCCGTCGCGATCGGCGGCACCGTCGCCGGGCGGACCGTGCTGAAGCGCGGCACCGGCCGCGGCGGGGTCCGGATCCCGACCCCGGTCTCGGCGGCCCCACCGCTCCCGAGCGGCGCGTCGCTCGACGTCCCCGGCCTCACGCCGTACCTCACTCCGAACAACACCTTCTACCGCGTGGACACCGCGCTCAGCGTCCCGCGCGTGCCCGTCGACGGCTATCGACTGCGCATCCGCGGCCTGGTCGACGAGCCGCTGGAGCTCTCCTTCAACGAGCTGCTCGAGCTGCCTCTTGTCGAGCGCCGCATCACGCTGACCTGCGTCTCCCAGCCGGTCGGCGGGCCGTACGTCGGCAACGCCACCTGGATCGGCGTCCGCACCAAGGACCTGCTCGAGAGGGTCGGGGTGAAGCAGGGCGCCGACGCGGTGAAGTCGACGAGCGTCGACGGGATGACGATCGGGACGCCGCTCGAGGCGCTGCTCGACGACCGCGAGGCGCTGATCGCCGTGGCGATGAACGGCGAGCCGCTGCCGCTCGAGCACGGCTTCCCGGTGCGGATGGTGGTCCCCGGCCTCTACGGCTACGTCTCGGCGACGAAGTGGCTCAACGAGCTGGAGGTCACCCGCTTCGCGGACTTCGAGGCCTACTGGACCTCGCGCGGGTACGCCGCTGAGGCGCCGATCAAGACCGGGTCACGCATCGACGTACCTCGCTCGTTCGCCCGCGTGAAGCCAGGGCGTACGCCGGTCGCCGGCGTGGCCTGGGCGCAGCAGCGCGGGATCGAGCGGGTCGAGGTGCGCGTCGACGGTGGTGCCTGGAACGAGGCGCGCCTCGCCGCCAAGGACGGCATCAACTCGTGGCGTCAGTGGGTCTGGGACTGGGACGCGACCCCCGGCATGCACCAGCTCCAGGTGCGCGCCACGGACGCGACCGGTGCACCCCAGACCGAGGAACGGGTCGGCATCGCACCCGACGGCGCCACGGGCTGGCCGAGCGTCTCGGTGAACGTCCTCGAATCCTGAGCAATCCAGACCAATCCGATGAGTGTCGATCAACGAACTGCAGATGTCATCAACCTCCCGAAAGGCCCCTGACATGAACACCTGGAAGAAGTCCGCAGCTGCGCTCACCGCAGTGCTCGCCCTCGGTTCGCTTGCTGCGTGCGGCGACGACGAGCCGGAGGCCACGGGCAGCAACGGCGACGGCGGCATGACCGAGACCACGTCGATGGTCGGCCCTGGCTGTGACGACTACGCCGAGGCCGTTCCGGACGGCGCCGGCTCCGTCGAGGGCATGGCCCAGGACCCGGTCGCGACCGCTGCGAGCAACAACCCGCTGCTCAAGACGCTCGTTGCTGCGGTCAGCGGTGGCCTCAACAAGAAGGTCAACCTGGTCGACACCCTGAACGGTGACGAGTTCACCGTCTTCGCCCCGGTCGACGACGCGTTCGCTGCTCTGCCGGCCGACACCGTGGCCGCGCTCCAGAAGCCGGCTGGTGCCGAGACCCTCACCAAGGTCCTCACCTACCACGTGGTTCCCGGCCAGATCAGCCCCGACGACATCGTCGGCACGCAGACCACGGTCGAGGGCGGCACCGTCGAGGTCACCGGCTCCGGTGACAACCTCAAGGTCAACGACGCGAACGTCATCTGCGGTGGTGTGGCCACGGCGAACGCCACGGTCTACCTGATCGACGCGGTCCTGATGCCTGGTATGTGACCCGTCGCAGAGCGCCCGCACGACACCATCGTGCGGGCGCTTTCTGTGTGTCAGTCCAGCAGCTTGGCCCGCACGAGCTCGGCGACGAGGTCCCGGACCGTCTCTTCGAACGGTCGAGGCTCGTAGCCGAGCTCCGTGCGGGCCTTGCTGTTGTCCACCGTCGGCGAGGCGAACACGGCGCCCAGCGCAGCCTCCGACATCACGTCGGAGCCGAGCCGGGCGCTCAGGGGCTCCGCGATCGGCATGATCGCCTTGAGCACCCACAGCGGTACGGCGAATGCAGGACCCCGTCGTCCCACCGACCGTGCCGCCAGCTTCATGAGGTCGTGCAGCTCCACCCGCTCGCCGGAGAGCAGGTAGTTCTCACCGGTCCGGCCGTGCTCGGCCGCGAGCGCGAGACCGCGGGCGACGTCGCGCACGTCGACGAGGTCGAATCCGCCGGCGACCGAGACCGGCACCTTGCCGCGAGCCGAGTCCTTCGCCATGCCGTTGAGACGGGACAGACGACCCGGCACGTCGATGCCGCCGTAGATCCCGGTCGGGTTGCAGATGACCGCGTCGAGGCCCTTGTCGACGTACTTGAGGAGCTCCTGCTCACCGGCGTACTTCGAACGGTCGTAGACCGGCAGCCCGCAGTCCTCGGTGGAGCGCTTGCCGTTCTCGTCCAGCCGCGCGATCCCGCGGTTGTCGAAGGAGTGGATCGAGGAGCAGTGCACCATCCGACGCACACCGGCGCTGAGCGCCGCCTCGGCGACGGTGGCGACCCCTTCGGTGTTGAGTCGCCAGGCCACGTCGTCCTCCTGGCGCAGCGTGATCATCGCGACCAGGTGGTAGACGACGTCGATGCCCTGCAGGACCTCGAACATCGCGTCCCCGTCCAGGATGTCGGCCTGCTTCCAGGTGACACCTGCGGGTGCCAGGTCTGACCGGACGCGGTCGACGGCGGTGATGTCGTGCCCGGCGGCGACGAGCTCGTGCAGCAGGTTGACCCCCACGAATCCGGCGGCGCCGGTGACTGCGACCTTCATGTCCACACTCCTTGCTTGGCACCGAAGTAGAACACGTTCTATTCTTGGGTGACCAGACATGCCGGACGTGACGTCCACGACATTGCACAGAAGGTGGGCAGATGCTGACCACGGAGGACCTCCTCGAGGTCGCACGCACGTCGCCCGTGTGCGTCGGGGCTCACGACAAGCAGCGCTGGATCTCCCTGTTCGCACTCGGCTACGCGATCGAGGACCCGGTCGGCTCTCGGCCGGTTCGTGGCAAGGGGATCAACGACTTCTGGGACTGCTTCATCGCCCCGAACGACATCCGCTTCGAGGTGCACCACGAGTTCGTGGCGCCCGGACCAGGAGGTGGCGTCGTCGTCCGCGACGTGACCATCCGCACGACGATGCAGACCGGTGTCAGCGTGACGACGCCCGCGCACCTGCACTACACGGTCGACTCCGACCTCAAGATCCAGCGGATGGCAGCCCACTGGGAGCCGGCGCCGGTCTTCGCCCAGCTGCTCAAGCCCCGGGCCGCTCAGATCCGGTCCCTCGCCACGATGAGCGCGCGCATGGTGCGCCACCTCGGGCTAGGCGGGACCACCGAGTTCGCCATGGCGGTGCGCAGCGTCGGCCGCCGCGGCAAGGCCGCGGTGCTGGACCACCTCGGCGACTCGGTGCAGGGCGTGCACAAGGTGATCGCGGCGGCGGACACGGTGAGCCTCAGCTGCACGGTGGACGGGAAGCCGGCCGTCGTGATGGCGCAGGTGCAGCGCGGGGTCGTCAGCGACGTGCAGACCTTCGCCTAGATCCAGCCGCGCTTCTTGAAGACGAGGTACAGCACGACCCCCATCGCCAGCATCATCGCCAGCGACATCGGGTAGCCCAGCACCCACCCGAGCTCGGGCATGTGGTCGAAGTTCATGCCGTAGATCGACGCCACCAGCGTCGGCGCGAACAGGATCGCCGCCCACGACGAGATCCGCTTCACGTCCTCGTTCTGCCGCTGGCCGACCAGGGTGACGTTGACCGTCAGAATGCTCTCCAGGAGGACACGGAACGCATCCACCCGCTCGACCACCTTGATCGCGTGGTCCTCGACGTCGCGCAGGCTGCGCTGCAGCTCGGGCTCGACCTTGTACTTCTCGAAGCCTCCCGCGAGCCGGCGGGTCATCTCCACGAGAGGCTGCGTGGCGCGCTGGAACTCGATCACCTCTCGCAGCAGCTGGTAGATGCGACGGGACACCGCGGGATCGCCCTCGAACACCTGCAGCTCGATCTCGTCGATGTCGTTCTCGAGGCCGTCGACGACCGGGAGGTACTCGTCCACCACCTCGTCGAGGATCGCGTAGAGCACAGCTTCCGGTCCCAGGCGGAGGAGCTCCTCGTTGGCCTCGAGGCGGCCACGTACCCGGCCCAGGTCCGGTGACTCGGCGTGCCGGACGGTGACGACGAAGTCCGGCCCGGTGAAGACGTGGACCTCGCCGAACTCGACCTGCTCCCGGTCGTCGACGTACCGCGCCGGCCGCAGCACGGTGAAGAGGACACCGTCGTACCGCTCGATCTTGGGTCGCTGGTGCGCCTTGATCGTGTCCTCCATGGCGAGCGCGTGGAAGGAGAACTCGTCGCCGACCGACTCGATCTCCTCGCGCGTCGGCCGGTACAGCCCGATCCAGGCCATCCCGTCGCGCTCGCGCATGAGCTCGTACGTCGAGTCCAGCGAGGTCGGTACGGCGAGCCGCCGGCCGTCGACGTACACGGCGTTGTCCACGATGCCCATGCTCGAAGCCTAGGGTTCGGAGCCCAGGGTTGGTTCCCTTCCGGGCGGGTACGGCGCATGATGTGAAGATGTTCGGAAGCTCAGGGCTGAAGGACGTTCCCAGCCCTTTGGTGATGCCGGTGCTCTCCCCCGGCAAGCACCGCAACCCGCGCAAGGGCGCGTGCTTCATGGAGTTCGCGTCGTACCTCGCCGGTGAACGGTGGTCGGACCGCCCGGAGTGCACCCACTCGGCCCTGGCCGAGCTCGCTCGGGCGGTGAACGACCACGTCGGCGACCAGGCCAGGCAGGACCTGCTCCCGATGGTGCCGGAGGTGATCGGCCTCAACGGCCAGCGGTCACTGGTGGACGTCCGGATCGCGCGCGAGTGTGCACTCGCGGCCCTTCCCGTCGTGCCGCTGGGACGCGCCCGCGTCGTGGCCCTCGGGCTCCTGCGCTGCGAGAAAGCGATGGCCGAGGCCGAGGGGCGAGCCGCCCGGGACCTCTCGCCGCGGACCCGTGCCGCGCTGGAGTCCCAGCGGCTGGCCTACAGCTGGGCGATGGACTTCTGCGAGGGCAGCCTGTCGGCGAAGACGTTCCACGGCATCAGCTCCGCGGCGGTCATCGACTACGCCGTGCTCGGGATCTCCGAGTCGACGGTCGACAACCCGGACGCCATGCTCGTGGAGCTCCTGCGCAACGTGATCGGGCTGTGCCAGGACTGGTTCACCCCCGAGCCGAAGGCCCAGCCAGCCACGGCTCCAGCCGACCCAGTGCTGCACTGATCTCTTCGGGCGTCCCGGCGAACGAGAGGCGCACGAACCGACCGCCCTCGGCCGTGTCGAAGTCGATGCCCGGTGCCGTCGCCACGCCCGTCTCGCGCAGCAGGCGGTGGCAGAAGGCCATGGAGTCGTCGGTGAGGTGGCCGACGTCGGCGTACACGTAGAACGCGCCGTCGGCGGGTGCCAGCCGGTCGAGGCCCAGGCGGGGAAGGCCGTCGAGCAGCAGCGCGCGGTTGGCGGCGTACCGTGCCACGTTCGCGTCGCACTCGGCGTAGGACTCGTCGGTGAGCGCGGCGACGGCTGCGCGCTGCGAGATGGCGGGGGGACAGATCGTGAAGTTGCCGGTGAGCACGTCGACCGCTCGCCGCAGCCGTTCCGGCACGAGCATCCAGCCGATCCGCCAGCCTGTCATGCAGAAGTACTTCGAGAAGGAGTTGAAGACCACCGCCTCCCGCGAGGTCTCCCAGGCGCTCGAGTGGGGCGTGTCGCCGTACGAGATGCCGTGGTAGATCTCGTCGCTGATCAGCTGCACGTTGTTCTCGTCGCACCAGCGCGCGAGGGCGGCGAGCTCGCTCGGCAGCAGCATCGTCCCGGTCGGGTTTGCGGGTGAAGCGACGACCAGCCCCCGTATCGGCTTCTCCAGGGCGTCGAGCATCGCCACCGTCGGTTGGAACCGGTCTTCCGGTCCGGTGGGCAGCTCCACCACCTCGCAGCCGAGCGCGGTCAGCACGTTGCGGTAGCAGGGGTAGCCCGGGCGCGCGATGGCGACTCGGTCACCGGCCTCGAACGCGGCGAGGAACGCGAGCAGGAAGCCGCCGCTGGACCCGGTCGTGACCACCACGTCCGCGGGCGAGACCTCGAGCCCGTGGAAGCGCTTGTGGTGGCCGGCGATGGCGTCACGCAGCTCGGGGATGCCGAGCGCGACGGTATAGCCCAGCAGGTCGTTGTCCAGGGCGTGCGCCGCGGCCCGTCGTACGGCGTGCGGTGCCGGCGTCGAGGGCTGGCCGGCCACCAGGTTGAGCAGGTCGCCGTGCTCGGTGGCCCGCTGGTTCGCGGCGGCGAGCAGGTCCATCACGTGAAAGGGCGGGACGTTGGCGCGGGACGCCACCATCAGCCGCTCGTTGGGTGTCACCCGGCAACGGTAGCGCCGATAGACTGCGGCCCGAGGCCCCCGACGAGAGCCGAGGCGACCGTGCACTTCGACGCGCACCAGATGGACCAGGTCCTTCTGGTGGGCGCTGGGGTCACCTTGCTGGCGATCCTTGCCGTGCGCGTGACGGCGGTGGCCGGTCTTCCCACCCTCCTCGTCTACCTGCTCATCGGCGTGCTCATGGGCGAGTCCGTGCTGGGCATCCAGTTCGACGACCCGGCGCTCGCCCACGCGCTCGGCTTCGCGGGGCTGGTCCTGATCCTCGCCGAAGGTGGCCTCACCACCCGCTGGTCGGAGATCCGGCCGGCCATGCGCACCGGCGTCGCCCTCGCGACCGTCGGCATCGCCGTCGGGGTGGCCGTGGTGGCAGTCGCGTCGCACTACCTCCTCGGGCTCCCGTGGGAGCTCGCCGTGCTGCTCGCGGCGGTCACCGCACCGACGGACGCGGCGGCCGTCTTCTCGGTGCTGCGCAGGGTTCCTCTGCCACGCCGGCTGTCGGGCGCCCTCGAGGCGGAGTCCGGGCTCAACGACGCCCCCACGGTCATCCTGGTGACCCTGGTCGCGGAGGGGACCGCGCTGGACCACGGAGTCCTCGGCTTCGCGGGCATCGTGGCCTACGAGCTCGCCTTCGGTGTCGCCTTCGGCATCGCGGTCGGGTACGGCGGCGCCTGGGTGATGCGCCAGATCGCGCTGCCGTCGTCAGGCCTCTACCCGCTGTCGGTGCTCTGCTTCTGCGTCGTGGCGTACGGCGGCGCTGCCGCCGCCCACGCGTCCGGCTTCGCCGCCGTCTACACCGCCGCGCTGGTCCTCGGGAACATGGAGCTTCCGCACCGGACGGCCACCAGGTCCTTCGTCGAGGGCGTGGCGTGGCTGGCCCAGATCGGCCTCTTCGTGATGCTCGGGCTGCTGGCCTCGCCGGGACGCATCAACTGGGAGGTCGTCGGTGAGGCGGTGGTCGCGGGCTTCATCCTGACGTTCGTAGCGCGGCCGCTGTCGGTGCTGGTGTCCTCGCTCGTCGCCCGGGCCGGGTGGCGAGACCTCGCCTTCCTATCGTGGGCCGGGCTCCGGGGTGCCGTGCCCATCGTCCTCGCGACCATCCCGCTCGCCCAGCAGGTCGACGGCTCGACCCGCCTGTTCGACATCGTCTTCGTGATGACCGTCGTCTACACGATCGTGACCGGCCCGACCCTCCCGTGGGTGGCCAGGCGGCTGAAGGTGACGATCCCGTACCAACCGCGCGACCTGGAGGTCGAGGCCGCCCCGCTCGAGCAGATCGCGGCCGACCTGCTGCAGATCAAGATCACCCGGCACTCGCGGATGCACGGCGTCGAGGTGCAGGAGCTCCGGCTGCCGCAAGGCGCGTCGGTCTCCCTCATCGTGCGCGACGGCCAGACCAAGGTCCCCGAGTCGCGTTCCGTCCTGAAGCGGGGGGATGTTCTGCTCGTGGTCACGCCGCGCAAGTCGCGTGAGCAGACCGAGCAGCGACTCCGCGCGGTGTCCCTGCGGGGCCGGCTCGCGGACTGGCGCGCCTGACCTCACTCGGTCGGGACGCAGACCTCCTGCGTACCGCGGCTGCGCAGGCTCTTCGGCGCCCCTTCGACGAGCCCCTTGAAGTCCTGACCGACGACCACGTCCACACCCGCCCCGAGGTCGTCGCCCACCCGCACGACCGTGCCCGCACCGAACTGGCGGGCGACCAGCTTGGCCGAGGTGTCACCCTTCTCCGTCGTCCACACCTGCACGTAGCGGACGTCGGTGCCGTCCGGCGCGTTGCCCGCGTCGCCGAGCTGGAAGCCGCGCTCCCCCAGGTCCGACAGCGTCTCGTTGGCCAGCCCGGAGCGGTCGCTGGCGTTGAAGACGCTCACCGTGACGTCGGTGGCCCGGATGCGTCCACCCGCCTCCACCTGCTGCGGCGTGCAGGTGGGCGCGGTGATGGTGGTGCCGGAGTCGTCGATCGGGGCGAACAGCTGGTTGAAGCCGACGACGGCGAAGATCACGAGGAGGGCCACGAGCGCCGTGAGGGTGAGCGCCGTGGAGACGTGCCGGTTCGGCACCTCGCTAGCCAAGGGAGTGCACTCTCGCGTGCAGCACCTGGCGCTGCTGGAGCGCGGCGCGGAGAGCGCGGTGCAGGCCGTCCTCGAGGTAGATCTCGCCCTCCCACTCGACACAGTGCGCGAACAGGTCGCCGAAGAAGGTGGAGTCCTCGTCGAGGAGGGCGTCGAGCTGCAGAGTGTCCTTGGTCGTCACCAGGTCCTCGAGCCGGACCTGGCGGGGCGGAAGCGCGGCCCAGTCCTTCGGGCTGAGCCCGTGGTCCGGGTACGGGCGGCCCGAGCCGACACGCTTGAAGATCACGGCCCCAGAGTATCCATCTGCCGAGGCCGGGTCGGGCCCAGTAGTTTGCAGGCATGACGGAGACGCCCGCACCTGACCCGATCGTCGACGCAGTCCGACCCGGCTACTCCTTCGAGGGTCCCGCCCTCGAGCTCGGCGGCCTGATGACCGACGCGGAGACGCTGAGCGACGTACACATCAGGATCCCGCTCGGGATGCTCAACCGGCACGGCCTCGTCGCCGGCGCCACGGGCACGGGCAAGACCAAGACCCTGCAGCTGCTCGCGGAGCAGCTGTCGGCGAACGGCGTCCCCGTCTTCGCCGCCGACATCAAGGGCGACCTCTCCGGACTGTCCACGCCTGGCGTCACCAGCGAGAAGATCACCGCCCGCGCCGCCTCGGTCGGGCAGAGCTGGGAGGCCAAGGGCTTCCCGGTCGAGTACTTCGCGCTCGGCGGCCAGGGCACCGGCATCCCGCTGCGCGCGACGATGACCAGCTTCGGACCGACCCTGCTCTCCAAGGTGCTGGGCCTCAACGACACCCAGGAGTCCTCCCTCGGCCTGATCTTCCACTACGCCGACGAGCGCGGGCTTCCGCTGCTGGACCTCGCCGACCTGCGGGCCGTCGTACACCACCTGAACTCCGACGAGGGCAAGCCGGAGCTGAAGGAGCTCGGGGGGCTCTCCTCGGCCACGGCCGGCGTGATCCTGCGCGAGCTGATCGCCTTCGAGAGCCAGGGCGCGGACGCGTTCTTCGGGGAGCCCGAGTTCGAGACCAAGGACCTGCTGCGGACCACACCCGACGGCAGGGGCCTGATCAGCCTCGTCGAGCTCCCGAACCTCCAGGACCGGCCCGCGGTCTTCTCGACCTTCCTGATGTGGCTGCTCGCGGACCTGTTCCACGACCTGCCCGAGGTCGGCGACCCCGACAAGCCGACGCTGGTGTTCTTCTTCGACGAGGCGCACCTGCTCTTCGCCGACGCCTCGAAGGAATTCCTCGCAGCGATCACCCAGACGGTTCGCCTGATCCGCTCGAAGGGAGTCGGCGTCTTCTTCGTGACGCAGTCACCCACCGATGTGCCCGACGACGTCCTCGCGCAGCTCGGCTCGCGCGTCCAGCACCAGCTCCGTGCCGCCACACCGAACGACGCCAAGGCGCTGAATGCGACGGTCAACACCTACCCGACCTCGTCGTACCCCGACCTCGCGAAGGTCATCCTGTCGCTCGGTATCGGGGAGTCGATCGTCACGGTGATGAACGAGCGCGGTGCGCCGACCCCTGTCGCCTGGACCCGCTTGCGCGCCCCCGAGTCGCTCATGGGTCCGGCCGACGCGGCCGCGATGGACGCCACCGTGCAGGGCTCGCCGCTGTTCGCGAAGTACGCCGAGCCGGTCGACCGCGAGTCCGCCCGCGAGATCCTCGCGAAGAAGGTCGAGGCCGGGGCGGAGGCCGCGGAGAAGGAGGAGGCCGAGGCGACGGCGAAGGGCGAGAAGATCCCCTACCCGAAGAGGTCCCGCACGTCCGCGCCGAAGAAGGAGGACTCGCTCCTCACCGACGTGGTGAACTCACGGGCCGGTCGGGAGGTGCTGCGGACCGCGGCGCGCGAGATCGTGCGCGGCGTCTTCGGGATCGGGCGGCGCCGCTAGGCCGACCAGCGGAGGGTGTCCGCGATCGCGTCCGCGGGCGCGTAGACGCCGCGCAGCTCGTCGCGGTCCTCCAGGAGCCGGAACAGCTTGCGGGTCGCCCGGGCCTCGCGGTTCTCCCGAGCCGTGATCGTGTCGAGTACCGGCTTGCCGGCCGGCTGTGGGATCGACAGGTCGAAGACGCTGCTGACGGTCATGGATTCTCCCCGATTTCCCATGTCTGCTTGGTGATTCGATCCTTCCAAGTCATTGCGTCCGGGTCGTGCACGGCAGGTTACGGCCGTGAAACACAACCCTTGCGTACCCCAACTACCGTGCCCTAACGTTTCCCGAAACTAGAACGTGTTTCAAGGAGCGCTATGGTGGCCGAGCACGACGTCACAGCCGAGACCAAGATGACGGTCCACCAGCGTGACCTGGCCGACCTCGGCCGGCGTCTCGCCGCCTGGCTCGAGGTCCCCCTCAAGGCGGAGGGGCAGGTTCAGGTCAGCGACGTGCACGCCCCCTCCGGTGGCGGCATGTCCAGCGTGACCGTGCTGCTGCACGCCACCTGGACCAGCGAGGGCTCCGAGCAGGAGGCCGACCTGGTCGCTCGGCTCGCGCCGGACGAGTCGTCCTTCCCGGTCTTCCCGAGCTACGACATCCGCCGGCAGTACGACGTGATGGCGGGTGTCGCCGCGACGAGCGAGGTCCCGGTTCCGCGGCTCGTGGGTATCGAGGAGTCGTCGGACCTGCTCGGGGCTCCTTTCCTGGTGATGCATGCGGTCGACGGCCGCGCACCCACCGACAACCCGCCGTACGTCTTCGGCGGCTGGCTGTACGACGCGACACCCGAGGAGCGCCGGCGCCTGCAGGACGCCACCGTCGACGTGATCGCCGGGATCCACGCGGTGCCGCTCGAGCAGTTCCCATCGCTGCGTGCGGAGGCGGGCGACGACGCGCTGCGCGCCCACGTGCAGGGCCAGCGCGACCACTACGCGTGGACGCACGCGACCGACGGGATCCGCGTCCCGATCCTGGAGCGCACCTTCGACTGGCTCGACCAGCACTGGCCGGCCGACCCGGGTGACACCGTCCTCTCGTGGGGCGACGCACGACCGGGCAACATCCTGTACGACGGCTTCGACCCTGCGGCCGTCCTCGACTGGGAGATGGCCGCCCTCGCGCCGCGAGGCGTGGACGTCGCGTGGATGGCACTGATCCACGCGTTCTTCCAGGACATCGCGAACGTGTTCGAGCTGCCGGGGCTTCCCGACTTCGCCGTGGCGGAGGACGTCGCTGCGCGCTATGCGCAGACCAGCGGTCACGAGATCCAGGACCTGCACTGGTACCTCGTCTACGCCGCCCTCCGCCACGGCGTCGTCATGAGTCAGGTGAAGCGCCGGATGATCCACTTCGGCGAGGAGACCGCCCCCGAGGACCCTGACGACTACGTGATGCACCGGGCACTGCTCGAGCGACTTCTCGAGGGGCCGGCGGCATGAAGCCCATCGCGCTGGACGAGTACCCGGTCCACCAGGCGCCGCTGCCCATGGCACGCGTCGCGAGCAGCGACCGCAACTTCTACGACCGGTGCTACCTGAACGCGCACGACCGCACCGGCGACGTCTTCCTGGTCACCGGGCTCGGCACGTACCCGAACCTCGGGGTGGTCGACGCCTACGCGACCGTTCGCGTCGGCGACCTCCAGCACACCGTCCGCTTCTCCGACGCGCTCGACCAGCGCTCCACCGAGCAGCGCGTGGGTGGCTACCGCATCGAGGTGGTCGAGCCGCTCGAGAAGCTGCGCGTGGTCTGCGAGCACGACGACCTCGGCTTCGACCTGACCTGGGAGGGATCCTTCCCGGCGGTCCTCGAGCAGCGCCACCTGATGCTGTCGCCGAGCTCGACCGGCACTGGCCGACCCATCCTCGACGCGCAGCGCTTCGCACAGGTGGGTTCCTGGGCGGGCACGCTCCAGGTCGCGGGCACGACGTACGACGTCTCGCCGGACGTCTGGCTGGGCACGCGCGACCGCTCCTGGGGGATCCGGCCGGTGGGCGAGTCCGAGCCAGCTGGCCGGCCGGGGCCGATGGACGGCCTGTGGTGGCTCTACGTCCCGCTGAGGTTCGACGACTTCGCGCTGATCCTGATCGTGCAGGAGTCGCCCGACGGCTACCGCACGCTCAACGACGCGACGCGCGTGTTCGCGGACGGACGGGTCGAGCAGCTCGGCTGGCCTCGGATCTCGTTCGACTACGAGCCCGGCACCCGGCATCCACGTGGCGCCTCCATCGAGCTCACGACGCCCGCGGGCAAGCCGCTGGTGGTCGACGTCGAGACGCTCTCGTTCGTGCCGCTGCACGTCGGCTGCGGGTACGGCGGCGACCCCGAGTGGGCCCACGGGAGGTGGATGGGCGAGGGCTTCTCGTCGTACTCGACCTACGACCTCGCCAGCGACGAGATCAGGGCGCGCATCCCCTGGGGCGTCTCCGACCACGTCGCCCGCGCGACGTGTGACGGGCAGGAGGGGTGGGGGCTCTTCGAGCACGCGTCGATGGGTAGGCACGACCCGAGCGGGTTCAGCGGCTGGGAGTCCGTTGCCCCGATGCGCTGACCTCCGGGGAGAGCGGCAGCTCGGCCCACACCAGCTTGGTGCCCTTCTTGAGTCCGCTGACGCCCCAGGCGCTGGACATCGCGTCGACGATCTGCAGGCCACGCCCGTGCGGGCGCACGGTCGAGGGAGCCAGCGGCTCCGGGGTGCCGGGGCCGTGGTCGAGGACGGCGATCCGCACCGAACGGGGGTGTCGGGAGAGCCGCAGCTCGAACGCGGTGCCGGCATGCACGAGCGCGTTCGTGGTGAGCTCGCTGACGACCACCAGGCTGTCCGCCGCCAGACTCCCCATGCCCCACGAGCCGAGTACCTCGGCGGTCGCGGCGCGGGCCTGCGCGATGCTGTCGACGACGCGCGGATAGGTGTGCACGACCAGCTCGACGTCGAGCTGCGCGACCGACTCCACGGCATCGACCAGGATGTCGATGTCCTGCTCCTTGCCGACGTACGCCTCGACGCTGCTCGCGAGCTCGCCTCCTGACGGGCGAAGGCCGGAGAAGACGACGACACGGACCTGCGGCGCATGGTTCCGGATCCCGGTGAGCACGTCCTGCCCCTGCAGGTCGGGAAGGCCGAGGTCGAGGATCACCACGTCCGGCTGGAGGTCGTCCGCGAGCCGCACCGCCTGGCGGCCGTCGGCAGCCTCGCCGACGACGGTCATCCCGCGCAGGTTGAGGACGGTGGCGAGGAGCCGGCGCATCTCCGGGACGTCGTCGACCACGAGGACGCGAGCTGGGTCACCCCGCACGAGCCACCGCCTCCACGGATGTCGGCTGCGAGCGCGGCAGGCGGATCACGAACCCGGCTGCGCCGCTGTCGTCGTTGCGCCACCAGGCATCTCCGTGGTGCGCGCGGGCGAGCTCGCGGACGATGTACAGGCCGAGCCCCGTCGTCCTCGCGCCGCCCGTGACGTACCGGTCGAAGATGCGCTGCTCGGAGCCGGCGGGGACCCCGTCGCCGGCATCGGCCACCAGAATCTCCACGCTGTCGCCGCGCTCGCACAGCTCGATGCGCACCGGGGGACGTCCGTGGCGGTAGGCGTTCTGGACGAGGTTGTCGATGACCTGCGCCAGCCGGTCCCGGTCCGCCTCGACGACGAGGTCGTCCTCGACGACCAGCTCAGGAGCCTCGGCGTGGCTGACTCTCGCGGCCGCCACCCGGTCCTCGAGAAGCGTCCTCAGTGGCACGGGGGCGAGTCTCAGGTCCACCCCGCCGGACTCGATCTTGGAGGCGGTGAGGAGGTCGTTGAGCAGCCGGTTCAGGCGCGCCGCACTGTCGGCGATCGTGGCTAGCAGCGTGTTCGCCTCGTCCTTGCCGAGATCGTCCCAGTACCTGCTGAGCGTCGTCGCCGACCCGCTGATCACGTTCACGGGGGTGCGAAGCTCGTGGGCGGTCACGGCGAGGAAGTCGGTGCGCTCGCGAGCGACCTGCGCGAGCTGGTCGTTGGCCACGGCGAGCTCCGCGGAGCGCCGCTCGCGCTCCTCCTGCTGGAGCCGCCGCTCGGTGATGTCCCGGGTCACCTTCGCGAAGCCGATGTGGTGGCCTTCGTTGTCGTGGACAGCGGTGATGAGGACGTTGGCCCACATGAGGGAGCCGTCCTTGCGGACCCGCCACCCTTCTTCCTCGAAGTGTCCGTCGGCCAGCGCCTGGACGAGCTCGTACTCGGGGTAGGCCTCCTCCTGCTTGTCCTCGGGGTAGAAGACCCGGAAGTGGCGCCCGATGATCTCGCTGGCCGAGTAGCCCTTGATCCGCTCGGCTCCGGAGTTCCAGCTCACGATCACGCCGGCCGGGTCGAGCATGAAGATGGCGTAGTCCTCGACGGCCTCCACGAGAAGCCGGAACCGCTCCTCGCTCCGGTGGAGCTCGGCCGCCACCTCGCCACCCGGGAGCCCGCCCGGGGAGTGCCGGGCGAGAATCTCCAGCATCTCGTCGACGAGCCGCTCGACCGGGTGCGCCTTGCTCACCACCCCGTGCGCGCCCACCCTCAACGCCTGCTCGGCAAGACCGGGGTCGTCGTGCGAGGTGTACATCACCACGCAGGTGCGGGGAGACACGGCACCGAGCCGACGGGCGACGGCAATGCCGTCCAGGCGCGGCATCGAGATGTCGAGCAGCATGAGCTGCGGGGAGAGCTCCTGGGCGCACCGGAGGGCCTGGAGACCGTCGTGCGCCTCGCCGATGACCTCCACCCGCGGGTCCCGGCCGAGGACAGCACCCAGCATCGCCCTCACCTGGCGGTCGTCGTCCACGACGAGCACGCCGACCGGGCCGCGTGTCCCGTCGGCTGCCAGCGATCCGGACGGCGTCACATGAGCTCCTCGACGGTCGGCGCTTCCACTCCTCCTGCCCCGGCACGGACGTCACCAAACTTGTCTATGGACACGGGTCCCCGCCGATGCTGGGATGGAGGTCTAGGCCGTCCACTGCGAAAGGGAGGCCGCCCGTGGTTGCGCAGGCATCCCGTGTCGACGTATCCGTCCTCGACGGCGTCGCCGTGGTCGCGGCCAGGGGTGAGTTCGACCTCATGTCGAGCGACCGGCTGAGGGGCGAGCTGGAGCACGCGGCGACCGAGCTGTGTGCGCGGGTCGTGCTCGACCTCGCCGAGGTCACCTTCCTGGACTCCAGCTGTATCGGTGCACTCATCCGTGCGGCCCGCACGGCCGAGGGCGCCGGGGGATCGCTACATCTTGCTGCCGCTCGAGACAACGTGCGGCGCGTACTCGAGGTCACCGAGGTGGGCGACTACCTGGGCCTCTACCCGGACGTGGCTGCGGCCATCCGGGCCTCGAACTCTCGAGGCTGACGAGATGGAACGGCTCCTCGCGGCGCTCCGCCAGCCCGCTGCGCTTCTCGACGACGTCGGGCACGTGCTGGCGATGAACGACACGATGGCCGACCTGCTGCACGCCACCGGGGATGTCCGCGGTCAGCCTTTCGCCGGCACGTTCCTCGACGCCACCGAGCGCGGCGGGTTCCACGAGGTCCTCGGGTTCGCCGTGGAGGGTCACGTCTGGACCGGCCGGCTGCACTTCCCCGCGATCGGTGCGGACGCCGTGCGTGTCGACGTCACCGGAGTGCGCGGCGACGGCGGGGTGCCGCGCGCTCTCGTCGTCGTCCAGAAGCCGGACGCTGGTGACGAGCTGGAGGACCTCGCCGAGCGGCTCGGCCGCCTCGCCCGGGTCACCGCGGATCTGCTGTACGCCGCTGACCTCTCGGACGTGACCGAGCTCGTCGTCCAGCACATGGCCGACGCCGCCGGGGCAACGACAGCCTCACTGTCGCTCTGTGTCGACGACGACACCCTGGCCCTGGTCGGGATCCGCGGCGGCACGCCGAACGCTGCGGCCCAGTTCGCCACCTTCCCTGCGGACGAGACGACGCCGGCGGGGGCGGCCGCGCTCACAGGCGAGATCGTCCTGCTGGTGGGGCGGGACCAGATCGTCGATCGGTTCCCAGGACTGGGGCTGGCCGCGGAGGGCGAGAGGTCGATGCTCTGCGTGCCGCTCAAGGCGGGCACCCGGCGCGTCGGCGTGGTGGGGTTGTCGTTCCCGTACAAGAAGTCGTTCGGTCCTGCGGAGCTCACCTTCTTCCGGCTCCTGGGGGACACATGCGCGCAGGCCGTGGAACGGATCCGCGCCGAGGCAGACGCGGAGGACCAGGCCCTGAAGCTCCGCTTCCTGGCCGCAGCGAGCGCGGAGCTCGCCTCGTCCCTCGACTACGAGGAGACGCTTGCGCGAATCGCGTGGCTGGCCGTGCCGGAGTTCGCCGACTGGGCCTCGGTCAGCCTCGAGGAGGGCGGGGTCCTGCGGCACCTCGCGGTGGCGCACACGGACCGGTCCAAGCTCGCCATCGTCGACGACCTGCTGCGAAGGTATCCGCCGGACCCGCAGTCCCCGCGCGGGTCGTACGAAGTGCTCCGCACCGGCCAGAGCCTCCTCACGCCGCAGGTCACCGACGACCAGCTCGTTGCCGCCGCCCGCAACGACGAGGAGCTCCAGATGCTCCGCGCGCTGGGCTTCACGAGCGGGCTGGTGGTCCCGCTGCGAGCGCGCGGCCGCGTGGTCGGCACCCTCTCCTGGGTGAGCGGTGAGGGGGGTCGACGATTCACGCAGGCCGACGTCGCCTTCGGTGAGGACCTGGCGCGGCGCGCCGGCATCGCGATCGAGAACTCTCAGCTGATGAGCGAGCTGCGCACGGTCTCGGAGCTGCTCCAGGACGCCGTGCGGCCGGCGGATCTCCCGGCCCGGCTGGCCGGATGGGAGCTGGCCGGCATCTACCGAGCGGCAGGGGGGATGCGGGTGGGAGGTGACTTCTACGAGGTGGTCGCCGTCGACGCGGACCGGCTGGCCGTGGTGGTGGGAGACGTGATGGGGCGGGGCATCCCTGCGGCGAGTGCCATGGCCGAGGTCCGGTCGGGGGTGCGGACCCTGGTCGCGATCGACCCCGACCCCGCCGCGGTGATGGCCGGCCTGGACAGGCTCTACGAGCAGTTTCCGACCGACCAGCTCGTCACCCTCGCCTACGCCCTGTGCGATCGGTCCACCGGCACGCTCGCCGTCACGTCCGCGGGCCATCCGGCCCCCCTTGTGGTCCGGGCGACCGGTGAGGCCGAGTTCCTCGACGAGGCGCGCGGCATGATCCTCGGGATCACGCCGCGTGAACGTCCCGTGGTCACGACCCGTTTCGCCGAGGGCGACGCCCTGATCCTCTTCACCGACGGGCTGGTGGAGCGTCGCACCGAAGACCTCGAGATCGGCAAGGGCAGGCTGCTGCAGGAGGCGCGGGCGGCGGTCTGCGACGTGTCCCTGTCCGACGCGCTGGCGAAGCTCGTGACCGTGGCCCCGGACGACGAGGACGACGTGGCCCTCCTGGCGGTACGCCGGCTCTCCTCCTGACAACGGCTGGTCCGCTTGGCATCATCGCCCCATGACCGTGTCTCACGACCCCGTGCCGCACCGCGACGTGCGGGTGCGGCGCATCGCCTTCTCGTACCCGACGGGGGCACTGCGTCAGCACTACGTCGACGGTGACCTGGTGATGAGCCATGTGGTCGCGGTTCTGTCGGGGATGTTCCCCGAGGGGGAGGACTACTTCGTCCGCGCGGTTCGCGATCGACGCGACACGGTGAAGGACCCCGAGCTCCTCCAGCAGGTTGCCGGCTTCATCGGCCAGGAGGTGACCCACGGGCGCGAGCACCGCGAGCTCAACGAGCGACTCGCCGCGATGGGCTACCGCAGCCTCACGGTGGACCGGCACGTGAAGCGGCTGCTCGGTCTCTCCGAACGCTTCGACTCGCCGTTGCGCAGGCTCGCTGTCACCGCCGCCCTCGAGCACTACACCGCCACGTTGGCCGAGTGCCTCCTTGCCAAGCCGGAGGCGCAGCGGCTCCTGGGTGACACCGAGGTGCGCTCCCTTCTCCTCTGGCACGCGCTCGAGGAGTCCGAGCACAAGGCCGTGGCGTTCGACGTCTACCGCGCCGCCGGCGGGCCGGAGTGGCTCCGGATCTGGATCATGCGGTCGGTGACGGTGATCTTCCTGGCCGAGGTGATCGGGCACACCGCCCTGTCGATGCTGCGCGACCGCGCGACGTACCGCCCGAGGACCCTGGTCCGCAGCCTCCTCGCGCTGCGGCACTCACCGTTCCTGGCGCGCGACGTCATCGGCCGCATCCGCAGCTACACCAAGAAGGGGTTCCACCCCGATGACTGGGACGCGACCGAGCTCATCGAGCACTGGCGTGCCGAGCTCTTCGGCGACGACGGTGCACTGACCGACCACCTGCGCTAGCCGAACACCGTCGGGCGGACCGTCTGCCGGTCCGCGTGCCGGCTCAGTGGGCGACGTGCAGGCGTCGGCGGACGTAACGCGGCTGCTCGATCTCGTCGAGCACGGCGAGTGCCAGGTCGGCGGCGGAGATGTAGGAGCGACCGCTCTCGTCCGTCAGCAGGACCCCGTCGTTGACGCGGTACTCGCCCGTGACGATCTCCGGGAACCACGAGCCGAACTCCTGCGCAGGGCTCACGTAGAACCAGTCCAGCGATGCGGGTGCGTTCTGCAGCGCGTCGAGGAGATCGATGCCGGCCTGGATCTCGGGGAGCACCTCGGCCGGCACCTCGTGGACGTCGAACAGCCGCGGACCGTCCGCCGAGACTCGCACGGACGACGCGCCACCGAGCACGCCGAGCCGCACACCGGTCAGGTCCGCGAGCTTGATCAGCTGGTCACGCACGTCGGCGAGCCGGTCGGCCATGTCACCGCGAGGGGACAGCGCCTCGAAGACGACGTCGGCGTCGAGCACCGAGGCCGCGAGGACGTCGGGGTCGACCAGCGACCCCTGGATGTACGTCGCACCGTCGACCGGCTCGGTCGGGAGGTTGCGGCTGTACGCCGTGACGGTGTGGCCGCGACGGACCGCTTCGCGGACGACCGCCGCTCCGCCGTGTCCGGTGCCGCCGAGGACGTGGATGCGAGCCATGGTGATTCTCCTTGGGTCTGCTGTCGGTGTCTGCCGCGTCAGGCAGCGCTGAGGTCCGGTGTCAGGTCGGGGGTGAGGGCGAGCGTGTGGGCGGTGTGGTCGCGCTTCGCCAGGAGGTAGCGGGCGTTGGCCTCGGACAGGTGCACGCCCGTGGCCACCTGCTCCTCGACCGCGATGCCGAGGACGTCGAGCTGCGTGGCCTTGTCGGGGTTGTTGCTCAACAGCCGGATCCGACCCGCGCCGACCGCCTGCAGCATCTGGGCCGCCGCGGTGTAGTCGCGCTCGTCCTCGCCGTGCCCGAGGGCGACGTTCGCCTGGTAGGTGTCGAGGCCGAGGTCTTGCAGCGCGTAGGCGTCGAGCTTCGCGTAGAGCCCGATCCCACGGCCCTCCTGCCGGAGGTAGAGCAGGAAGCCGCCCTCGTTCGCGATGCGCTCCACGGCCTCCCGCAGCTGCGGACCGCAGTCGCAGCGCTCGGAGCCGAACACGTCCCCGGTGAGGCACTCGCTGTGGGGACGGACGAGCGGTGCCCGCCCGTGCCGGTGCAGGGCGCCCTCCCAGTCGCCCAGTGCGAGGAGCAGGTGCTCCTTCCCGTCGACCAGCCCGTCGAAGGTGAAGACCCGGGCGGTCGTGGCGAAACCGTCAGCGAACCGCAGCGGTACGTCGACCTGCGTGCGGACGGCTGCGGCTGTCGCAGCCAACGAGTCGGTCATCGTGAGTGTCCCCTCAAACTTGAAGTCTCAAGTAAGTATGAGGGATAACTCTTGAAGTTTCAAGCGACGGGGAGAGCCCCGCTCCTCACGTCGAACCGGACGGCGAGCGTGTCCAGCGTGCTCCGGGCGCGGGCGCGGGTGCGGTGGTGGGTGGCCAGGATCTTGGTGACCCCGGCGAGCTGCCGAGGGATGGGGTACCAGAGGTTGTAGTCGAGGCCGCACTGCATGAGCACCTTCTTCGGCAACGCGTCGATGATCAGGCTCAGGTTGTGCAGGGTCAGGGCCATCGAGGCATAGATCACGACCGGCGCGGCCTTCCCGTGGAGAGCTGCGATGTCGAGCTCGTACAGCGGGACAGACCTCAGCTTGTCCCGGAACATCAGATGAGCCATGTAGTAGCCGGCGAAAGGGGAGAAGGCCCCGAAGGTGCTCGAGCGCATCTGGAGGGACAGCACGTTGCCCGACTCCGAGGCGTACGGCTCGTACGGTTGGTGGGAGCGAAGCAGCGACCCGGTGCAGTTGACGATCCAGCTGCCAGCCGGTGTGTGTCGTGATGTCCCCTTCCGATCGAGGATGTCGACGCCCTCCGCCTCGCTGTCACCCCTGTCGACCGCGTCCACGAAGTACTCGCGCTCGACCGTCCGCAGCCCGCGGGTGATGGCCTGGTTCTCGGCCTCGGAGAGATAGCCGCTGAAGAAGTCCCGGGCACCCGGGACCGGACTGAGGCCGTAGGTCGACCGGAACCAGTCACGCACCTCCTCCTCGTTGGTGCCGTCGAAGCGCTGGTTCACCTGCTGGGCCATGGTGTTGATCGGAGTGCCGCCCCACCACCGCTTCGCGCCGGTCGGGAAGAAGGTGTCGCGCCGGGCGAAGATCGTGCCGGGGCCGGCGAGCAGGTGTACGTCGCGACCGGGGATCTCGGTGATGATCCGGTACGCCGTGTCCATGGCGGTCTTGCCGCCGCCCACGATCCACACGGGGGAGTCGTCCGCACGCATCGCTGCCAGGTCGAGGGTCTCCGGGGTCACGCTCCGGACTCGCGCGCTCGTCGTCGTCAGCGGGGGGTTCGGCTCGACCTGGTGCCCGAAGGCTTTGACGAGCCGGCGCGTGACGACCGTGTGCGTCGATCCGTCGGGCGCCCGCAGCTCGACGTCGACCACACCGTCGCGCTCCGCATGCCCGACGTAGCTCCAGCCGAACCGCTCGTCGACGTCGATCCTCGCCTTGGCGACCTCGAGGCAGTGCCCCAGGTGGTCGAGCACCTCGGGCTTCGAGGCGAGGTGGGCCGGTGCTGCCTCCAGCTGCCACTTGATGTTGCCCGCCGTGAAGATCGGGTGGGGCTGGTGGAGGCGGACGTAGTCATAGGTGTCCACCCACATCCCGCCTGCCTGCGGTCGGGAGTCGACCAGCACCGCGCGCCCCGACCGGGGGAGGTAGCCGGAGGCGACGACCAGCGCGTTCAGGCCACTGATGCCCGCGCCGACGATGCAGACGTCATGGGGAGCCGTGTCGGGCATGTGTCGAGCGTAGACATAAGATTCAGAAGTGTCTACTATCGCTTTTTGCAGTTGCTGTCGGGAGGGAGAGAGGCTGTGACGCGCCGGAGCTACGACCAGTTCTGTGGACTGGCGGGAGCGCTCGACCTCGTCGGTGAGCGCTGGACCCTGCTGGTCGTCCGTGAGCTGATGACCGGACCCAAGCGCTACACAGATCTCGCCGACGCGCTGAGCGGGGTGGGCACCAGCCTGCTCGCGAGCCGCCTCAAACGGCTCGAGGACGACGGGATCTGCGCGCGCGAGTACCTCCCGCCGCCCGCCGCGTCGACGGTCTACCGGCTGACCGAGATCGGTGAGGAGCTCGGTCAAGCCCTGCTGCCGCTGGTCAAGTGGGGGCTGCGTCACGCAACTCCGCACGAGCTCGGTCCGCACACGCAGATCCGGCCGCACTGGGCTCTTCTCCCCTTCACCCAGCAGGCCGACCCCGCTGCACTGGAAGGAATCGACGGCACGTACAAGATCGTCGTCGAGGGGCGGCCGGCGTACTTCCGGGTGCGTGACGGCCGTGCCACCGTCGAGCTCGGCGACGGCAGCCGGCCGGTCGACGCGACGGTCACCCTCGACGCGGTCACCGTGGCAGCTGTCGGATCCGGCCGCATCTCGGCGATCGACGCGGCGATGGCGGGACAGATCACGGTCGAGGGTGACGAGGCGGCGGTCGCGGACCTGCTCCGCGCTCTAGCCGGCTAGCGCTGCCCAGACCGCCGCGGCCGCGACCAGCGCGGCCAGGGCGAGCGCGATGCGCGAGGGCATCCGCCGAGGCTCGACGAGTGCGCAGCACACCGCTCCGCCGGCGAACACGAGGGGCAGGCCGGTCCAGAAGACCACGACGGACAGCACCGCCAGGACCGAGAGGACCACCGCTCGCTTCGCGGCGTTCGCGGACGTGGCTCGCCGCACCACCACCCCGAAGACCACGGCAACGCCCACGGCGATCATCGCCAGCACGATCAGCCAGCTGTAGAAATCGTTGATCGAGCGCGTCGCCTCGTAGTCGGCCAGCGGCGACCAGAAGGTCCCGATGGCGGTGAGGACTGCAGCGAGGCCCGACGAGATGGCTGCGAAGGGCTGCCAGTTCTGCAGCACGGTCGGGCGGGTCGTGCTGGTGGTCGTGCTCGTGGACATGGGTTCTCCTCGGCTCTGGGTGGCGACGCCACCGGATGTCCTCCAGCACATCGCGAGCGCGGCCCCGGCCGTCAGGTCCAGGTGTCCCGCGCACCCCGGAGTTCTTCCCGGTGGGATCGGGACAGCAGAGCCATGCGGTCCGGGACCCGAGAGGGCACACTCGGTCCATGGGGATCCGCACCGACCGAGGGCTGCAGCAGCTCTCGCTGGTCGCGTTCGGCCTCGTCGTCGTCATGAACGTCGCCTACCTCCTCGTTCTGCGCGGAGTCGACGACCAGCCACAGCTGACCTACCCCCTTGCACCCGACGTCAGCGACGCTTTGGGCTCGGTGGCCACGGTCGCCGTCGGCACCGCGCTCGTGTGGCTGCGGCCGCGCAACCCGATCGGGTGGCTGATCTCGGTCTCGGGGGTCTCCCTGGCGACCTGCATGCTCCTCCAGGCCTACGGGGCGCGAGCGCTGGTCCTCGACGACCGCCTTCCGGCGGGAGCGCTGGCGGCTGCCCTCGGCGCCGGGCTCTGGATTCCCTCGGTGTTCATCCCGGCGACCGTCGTACTGCTGCGCTACCCCACGGGTGCCCTGGCGGGACGGTGGCCTCGGCGTTTCGAGCGGGTCGCCGTGCTGGGGTTCGCAGGCGGCGCGCTGGGCTACTCCGTCAGCCCACAGGGCGTGCAGGACGTGGTGAAGAACGGGGAGTCGGTGATCACCCTCCCCGAGTGGGTCGGGGGGTCGATCTTCGCGGCGGGCCTGCTCCTGTGCTTCCTGGCGACGCTGCTCGCCGCCGGCGACGCAGTCAGAAGGATCCGGCGAGGGGACGGCAAGGAGCGGGGTGCGCTCCTGCTGCTCCTCGCCGCCGCCCTCGCGGCGGTGCTCGTCATCATGTTCGGGCCCGACGAGCGACTGGGCTCCTTGGCCTACTTCTCCATCATGGTCGCGATCGCTGTTGGAGTCGTTCGGCACGGCGCGCTCGGGATCGAGGTCACGCTGCTCACCGGTGACCGGCACGACCCCTTCGCCACGTTGAACCGGCTGGGGGTCCCCATGGGCGAAGCGGTCGACGGCCGCTCCCTGCCGGACGTGCTGACCCGGCTGCGTGAGGCGCTGGGCGTGGAGGGCGTGGGCATCGAGGGCGAGTTCACGGCCGTCGTCGGCACGCTGCCGCCGGACCCGGTCGAGGTGCCGCTGGCGTTCGCAGGACGGGAGCTGGGCGTCCTCTCCCTCGGCCACAGGAACGGCCGAGCCCGCCTGACGGCCGCGGACCGCCGGATCGCGGAGGCGATGGCTCCGCTGCTCGCCGCGGTCCTTCACGCGGTGCGCCTCGCCGAGGAGCTGCGCGAGGAGAAGGTACGCGCGGTCGCGGCCACGCAGGCCGAGCGAGGGCGGCTGCGCCAGGAGCTGCATGACGGGCTCGGCCCCGCGCTGACCGGGATCGGGCTCGGCCTCGACGCGCTCGCGCCGAACGTCTCCGAGAAGCAGAGCCCCATGGTGGCTCGCCTGCGCAGCGAGGTGGCTTCCTCCCTGGACGAGACGCGGAGGATCATCGACGACCTGAGGCCCGGTGCCCTCGACGGTGCCGACCTGGCCACAGCGCTGCGTCGACGAGCCGAGCGGGTCCGCGACGCGGGAACCCTCGCGCTGGAGGTCTCTGCGCCTCAGGCCCTGCCAGGCCTGCCCCCGACGGTGGCCACGGCCGCCTTCCGCATCGCCGAGGAGGCCATCGCCAACGTGGTCCGGCATGCACACGCCTCGTCGGCGGAGGTGCACCTCGTGCTCGTCGGCGATGTCCTCGTGCTGGAGATCACCGACGACGGGATCGGCTACACGGGCCCCCGAGAAGGTGGGGTCGGGGTGGGCTCGATGGAGGAACGTGCGACGCGACTGGGTGGCAGGCTGTCGATCACCTCGGCGGGGAGCGGGCTCGGCACCCGGGTCAGGGCCGAGCTGCCCCTGAGGTCAGCATGATCAGGCTCGTCGTCGCCGACGACCACCCGATGGTCCGCTACGGCATCTCGGCCGTCGTGGAGTCCTCCGACACCATCGAGCTCGTCGGTGAGGCTGCGGACGGCCACCAGCTCCTCCGCGTCGTGGCGGAGCAGCGTCCGGACGTCGTACTCACCGACCTCGCCATGCCCGGCGGCGGCGGAGTGGAGGCGATCGGTCGGCTGCGGACCCTGCATCCCGACGTCCGGGTCCTGGTGCTCACGATGCACGCCGACGACGAGATGGTGTTCGCGGCACTGAGGGCGGGCGCCCGTGGCTACCTCATCAAGGGGTCGGACGGCCAGGACGTCCTGCGCGCGGTCGAGACCGTGGCGAGTGGCGACGGCGTCTACGGCAAGGAGGTGGCCAACCGCATCATCGACTTCTTCGCCGGCACCTCCACGGAGTACGCCGCCAAGGCCTTCCCCGAGCTGACCGACCGCGAGCGCGACGTCCTCGACCTGATGGCCCACGGGCTGCGCAACCGGGCGATCGCCGACCGGCTGGGCATGGCAGAGAAGACGGTGCGCAACCACGTGTCGGCAGTCCTGCAGAAGCTGCAGGTCCCGGACCGCACCAGCGCTGCCCTCCGCGCGAGGGACGCAGGACTGGGTCAGCCCGGAGACGAGTAGGTGGCACAAACGAACGGCGCCGCGCTGAGCGCGACGCCATCCGATCGGCGGAGGATAGGGGATTCGAACCCCTGAGGGCTTGCACCCAACCCGCTTTCCAAGCGAGCGCCATAGGCCACTAGGCGAATCCTCCGCCGGAGAGAATACCGGCCGCCGATCAGCCGAAGAAATCCACCCGAGTTGGGGGCCTTCCGCCCGCTGGCCTAGACTCTCGGCAACCCCCCATGCGGCGGTATCTCGCTGAACTCCCCCAGGGCCGGAAGGCAGCAAGGGCAGGTGAGCTCTACCGGGTGCGTGGGGGGCCTTCGTCTTGTCTGGCCCTCGACTTGAGGTGCTTCACGAAGGCGCCGTTGCAGAGGGCGTACGGACCTCGAGCCGCCCGCACCAGCTCGATCGCCTCGTCCGGCGTACGGCCCTGCTTGATCAGCGCCAGGGCGATGACGATCCCGGAGCGGTTGAGGCCGCCCGTGCAGCGGACCAGGACCTTGCGCCCGGCCTCGAGCTCGGCGGCGACCTGGTCGGACAGCTCGTCGAGCTTCTGCTCGAGGAAGTAGTCGAGGCCCGCGTCCGCGAAGCGGAAGACCGTGTGGGCCACCTGGGGGTCGGGGCCGTACTCCGTGGCGCCGCTGAAGCTGAAGACCGACTCGAACTGGTCCGTCACCACTCCGGCGGTCAGCGACCCGTTGCGAACGTCGGTCCCGCCCATCCACAAGCCGGGGACGACCTCGTTCCACGGCTCCTCGCAGAGGGGGACGCTCGTGGCGCGCCCGGTGCCCCGACAGGGGTGGCAGTCGGCCACCAGCTCGGGCTCGTTGTGGCAGGCGTGACAGAGCAGCACCCAGGCAGCCTATGCGGCCTAGGGATTGTCGGGGCCGGGGCATAAGGTGCATGGCGTGGACGCACCCCTCGCGCTGTACCGCCGCTACCGGCCCGAGACGTTCGCCGAGGTGATCGGCCAGGACCACGTCACGGAGCCCCTGCGGGCGGCGCTGCGCAACAACCGGGTCAACCACGCCTACCTCTTCTCCGGTCCGCGCGGCTGCGGCAAGACGACGAGCGCCCGCATCCTGGCCCGCGCGCTCAACTGCGAGACCGGCCCCACCGACGAGCCCTGCGGCACCTGCCGGTCCTGCACGGACCTCGCGCGCGGCGGCCCCGGGTCGGTCGACGTGATCGAGATCGACGCAGCCTCGCACGGAGGTGTCGACGACGCCCGCGACCTGCGCGAGCGGGCGTTCTTCGCTCCGGTGGCGAGCCGCTACAAGGTCTACATCATCGACGAGGCCCACATGGTGA
Source organism: Nocardioidaceae bacterium (assembly GCA_035699605.1). GTDB lineage: Bacteria > Actinomycetota > Actinomycetes > Propionibacteriales > Nocardioidaceae > SSC3. The sequence continues at coordinate 25,604 of DASSPN010000022.1, read as the reverse complement.
CCACGCAGGGCTTCAACGCTCTGCTGAAGCTGGTGGAGGAGCCGCCGCCGCACCTCAAGTTCATCTTCGCGACGACCGAGCCCGAGAAGGTCATCGGCACGATCCGCTCCCGCACGCACCACTACCCCTTCCGGCTGATCCCACCGCGCACGTTGTCGACGTACCTGCAGGACCTCTGCGACCAGGAGGGCGTGAAGATCGAGCCGGCGGCTCTGCCGCTCGTCGTGCGCGCGGGCGGCGGCTCAGCGCGTGACACCCTCTCGGTCCTCGACCAGCTGATCGGCGGCGCCGGTGAGGCGGGAGTCAGCTACGAGCTCACCACCGGTCTCCTGGGCTTCACACCCGACACCCTCCTCGACGAGATCGTCGATGCGTTCGCCGCGAGCGACGGCCGCTCGGTCTTCGGCGTCGTCGACAAGGTCATCGAGACCGGTCAGGACCCACGCCGCTTCACCGAAGACCTCCTGCGCCGGCTGCGCGACCTGGTCGTCATCGCGGCCGTGCCCGACGCCACGGTGTCCGGGCTCGTCGACGTGCCCGAGGACCAGGCGGAGCGTCTCGTCGCCCAGGCCGCCCGTTTCGGACGCAGCGACCTCTCGCGGGCGGCGGACCTCGTCGCCGAAGGTCTCACCGACCTCAAGGGTGCGACTGCGCCGCGACTGCTCCTCGAGCTGATCTGCGCACGCGTGCTCCTGCCGGGCGCGGACGACACCTCGGACGGCGTGATGGCGCGACTCGACCGGCTCGAGAAGCGGATGAGCATCGCGGGCGCCGCGCCCGCGCCCGCCGCTCCCGCCGCACCCGCCCCGCCGGCCGCGCCCGCCGCGCCTGTTGCCGCCTCACCGCCGCCGGAGGCCGCCCCGCAAGCGGCCCCGGAACCCGCCCCGGAAGCGGCCCCGGCACCCGCGCAGACCTCCGCACCCGCCGCCCCACCGGCTCCCGCACCCGCCGAGTCGACTACCGGCGCCGGTGGCCTCGGCGTCACCGACGTACGCCGGCTGTGGCCGGACGTCGTCGAGGCCGTGAAGCACCGCCGCCGGATGACCTGGATCCTGCTCAGCCAGCACGCCCAGGTGGTCGACGTCGACGACCAGACGCTGACGGTCGGCTTCAACAACCCCGGAGCGCACCAGTCCTTCCTCAGCGGGGGAAACGACGAGATCCTGCGCCAGGTCCTGATCGACCAGATCGGGCAGGCGTGGCGGATCGAGGCGATCGTCGACCCGTCCGCCCAGCCGGGCGAGCCGCAGCCCAAGGTCACCAAGCCGGCCGTGGCGCCGGTGGAGGCAGCGCCGGCACCGCCCACCGCGGAGGCCGTGCAGACAGCTCGCGAGGCGATCCAGGAGACTCGCCAGGCGGGGGCGCCGCCGAAGGCCGAGCCGACGGTCTCGGACGCCGACGCGGACCCCGACGACCCGGATGCGGACGACAACGCCCTGGCCGGCGCCGAGCTGCTGCAGCGGGAGCTCGGTGCGAGCGTCATCGAAGAGATCAGCCACCACGACTAGCCAGTGCCGTAAGAGAAGCGAGGACGCAATGACAGAGAACCCGTTCGCAGGCGGCTTCGACATGAACGCCCTGCTGGAGCAGGCGCAGCAGATGCAGAGCCAGATGATGGCGGCCTCTGAGGAGCTGGCCAGCGCGGAGATCGACGGCACCGTCGGCGACGGTCTCGTGACCGTGACGGTCAACGGCACCGGCGAGGTGGTCCGGGTCCAGATCCGCCGCGGGTCGTTCGACCCCGACGACACCGAGGACCTCGAGGACCTCATCGTCGCGGCCTACCGCGACGCCAAGGCCAAGGCCGACGCCGTGGCCGCCGAGAAGCTCGGCCCGCTCGCCGGCGGTCTGGGGGGCGGCCTGGGTGGTGGCCTCGGCGGGCTCCCCGCGGGGTTCTGAAAGGCCACGGATGTACGAAGGCATCGTCCAGGACCTGATCGACGAGCTCGGCAGGCTGCCGGGTGTGGGTCCCAAGTCGGCGCAGCGGATCGCGTTCCACCTCCTCCAGTCCGACCCGGTCGACGTGAAGCGTCTGGCGGCGGTGCTGGTCGAGGTCAAGGACAAGGTCCGGTTCTGCGCGGTGTGCGGCAACGTCTCCGAGGAGGAGACCTGCCGGATCTGCCGGGACCCGCGCCGGGACCCGACGTCGATCTGCGTGGTGGAGGAGTCCAAGGACGTCGTCGCGATCGAGCGGACGCGGGAGTTCAAGGGCCGCTACCACGTCCTCGGCGGTGCGATCTCGCCGATCGAGGGCATCGGCCCGGACCAGCTGCGGATCCGCGAGCTGCTGACGCGGCTCGCCGACGGGGTGGTCACCGAAGTGATCCTCGCGACCGACCCGAACCTCGAGGGCGAGGCCACGGCGACGTACCTCACCCGCACGCTCCGCCCCATGGGCTTGCGCGTGACGCGACTTGCGAGTGGACTGCCGGTAGGCGGTGACCTCGAGTACGCCGACGAGGTCACCTTGGGAAGAGCGTTCGAGGGACGGAGGGCCGTCGATGAGTGAGACCCCTGAGGCAATGAGGGGGGCCGTTGAGGCGCTCGAGAGCGACCTCGAGGACTTCGCCCAGCAGATCGCCGACCAGGTGGAGTCGTTCCTGCTGGCCCTCCGCGCGATCGCGCGCGGGGAGGAGCCGGGCAGCTCGATCTCGCTGCTGCTGCTCGAGGTGAGCCAGGTGCTGCTCGCCGGGGGTCGCCTCGGCGTCCACGAGGACTTCCAGCCCTCGGAGGAGTACGAACCCGACCCCGGACCCGATCCCGACCTCGACGACCTCCGCCTGAGACTCGCCGTCCTGCTCGAGCCGGTCGACGCCTACACGGAGGTCTTCGACCCGTACGTCGACCCGCCGGAGCTGGTCTCCAGCCTGCTCAGCGACGACCTGACCAGCATCGCGTCGGCGCTGGCGCACGGCCTGCGGCACTACCGCGATGGTCGGGTCGACGAAGCACTGTGGTGGTGGCAGTTCTCCTACGTCTCCACCTGGGGCGGGGAGGCGAGCGCCGTGCTGCGTGCGCTGCAGTCGATCGTGTCGCACGACCGGCTCGACTCCGACTTCGCCTCGGAGGCCGACCAGGTCGAGGCAGCCGAGGAGATGCTGGGTTCAGCCTGATTCCGCAAATCTTCTGTCGAACCGGTCACGGAAGTCGATGAAACAGGAGATCTTCCGGTTTCAGAGGTCACCCGCACGGTCTCGCTCCGGCATTAATTGGTCGGGAGCGGACGACTCAGCCCGTAGAATTCGGTGCGTCGAAACCCCGAATCGAGGAGCTGCTCCGTGGGCATTGTCGTGCAGAAGTACGGCGGGTCCTCCGTCGCCGATGCCGACGGGATCAAGCGCGTCGCCCAGCGGATCATCGCCGCGAAGAAGGCCGGCAACGACGTCGTCGTCGTGGTCTCGGCGATGGGGGACACGACTGACGAGCTGATCGACCTCGCCGAGCAGGTCTCGCCGATCCCGGCTCCCCGTGAGCTCGACATGCTCCTCACCGCGGGCGAGCGCATCTCGATGGCGCTGCTCGCCATGGCGGTCGCCAACCTCGGCTTCGAGGCCCGCTCGTTCACGGGCAGCCAGGCAGGCGTCATCACCGACGGCACCCACGGCAAGGCCAAGATCATCGACGTGACTCCGGGCCGCATCCAGGCTGCCATCCAGGAAGGTGCGATCGCGATCGTCGCCGGCTTCCAGGGCGTCAGCCAGGACACCAAGGACATCACCACCCTGGGTCGGGGCGGGTCCGACACCACGGCCGTCGCGCTCGCCGCGGCGCTGCGCGCCGACGTCTGCGAGATCTACAGCGACGTCGACGGCGTCTTCACCGCCGACCCGCGCATCGTCCCCTCGGCGCAGAAGCGAGACTGGGTCTCCTACGAGGAGATGCTCGAGATGGCGGCGTGCGGGGCGAAGATCCTGCACCTGCGCTGCGTCGAGTACGCCCGCCGCTACGGCATGCCCATCCACGTCAGGTCGTCGTTCAGCACCCTGAACGGCACCTGGATCAGCGAGACCAACCCCAACGACGGAGAAGCAAGCATGGAACAGGCCATCATCGCCGGAGTCGCCCACGACCGCAGCGAGGCCAAGGTGACCGTCGTGGGCGTTCCGGACAAGGTCGGCGAGGCGGCGCGCATCTTCGAGGCGCTCGCCGACACGGGCGTGAACCTCGACATGATCGTGCAGAACATCTCGGCGGCGGCCACCAACCGCACCGACATCTCGTTCACGCTCCCGCGCGACGACGGCCAGCGGGCGATGACGGCACTGACCAAGCTCAAGGACGCGGTGGGCTTCGACTCGCTGATCTTCGACGACCAGATCGGCAAGGTGTCGCTGATCGGTGCGGGCATGCGGTCCCACCCGGGCGTCACCGCCAAGTTCTTCTCGGCGCTGGCGAGCGCCGGGGTCAACATCGAGATGATCTCGACCTCGGAGATCCGGATCTCCGTGATCGTGGACGAGTCGCAGGTCGACGCCGCCGTGCAGGCGACGCACACCGCCTTCGACCTCGACTCCGACCAGGTCGAGGCCGTCGTCTACGGAGGCACGGGCAGATGAGCGTCAACATCGGCATCGTCGGCGCGACCGGCCAGGTCGGCGCCGTCATGCGCGACATCCTCCTCGAGCGGAACTTCCCGGTGGGCGACGTCCGGTTCTTCGCGTCCGCGCGGTCCGCAGGCTCGACCATTACGTGGGGTGACCGCGAGATCGTCGTCGAGGACGCCGACGTCGCGGACCCGACAGGGCTCGACATCGCGCTCTTCTCGGCGGGCGGTGCGACCAGCAAGCGCCTCGCCCCGAAGTTCGCCGAGGCGGGCGTGACGGTCGTGGACAACTCGTCCGCCTGGCGGCTCGACCCCGACGTGCCGCTCGTGGTCTCGGAGGTGAACCCTCAGGCGATCCACGCTGGGCTTGCCGGTCCGGGCCGCAAGGGGATCATCGCCAACCCGAACTGCACCACGATGGCCGCGATGCCGGTCCTCAAGCCGCTGCACGACGAGGCCGGCCTGGTGCGGCTGATCGCCAGCACCTACCAGGCGGTCTCCGGATCCGGCGTCGCCGGCGTGCAGGAGCTCGCCGGCCAGATCGGTGCGTACGCCGACCCGGCCGCTCTCGCCTTCGGCGTCGGTGACCAGCCCCTGCCGGAGCCGAACAAGTACGCGCGACCCATCGCCTACAACGTGCTCCCGCTTGCAGGGTCGATCGTCGACGACGGCACCGACGAGACCGACGAGGAGCAGAAGCTGCGCAACGAGTCGCGCAAGATCCTGGGCATCCCCGAGCTGCGGGTCAGCGGCACCTGCGTCCGCGTCCCGGTCTTCAGCGGTCACTCGCTGTCGATCAACGTGGAGTTCGCGCGTCCGCTGTCGGCCAAGCGCGCCATCGAGCTGCTCGGTGAGGCACCCGGGGTCGTGGTCACCGACATCCCGAACCCGCTGCAGGCGGCCGGCCAGGACCCGTCGTACGTCGGCCGCATCCGTCAGGACAGCAGTGTCGACGACGACCGCGGGCTCGCGCTCTTCATCAGCAACGACAACCTGCGCAAGGGTGCGGCCCTGAACACCGTGCAGATCGCCGAGCTGGTGGCCGCCGCGAAGGGCTGAGTCACCGCACGTCGTGTGCTGACTGCTCCTCGTCCGGCTCGGGCTCGTCGACCAACGCGGTCGTCACCCAGTGGGCGGCGTAGTACGCGAGCGCGCAGATCACCGGCACGACCGCGAACATCCACGCGTCGAACAGCTCCTCCATCAGCAGGAGCAGGACGAGGATGCACACGATGCCGACCCCGAGCGCGCTGGTGCTTCGTGGCTCGCTGACGTCCCAGGCGGCCAACAGTGCACCCCCGGCCAGGATCATCAGCAGCAGGATGACGATGAGGACGAAGAAGCCGGCTCCGCCGCAGGAGTCGGTGCCCTTCACCTGCTCGCAGGCCTCGAGCGAGCCCCAGGTGAGCAGCGTGCCGAGGACGCCGACGAGCAGTCCGGTCACCAGGGCGGCGACGCGGCCGGGCACGGGGGGCAGCTTGAACTCGCGGTCCTCGTCCACGGTGGTGACGGGCTGGGGTTCCTTGCCGGGCTTGGGCGCCCGCGGCGGCCGTGCGGCCTTGGTCGGCTTGACCTCCTTGGCCGCCGTGGCGGCCCGCGGCTCCTTCTTCTTGCGGCCGAAGACCTTGGGAAGCTCCAGCGACGGACCCGGATCCTCGTCGAACGGCTTGTCACCCATAACGGCAGTATGCCGCAGGGCTGGGGCATGACCGTGGTGCCGGGCGGGTACGGGTGGAGCACCCGTCAAGGAGGTTCCCGATGCCGGTCTGGCTCGCACTCACGGGGACGATGGGCCTCAACTACGCCCGCCACCGTCTCGGCAAGTCGACGCTGTGCTCGAGTGCGCGGGCACCCTTCCACGTCGACCGTCGCGAAGGTCAGGTCGTGTTCCTCGCCTCCTGGGCTGCACTCTCCGGCTGGTTGCTGCCGCACTTCCTGCGGGGTCAGGCCGGGTTGCTGAAGACCGACGTCAGCTGAGTCTCTCGCCGCGGTACGTCGGCACGGCGGCGGTGACCTCGCTGCCGCTGACCAGCTGCAGCTCGTCGACATGCTCGCAGAGCTCGCCGGCCTTGGCGTGCCGGAACCAGACCCGGTCACCGACGCGCAGCTCGCCGGCTCCGGTCAGCGGCGTCTGCACCTCGCCCGCCCCCTCGATCGATACCAGCGAGAGGCCGGCGGGGTACGTCGGCAGGGGGAGCCGGTCCGCCCCGGCAGGGCCGGAGGCGATCCACCCGCCACCGGCCACGGTGGCGACGCCCGGCGCGGGGAGCCGGGTCACGTCGAGCGCGAAGAACGCCGCGGGCGTCGGGGTGAAGCTCTTGTACCGGTCGAAGAGCGCGGGGGCGAAGAGGCCCGAGCCTGCGGCCACCTCGGTGACGCAGTCCTCGGCGACCGTGGTCTCGATGCTGCCGGTGCCGCCACCGTTCACGAACTCGAGGTCGGCGACCTCGCGCACCGCGGCGACGACGGCGGCACGCCGGGACGCGAGCTGCCGCACGGACAAGCTCTTCATCACGCCGATGGCGGGTGCGGCCCAGCCCTTGCCCAGCGGTACGTCGACCTGCCCGGCGACCTGCCCTTCGTACGCCATCAGCCCGACCAGCTCGAAGCCGGGCCGCCCCGCGACCTCGCGGGCCAGCGCGACTGCCCCGGGCACGTCGTGCACCGGGGAGCGCCGGGGCCCGAGGTGCAGACGTCCGCCGAGGGCGCGCAGGGAGGCGTCGAGGTCGAGGCAGATCCGCAGGGAGGCTCGCTGCGAGGGCGAGACGACGTCGTCCACCAGGTCCAGCTGGTCGACGGAGTCGACCATCAGCGTGACACGTGCGGCCAGGGCCGGGTCCGCTGCGAGCGTCGCCAAGGCCTCGCGCGACACCGTCGGGTAGCCCATCAGGACGTCGTCGATGTCCCGCGCGAGCACCAGGGCCTCGGGCAGGGTGAACGCCATCGCGCCGGCGAACCCCGAGGTGTCCAGCGCCCGGTCGATGAGGGCGCGGCAGCGCACCGACTTGGTCGCGACCCGGATCGGCGTACCGGCTGCTCGCTTCACCAGGTCGACCGCGTTGGCGTCGAAGGCGTCGAGGTCGACGGCTGCCAGGGGAGCCTCGAGGCGGGACGTGGCCGCCTGCAGGCGCGCGTGCTGCGCGCCTGGGTCGAAGAGTCCCGAGTCGGCCATCCGCCTAGTGTACGCCCGTCCAGGTCATTTGACCTACACGGGCTTGATGAGCGTGCTGACGTGCTCGGCCACCGCGTCGAGCACCGCGAGGGCGGCCTCCTCGTCCCGGCGCGCCAGCCAGTCGAGAGTGACGCCGTCGAAGACCACCGCCAGGTAGCGGGCCAGCGTGTCCACCGGCCAGGTCGAGGTGTAGCCGGCGCTGTCGAAGAGCGCGAGGTACGCCGACGCGTAGTGCTCGTACTGGTGGAGGGCGACCTGGGCCAGGCCGGGCTCGCGCAGGCAGTACTGCGTGACCTCGTAGGTGAGCAGGTGCTCCTCGGGGTTGGACGTGACGTGCTGCCAGTACGCCCGAATCGCGCTGCGCAGCATCTCCAGGACGTCGGCGCCGGGCACGATCGACTGCTCGGCGAGTGTCACGGTCTTGCCGACGATGGTGCGGATGACCGCCTCGAGCAGCTCGTCCTTGGAGTCGAAGCAGTAGTGGAAGACGCTCAGCGAGGTGCCGGCCTCGGCCACGATGGAACGGGTCGTCGCCTTGTTCACGCCGTCGCGCATCATCACGGCGATCGCTGCGTCGACGAGCTGCTGCCGGCGCTCGGCGAGCGGCATGCGTGCCATGGTGCCCCCTTCCTTCGAAGGGTGAGCCTACCCAGCCGGGCCGAGAACCCTGTCCAGGTAGGGATTTGCGAACATCCCGGTGGGGTCGAGCTCGCGTCGCAGTGACAGGAAGTCCGCGAACCGCGGGATCCGCTCGGCGAAGTCGTCGGCGGTGAGCCGGTGCATCTTTCCCCAGTGCGGGCGCCCGCCGGCGGCCCCGAGAACGTCCTCGCAGACACCGAACCAGCGTTCGTGCGGCATCCGGTGGTACTGGTGGAAGGCGACATAGGCGACGTCACGCTCGTACGCAGGAGACAGCCAGATGTCGTCCGACTTCACGAACCGCACCTCGAACGGGAACGACACCTTCTCGTCGTGGGTGGCGACCCACTGCCGCAGCTCGTGCAGGACGTCGACGATCGAGTCCCGCGGGACGGCGTACTCACCCTCGCGGAAGCGGACGTTGCGCTCGGACGCGAACACGTTCGGGGCCAGGTCGGTGAACTCGCGGTCGGACAGTGCCCTGGTGACGAAGCGGGTGATGCCAGGGATCGTGCGAGGGAAGCGCGTGCCGATGCGCAGCAGTGCCTCGAAGCCGATGTTCGTCACGACCTTGTCGTCCATCGTCCTGGAGAACGCGCTCATCGGGCTCAGCGGTGAGTCGCCCGGAAGGCGCTGGAACTTCCGGGTCAACGCCGTGGACGTGTGCGGGAACCAGAAGAACTCGAAGTGGTCGTTCTGCTCGACCAGCTCGTCGAGATGCGTCAGCGTCTCGTCGAGGTCGGCCTTCGAGTCGACCGCCCGCATCGCGTAGAGCGGCACGCACTGGAGGGTCACCTTGGTGACGATGCCGAGCGCGCCCAGGTGGATGCGCGCCGCTTGGAGGAGCTCGGGCCGCTCGGTCGCCGAGCACGTCACGACCGACCCGTCGCCGGTGACCAGCTCGAGACCCCGGATCTGCGTCGAGATGCCGCCGAAGAGCCGGCTGCTGCCGTGGGTGCCGGTCGCGGTCGCCCCGGAGATCGTCTGCCGGTCGATGTCGCCCATCGTCTCCATCGCCAGACCGTGCTGGGCGAGGAGCGGGTTGAGCTCGTGCAGCGGGATGCCTGCCTCGACGGTGACCAGGCCGGTCTCGGCGTCCACCTCGAGGAGGCGCCGCATCCCGTCAGGGCGGAGCTGCACCCCGGGCGCGACGGCGGCGCCGGTGAACGAGTGTCCGGAGCCGACCATCTTGACCCCGAGCCCGTCGCGCGCGGCGTCCTTGACGGCGCGGACGACCTCCTCGGTCGACCCGGGCGTCACCACACGCGCAGGGGTGGCGGTCTCGTTGCCGGCCCAGTTGGTCCAGGTGCTCACCGGCCCAGGATGCTGCCATGAGCCCAAGTAGGTCAAACGACCTGAAGAAAGGGACGTCACCACGTGCGGGCGAATTGCTGTCGCGGGAAGGGATCTGCCAGCAATTCGTCAGCACGTGGTGGCGGTCAGATCGGAAAGTGGGGTCGCCAGCGGTCCCCGGGCCGGACAGGTACGTCGGCACCGCGGCCTCGAAGGGCGGTCCATACCCTGACGACAGTTCGTGCCGGGTCGCGGTAGATGCCCTCGCTCGTGACCACGAGGAACCGCCAGCCGTCCTCCTCGAACTCCTCGCGGCGGTCCAGGTCGTGCTGCCACTGGCGTTCACGCTCGATGTGGTGACGGCCGTCGTACTCGACTGCGAGTCGCACGGCGGGGTAGCTCAGGTCGATGCGGCGCAGGGGGCGACCGAGCTCGTCGCAGACCTCGACATTGACGGCGGGCTCGGGTAGCCCGGCGAGGACCAGCAACATCCGGAGCCTGCTCTCCATCGGGGAGTCGACGCGGGACCGCACGAAGCTCGCTGCCTGCCTGGCCAGGCGGCAGTGCTTCCCCTGGAGTTCCCCGGTGAAGGCGACCAGGGCTTCCGGCGTCGTCATGCGTCGACGGACCATGGCGTCACCGACGACCACGAGGTCCACGAGGGACAGCATGCAGGCCAGCTGCGCGAAGAGCATCGGCGCTGTGGGCACCCGCACGCCTCCGGCGGCTTCCCAGGACGAGTCGGTCGCGCCCACGTGACACCGGATGCCCTGGTTCTGCGTGCGCTCCGAAGGTCTCGGAACCGTGACGTGCTCGAGCGCGTCCCGGCGGACGGGGAGGTCGAGCACCAGGGCCGCAGTCGTGTGGCTGGCGATCGCGGACGGGCTCTGCAGGAGCAGGGCGCCCTGCGCGCGGATCAGTGGGTGGTCCGGCACCGTGGCGTCGACGTACACGTTGTGGAAGAGCCGTCTGAAGCGGGATCCACGCAGCTGGGCGGGGGTGAAACCCGCCGCCAGCGCGTCTGACCGGGTGAAGGGACGTCGGGTGTCGAGCACCCCCGAAGACTGGCGGAGTTCGCGCACAGACGCGGCCAGCCCTCCACAGGTCGCTAGAGCTCCGCCAGCTTCCGCTTCAGCACCTTGCCGGTCGGGTTCCGCGGCAGCTCGTCCAGGAAGACCACGTCGCGCGGCGTCTTGTAGCGGGCCAGGTTGGCGCTGACGTGCTGCTTCACGTCGTCCTCGGAGAGCGACGCTCCGTCCTGGAGTACGACGAAGGCCCGGAGGCGCTGGCCGAACCTGTCGTCGGGCACGCCGATCGCGGAGACCTCCCGCACGTCGGGGAGGGCCGCGAGCAGCTCCTCGACCTCGCCGGGAAAGACGTTCTCGCCGCCCGACACGATCATGTCGTCGTCTCGGCCGTCGATGAACAGCAGGCCGGTCTCGTCGAAGTGGCCGACGTCGCCGGACGACATCAGCCCGTCGATGCGTTCCTTGTCGCCACCGCCGGTGTACCCCTCGAACTGGATGCTGTTGCCGACGAAGATGCGGCCGGTGACTCCGGTCGGGACCTCGACGCCGTTGTCGTCGTAGATCCTCACGACCGCTCCGCGGACGGGGGTGCCGACGCAGCCCGGTTCGCGGGCGAGCTCCGTGGGAGTGGCGACGGTGGCGTAGGCGACCTCGGTGGAGCCGTAGAGGTTGTAGACCACCGGTCCGAACGCGGCCGTGATGCGCTTGCACAGGTCGGCGCCGAGCTGCGACCCGGCGACGAAGATGACCTTCAGCGACGAGAGGTCCCTCCCCTCGAACGCCGACCCCGGGAGGTCCACGAGCCGCTGGAGCATCACCGGCACCGCGACCATCATCGACGCCCGGTGCGTCGCCAGGTCCTCGATCACGAGGGCGGGGTCGAAACGACGGCGTACGACGAGCGTCGACCCGAACCCGACGGCGAGCAGCATGTGCGCGAAGCCGAGCGTGTGGAACATCGGCGCCGGAAGGACCGTGACGCCCTTGGCGCGGATCGGGACCTTCGACAGCAATGCTCCAAGGGGGGCGAGCGACCGCGGTTCGGGGCGGGTGGCGCCCTTCGGTGTCCCGGTCGTGCCGCTGGTCAGGATGACGATCTTCGACTCGCGCCCCGGTGCGGGTGGAGCGGCCTTCGGGAAGCGCGAGACGAGCGCGTCGATCGTGTCGTCGCCCGGCTCGTCGGCCCAGCAGCGGAAGCGTCCGCGCATCGGGGTGATGCCGTCGAGGAAGCCGGCGTACTCGTCGTCGTGGACCAGCAGGTGCGTGCCCTCTCGCTCCGACACCTCGCGGATCTGCGGACCCGCGAAGTCGGTGTTGAGCAGGATGATCCGCGCCCCGCACTTGGCCGCCGCGAAGAACGCCTCCATGAAGCCACGGTGGTTCCGCGCGAGGATCGCCACACCCTCGCCCGGTTGCAGCCCCTGCGCACGGAACGCGTGGGCGAGGGCGTTGGAGCGCTCGTCGAGCTCGCGGTACGTGAGGCTGCCACGCTCGTCGATGATCGCCGTCCGGCTCCCGTAGCGAGCGGCGGCGATCACGGGCAGTGCGCCCGAGCCGCCGTACTTCTTGAAGGCCAGCGCGATCGCGGGAAGGCTACGTGGGGGGACGTATCCGAGCAGTCCGCTCTGCACGCAGAGGGCGGCGTACGCCGCCTCGTCGGTCAGGCGGCTGATGGGTCCGAACAACATCTCTCCTACAGTCCCAGCTTGCGTCGCACGTCGCCCGCCCCGAGCAGCCGGAAGACCCGGCCCACGATCTGCGCCTTCGTCGCAGAGTACGGGAACCACGCGAGTGCCTGGACGAGAGAGACCTCCACCCGGTTGCTCGTCACCACGTGCGGCCGGCAGAACTTCGTCATGCCGTGGGCGCCACCGAAGCGGGCTCCGACGCCAGAGGTCTTCCAACCGGCCTGCGGGACCGGGAAGCAGGCCAGGTGGGTGTTCACGTCGTTGACCTCGACCGCGCCGACCTCGAGCCGTCGAGCGATCTCCTTGCCGCGGTTCTTGTCGCCGCTCCACACGGAGGCCGAGAGGCCGTAGACCGAGTCGTTCGCGAGACGGACCGCCTCGTCGGCGTGGCGCACCTTCATCACCGGCAGCACCGGGCCGAAGGTCTCCTGCGTCATCACGTCCATCGTGTGGTCGACGTCGGTGAGCACGGTCGGCTGGAAGAACCGGCCGCCCAGCACGCGACTGCCGCCGAGGCGGACGGTCGCGCCCTTGGCCACGGCGTCCTCCACGTGCCGCTCGACGATGTCCGCCTGCGTGTCCACGATCATCGGTCCCAGCTCGGTGTCGAAGCCGTCGCCACCGCTCTGCCGCAACGAAGCGACCTTCTCCACGAGCTTCGAGACGAACGCGTCGTAGACAGGTGCCTCGACGTACACCCGCTCGACCGACGTGCACATCTGGCCGGTGTTCATCAGGCCGCCGAACGCGACGCCGGAAGCGGCCTGGTCGAGGTCGGCGTCGGCGAGGACGATGGCCGGGTCCTTGCCGCCGAGCTCGAGGCTGCAGGGGACCAGCCGGCCAGCCGCCTGCTGGGCGACGAGCGTGCCCGTGCGCGTCGACCCGGTGAACTGCACGTAGTCGACCGCGTCGACCAGGTCCCGGCCGACGTCGCCCGCACCCTCGACCAGCCGGAAGACGTCGGGTGCCCCGATCGCCTGCCAGCCGGCCACCGCGGCAGCCACCGTCCGTGGCGTGAACTCCGATGCCTTCGTGACGACCGCGGCACCCGCCAGCAGCGCCGGGATCGCGTCGAAGAGCGTGAGTGCGAGCGGGAAGTTCCAGGGGGTGATGATGCCGACGACCGGGTACGGCCGGTGCTCGACCTCGAGCGACTTGGTCAGGGTCAGCAGGTTGTGCGGCTTCGGGCGCGCTCCCTTCAAGAAGCCGGCCGCGTTCGCGCAGTAGTAGTTGGCGAGGTCGACGGCGAGGTAGATCTCCACCGGCGCCTCCGCTGCCGGCTTGCCCGTGTCCTCGCGGAGCAGCGCCGCGAGCGCCTTCTCGTTGTCGAGGAGCCAGTCTCGGTAGCGCCGCACCCAGCGGACCCGTCCCTCCGCCCCGAGCGCCTCCCAGGCGGGTTGCTCGGCACGGGCGTCGGCGACGACGGACGGCACGACGCTGGCGGTCTTCCTCGCGCGAGAGGTCTTGGTCGAGCTCACTGGGCGCGCTTCCGGGTCGTCGCGAGGTCGAGGTTCTCGGTTCGGTCGCGGTACGCCTGCCGCTTCGACTCGTCGGTGTCGATGGCGACGTGGTTGAGGCCGAGGAGCTTGGAAGCGGCGTTGCGCACACCCTCCGGAAGCATCCGCATCGGCTGAAGGATCGCGGCTGCGCGGGTCGGCACGATGTGCTGGCCGCCCTGGTTCTTCTCGACGCAGCGCACGATCGCGCTCGACACGTCCTCGGGCTCGACGAGACCGAGCTTCCTGACGATCCACGGCTGCTCGACGCCTGCGATCAGCTGGGTGTTGACGTACGCCGGGCAGATCGTGGTGACCGTGACGCCCTGCTCCCCGAGCTCGGGATAGAGCGCCTGCCCGAGACCGACGACGGCGAACTTCGTCGCGGAGTACACCGCGATGCCAGGGGCGGACGCGAGGCCGACGATCGAGGCGACGTTCACGATCTGGCCGTGACCCTGCTCGACGAAGCGCCTCCCTGCGACCTTGGAGCCGACCACGACAGCGCGCAGGTTGATGTCGATCTGCCGGTCGGAGACGCCTTCGGTCTCGTCGAGGAAGCGGCCGGTCGGCATGATCCCCGCATTGTTGACCAGCACGTCGAGCCCCCCGAGCTCGACGGCGGCCTCGTCGAGGAACGCGGCGAAGGCTGCACTGTCGGTGACGTCCAGGGGGAGGCCGACGACAGTGGCGCCGGTGTCGGCCGCAATGAGCGCGGCGGTCTTGAGCGCCAGCTCGGCGTCGATGTCGCCGATCGCGACCGAGTGGCCCTTCTCCGCGAACTCACGAGCGGTCGCGGCGCCGATGCCCTGGGCGCCGCCGGTGATGGCGATGTGCTTCTTCGCAGTCATGCTGCCCAGCGTGGCTGGTGGTGGCTGTCGTCACTAAACGAAATCGGGTCCAGTACTTGCTCTTTTCGGCCACCGGACGTCACGATCGGACGGTGAGCGACCGCTGGAGCCTGCCGCGAGGGTGCGCGAGCGCCGCGATCCTCACGAACCTCGCTGGAGAGTACGGCGTGCCGCCCGCCGTCGTGCTGCGAGGCACCGGGATCGATGCGGCGGTGCTGCCGGACCCCGAGGCCGAGATCACCGCCGGCCAGGAGCTCCGCCTGGTCGAGAACCTCGTCGCTGAGCTGGGTGACGTCCCCGCGCTGGGCCTCGAGGCCGGATCGCGCTACCACGCGTCCACGCACGGCTTGATGGGCTTCGCGATCCTCAGCAGCCGGACGATCCGCGAGGCGTTGCAGGTGGGGATCCGGTACTTCCGGCTCAGCTTCAGCTTCGCCGACCTGTACCTCGAGGACGTGCCTGAGGGTCTCCGACTCTGGCTGGACGACTCGGAGACGCCCCTGTCCGTGCGCGACTTCATGATGGAGCGGGACGTCGCAGCGATCGGGACGGTCGAGAGCGATCTGCTCGGCGCGTTCCTTCCGGCGCAGGAGTTCCGCATGTCCGGGCCTGACCGGCCCTACGTCGAGCGGTTCGTCGAGGTCACCGGCAACATCCCCCGGTTCGGAGCGGAACGCACCGAGATCCTGGTCGGTGCGGACCTTCTCGACCTCCCGCTGCCGCAGGCCAACCAGCACACCGCGGAGCTCTGCGAGCGACAGTGCGCCGACCTTCTCCAGCGGCGGATGGCGCGGCGAGGGACGGCGGGGCGGGTGCGCGAGCTGCTGGTGAGGCGCAGCAGCGTCACCGACCAGGAGAACGTGGCCCGCGAGCTCAGCACCAGCGTGCGGACCCTCCGCCGCCAGCTCGCCGAGGAAGGTACGTCGTTCCGCGAGCTGTCCGCGGAGGTGAGCTGCCTCTTGGCGGAGGAGCTGCTCGCGTCGGGGATGCCGGTCGAGGACGTCGCGCACCGGCTGGGCTACGCCACCGCGTCCTCCCTGACCCATGCCTACCGGCGCTGGCGCGGCACCACTCCTGGGGCCTACGCGAGGGCTTCCCGTGGCAGACTCGCCAGCAGGAGGCCCAGCAGGAGGCAGGGAGCATGACGATCCGGGTGTCAGGTGCTGCGGTCGACGGCGACGAGCGCATCCTGACGTCCGATGCCCTGGACCTGCTCCGCGCGCTCCACGAGCGCCTGGGGGCTCGCCGGCTCGACCTGCTCGCGGCGCGGGCCTCGAAGCGCGGGCGTCCGCTCGACTTCCTGCCCGAGACCGCGTCGGTGAGAGCCGAAGACTGGCAGGTGGCCGAAGCCCCTGTCGACCTGCGTGACCGCCGCGTGGAGATGACGGGCCCCACCGACCGCAAGATGACGATCAACGCACTGAACTCCGGTGCCCGCGTGTGGCTCGCCGACCAGGAGGACGCGAGCACGCCGCACTGGCGCAACGTCGTGGGCGGGCAGGTCAACCTCTACGACGCGATCCGCCGCGACATCGACTTCACCTCCCCCGAGGGGAAGCACTACGCGCTCAACGACGGCCGGCTCGCCACGATCGTGATGCGACCGCGCGGGTGGCACCTCGACGAGCGGCACGTGCTCGTGGACGACGAGCCGGTCGCCGGCGCGCTCGTGGACTTCGGCCTGTACTTCTTCCACAACGCCCGCACGCTTCTGGAGAACGGGAGCGGTCCGTACTTCTACCTCCCCAAGATGGAGTCCCACCTCGAGGCGCGGATGTGGAACGACGCCTTCGTGCTCGCTCAGGACCACCTCGGCATCCCTCAGGGCACCATCCGCGCGACCGTGCTCATCGAGACGGTGCCGGCTGCCTTCGAGATGGACGAGATCCTCTACGAGCTGCGCGACCACGCGTCGGGGCTGAACGCCGGCCGCTGGGACTACCTGTTCAGCATGATCAAGTACCACCGCGACGCGGGTGCCGCCTTCGTCCTGCCCGACCGGGCCGCCGTGAAGATGACGTCGCCGTTCATGAAGGCGTACGCCGAGCTCCTGGTGAAGACCTGCCACCGCCGCGGCGCCTTCGCGATGGGTGGCATGTCGGCGTTCATCCCGAGCCGCAACGACCCCGAGGTGAACGAGCGCGCGTTCGCGCAGGTGCGCGCCGACAAGGAGCGCGAGGCAGGGCAGGGCTTCGACGGGTCGTGGGTGGCGCACCCCGACCTCGTGCCGCTCTGCGCTTCCGTCTTCGACGAGGTGCTGGGAGACAAACCGAACCAGGTCGACCGGCAGCGGGACGACGTACACGTCACTGCGGCCGAGCTCCTCGACGTCGCCTCGACCCCTGGGGACATCACGCGCGCCGGCTTGCACGCGAACGTCGAGGTGGCGATCCGCTACCTCGCCTCGTGGCTGCGCGGCAACGGCGCCGTTGCGATCCACAACCTGATGGAGGATGCGGCTACTGCCGAGATCTCGCGCTCGCAGCTCTGGCAGTGGGTCCGCAACGGCTCTCAGCTCGACGACGGCACTGTCGTCACCGCTGACCTGGTGCGACAGGTGATGGACGAGGAGATGGCAACACTCGGCCCGGACTTCCAGCAGGCCCGCGAGATCTTCGAGCAGGTCGCACTCGCCGACGAGTACGTCGACTTCCTGACGCTGCCCGCCTACGAGGCCATCGCGTGAGCGAGCTGTTCGACGCGGTCGACGCGATGCTGGCTCCCGCCGATGCCGACCTCGCCGCGCGCTACCCCGGTGAGCGGAGCGGCCAGCCGGTGCACACCGTCTACGTCCCTGCCGATCGCTACGACGACAGCACCGTCGCGTCGTACGGCGAGGTTGCCCTCTCGGTCCTCGACGAAGCGGCTCATGCCGTCGGTGCGCCGACCTCGCTCATCACGCGTGTGCGGAACCGTCTCGAGACGAACCCCATCGACGACCTGCGCATCGACTTCGAGGACGGCTACGGCTTCCGGGACGACGACGTCGAGGACGCGGACGTACGGCGCGCCGCGCGCAGCGGTCACGGCATCCGGTTCAAGTCACTGGAGAAGGCCACGCGCGCTCGCGGCCTCCGCACGCTGTCGCTCTTCCTGGAGGAGGGCGGCAGCGGCAACGTGACCCTGCCCAAGGTCACCTCCGTCGCGCAGGTCGAGGCGATGGTGGTCGCCTGCGAGAAGCTCGGCCTCGACTCGTTCGAGATCCAGATCGAGACGCCACAGTCGGTCCTGCTGGTGACCGAGCTGCTCCAGGCCGCGCAGGGCCGGTGCTCCGCGCTGCACTTCGGCACCTACGACTACACCGCGTCCCTGGGGATCGCAGCCGCGCACCAGTCCCTCGACCACCCCGCTGCCGACCACGCGAAGTCAGCGATGCAGCTTGCAGCGGCCGGCACGGGAGTGTGGCTCTCCGACGGTTCCACGAACGTGCTGCCCGTCGGCGAGCACGCAGGGGACGCGTGGCGGCTGCACGCGCGGCTGGTCCGGCGCTCGCTCGAGCGTGGCTTCTACCAGGGCTGGGACCTGCATCCCGCCCAGTTGCCGACGCGCTTCCTGGCCACTTTCGGCTTCTACCGTGAGGGATTCCCCCTCGCAGCCCAGCGACTCCATGCCTACCTCGACCGCCGCGACTCGGGCTTCCTCGACGAGCCCGCGACGGCCGTGGGGCTCAGCGGCTTCCTGTTGCGGGGGATCGAGTGCGGTGCGCTGGACGCGCCGGAGGTCGGCCTCGACATCGAGGAGCTGGGGAAGCTGGCGAGGCGCGCATGACACTCGACGAGTTCAACGTCCTCGACGACGAGATCGTCAACGCCGCGCTGCTGCAGTGCTGCGACGTCCCGGTGTGGGCAGCGGCGATCAGGGACGCCCGGCCGTACCCGGACGAGTCGGCCCTGTTCCATGTCGCCGACGAGCTCGCACACCTGTGGACCGCCGCCGAGGTCAAGCACGCCCTCTCTGCGCACCCCCGCATCGGCGAGCGCGCCGAGGGCTGGTCGAAGCAGGAGCAGTCCGGGGTGACGCCGGGCGAGGAGCTCGTCGAGGCCAACCGGGCCTACGAGGCGCGCTTCAACCGGGTGTTCCTCATCTGCGCCACCGGCCTCTCGACCGAGCAGATCCTCGCCTCCGCACGCGAGCGGTTGCACAACGACGACGCCACCGAGGCCGAGGTGGTCAAGGACGAGCTGCGCAAGATCGCGCTGCTCCGGTTGCGGAAGGTGCTCGACGGATGACATCGCTCTCGACGCACGTGCTCGACACCGCGGCCGGCAGGCCGGCTTCCGGCGTACCTGTGCGCCTGCTCAGTGCCGGCCAGGAGGTCGCCACCGGGATCACCGACGAGGACGGTCGCGTCGGTGCGCTCGCCGACGTCGTCGAGGGGATCTACCAGCTCGTGTTCGGCACCTCGGCGTACTCCACCTTCTTCCCCGAGGTGACCATCACGTTCGTGGTCTCGGACGACCGGCACCATCACGTGCCGCTGCTGCTCAGTCCGTACTCGTACTCGACGTACCGAGGGAGCTGACATGGCCATCCGCCTCGGAGCCAACCAGTACGGCAAGGCCGAGAACCGTGTCGTCCGCGTCTACCGCGACACCCCTCGGCACGAGCTGCGCGATCTGAACGTGTCGACGTCGCTGCGCGGTCGCTTCGAGGACGCGCACGTGGCTGGTGACCAGAAGGACGTGCTCCCGACCGACACCCAGAAGAACACCGCGTTCGCCTTCGCCAAGGAGAAGGGCGTGGGCGCGATCGAGGACTACGCGCTGACCCTGGGCTGGCACTTCGTGGACGTGTCGCCGGCGATCCAGTGCGCGCGGGTCGAGGTGGAGGAGTACCCCTGGGAGCGCATCGGCGACCACTCCTTCGTCAGAGCTGGTGGAGGCGTGCGCACGACGGTCGTCGAGGTGGGTGACGACGGTGCTTCGGTCGTGTCCGGGGTCAAGGACCTCGTCGTCATGAACACGACCGGCTCTGAGTTCCACGGCTTCCTGCGCGACGAGTACACGACGCTGGAGGACACCCACGACCGCATCCTCGCCACCTCGCTCGAGGCCACGTGGGAGTACGTCGGTGTCGACAACGACTGGGACTCCCTCTTCGCGAGCGTCAAGCGGATCTGTCTCGAGCAGTTCGTCGGCATCCACTCGCTCGCGCTGCAGCAGACGCTCTACGGCATGGGCAAGGCCGTCCTGGAGGCGCACGACGAGGTAAGGCAGATCAGCTTCAAGGCGCCGAACAAGCACCACTTCCTCGTCGATCTGTCACCGTTCGGAGCGGAGAACAACGGCGAGGTGTTCATCGCTGCGGACCGACCGTACGGCCTCATCGAGGCGACGGTGGTGCGCGACTGATGGACGTCGTCCTCCGCGGTCGCGTGCTGCTTCCCGACGGGGAGCGGCGCTGTGACGTCGGGGTGAAGGACGGCGTGATCGTGGAGGTGGGCACCATCGATGGCCCTGCGGTCGAGCTCGCCGACGACGAGGTCCTCCTCCCCGGTCTCGTCGACACCCACGTGCACGTCAACGAGCCGGGCCGCACCGAGTGGGAGGGCTTCGCGACCGCGACCCGCGCAGCCGCAGCCGGGGGTGTCACGACGATCATCGACATGCCGCTCAACTCGATCCCGGCGACCACCGACGTGGCCGCTCTCGACGTGAAGCGGAAGGCCGCCGACGGCCAGTGCTACGTCGACGTCGGCTTCTGGGGCGGCGCGGTCCCGGGCAACCTCGCCGACCTGCGCGCTCTGCACGACGACGGCGTCTTCGGCTTCAAGTGCTTCCTCGTCGACTCCGGTGTCGCGGAGTTTCCACCGCTGTCCCGGGAGGAGGTGGCCGACGTGATGGGCGAGCTCGCGCCGTACGACGGGCTTCTCATCGTGCATGCCGAGGACCCGCACGCCGTCTTCGACTGCGCCGGGGTGGAGTACGGCGCCTTTCTCGCCTCGCGTCCCCGGAGGTCGGAGAACGCCGCGATCGCGTTCGTCGTGGAGCTTGCCGCAGCGACCGGCTGTCGCGCGCACATCCTGCACCTCTCGAGCAGCGACGCCCTTCCGATCCTCGCGGACTCGCCCGTCACGGCCGAGACCTGCCCGCACTACCTGACGCTGACCGCCGAGGAGGTCGGCGACGGCGCCACCGAGTTCAAGTGCTGCCCGCCGATCCGCGAGCGGTCGAACCAGGACGCGCTCTGGGAAGGGCTGCGCAGCGGCGCGATCGACCTCGTCGTCTCCGACCACTCACCGGCGACCGCGGACCTCAAGGAGACCGGCGACTTCGGGTCGGCGTGGGGTGGCATCGCGTCGCTCCAGCTCGGGCTGCCGATCGTGTGGAGCGCTGCCCGCGAGCGGGGCTTCTCGCTGGCCGAGGTGGTGCGCTGGATGTCGTCGGCGCCCGCGTCCCTCGTCGGGCTGTCGCAGAAAGGTGCTGTCGAGGTCGGCCGTGACGCGGACCTCGTCGTCTTCGCCCCCGACGACAGCTTCCTCGTCGACCCCGAGGCGCTGCACCACCGCAACCCCGTCACGCCGTACGCCGGTCGCCGGCTCCACGGCGTCGTACGCAGCACGTGGGTACGCGGAAGGCGCGTCGGAGACCGCCCGCATGGCACGCTGCTGCGAAGAGGAGAACGATGACCGACGACTTCACGCGCCTCCCCGACCTCGCGTCCAGACTGCTCGGAGGCGCTGTGGTCGCGGCCAACGACGAGCTCTTCGCCGAGAAGGAGAACCTCATCAAGCCCGGCCCGGCTGAGGCGTCTGCGGAGTTCGGCCACAAGGGCAAGGTGTACGACGGCTGGGAGACCCGGCGCCGACGCGACCTCGGACCCGACGCCCACGACTGGGCGATCGTGCGGCTCGGCGTGCCCGGTGTCGTCCGTGGTGTCGTGGTCGACACCGCGTTCTTCACCGGCAACTTCCCGCCGTACTGCTCCGTCGAGGGTGCTCTGGTGGAGGGTTATCCGGCTCCCTCGGACATCACGGGGTGGATGCCGCTGCTCGGCCGTTCGGACCTCGAGGGCGACACGGTCAACCCGTTCGACGTGACGTCGGACGAGCGCGTCACGCACGTGCGGCTCAACATCTTCCCCGATGGCGGGGTCGCGCGTTTCCGCGTCCACGGCGAACCACGTCCCGACCCGCGGCTGCTCACCGGCACGATCGACCTCGCCGCCCTCGAGAACGGCGGCGCGGTGGTCGACTGCTCGGACATGTTCTACTCGTCGCCCACCAACCTGCTGCTTCCCGGTCGCGCGCGCAGCATGGGGGAGGGCTGGGAGAACGCCCGGCGCCGCGACCACGGCCACGACCACGTGACCGTGCGGCTCGCGGGCCGTGGGGTGGTGCGACGCGTCGAGATCGACACGTCCTACTTCGTCGGCAACGCCCCCGGGTGGGCGTCTGTCACCGCTGGGTCGCACCACCTCGTGCCGAAGACTGCCCTGCAGCCCGACACCCGGCACGTGTTCGTGGTCGAGGAACAGGCCGCGGTCTCCGAGGTGCGGCTCGATGTGTTCCCCGACGGTGGGGTGGCGAGGTTCCGGGTATGGGGCGAGCTGGTCTGAGGCGGTACCCACTCCTCGTCGCCGCGATGGTGGCGGCGGGCTTTGCGCCGTACCCGGAGCCAGCGGTGGCCTCGTGCGCGCCCCCGATGCTCCAGGTGGACGAGGGCGCCACGCTCGAACGCGGCACCACGGCCACCGTCGAGGGGCGAGGATTCGTCGACGGTTGTCAGGACAGCATGAGCTGCTCCTCGACGTTCGGCTGTGACGACTGCGAGTGGGACGACCCGGAGACGCCCCGCGAGGACGTCGCGCTGCGACTCGTCCAGGGCAAGCGGACGTGGGAGCTGGGGGTCGTGGATGCGGGGACGGCCGAGGAAGACCAGAAGGGCTGGGTCACCTGGACCTTCGAGGTTCCACCTGACGCGCATGCTGGCCGCGCCCGGCTCGAGGCCGATCTGTCTCCCGCCGTCCGTGTCGTTCTGAACTGACGAGGTCAGCCCTCAGGCAGCGGGTCGTCCGGCGCGTCCGAGTCGCCCGGGTCGAGGCCGTCCTCGGTGTCGTCCTCCGTGGGCTGCAGGTCCTCCGGCAGGTCGTCGTCCGGGATGAGGCCGACCTCTGGTGTCTCCGACTGGTTCTGGCTCATGGTTGTGCACTACCCGGATCGCGGGTGTCCTATCCGAGCGGCGGACCCACGACTCGACGCGTCTCGGAGCCCGCGACCGAACCCAGCACCGCCGGGTCGGGCGGCGTGTCAGCCGGAAGCGAGGTCAAGTAGTCGCGTTGAGCGCGGAAGAAGTCCTCGACGCCGCTGGGCGTCGCGATCGTGAGGAAGCGGGCGCGACTCCCGGAGAGGTTGGCGATCGCGTGCGGTACCTGCCGTGGGAACCACAGGAAGCCACCAGCGGTGAGAGTGCCCTGTTCGTCGCCGACGCGGTAGGCGACCTCACCCTCGAGCACCACGATCGCCTCGTCCTCCTCGTCGTGCACGTGCAGCGGTGGACCTCCGCTCTCGAGGACTCCCTCGAGCACGGTGACGAGCCCGCGCGACTGGTCGCCGGTGAGCTTCAGCGACAGCACGCTGCCCCCGCCCATGTCGAGGTCCTCGAGCGCGGTACCTGCGGCTAGCGCGTAGCCCTGGTCGTGGAAGGTCATGACTCATCTTGGGGTGGGACACGCCGTCGGAAAAGGCGTTTCGTCCGGAGACCGCGGGGGAGGCTCTCCTCACAGTTTCCGCGGGCTCGGGCCTGCTACGGAGGAGGAGACCTCATGCACCATCCGCTCAAGCACGCCGTCGCGGCCCTGGCGAGCGTGCTCGTCGCCGCCACGACCCTCGTCGCTGTCGGCTCGACGCCCGCCTGGGCGATCTGCGACTACGAGAACACCTACTACTCGACTCCGAAGATCGGCCGCAAGGTCTGGATCCCCACGTCGACGTACTCCGACTGGAAGCGCGGCGGCACGATCACGCGCACGGAGCAGGACGGCACGAGCACGGCGAAGACCGTCGGCTCGAGCCACTCCATCGGCGTGGACGGCAAGATCGGCGGCAAGATCGGCCCGATCGGCGCCGAGGTGACGGTGAAGTACAACTACACCCACAGCAAGTCGACGACGACGACCACCACGATCACCCGCGGCTGGAGCTACTCGTTCAACGTGCCGACCGACACCCTGTACCGGGCGCGGGCTTACAAGAAGGGCTGGCTCTTCAAGTACAAGAAGACCGTCACATACATCGGCGGCTGCAGCCCGGACGTGACGTGGCGGTACGGCGCCGCGCCGGTCAAGAAGAACGCCGGTGTGTACTACTGGGCACTCGAGAAGTACTCCAACAAGGGCAAGTTCCGCTTCGACGGACTGTAGGTCCTCGCGGCTAGCGTGGCCGCATGGCAACTCACTGGACGCTCGGCTGCGACGCGAACGACCCGCAGCTGCTCGCTCGGTTCTGGGCCCGGGCTCTGGGCTACGTCCTGGAGCCCGGGTTCGACGAGCCCGACAACGCCTCGATCATCGACCCCGACGGGGTCGGTCCCGCGATCGGCTGGCTGCAGGTGCCCGAGGGCAAGTCCGCGAAGAACCGCGTGCACATCGACATCCGTGTCGCAGGTGAGCCTCCGTGGGACATGGCTGAGCGGGAGGTCCTGATCCGCGCCAAGGTCGAGGAGCTCGTCGGCATGGGCGCGACGAAGGTGCGCGAAGAGGCGTACGACGACGGGCTGGGTCATGTGGTGATGCTCGACCCGGAGGGCAACGAGTTCTGCGTGGCGTGACCGTCAGGTCCTCGTGGCGTGTGACCAGACGGCCTGCCACCCCTGCTCCCGCTCGGCCCAGATGTCGGTGTGCCAGAAGAGTCCGCGGTCGTGCTCGCCTTCACCGAACGTGATGTCGATCAGCGCCTGGTAGCGCAGGCACACGATGTCGACTCCGGCGAGGACAGCAATCTCCGACGCCGGTTCGAAGACTGCGTAGTCGAGAACGCCCTGCGCCACGCCGTCGAGGTAGTCGCGCTTGTCCAGGGTCCGGCCGCCAGGAGTGATCAGCTGGTAGTCGTCCGCGTGCAGCTGCTCGGCGACGGTCATGTTCACGTCAACCAGGGAGAGAAGGCGCCGTTGTTCGAGGGCGCGGAACATGTCGGCGTCGGCCATGCCTCATCGTGCGGGTTCGTCCTCATGGTTTCAAGATCGTCCGCAGATCCCTTGCCTGCTTGGCGAAAAGTGGCGGAGGCCTCTGGTTGGGTTGTCTGCATGGGGGATACGGCGACGGCGGCGTTGGACAGCACGCAGGCGGTTGCTGATGCGCTGGTGAAGAACGTGCTGGAGAACCGTCGGGCTGGCAATGATCGGTTGATGTTGGCGGCGGCGTGGGCTGACATGCACCAGGTCCCGCCGGGGGTGAAGGACGGGGAACACCCGGGTGCCGAGGGGACTCCGGAGGTCGCGAGGTTCGCGGTCGAGGAGCTGTCGGTGCTGATCGAGAAGCACGTCCACGCGGGGCGGCAGGTGGTCGCGGACGCGTTGAACCTGCGGCACCGCCACCCTCGCTTGTGGGCCCGTGTGCAGGCCTATGAGGTGGAGGCGTGGGTCGCGGCGCAGACCGCCCGCCGGGTCGCCGCCGCGGGGTTGTCGGCGGTGCAGGCCCGGTGGGTCGATGAGGAGACCGCCGGGGCACTGGCCGAGCTCCCGGTGGGTCGGTACTTCACGGTGCTGGACGCCAAGGTCATCGAGGCCGACCAGGCCCTCGCGGAGGCGCGCCGGGGCGAGGCGATGCAGCGTCGGTTCGTCCGCAAGACCCGGCTCAACGAGCACGGCCTCAAGGGCCTGTACGCGATGGCCACGTTCACCGGGGTCGACACCGTGTATGCCACCGTGGACCGGGCCGCGTCGATTCTGATGCTCCA
>DASSPN010000021.1:0-2830 GCA_035699605.1 Nocardioidaceae bacterium | reverse complement strand
GTAGGCGATGGTGCATCGATGTCGTTGTCAACGCCGTCATCGCACTCGATGCTGCCCGAATCCCGCGGCGTCGCCCCTGAGGCCAGCCGGGACCCAGCCGGACTGAGGGCGCGCTCCCCCTCCACAAGGGACGGCGATGAGATCCCGAGGGCTGACGGCCCCTCGACGCCGATCCGGGGCGACCACAAATGGGGCCTGGAGTGGCCCTACTCAGCGCGCTCGAAGGGACTCGAACCCCCAACCTTCTGATCCGTAGCAGTCCCGGGCGTGCCGGGTTCGGCAGAAGGTACGTGCGCCGTGACCAGGGGTGCGGCGAGCGTTTCCCCATATCTCGGCAGCGGTCTTCCCAGATTTTTGGCGCTCCTGATGGATCCGTGGGTCAGTTCCGGCCAGGGAGGCGGGGACAGTGGCTTCCGAGGGCGAGCATGGCGAGTGCGATGAGCGGCTCGGGGCCGTGGAAGCCGTAGGCGATGCGGGTTATGAGGCGGATCTTGGTGTTGGTCGACTCGACGAGCGCGTTGGACAGCCCCGAGTCGACGGCGGCGTCGATGGCGTCTCGGTTGGCGGCGACCTTGCCGGCGAGTTCGACGAAGGCGGGGATGCGGCAGCGTCGAGCCCAGCTGAGCCAGCGACTGAGCGCGATCTTCGCTTCCTCGCCGTCGGCGGTCACGGCGTAGCGGAGGCCTTCTGGGGTGAAATGAGGGTCTGGGCACTGGGCGAGTGGTCGCGCGTGGTCCGGGTCGGGGCGGAGCCCCGAATCGAGCCCGGGTTGCGTCTGGGGTCAGGCCGCTGGAGTGAGGGTGACGGTGTAGCCGGCGGCTTCGAGCTCGCTGATGTGACGTCGGACCTTGCGGGCGGGGTCGATGCGCTTGTCGTAGAAGTCGGCGCCGAGGTCCTGGTAGATCTCGCCGGTGGTGAGCATGTGGTGGGCGGCCACCAGGATCGAGTGGGCGATCGCCACCGCGGCTTTGTTCGGGCCTCGACGGCGAGCGATGCGGCTGTAGCGGGCCGACAGGAACGTTCCCTTGGTGCGTGCCGCGGCGCGGGCCGCTTCGATGAGGGCGTCGCGCAGGTGACGGCTGCCGTGACGGGTTCCGGCCGGTCGCCGCTTGCCAGCGGATTCATGCGATGCGGGCGCGACACCGGCCCAGGCGGCCAGATGCCCTGCGGTCGGGAACCGGGACATGTCCACGCCGATCTCGGCGATCATCGTCTGGGCGGTGAGCTCGTTGACCCCGGGGATGGTCTTGAGGAGCTCAACCGCCGCCTCGAAAGGGACGACGCGTTCCACGATCTCGGCGGTGAGGGTCTCGATGGTGTCGTCGAGGAAGTCGATGTGCGCCAGGATCTGGCGGGCCACCGTGCTGTGATGGGCCACCCAGCGGGACTCGAGCGCTTCGACCAGCGCCGGGATCTTGGGCCGCATCCGCCCCTTGGCCAGCTCGGCCAGCACCGCCGGGTCGGTCTCGCCGGCGATGAGCATCTCGACCATCGCCCGGCTCGACTGCGACCACACCTTCGACGCCACCGACGTCAACTTGATGCCCGCATCCTGGAGGAGCTTCTCGAGCCGCTGGATCTCCTGGCCGCGAGCCCGGATCTGGGTCTTGCGGTAGCGGGTCAGCTCCCGCAGCCCCCGAATCTCCGGCGGTGGCACGAAGCTCGGGCGGACCATCCCGTGAGCGGCAACATCGGCCAGCCACTCGGCGTCGGACATGTCGGTCTTGCGGCCCGGCACGTTCTTCACGTGATGGGCGTTGACCAGCCACAACTCGTCGAACCGGTCTTCCAGCCCGTAGAAGATCGGCCGCCAGTACACGCCGGTGGCCTCCATCACCACCAGCTCCACCTCCCGCACCGCCAGCCACTCGCCGAGCTCGCGCACACCCGCCGCCGTGGTCGAAAACGTCGCCTTGTCGATCTCCACCGAGGTGCCCTCGAACAGCTCGACGCAGGCCACCACCGAGTCCCGGTGGACATCGAGCCCAGCTACCCGGTCATGGATCCGTCTCATCATCTACCTCCTCCGGTCAGGCTCAGTGGCCGTCGGAGGGGAACCAGGGGCGATTCAGAATCTGGGGTTCGTGCTCGAAGCGACACTCCCCGGTCCCTCGGGTTCCGCACCAGACTTTGAACGGGCTCGAAGCACCAAGAACACACGGCGACCACGCCCCAACGGCCGCCGCGATCATTTCATCCCTCCCCGGCGACCGGCACAGTCATGGGGACTTTGAGGAGGTAGGCCCGCCAGAGCTTGGGGTCGGTCTTCTCGAACCATTGGAGTTGTCGGCGCTGGTGAGCAGTCAGCTTGTCGGGGTTCTTCCAGAGCGCGTAGCGGGCTCGTTTGATCGCTGCTGCCTGCCCGACTGCTTGGGCCGCCTTGCCGGTGGCGGCGTCGGTGCGCCGCCGGCCGGTGGCCGCGTTCCACGCTCGTCGACGTTCGACGTCGAGGGCTTCGGTCGCCAGGCCACGACGTGAAAGGCGTCCGCGCACCGCAACGCCTGTGGCGCCCGGCGGGTCACGACCGCGGCGATCCAGTCGGCCATGTCCGCTGAGACGTGCGTGACCCGGGCGGCCCGCTCGGGCCCGAGCTGGTCGAAGAACCGCTCGAGGGTGGCCTTGTCCTTGCCGGGGGCCGCCCACACCAACCGGCCGGTGTCGTGATCGACGACGATGGTCAGGTAGCGGTGGCCGCGCTTGTAGGAGATCTCGTCGATCCCGATGCGACGCAGTCCCTCGAGGCGGTCCACCCGAGCGTCGATGTCGGCAGACACTCGGGCCACGATCGAACCCACCGTCCGCCAGGCGATCCGCATCAACTCGACCACCG
>DASSPN010000020.1:0-14830 GCA_035699605.1 Nocardioidaceae bacterium | reverse complement strand
GTACGACGAAGCGGCGCGCGTCTTGGAGGAGGCGATCGACGTGGCGTTCAGCGCCGGCCTCGACAACACCGCGCAGTGGGCGCTCGCCGACCTCGGCGTCTGCCGGCTGCACCAGGGCGACCCTGCGGCGGCCGAGGAGCTCTTCGCCCGCGCGGCGTTCGTCTCCGAGCACGTGGGCGACAACGCCGGTCTGGTGCTGGCGACCTATGGCAACGCGCTGCTGGCGCAGGTCCGAGGCGACTGGGACGCGGCGCGCGCCGGCTTCACCCAGGCGCGGACTGGTTTCCTCTCCCTGGCGACGCCGGTCCCGGAGGCGCTTGCCGTTGCCGGGGTTGCGCGTTGTGACGAGGCCGAGGGGCTGCTGGACGCGGCGCGGGAGGGCTACCAGGAAGCCGCTGCCATGGGCGAGCGCTCCGGCGAGCCCGGGGTTCTCGCGTCGGCGTACGAAGGGCTCGGGCGCGTGGCTGCGCTGCAGGGCGACTGGGAGACGGCCGAGAAGCACTTCGCCGAGGCTGCGGAGACGCGGGACCGGGGGACGCGGCCGGCGCCGCCGCACGAGGCGCGGGACCTGGAGGCGGTGCTGGTTCGGCGCTGACGCTGCGGTGGTTGATGGCTCACGCGGCGACGGGCCGCTGGCTGGACAGCAGGGCGCGCTCGAAACCGTCCGGCCGTGACCGGTTGCTGAAGTCGCCGGCGTAGTAGCCGTTGTGCGGGTGCCGCTGTGTCCGGGTGTAGGTGCCGGTCTCTTCTTCGATGATGATCGAGGCTGCCATGACGTGCTCCTGGTCTGAGGTCCTTCGGCGGTTCCGCCTTGGCCCAGAACGTAGGAAGCGATGTGGTGAGCGCGAATCACACCGGGCGGTGATCCTCGGGAAGCCGTCTGTGGGACCCCGGAGTCACATCACGTGGTGATGTGGGGTCACCAGGGCGGCTCCTAGCTTCCTGCCATGAGCAGCCTCGAAGTCATCCTCGGAAGTACGGCGGAAGCGGTCGTCGCCCTGCTGGCCACGGTGGGTTTCACGGTCAAGTCGGTTCTTGGCGTGGCCGGCCTGGTCGTGGCCCTGTGGGGAGGCGTCCGATGAGGGGGCGGTCCGGGTGGCGGCTGGTCCTCGGGCTGGGACTGCTGAGCGCCATCCCGCTCATCGCCGGGGCGCTGCGACTGGTCCAGCTGGCCGGCGGGCCGGACCTGATGCCGCACGACCCGCGGTTCGACGCGTTCCCCGTCGCGCTGGTCGTGCACATCGTGGGGGCGGCGGTGTTCGCGCTGGTGGGGGCGCTCCAGTTCGTGCCGCGGCTTCGGCGGCGGGGGTGGCACCGGCGGGCAGGGCGGGTCCTGGTGGTCGCGGGGCTTCTGGTGGCTGGATCGGCGCTCTGGCTGACGCTGTTCTACGACGCCAAGCCGGGGACTGGTGGGCTTCTGTTCGGGTTCCGGCTGGTGTTCGCCTCGGCGATGGCCTTGTCCCTGGTCCTCGGGTTCGGGGCGATCCGGCGGCGGGACATCGCAGCGCACCGCGCGTGGATGGTCCGGGCGTATGCGATCGGGCTCGGCGCGGGCACGGAGGTGTTCACCGAAGGGTTCGGTGAGGCGATCTTCGGGACGAGCGTGGTGGCTGGGGACCTGGCGAAGGGCGCCGCGTGGGTGGTCAACCTGGCGATCGCCGAGTGGGCGATCCGGCGCCCGGCGCGGGAACGGCGTGCGACGTTGGTGCGGGTGCCGGCATGAGCGACACGTACGAGCTCCGCGTCCGCGGTCATCTCGACGACCGGCTGGCGAACTGGCTGGGGGACCTGACGATCGTTCGCAACGGTGACGGCACGTCGACGATCACCGCGGCGGCGACGGACCAGGCTCGGCTGCACGGGCTGCTGGCGGGGCTGCGCGACCTGGGGGCGCCCGTGCTCTCCCTCCGAGTCCTGGAGGTCCCGGCGCCCACGCTTCCGGGCGTCGTCGTGACCGATCGGCTCCGTCTCCGACCGGGCACGGCCGAAGACGCAGGCGCCACGTGGGAGTACCGCCGGCTGCCGGAGGTCGGGGAGTGGCTCACCGAGATCCCGCGGGACCTCGACGCCTACCGGGCGACCTTCTCCGACCCTGACCGGCTCGCGAACACGGTGGTCGTCGAGCTCGAGGGGCAGGTCATCGGGGACTTCATGCTGCGCCTCGAGGACGGGTGGGCGCAGGCGGAGGTGGCCGAGTGCGGGCGGAGAACCCAGGCGGAGCTGGGATGGGTGCTCGACCCCGCCTTCACCGGGTGGGGCTTCGCCACTGAAGCCGTCGACGCGCTCCTGCGGGTGTGCTTCGAGGAGCTCGGCGTACGGCGGGTGGTCGCCACCTGCTTCCTCGGCAACGAGTCGTCGTGGCGGCTGATGGAGCGCGTGGGGATGCGAAGGGAGACACATTCCGTGGCCGAGTCGCTGCACCGCAACGGGCAGTGGCTGGACACGCTCGGGTATGCGCTGCTCGCCGCTGAGTGGAGGAGCCGGTTTGTGTCGGACGTGCCTCTTACCGTCGTCTCTCGAGATCGCTCGGGGAGCCGTATCGAGTAGCCGGTTGACGCCGGGGGGAAGCAGGTGGGGTCGATGAGCCACACGAGGAGTCGTAGGGACAGGTGCAGAGCAACAGGGAAGCGGCGCTTCCGGGACCACCGGGAAGCGGCCGACGCCCTGCACAGGGCCGTTGCCCTGCGGAACTTCGCTGCGCAGGATGGCGTGGAGACCTGCCGCCGCGAGGTCCGCGCGTACGACTGCCCGGCGTGCAGGGGCTGGCACCTGACCAGCTGGGCAGAGCCGACGCGCCAGGCGGCGTGAGCCTTCTGAAGACGAGAGGAGAGGCGATGAGCCGGCATCACCAACCCTGACCGCCCCGGTCGGGGAGAAGGAGTGCTGTCATGTCCTCTCGCCGCTTCTACCGCCGGCGTTTCCTGAACAAGCGCGGACACCACGCCGGCGCCTATGTGCTCGCCGACTGCTCGATCGAGACGTACCAGTCCGTGGCCGAGGTCGCCGCGTCCCTCACCATCGCCGACTGCGGTCGCGTGGCCACGCTCAATTTCGACGTGCGTTCCGAGTCCGACGCCGGCAACGCGCTGTACAAGGCGAGGCTGCTGCGCGACGTCGTCGGAGACTTCGTGGTCGCGCTGGAGGAGTCGGTCGAGGAGTGGCGCAGGCGTCAGGGGCGTCCCTCGAAGTAGCCGTCGTTATTCCGACTTGGACACGCTAAGTCGGAATAGCGCAGCCGCTATGCCGACTTACGACTCGCACGTCACCGGGTGAGCAAGCCCAGCTGGTGCGCCTTCGCGACGGCGCTGCGACGGCTGTTGACGTCCAGCTTCGTGTAGATGTGCTTGGTGTGCGTGCGCACGGTGTTGAGGCTGACCACCAGGTGTCGCGCGATGTCGGGGCCGTCGAGCTCGCTCGCGAGCAGGCGGAGCACCTCGAGCTCGCGCTCGCTGAGCGGGTCGATGAGCGGGGACTGGTCGGGCTTGGCCGGGGCGGCGACCTGCGGCGAGGCGGAGCCCATCGCGGCGAGGATCCGACGAGAGAACGCCGAGTCGACGCGAGAGAGCAGCTCCCGCATCGGCGCCCCCTCGCCGGCGAAGACCTGGATCCAGCCGTCCTTCTCGGCCAGCTCGAGGGCGCGCCCCAAGGGAGCTCCGTCCCGCAACGCGAGCGCCTGCAGCACCAGGATCTCCATCACCGTGCCAGTCCGAGCACCCTCCTCGGCGGCGCTCAGGAGGCGGTCGAGGAGAGCAAGGGCCGCTTCCGTCGTACCGCTCGCCAGCAGGACCCGGGCCAGCGTGACGTGCTCGTACTCCCGCAGGTAGGAGAGCTCGTCGTCGACTGAGACTCCCGCCATGCGCGCCCACTCGAGGGCCTCGTCCACGCGTCCGGCAGAAGCCAGCACCCGGGCACGGGTGGCAGCCACCGGCTGCACGTTGGGCGAGTAGTCGCCGACGTACACCCGGATCGCCTCGTCGAGGAGCCGTACCGCCGCGTCGACGTCGCCCTGGGCCTCGCGCAGGAGCGCCATCCCGCGTCGCCAGCGGTACGGGTTCTGGGCGAGGGCGGCGTCCTCGCCGAGCTCCTCGGCCGTGCGGAGCAGCTCTGCGGTCTTGGGCAGGTCACCCCGGGTGAACGCGACACGGGCGAGCCCCACCCACATGTCGGCGACGCCGCGCATCGGCCCCGAACCGGCTAGGTCCAAGGCACGACGGAACGAGCGCTCCGCGTCGCCCAGCCGGCCCTGCGTCAGCTCCAGGTCGGCCAGCGTGATCGTGCAGCCGAGTACGTCGGGAACGCGGTCGGCCTTGACGAACCGCTCGACAGCGGCGGTGTAGCCGCGGTGGGCGGCGTCCAGGTCGCCGGTCATCCAGGCGGCGAGCCCGGACAGGGCTGAGGCGGCCCCTCGGGTCAGGTGGTCGTCGGGCTTCGCGAGGCTCGCCGCCCGGTCGGCGTGCTCGATCGTGCCGGCGGGATCACCAGAGTTGAGAGCCAGCGCGGCGCGGTACATCTCGATGTGTGCGGGGATGCGGGACAGCTCGTCGGGGTCGTGGAACACGAGCTCCTCGGGAGGAAGTGCGAGCTGGCGCTCGATGTCCTGCAGCGTCTCGTCGACTCCAGCGAACGCGTTGCTCGACATCCGCCCGCCGACGAACTGCATGGCGAGCACCGGGCGGTTGCGCAGGATCTCGCCGGGCAGCTGCTCACCCCAGGCCTTGATCAGCGCCTCCTGCCGGTCACGTGCCAGGACCGGGTTCGCGAGCTCCATCAGGTCCGCGGCTCGCTCGGCGTCCCCGGCTGCGAGGGCGTGCTTGACCGCGAGAACCGGCTCGCCGGCTTCGTCGTACCAGGCGCTGGCTCGTCCGTGCAGCCCTGGCACGCGCTCGGGCTGCTCGGCGAGGACGTGCGCGCGGAGGACGTCGGCGAAGAGGTGGTGGTAGCGGTACCAGCGCCGCTGGTCGTCGAGCGGTACGACGAAGAGGTTGCGACGCTCGAGCGACTCGAGCATCTGGGCGCCGTCTCCTGTCTCGGTGACGGCGTCGCACAGCGGGCCGGTGAGCCGATCGAGGACGGCGGTGCCGAGCAGGAAGTCGCGGACCTCGGGCGGCTGGCGGTCGAGGACCTCCTCCACGAGGTAGTCCACGACGTGCCGGTCGTCCCCGGCGAACCCCTCGATGAAGCGGGACGGGTCGTCACGGCCGCGCAGCGAGAGGGCGGCGAGCTGGAGAGAGGCGATCCAGCCCTCGGTGCGCGCCTCGAGAGCAGCGACGTCCGTCGCGTCCAGCGCGAGCCCCGCGGCCTCCGCGAGGTAGGAGCCCGCCTCGTCGGCGGTGAAGCGCAGGTCCGCGGCGCGCACCTCGGTCAGGTCGCCGCGCGCACGCAGGCGAGCCAGCGGAAGCATCGGGTCGGCGCGGGTGCCGATCACCAGCCGCACCTGCGGTGGCAGCCGCTCGACCAGCAGCGCCATACCTGCCTGGAGGTCTGCGGACTCGGCGAGGTGGTAGTCGTCGAGCACGAGGATCACGTCGGTGGGCAGGACGCTGAGCTCGTTGAGCACGGCGGCCAGCACGGAATCGATCGGCTGGCCCGACTCGAACAGGGCGAGGCCGGCCGCACCGGTGCCGGGGGCAGCGCGCTCCAGGGCGGTGAGGACGTACGACCAGAACACCTCCGGTCGGCTGTCGCCCTCGTCGAACGACACCCACGCGACGGCAGTCTGCGACTGGGTCGCCAGCCACGACGTCAGCAGCGTCGACTTGCCGAAGCCCGCGGGTGCCGAGACGAGGGTGAGCCGGGTGTGCGCGCCGAGGAGCTCGTCGAGGCGAGGGCGGGGAACCAGCCCGGCCCGCGGGCGAGGGACGAACAGCTTGGTCTCGACGATCGCCGCGGACGTCATCGGTCGTCCTTCGCGGAGGCCCGCACGTGCATCCGTTCACCCGGGCGGCCGAAGATGCTGAGCACCTCGGCCGGGCCGTCGCCGGTGCTGCCGAACCAGTGCGGGACCTGGGTGTCGAACTCCGCCGCCTCGCCGACGCCGAGTTCGAGGTCCTGGTCGCCGAGCACGAGCCGCATCCGGCCGGCCAGCACGTACAGCCACTCGTAGCCGTCGTGCGTGCGCGGCTGCGGCTTCGTCTGGTTCGCGGGGATGACGATCTTCCAGGCCTGCACGCCGCCCGGGTTGCGGGTCAGGGGGAGGACAGTGCGGCCGTTGACGCGGCGCGGCTTGAGGCGGATGCGCGGGTCACCGACGTCAGGTGCGCCGACCAGGTCGTCGAGCGGCACGCGGTAGGTCTTGGCCAGCGGGAGCAACAGCTCCAGGCTCGGCTTGCGCTGGCCGTTCTCCAGCCGCGACAGCGTGCTCTTGGAGATGCCGGTCTGCTCGGCCACCTCCGTCAGCGTGACCCCCCGAAGCTCCCTCACCTTCCGCAGCCTCGGCCCGACGTGGTCGAGTCCCTCCCTCATGGGGACATCCAACGACCGATTCCCGGAAACAGCAACAGTCGTTGTCGGTCGGAGCGTTGCCGGGACACCCTCGACTTCATGAACGAGTACGACGTAGCAGTCATCGGTGGCGGAGCCGCCGGCCTCTCCGCAGCCCTGGTCCTGACCCGCGCCCGCCGGCGCGTCCTGGTGGTCGACGCGGGGGAGCCGCGCAACGCTCCCGCCACCGCGATGCACGGTTTCCTCTCGCGCGACGGGCTGCCGCCCGCCGACCTGATCGCGAGAGGCCGCAAGGAGGTCGCGATGTACGGCGGTCAGCTCGCCGACGGTTTCGTCGACGAGGTGCGGGCTGTCGCCAGTGGGTTCGAGCTGGTCCTCGCCGACCACCGTGCCTACCGCGCCCGTCGCGTCCTGGTCACGACCGGCCTGCGCGACGTACTCCCCGACGTGCCGGGTCTACGGGAACGGTGGGGGATTGACCTGCTGCACTGCCCGTACTGCCACGGGTACGAGGTGCGCGACCAGGCGCTGGGTGTGCTGGGAGGGACGCCTGACTCCGTCGCGCACGCTCTGCTCATCCGGCAGTGGTCGGACGACGTCGTGTACTTCGACCACGGCTCGACGCTCACCGACCTCGAGCGCGCTCAGCTCGAGGCCCGCTCGATCTGCGTCGCCTCCGGAACGGTCCGGCGGCTCGTTGTCGAGGAGGACCGGCTCGCCGGCGTCGAGCTCGGGGACGGGAACGTCGTACCTCGGGACGCGGTGTTCGTCCGCCCGCGCCTGGTGCCGCAGCACTCGCTGCTGGTGGCTCTCGGATGCGCCGTCGACGACACCGGCTGGACCGTCACGGACCGGACTGGTCGCACCCGCGTCCCTGGGGTCTGGGCGGCGGGCAACGCCACCAACCCCCGTGCCCAGGTCATCACGGCCGCGGGCGAGGGCTCAGCCGCCGCCATCGCCATCAACGCCGACCTTGTCGACGAGGACGTGCGCAACGCCGTACCCCGTGCAGAACTGACCGCCTGAGAAGGAGACATGCCATGACCGCCACCCTGCCCCCACCCAGCAAGCACCAGCTCGCCCTGATGATCTGGGTTGCGGTGGTCCCGACCCTGACCGTGCTGAACCTGGCGCTCGGGGACGCTCTCGCCGAGCTGCCGAGCGTGCTGCGGACCTTCGTGCTGGCGACCGTCGCCGTGCCGATCGTGATCTACGGGCTGATGCCGCGGCTGCACCGGGTGCGGGCGCGACTGCTCCGCGCCCGAGCCTGACGGCTCTTGCGTGCCGGTCTGGACGTGGCCGGGCGCCGCCAGGTCTCTCCCGTGACCGGCGGCGACCGCGCCCTCAGCAAGGAACCAGGAGCACCAGTCCTGATTCCGTCCGGACGACGAGCCGCCTCCCAGCTGGCCCGAGATCCGCAGGAGTCGGACGCCGGCTTCGGCGTCGTTCTCCTTGGGGCGAGTGAGACAGTTCGCGCTGTCTCTTGCTCCCTGGTTCAATCGTAAAGAGGATTTACGTTCGGCATCAGGGCCAAAGGTCCTTGTTTCCCGAGGGACCTCGGGCCCGGCCCGCCCGGAGTCTGGAGGCGCGGGTCAGTTCGAGACGCTGAAGACGTATCGCCACTGGGCGCGGTCCGTCTGCCCTGCCTGCGCATCGTCCGCGGTGGCGGGCTCGTAGCGGACGGCCAGGACAGCACAGACCACACGTTGCTCGTCCAAGGTCCCGAGGTCGAGCGGAGCGTCGACCAGGCTCACGAAGGGCACCCGGGACGGCGGAGCGTCCTTGAAGCACCTCTGCTCCACCGAGACGAGCTGGACCAGCGACGACGACAGCTCGCCCTGTCCGCCGGGGACACAGGTGGGGTCCACGGCCGGCTCCTGGCCGGTGCAGCCGCGTTCGACGTCGCTCAGCCCACCCACCCCGAGATGGAGACCGACGCGGCCGGACGCCTTCAGGCACACCCTGGTCGAGGTCGACTGGTCGCCCGGCACAGCGTCGGCGACGGCGACGATCCCCGTTGCCGCGTCGACGAACTTGGTGCAGCGACCCTTCTCCGCCAGGGCGATCTGCAGGTCCACGCGACCTCGGCTGTCCGACCCGGTGCCAGTGAGGTGCAGCTGGTTGCCCGCGGCCCACGCCGCCACCACGAGCATCGGCAGCACGAGCGCCAGCGCGCGCCGCATCATGCCGTGGAGGCGGTTGCCCATGGCGGCGAGACGTGGCCCGCCGTACGACGTCGACGCTGGGCGGCGGAGATCGCGAGCCAGAGTGCCGGTGCAACGACGAGTGACGCGGTCACAGGCTGCCTCGACAGGAACCCGAGGACGTGACCGGCACGGGGCACGGCGTACTCCACGGTGCCCCGCACGTCCCGCGCCGGCACGAGCAAGGGATCGGCGGCGGGGTTGGCGTCGCCGCGGGTCTCGAAGAACAGGCCCTCGGCAGTCTCCACGCGCCTGACGACCCGGTGGCTGACCCACGCGCCCGAGCCGTTCTGGCTCTCGAAAACGATCGACCTGCCGGCGACGAGGGCTCCGGCGTCGGTCGAGGTCACCACGGCCAGCGATCCGACGGGGTACGTCGGCGCCATGCTGCCTGACTCGACGACGAGCAGGCGCCATCCGAGCAGGTAGCTGGCGACCATGAACGCCGTCGTCGTGAGCAGCACTCCCACGACGGTCCACCGGGCAACCGCCCAGGTCGTGAAGCGCGCGGGGGTCACGGGGCAGTGGTGCCGTTGAAGGCCAGCCGGAAGGTCACCTTGTCCGACTGCCCCTTCAGCCCGTCGACCTCGCTGGGCGCGTACCGGTACATCGGTCCGAACGTGATGCACTCGCCGGGAGCGAGGGTGAGGAAGGACCTCGGTGTGGAGGCCAGGGCCGCGATGGTGTTCATGTTCAACGCGGAACCGCTGCCGCCGCTGCCACATCCCGTCCCGAACTTCATGATCTGCAGCTCGACCAGGCCGCTCAGTTCTCCGGCTCCCTCACCGCAGGTCGCGTCTCCCGCCTCGGCCTCGTCGCCCGTGCACGCGGTCTCCGTGTCGCTGACGTCGAAGGCGCGGTAGGACACGTTGGCCGAGAGTGAGCCGTCGTTGCGCAGGCAGTACAGCGAGCCGAACTGGGCTGCGGCGTTGGGCTCGAGGTCGCTCACGCTGTACAGGCCTGTGGTCAGGTCGTCGCCGAACGTCCCGCACGACCCGTTCGCCGAGTTGGCGAGCTTCAGGTCGTTCGCCAGCGGGAGGGCCTTGCTCTCGAAGCTGTTCGGCCCCACGAGCGCCTCGTCCGTGAAGGCCGCGATCACACCTCCGACCGAGCTCACCGTCAGACCCAGTCCCAGCACCATCATCGAAATCGGAACGCTCCGTCGCATGCCCCCGTGCCTCACTGCTCGTCGCCACGGCTCTGCACCGAGGCAGTTCCGTGCGACGCTAGGAAGGGAAACTTGCATACAGCAATGACACGCCCGGTCCAGATCGCATGGCTGGGTAAGGCTCTTGCCCGTCGCCGCGAGGTCGACTAAGGGCTGGTCCGATGAGGCCATCCCGCCCGCCGCGAACGGAGCCCGAGTGGTCTAGCCAGTCCCGCGCGCGTTGGTTAGCGGCCGTTCACGCCGGGAACAGGTGGCCGACCTGCCTCTTTGCCTCTCGGGAGTCCCTCATGCTCCAGCGTCACCGTCGGGTTCCGGCCATCCTCGCCGCAGCACTGGTCACGACTGCCCTCGCAACGGTGCCCGCGGTCACCACCGCCTCCGCCGAGGCGAGCTCGACCTTCGCGCCGCAGCTCGTCACCGTGGACACGCCCACCCGGGCGGACAAGCGGCGGCTCCAGCGGCTCGGTCTCGACCTCACCGAGCACGCCGGACACGACTACGTCGAGGTCGTCCTGCACACGTCGAGCGACCAGCGCGTCCTGCGTGACTCCGGCCTGACGTACGACGTACGCATCGCCGACCTGCTGGAGCGCGAGGCGCGCAACAACCAGGCGAACAAGGCCTACGCAGCGGCCACGGCGGAGTCGCCGTTGCCGTCCGGGCGGGACACCTACCGCACACTCGCCGACTACAACGACGACATCCGCGAGCTCGCCGCGATCCGTCCTGACATCGCAACGCGGTTCAGCCTGCCGCACCAGTCGCTCGACGGACGCACGGTGTACGGCCTCGAGATCGGCGCGAACGTCAAGGCGCCCGCGGACGGGAGGCCGGTGTTCGCGTTGTTCGGCCTGCACCACGCGCGCGAGTGGCCCTCGGGCGAGCTCGCGATGGAGTTCGCCTACGACCTGGTGAGCAGCTACGGCAGCGACGCCCGGATCACCGGCCTGCTCGACAAGGCCCGCGTCGTCGTCGTACCGGTGGTGAACGTCGACGGCTTCGACCTGTCGCGCACCGACGGTGCCCTGGTCGACCTTCGCGAGAGCGACAACGGCAGCACGGTCACGATCCTGGGCACGCCCGGCAACGCCTACAAGCGCAAGAACTGCCGCCTCGTCGACGGGGAGGACACGCCCGACGGCACGTGCCGGGCCGGCAGCGCCACCAGCCCCGGCGGCTACGGCACCGGCGTCGACCTGAACCGCAACTACGGCGGGTTCTGGGGTGGTCCGGGGGCGTCCGAGGTCTTCGCGGACCCGACGTACCGCGGTCCCTCGGCCTTCTCCGAGCCCGAGACGCAGAACATCCGTGAGCTCATCGCGGGCCGCCAGGTGACCACCATGATCTCCAACCACACGTTCTCGAACCTCGTGCTGCGTCCGAACGGGGTCCACCCCGACACCGTCGGGCCTGACGGGCACCCGGTGGGGAACGCGCCCGACGAGGCAGGGCTGGCGGCGCTGGGTGCGGCGATGACGGCGGCCAACGGCTACCGCAACATCCACGGCTGGGAGCTGTACGACACCACCGGCACGACCGAGGACTGGTCGTACAACGCGACGGGTGGCTACGGCTACACCTTCGAGATCGGCCCGAACGAGTTCCACCCGCCGTTCCCGCAGGTCGTCGACGAGTACCTCGGCGCGGGGGAGTACGCCGGCAAGGGCAACCGCGAGGCCTACCTGCTTGCCCTGGAGAACGCGGTCGACACCGCCAACCACGCCGTGCTGCGTACGACGGCGCCGGCCGGAGCGACCCTGCGACTGCGCAAGGAGTTCTCGACGCCCACGTGGAACGGCTCGTTCACCGACCGGCTCAACACCACCATGCAGGTGCCGGCCAGCGGCCGCGTCGTCTGGCACGTCAACCAGTCCACCCGACCGGTCGTGCAGGACAAGCTCGTCGAGATCACCGAGGACCGGCCGGTGCGGTCGCAGACCTACCAGGGTGGCCCGACCACGATCGGTCAGCACGTCGACCACGCCTTCACGATCACCGAGACCGGGATCGACCTGCTCCAGGTCGACCTCGACTGGCCGACGCCCGACGACCTCGACCTCGAGGTCTACAAGCGCAACGCCGACGGCTCGCTGACCGAGGTCGGCTCCTCCGGCAACTTCGTGGGCGAGAAGGAGCAGGCCGAGATCGCGGCGCCGGCTCCTGGCGACTACGTGCTGCGCGTCATCAACTTCGCCTCGACGGCACCGACGTACACGCTCACGGCGACCCTGTTCGACTCGACGCTCGTGTCCTCCGAGACCGTGCCAGGCCTCATCGAGGCGTGGACCCTGACGTGCGAGAAGAACGGCAAGGTCCTGCAGAGCGTGCCGGTCGTGGTCGACCGGGGTGAGCAGGTCAAGGTCGACCTGTCCGCCTGCCGCCAGCGCTGGCTGACCGGCTGACCGGACCCACCGGTGGTCCCCGGGACCGCCAGCCAAATCACCACGTGTGGTGACGCCCGCTCACCACATCGGTTCCTAGCTTCAGTGCCATCAGAGCCCACCGGACTCCTCGAAAGGCACGAAGATGAACCGATTCACCCGCGGCCTCGCGATGGCGAGCGCTCGGCACCCCTGGCGGACGTTCGCGAGCTGGGTGCTCGCCCTCGTCGCCGTCGTAGCCCTCGCGTCGAGCGCGGGCGGCACGTTCACCGACGACTTCTCGTCACCGGGCAGCCAGAGTGCCAAGGCGCTGGATTTGCTCAACGAGAACTTCCCCGAGGCGGCGAAGGGTACGGCGCTGGTCGTGCTCGAGGCGTCAGAAGGTACGACGCTGCAGGAGCAGCGCGAGGGCGTGGCCGCTGTCGTCACCGAGGTCGCCACACTCGAGCACGTGGCGGCGGTCTCCGACCCCTTCGCGGCCGGGACGGTGTCGCCGGACGGCCGGATCGGCTACGCCCAGCTGACCCTCGACGTCCCCGAGCGGGAGATGGGCAAGCCCGCGTTCGCCGTACTCTCCGAGGCCGTCTCCGACCTGCACCCGGACGGGCTCCGGGTGGAGCTGGGTGGTGACGCGGTCTTCCTC
Source organism: Nocardioidaceae bacterium (assembly GCA_035699605.1). Taxonomy (GTDB): domain Bacteria; phylum Actinomycetota; class Actinomycetes; order Propionibacteriales; family Nocardioidaceae; genus SSC3. Next base: position 1,993 of record DASSPN010000020.1, on the reverse strand, counting down.
AACTCGGAGGACGAGAGCTCGGGCCACGAGGGCATCGGCCTCCTGGTTGCACTGCTGGTGCTCATGGTCGTGTTCGGCACCGTCACCGCGGCCGTGATTCCGATCGGCATGTCGCTCCTCGCCGTGGGTGCCAGCATCGGCGGGATCACCCTGCTGGCCGGGGCGATGGACGTCTCGGTCTCCGCGATCCCCGTCGCCGGACTCGTCGGTCTCGGTGTCGGCGTTGACTACGCGCTGTTCGTGCTCGCTCGCTACCGAGAGAACCGCTCGCACGGGCAGAGCAACGACGTGGCGCTCGACGGTGCGATGGGCTCGTCCGGCTCGGCCGTCGTGTTCGCCGGGGGCACCGTCGTCTTCGCCACCTCGGCGCTCGCCCTGACCGGCGTCGGGATCCTCACCTCGATCGGCCTGGCCACCGCCCTCATGGTCACGGCTGCTGTCGCAGCCGCGGTGACGCTGCTCCCCGCGCTGCTCAGCGTCCTGGGCGACCGCATCGACAAGGGCCGCATCGGCCGACGGCACCGCACGGCGAAGCCCGCCGAGCAGACCGTGTGGTGGCGGTTCGGCCACCGCGTCTCGGCTCGTCCCGTGCCGTACCTGGTCGGTGCCGTCGTCACCCTGGTCGCGATCGCGCTGCCGGCGTTCTGGTTGCAGACCGCGTTCCCGGCTGCCGGTGACGCACCGAAGCACACGACGTACCGACAGGCCTACGACCTGCTCACCGAGGGCTTCGGCGCGGGCATCAACGCTCCGCTGCTCGTCGTTGCGGACCTTTCCGCGGAGGGCGTGACCGGCGACGGTGTCGGTGAGCTGGCGAACGCGATCGCGGCGGTGCCCTCGATCACCTCCGTGAGCGAGCCGCAGGTCTCCGCGGACGGTGACACCGTCGTCCTCACCGCGCTGCCGAGCTCCGGCCCGGCCGACCTCGAGACCTCGCGCACGATCGAGGCCGTGCGCGATCTCATCCCCGGCAACGTGTACGTCGGCGGCATCACCGCGACCACCGACGACCTCAACGCACAGCTCAGCGACACGCTGCCGCTGTTCATCGGAGCAGTCATCGGGGTCTCGTTCCTGCTGCTGATGCTGGTGTTCCGCTCGATCGCCGTCCCGCTGAAGGCAGCCGCGATGAACCTGCTCTCGATCGGCGGCGCGTACGGCGTACTCGTCGCGGTCTTCCAGTGGGGCTGGGGAGCCGAGCTGCTCGGCCTCGAGGGGCCGACGCCGATCACCTCGATCATCGTCGTGATCATGTTCCCGATCCTGTTCGGGCTCTCGATGGACTACGAGGTGTTCCTGCTCTCGCGGATCCGCGAGGAGTGGGTGAAGACCGGGGACAACGCCGAGGCGGTCGCTCGCGGCCTCGCCGGCACCGGCCGGATCGTCACCTCGGCGGCGCTGATCATGATCGCGGTCTTCCTCAGCTTCGTCGCGAGCCCCGTGCCGTCGCTGAAGATGCTCGGCCTCGGCCTTGCGGTGGCCATCGCGATCGACGCGACGGTGGTCCGGATGGTGCTGGTGCCCGCGACCATGGCGCTGCTCGGCAAGGCCAACTGGTGGCTCCCGACGTCGCTCGACCGGTTCCTGCCCACGGTCGTGGTCGAGAGCGCACCTGAGGTGGACGAGCCCGAGTCCGAGCTGGCCCTCGCCTGACCCACCCTGCTGGCCCTCGCCTCCGGGCGGGGGCCAGCACCTCGTCTCCCCGGAAGGAAACCGTCATGACCGTCACCACCACCCAGGCCGTCGCGAAGCTCAGCACCCGAAGGATCGCCCTGATGCGGGCCGGGTACGGCTTCATGGGGATCGGCCTGGTCGTCAACAAGTGGCCGCTGCTCGGAGACGCCTCGAGCCTGCCGCTCTACGAGGGCGTCACCCTCTCGATGCTCGTCGCGATGTCGGTCCTCGCGCTGCTGGGACTTCGCCACCCCGTCCAGATGCTGCCGGTGCTGGTGTTCGAGGTGCTCTGGAAGGTGCTGTGGCTCGGGCTGGTCGC
>DASSPN010000019.1:0-7985 GCA_035699605.1 Nocardioidaceae bacterium | reverse complement strand
GCGATGGGCCGCAGCTCTTCGGGCCCTGGTACCCGGTCTTGCCGGCATGAGTGGCATGCCGCAGGGCCGGTTCACGGCGGCGAACATCTCCGGCGGCGCGATCTGGGCCATGGCGGTGGCGGTGGTCGGTTACGCAGCAGGCGCCTCCCTGACGGTCCTAGCGAAGCGGCTCGGTCTCGCCGGCGAGGTTCTGCTTGCCGCGGCTGTTGTGGCACTCGTGGTCGGCTTGTTCATTTCGCGTCGCCGCCGTACCGCCCAGAACCAGGCCCCGCTCGACCCCATGTCTCATGACGGACAGACCCAGTCGAGCTCTGACGAGTGAGCTATCCCTACGCGCCGGCCGAGCCGGTCTGTAGGAGCAGAGCACCTAACATGGCGAGGGCCCCTGAGATATCCCGCCTCGGAAAGGTCCGCCATGGACGAATCTCCAGCCGCCGCGACCAGCCCGAAGAGTCGACTCGATCGCGCACTTGCTGCCGTTCCCGTGGTGCTATCGAGCAAAGTACACATCGCGTGGTTGTTCGTCCTTCTGCTGTGGATCGTGATTCTCGCGATTCCCTTTCCGGCAATCGCGCCCACGAGCCTGGAACTTGTCCTCGGCAACTACACCAACGTCACCTCCGCCCTCGGCGCGTGCATCGCTGCGGGGGGGACGGTAAGCCTGATGAAGCACGCCCGTCATCAGAGTCGTCTGGCCGAAGAACGGCACCGAATGACTGCCCAGATGCACCAGCTTCTGCACCTGGTTCACCCTGAGTATGCGGCAGCCTTGAAGGGCGAGCAGGGCGATTCCGACGGCCCGCCGACTGTGGGCTGATGGGAAGCTAATTGCCGATCTCACTGTTGGTCCGCCCGCGAACGGCAGCCAGCAGGTCCTGTTCCTCGCGGTCGGTCAGCGGCTCGACGGACTCAGGTGGCGCCGATCTCGAGCGGCCCTATTCCCGCCGTGGCTCAGGATCCCGCGGCCAGGTCGACGGGCGGCTCCACCGGGAGTCCCGGCTGCCGCGCGGCCGAGGTAGCTGGTGACCGTCAATGCGCAGGCCGGCTGCGCCCGGGGTGTCCTGCGGCCCCTCGTGCCTCAACCAGTACTGCCGGAAGGCAACCCGGACCTGCTCCCTCAAGGTCTCGACGTCCCAACTGTCCGTGTAGTAGCGATGGGTGTCCCCGCGGTTGATGGCATGGGTGAGGGCCGCAACCTCCTCGCTGCCACCGACGACGATCCGTAGCGCATCGGGCTGCAGCTCGCGCACGACGTCGAGGAAGTCAGCACCACCGTGTCCAGACGGTGGAGCACAGACCAGGACCTGGACGTGGTGCAGCGCCAGAAGGTTGAGGCCGTCCGCGACGCTGTGCGCCAGCAGGACGTGGTAGCCACCCATCGCGAGGCTCGACTGCAGATCCCGCAGATCGGCTGGGTTCTGTGCGAAGAGGAGAACCTTGTTTTGCGACTGTGAGTCGTCTTCGGCCACCAGCCGGGGACCGCCGGCGAGGAAGGCGTCAAGCGCTGCGATCGCCAGCGGTCGGCTGAAGAAGTAGCCCTGGATCTGGTCGCAGTGGTGACGGCGCAAGTAGGCGAGCTGTTCAGCCGTCTCGACCCCCTCGGCGATGACGTCGAGCTTCAGGCTGTGCGCCAACCTGATGATCGCGAGCGCGAGAGCAGCGTCATCCGCACTCGTCGTGATGTCGCGGACGAATGCCACGTCGATCTTCAGCGTGTTGATGGGGAATCGACGCAGATAGGCAAGGCTGGAGTACCCCGTCCCAAAGTCGTCCACGGAGATCCGCACGCCTCGCTCCTGCAAGTTCTGCAGGATCTCGATCGTGTGTTCGGTGTTGTCCATCAGGACGCTCTCGGTCAGCTCGAGCTCGAGCAGGTGGCCGTCGACCTGGTGCTGGTCCAGAGCAGCTGTGACGTCCGCCACAAGATCACCGTCGGCGAACTGTCGACCTGACACGTTGGCCGAGATCGTCAGCGGGCCGCGACCGGCGGCGGACCACTGCGCGATCTGTCTGCACACCTCGAACAGGACCCATCTCCCGACGGAGACGATCAGGCCGGTCGACTCGAGCACGGGGATGAACTCCGACGGGCCCACTAGTCCGTGCCCGGGGCGCTCCCACCGCAACAGCGCTTCGAAACCTGCAACCTGACCGCTGCCCAGGTCGACCTTAGGCTGATAGTGCAGCACGAACTGCTCGTCGTCGACCGCACTGCGCAGAGCGGCCTCCAGCTGCAGCCGGGCTTGGATGTCCGCGTTCATCTGCGCGGTCGAGAAGCGGAACGTGTCGCGCCCCGCTTCCTTCGCGCGGTACATCGCGGTGTCGGCGTACTGCAGCAACAGTTCCGGGACGCTGGCGTCCTCCGGCTGCAGCGCAATACCGATGCTGACAGTCACGTTGACCTGGACACCGTCGATCTCGAACGGGACCCGCATGACCTCAAGCAGCTTCTGGGCCACGATAGCCGCACTCGCAGCACCGTCCTCCACTATCAGGATGGCCGCGAACTCATCACCACCGAGCCGACCCACCGTGTCCCGCAGGCGCAGGCACCCGGTGAGGCGCTCGCCGACCTGGCGCAGCAGGGCGTCGCCGGCGGCGTGTCCGCGGGTGTCGTTCACGTACTTGAAGCCGTCGACGTCGAGGAACAGCACGGCAGCATCAGCCACCGGCAGCGTCTTGCTGAGCCTTTCGAAGAACAGCGTGCGATTGGGAAGGCCGGTGAGTGCGTCGAAGTGGGCGAGGTGCTGTAGGTCGGCGGTGCGCTCAGACACCTGCCGCTCCAGATCGGCAGCCATCTGCTGGAGGGCGTCACCGAGGTCCTTGAGACGCAGCAAGTTCCGGACCCGGAGCCACAGCTCCGCGCGGTCCACGGGCTTGGTGAGGAAGTCCTCGGCGCCCGCTGCCAGCGCCTTCAACCGGGCGGTGCGGTCGCCGAGCGCCGAGATCAGGATGACCGGGATGCCCGCGGTGACCGGATCCGCCTTTAGCGTCCGGGCGATGCCGTAGCCATCGGCGTCCGGCATCATGACGTCCAGCAGGATCAAGTCGGGCGCTTGCGTCGCGATCGCGTCCAGCGCCTCGATCCCCGACGACGCCCCACGGGTCAGATAGCCCTCCTGCTGAAGGAACAGTTCGAGCAGCCGAACGTTCTGCGGTTCGTCGTCGACAACGAGAATCGAGGCTGTGGTCTGAGTCATATGGTCACCGCGGCGGAGATCGGCGACGTGGCCGCGCCGGACGCGGCTGAGCCCAGGAGCATGTCGATCGCCCCGTACAGCTCTCCTCGGCGCAAGGGCTTGGCGATGTGCGCGTCACAGCCTGCGGCCTCACTCTTAACCTTGTCAGCCTTCATGGCCATGGCCGTCAGAGCGATGATCGGGATGCTGGCGGTACGCGGATCCAGCCTGAGCAGCACCGTCGCCGCAAGGCCATCCATGCCGGGCAGCTGAACGTCCATCAGGATGAGGTCGGGAAGTTCAGACCGGGCAAGGGTCAGACCGAGTTCTGCGTCTGCGGCCGCGAGGACTCTGTGCCCCGCGTGCACCAGAAGCAGGGTCGCGAGCTTCAGGTTGGCGACGTTGTCCTCGACGACAAGGATGGTTCCCATCAGCTGGCCTTCCGGCCTGGGCGTGGGAGCGCACGCCGGACTTCCACGAGGAACGCCTTACGGTCGAAGCCGGCCTTCTCCACGATGTGGATGAAGTTGTCGCCCTGACCGCGCAGCGCTGCTCGGTCTGCTTCGGTAATCTGCTTGGCCGTCACGACCAAGATCGGGATGCCTGCCGTTGAAGGGACGCGCTTGAGCGCATCGACGACGTCGAATCCACTGACTTCGGGCATCATCAGATCGAGCAGGATCAGGTCTGGCTTCAATCGTCGAGCGAGCGTGATTGCCTCGGCGCCGCCGTACGCACGGACCACGGCGTAAGCCGGTGAAGGCAGGAACGTCGCGATGGCTTCGACCGCTTTCGGATCGTCGTCGACGACCAGCACGGTACGAGTTGCCACCTGGTCCTCGTGCAGACCGCGATCGGCGAGGCAGGCCTTCAGTTGCGCACGGCTGATGGGCTTCTGAAGGATCGCCGACGCGCCAGAGGCCAGCGAGAGTCCAGAATCTATCTCGCCCGCCACTATGACCACGGGGACGGCAGACATTGCGGGATTGTCGCGGATTCTCGAGAGGAAGGCCCACCCGTCCATCCCCGGCAGCCGGATGTCCACGGTGATCAGGCTGAGGATGTGCTCCGGGGCGACCATGAGGGCTTCTTCGGCGCTCGCGGCGCGGATGACCTGGAAGCCCTCCGCTTCGAGCAGCAGCCGGATGAGGTCAGCCGCCGTGTCGTCATCCTCGACGACGAGGGCGGTCTGCCCTCGCACGTCGGACACGAGTCCAGCCCGCTGACCGGAGACGAGATGACTCTCGTCCGTGTCGATTGGATCTAGGACCGGAAGCCAGACCGCGAACTGCGCTCCCTCTCCTTCCGCGCTGGCGACCGCGACGGTTCCCCCGTGGAGCTCGGCGAGCTGCTTGACCATCGCTAGACCGAGACCGGTGCCCTCGAACTGTCGCGCAAGACTGCTGTCGATCTGGCTGAACGCAAGGAAGAGCTTGGTCATGTCGGTCTCGGAGATGCCGATTCCGCCGTCGGCGACGGAGAGCTCGAGGAACTGGGTGTGGTCGCTGTCGCCGAGCGGGAAGCAGTGGGTGGGCCATGTGCCGGGGAACACTCCGACCTCGGCCCTACCGACCGTGCGCGCGCGCATGACGACGCGGCCACCCTTGGGACTGAACTTGACGGCGTTGGAGAGCAGGTTGTAGACGATCTGCTTGGTCTTGCGGGTGTCGAGAGCGGACGGCAGCACATTCTCGGCCACCTCGAGCTCGAGACTGATCTGCCGCGCAGCCGCCTTCTCTCGCACGATCGACAGACTGCTTGACAACAGACTGCTTAGCTCGTGCCCGTCGAGTTCCAGTTGCATCATGCCCGCCTCGACCTTCGACAGGTCCAAGATGTCGTTGATCAGGGACAGCAGATGTTGGCCGCTGGTGAAGATGTCGCCGATGTAGTCCTGCTGGCTCGGGGTCATCTCACCCATGAGGCCATCACGCAGGGCTTCGGAGAACCCGATGATGGCGTTCAACGGCGTGCGCAGCTCGTGAGACATCGTGGCCAGGAACTCTGACTTCATCCGGCTCGCGTGCACCAGCTCGATGTTCTTCTCCAGCAGGGAACGTTCCACCTGCTTGAGTTCCGTCACGTCACGGGCCGAGGCAAATACACCTTGCAGCTTTCTGTCTCGGTCATGGAACGTCGCAGCGTTGTACGAGACGACCGTCTCCTCACCGTTGAGGGCTCTGACGGTCAGCTCGTAGTTGGTGACCTTGTTCTCCGCCAGGACCCGCTTGATAGCGGCGTCTGCACTCGCGGGGTCGGTGAAGAAGTTGCGGCATGGCGCGCCGATGAGCTCGTCTCGCGATCGTCCGGTGAGGGCGATCATCTGCTGGTTGACGTCCGAGATGATCCCCTGGTGGTCGGTCGTCATCAGAGCGTCGATGTTCGACTCGATCAGCGAGCGTGTGTAGAACTGCTGGTCCCGCAGCTGCTGGTCGAGCAGCGCCTGCGCGGTCTCCACTTGCTGGCGAGCGGTGTTGTCCGTACCGATGAGCAGGTAGCCGATGATTTCGTCGCAAGCGTCGCGCAGGGCGGTCACCGAGACGATGGCCGGGAAGCGGCTCCCGTCCTTGCGGACGTAGGTGAGCTCGTAGATGTCCTCGATGCCGCGTGAAGCCTTGAAGACGAGCGCCTCGAACCCCGGCGTGATGTCCGCGTCGAACTCCAGGCTGAGACTCTTGGCCCTGGCAACGAGCTCGTCCGGGTCCGAGATGTCGGCTGGGGTGATCTGGTTCACCACGTCCGCGGCGACGTAACCGAGCATCCGTTCGGCACCGACGTTGAAGATCTGGATCACACCGCGCTCGTCCGTGGCGATGCTCGAGAAGTAGTCGCTGTCGAAGATGGCGTCCTGGAGGGCGCGAGTCTTGATCTTCTCCCGGCGGCGGCCGCGCGAGCGTGCGCCCTTCGTGTCCGACGGCGCGTCGGTCAGCTGTGCTGGAGCCTGTGAACCGGCAACCGTCATCCGTTTCCCCACCTTCATGCTGAGTCCTTCGACGGAACGTGCACCAGAACAGCGAGCAAGGGTGTGGCGGGGAGCATCACCTCCGGTCTATCGACGCTCGCACCAAGCGGGCGCAGAGGCCGGACGCATCATGGCCAGTGGTGCATACGCCCCACCAGGCGCCCACCGACCTGCCTGGCCCGGGCTGCCGTCGGGCGGACCATCCTCATCGGGCGTCATCTCCGGGGTGTCGCTGAGCACGATCCCGATGCCGGCGGTCACCAGCTGTGAGTTGCACGTCCACGTCCGCGACGGCCACGAGGTCTTTGCGGATTGCATTCACGAGGCGGTCGCGGGGGGTGTCAGATCTTGTGTGTAATGGGTCGGTCCGTCTGAAGGGACGGCGACGGACCTTGTGGATGTACCACTGGGGCGGAATTCGTCGAGGAGCTGAAGGCCGCTGGCGATCTTGATCGGCTGTTCGCGCGGATTGATATTGGTGAAGTTGAGCGTCAGGTCGCGCAGGAAGTCGCCGATAGCGGCGTTGACGATCCTGATCTGGAGCTCCTCGACGAGCAGGATGACGCGGGTTCCGGCGTGGGTCCGCCGACCGGCCGCGACTACCCGCCCACCGGCGCCCCCAAGGGCCCCACCCGAAGACCCGCGAATGAACGACACCCGGACCTGCGACCGCAGGTCCGGGTGTCGTTGATGTCCTGAGACATCACGTGGTAGCGGGGGCAATCGTCGCCGTGGGCTACCCGAGATGCACCCAAATGGCCTCTGATCGGGGCCGGGTATAGCTGCCCTATACCTGCACCGCCTCGGGCCGTTTCCCTGCACCAGCCTGTCCAGGCGGGTCCGCAGCTCGGTGGCGACGCATGACACGGCACTCCGCAAGGATACGACCTTGGGCGCCAAACGGAAGTTCTTTCGTCCAGCCTCCAGAGACATGCCGACGGCCTAAGAACTTGATCGCCAATATTGATCGCACACGACGTCCACTTCGGACGGTCATATCAGCGGTCAACTCGGACGTGCAGCACCAGCACATGCTGAAGATTGACTTCTTTCGTTTGCGCACCAGCGGGGCCACTGGACTCGACCTCTCCTCGCGCTCAGTTGCGGTCCGGGATCGTCCGCGCGGGTACGGTGCCCGAACCTGTCGGTCCTTGCTGCTTGACTCCGGGTCGCGCGTCACGGGGACGCCGAGGGCCACGGGAGGAGATCGCTAGATGGCTCGCCGTGCTCGACCCGACCTTGGCGACGATCTTTTCTCCCTCGATGAGGCGGAGTACATCGAGTTCGGGCTGTCGACCTTGCGCTGGCCCGATCAAAGCCGCTTCCCGGTCAACCTGCCGCGGCGGCACGTGCGCGACATGGTCGACACCGATCTGCAGTCATCGAAGACCCCGCTGCTCGTGGCGGGCTACTCCTCGATCGCAGCGCTGATCGAGTTGGTGGCGTCCTGGCGGAACGCACGAAGCGACGGCACAGGGTCGATCCGGCTAGTGCTCGGGTCCGAGCCGTTTCCGTCGCGACGGCCCCACTTTGCCTCGGCGCGAGAGGAGTTCACCGAGGAGGTACGCAGCTATTGGCTTGAGCGGTCAGTGTCCGTGCGGCTGTCGGCGAAGGTCCTCCGGACGCTCGAGGAGCTCGACCGAGGCAGCTTGCAAGTTCGGGTCATCCCGGGACACCCGGCGCTGCACGCGAAGATCTACGCCGGCGACGGCGCGGCGACCGTGGGGTCGAGCAACTACACCGATTTCGGTATGGCGCACCAGCTTGAGGCCAACGCGCGTTTCGAAGCCGAGGCGGAACCGGAGCGGTTCGCCGAGCTGACGGCGATCGCGCGCAACTTCTGG
>DASSPN010000018.1:0-4214 GCA_035699605.1 Nocardioidaceae bacterium | reverse complement strand
GGAGTGCCGAAGGTCCGGGTTCCGGGTTCCACGGGCCGCGAGGAAGACGAGAGCCGCAGGCCGGAGACGTGCTCCGGCCTGCGGCTCGATGCTTGTGGGCAGGGGCGGGGTCGAACCGCCGACCTTCCACTTTTCAGGCGCTTACCCGCGCTCTGGTGAGTCGCGTGCGGTGCAGGCTGACCGCAGATTCGCCTGCTCCATCCGCCGCCGTCGCTCGTGAACCGTCCCGGTTGCGGTCGGTGTTGCGGTCATCGACCCGAACACGCTGAGCACGTCGGGCACGGGTGCAGTTGGCAGGTGTGCTGCTCCGTGAACGCTGGAACGTCTATCGGGGAGTCTGGCAACTATCCGGCGACTTTCGAGCGGTACGTAACCGACGTGTACCGATACGGGCAAACGAGAGGTTCGGCCTGACCGGACTGTGGGTGACTGCGCCGGAGCAGGTCAGGTGCCGAGCGGAAACCAGACGAGCCTGCGGCAACTCGTGCATCATGGCCCTCAGGAGCACGTTCGAACACGGGGGACTGATGCTGCCAGCGCTGACGCACGACGGATTGCTGCCGCCGGGTCGACACAAATCGACCGTGGTCGAGGTCTACGACCGTTTCGTAAAGACGGCTCCGAATCGTTCCGAGCGTGACGACATCTTCTCTGCGTTCGAGTTGTGGCGAAGTCGAGCCTTGGCCGAGTTTGGCGCTGGGGTGCTGTGGATCAACGGGGGCTTCGTCACACACAAGGCCGCGGCGCCACATGACTTGGATCTCGCGTTCTTCCCGGCGGACTTGCCGCTCGCAGAGGCGTCGCTCTTGAGCGGTGATGGCTACCAACTGCTAACGATCCAAGACCTACTCTTCGCCATGCCGCGGCCGGGCGGATGGTTGCGCCGGGTTCAGCCAGCAGTCGGTCTGATCGACGCGTTCCTCGCCAGGCCTGGGGACGCTCTCACATGGCACGGCATATGGTCGAGCGTGAAGGGCCCCACAGGCGACTTGATCCCGGGCAAGGCCAAGGGCTACGTCGAGGTGGTGATGTCGCGGTGAGACACGACCATGTGGACGAGCTTGTGGCTGCCCTCGATGCCGCCTTGGCCTCAGCGGAGGCGCGTCCTGAGGAATGGCCTGACCTTCGGTCCGCAGTGGAGGCCGCCCGCGTCAGAGGAGACCAGACTCTTGTTGATCAGGCCGCGCGATCCGGCTTGATAATGGCCTTCAACGACCTGGTTCCCGCCGGCGCTCGGTTGGAGCTCGCGGCTGACAAGGCGCTGACTATCCGCGTGGGCGACTCGCAGCCAACGAGTAGGGACGTTAACGAGGTCGTCGGCCGCATCCAGCGTGCGATAGTCGCTGTTTCGAGAGAGATTAGGCAGCCGGCCGAAGCATTCACGCGGTTGCATACGTCGGATTACGAGCACGCGCCACTGTTTGTAACGACAGGTCCCGGAAACCTCATCACGTTTCGCCCGGCCGCCGGCGACCTAGTCATGGATGAGTTGCCGGCCGAATCGCTGTCCGCGCAGGCGCTCACCCGATTCGCCAACCTTCTGCCCGGAGGTGCCGATGACAACGAGGCTATCGAGGCAGCCCTGGGTGGTAGAACCCCAACTCGGCGAGCCATGCACGAGGCGGCTCTCGCGGCTAAGCGTGTCCACGGCATCCGCGTGACCCTGTCGGGTGCCGATGATGCGGTGGATGGTGTCCTAACACAGGATCAGGCCGAAGACCTTGAACAACGGCTCACGGAGTCGGTCACCGAAACCGTGAGGCTCGATCTGGTCGGCAACCTGGACGGCGCGCGTAGTCGTCGCCGGATCTTCTACTTCGAGTCTGAGGGCCGACATGACATCGAGGGCGTCATCGATGAACCCCTCGTCGGAGAGGTGTTTGGACACTTGCGGGAAAGCGTTCGAGTGATAGTCGAGGAATCGCGGACGCGCACAGTCGCCGGCACTGCTGGACGCCCTGTCTATCGCCTAGTGGGGCTGGAAGTCATTCCGACCCTGGACGGCGAAGGCTAGAACGGCCGAGGACGGCGCGCCAGCGCCGCCCGCAGGCCATGCGCCGGCGGAGCCGGCGCCTTGATCTCCTAGAGCCCTATCCGGCAATACCGCTGCACGTCCGTCACTGCTCGGCATGCGCCCGTCAGTGTCGTGCGACACCTCTTTGGCGTTTTGGCGCGTCACCCGGGGGTGGGGGCTCAGAATGGTGAGCTGATCCGGCGTTGGCCGTCCTCGTGGCTGCTGTGCGTCGACTGTCGCTTCGGCCCTGCAGGGCCCTCACTCACGGAAGTTTCGATGACCCTCATCCAGGCCGTCCAGTCTGCTCTGGGCAGCTACGCCACCTTTTCCGGTCGCTCCCGTCGCTCCGAGTACTGGTGGTTCTACCTGTTCACCGTGATCGTGAGCATCGTGACCGCCGGCATCGACGCCCTGCTGAACACGGTGTTCGACAACGGCTTCGGCGTCGTTGGTCTGCTCACGAGCCTGGCGCTGCTCTTGCCGACCTGGGCGGTGACGGTTCGTCGCCTGCACGACACGGGCCGAACCGGCTGGTGGGTGCTGCTCCCGCTCGTGCTGACGCTCGCTCTCGTCGTGATGGGCTTCGTGGCGGTGTTTGTGCTGGTGCTGAACTTCGGTGGTGCCGACGCGTCCCTCACTTGGCTCGTCACGGTTCCGATCCTTGTGCTCGTCCTGCTGACCATCGCATCGTTGATCGTCCTGCTGGTTTTCCTGTGCCAGGGCTCCGAAGCCGGCCCGAACAAGTACGGGCCCTCTCCGAAGGGACCCGTGCCTCCTGCTAGCCCGTTCGGCGGCCACCACCCGACCCCGAATGGGACTGGGGACTGGGCCACGTCGCCTCAACGCCCGTAGGTAGCGAGCGACAGGCCCGCGCCGCGGGACGTGTGCAGGGTTGGCTCAAGCGCCAGGGTCCGGCAGGTCAGCGATCTGCGGCCGACGGTTTGGTCGTACGGTGTCGACGTGCCGAATCGGGACTTCGAGCAACTCCGCGATGCCTATGCAACCGCGTGGGAAAGCCGACAGCGGACGGGCGACGACTCGCCCGCGACGCTCCTGGAGGAGCTGACCAGGCACGGACTCGAACCTTTCGGGAAGCCGGGTCCCCTCCGTGACCTCCTGCTCTCCTTGTGGGACCGAGAAGTGCCCCCCACGGCGCTGGACCGCGAGATCCGGCGAGCGCTGCCCGGCATTGCCTGGACAGCCGTCGGGTCGATGGCGAAGGCGAGCGTCGAGATGGCCCGAATCCTCGTCGCGGGACAATGGGAGCACGTCGACTTGTCCTGGCAGGACATGCCCGAGGGTCATCGAAAGCTCAGCGACGCTCGGAAGGCCAACGACCTGGTGCTTCGGTGGTGCATAAGCCCGTCGACAAGATCACCCTCGACGTCCATGTCGACAACACGGTGGCGATCGAACGCTGTCGCGAAGTCCCATCGGCCAACCGAGATGGGTGGGCCGAAGCGACATGCTGGCTTCAGCCCCAGAAGCCACCAGAAGTGGAAGTGATGGTCGGTAAGGAACGCATAGGCCGGACGGTGGTTCCTGACCGCGTCTGGGACGCGCTCAAGCGTGAGGAGGAACGCCGCATCTACGCAGACGGGTCCCTATTCCTCAACTACGACGGGCCGCAGATCGAACTAGTTTGCTTCCTGCCACGCGAGCGGTAGCAACACCGACCATGAGACCCCGAAGCCTCAAGACATCAGGCCGGACCCACGACGCGGCCCGCACCCTCCCTGCGGCTAGTGAGGGCGCTTCGTCTGGCACGATCCTCAGGTGGACCGTGCCTTCTACGAAGAGGTCGCCGGAAAACTGCACGCCCTTCTCGTTCGCCTCGACGACCGACTCCCGAGCAAAGACATCACGCTTATCGCCGAATTCATCGACGCGAACGAACTTGGTCTCGCCCTGGAACACATGGGTGACGTGTTGGGCGAGGACGAGCAACCGCTTACTCCCGACGAGCGCGCCGAAATGCTCCGCCTCGTGGCACGAATGCAGATGGACGATCGAGTTCCGAAGGCCCTTCAGTCCTGCCCCGAGAAGTGACCACTCGAGTGCTCATGGGCGCGATCGAGATTCCGCGCTGCATGAGCGTGCAAACACCGACGTCCCCCTGCCAGGATTGCGGGATGCAGACTTCCAGTGGCTCGTCCGCTCATTGGCGTGGGGTGGTCGCGCTGCTGGGTGGGTCACTAGC
>DASSPN010000017.1:0-4227 GCA_035699605.1 Nocardioidaceae bacterium | reverse complement strand
TGCTCGACCCGATCACCACCGCCGGGTCAGCCTCGGTGCCCTCAGCCGACGCGTTCGTGCTGATCGTCGGCGTCTGCTTGATCACCACCGACGACTCGTTCGCGTCGTTGCAGCTGCCCGACACCGCGTTGTTCTTCGCGTCACCGGAGTAGTCCGCGATCCACCGGTAGTCCCCCACCGCGGTCGGAGTGAACGACCCGGAGGACACCGTGGCGACCCCCGCCGTCACCGTGCCCAGCGGCAGCCGCGGGTCCGTGACGAACGCCGGCGTGCCCGAGCAGTCTGTGTTGTTCGGCCCCCACACCCGGAACCGCACCGTGCCCGTCGCGTCCGAGGTCAGGTTCCTCACCGTCGCGGTGTCGGAGATGCTCGACCCGATCACCACCGCCGGGTCAGCCTCGGTGCCCTCAGCCGACGCGTTCGTGCTGATCGTCGGCGTCTGCTTGATCACCACCGACGACTCGTTCGCGTCGTTGCAGCTGCCCGACACCGCATCGAACTTGGTGGGATCGGTCGGAGTGAAACTGGCGATCCAGCGATAGGTACCCACAATTGTCGGCGTATAGGGATCGGAGGTCACCACGCCGCCCGTCGTACCGTCCAGGGACTTGATGCTCGTGGCCGACGCGATGGCAGTGCCCGAGCACGTGGCGTCGTTGGGACCGTAAAGACTGAAGGTCACCGTTCCGACAGCGTTGGACGGTGTCACTGTCGCCGTGTCGGAGATGCTGCTGCCAATCACCACCGCCGGGTCAGCCTCGGTGCCCTCAGCTGTGGCGTTCGTAATGATGTCCGTGACCTGCGGCGGCGCGATGGCGTCGGACATCAACTGGTTGTCACGGTTGCCGATAGCCTCGTTGTTAATCTGCGTGACACGGATGTGGTACGAGCCCCCCGGCACCTGCGCCGCTCCGAGGTTCGTCCCATCGGGCTTCTCGCCCCAACCGCGGTCGCCGAACGTTGCCGCAATGTGCCCGCCGAAGAGCAACATCACCTTCGCGTCAGCGGACGCCGTGGTGAAGCTGACCCGCAAGGTCTGATAGTCGGGAGCGTAAGTGCCCATGGGGTCCGGGTACGACGCACCGGTGAGCGTACCGCCGTACATCGTGAGGACCTGTCCAGTCAGCTGGTGATCCGACACCTGATCCGACACCTGCACGTCATTGAGTTCCCCAATGTCGTGGTGGGTTGTGGAATCCATCGGGATCGGGAAAGTGCTGGTCGGGGTGGCACTTGGACCGCCGACGCAGTTGTCAGGAGCTCCGATGTTGTCGCACCGGTCAGCGTTGGTGACCGTGTAATTCCAGGTCGCAAGAGAGTCGTAGGCGTGGACGCCATGGTCGAACGTCAGGTAGGTGAGGTCGACCGACTGGGTGCCGGCGGTCGGGAACGTCATCACCAGCCGCTGTGGAGTGACGTCGTCTTCGTTGTAGACGTTGTGTGTCCCGTTCAGGATGCCGTTGGTCCAGGTTTCGCACTCGTCACCAGACACCGGGGGGTTGCCGACCTGGCACTGGTCGTAGACGTCCACAGATGGTCCTGTGGCCGCGCTGGCCTGCAGCGCGCCGAGGGGCACGAAATAGAGCACCATCAGCGCCGCGACCAAGATCGCAAAAGGCTTGGGCATTCCGCGGCGGGTGAGCGACCGGACCATCTCAGGCACCTCTCGTAATGAAACGACGGCGCCGAGGTCGGTCTCACCAGTGGCTCCACGCGACCGTCGCAGGTGCCCATAGGACCCTT
This sequence comes from Nocardioidaceae bacterium, assembly GCA_035699605.1. Lineage (GTDB taxonomy): Bacteria > Actinomycetota > Actinomycetes > Propionibacteriales > Nocardioidaceae > SSC3. Next base: position 2,484 of record DASSPN010000017.1, on the reverse strand, counting down.
ACGAGGTGACCGAAAAGCACCGGTCGCGGTTCACAGCCCCCCCAGCAGTGCGGACTCCCCCCGAAGTTCGCATCGCCACTCTCAGGCCTGGCAAAGAACAGGTCAACCGAAACGTCGCAATCGGGTGAGCCGAGATCGCGAATTGTCGGAAATGCCGGAAAGAATTCAGCCGACCGGCGTATCAAGCGGCCCAGACGTCGCCAAGCGACGGTCAAGACGGGAGCAATCAGGCTCCGGACTTCTCCATCTGCTTACGCCACCGGATGCCGGCCTCGATGAAGTCATCGATCTCGCCGCCGAGGACGGCCTCGGTGTTGCCGGTCTCCTGCTCGGTGCGCAGGTCCTTGACCATCTGGTACGGGTGCAGGACGTAGGACCGCATCTGGTTCCCCCACGACCCGCCGCTGTCGCCCTTGAGGGCATCCATCTCGGCCTTGTCCTCGGCCCGGCGCCGCTCGAGGAGCCGCGACTGCAGCACCCGCAGGGCCGCGGCCCGGTTCTGGATCTGGGACTTCTCGTTCTGGCAGGACACGACGATCCCGGTCGGGATGTGGGTGATCCGCACCGCGGAGTCGGTCGTGTTGACCGACTGCCCACCCGGGCCCGAGGACCGGAACACGTCGATGCGCAGGTCGTTCTCGGGGATCTCGATGTGGTCGGTCTGCTCGGTCACCGGCAGCACCTCGACGCCGGCGAACGACGTCTGACGCCTGCCCTGGTTGTCGAAGGGCGAGATCCGCACCAGCCGGTGGGTGCCCTGCTCGACCGACAACGTCCCGTACGCGTAGGGCACCCGGACCTCGAAGGTCGCCGACTTGATCCCGGCTTCCTCGGCGTACGAGGTGTCGAGCACCTCGGTCGGGTAGTTGTGCCGCTCCGCCCACCGCAGATACATCCGCATCAGCATCTCGGCGAAGTCGGCCGCGTCGACACCGCCCGCCTCCGCCCGGATGGTCACGAGCGCCTCGCGCTGGTCGTACTCGCCCGAGAGCAGCGTGCGCACCTCGAGCTCACCGAGGGTCTTGCGGATCGCACCGAGCTCGGCCTGTGCCTCGGCCAGCGTGTCCGCGTCGCTCTCGTCCTCCGCCAGCTCGAAGAGCACCGAGAGGTCGTCCAGCCGGCGGCGCAGCGACTCCACCCTGGCGAGCTCCCCTTGGACGTACGACAGGCGGCTCGTCACCTTCTGCGCGCGCTCCTGGTCGTCCCACAGGTCAGGCGCGGCCGCTTGCTCGTTGAGAGACGCCAGCTCCCGGCGCATCGACTCGAGGTCCAGGACCGCCTCGATGCTGCTCAGGGTCGCGTCGAGCTCCTTGAGCTCCTCGGAGACGTCCACGGCTGCCACGTGGGCAAAGCGTACGCGACACGCCAGAGGTCGCCGCCCGAGCCTGGCGCTGGGCCTTACACCTGGGAGATAGGCAAGCAAAACCCCCTCGCAGCTGTGGCGTTGGTCACAACCCACGCGTGAAGATCTCGGAATGGTCACGAGACGGTCAGCCCGTCGTTCACCATTGGTCGAGACAACTGAGTAAGTCCTCACCGACCGATCGGTGAGGCGGCCTACCGCGGACGCCGAGCCCTGCCACTCGCGGAGGTCACCGACGAGTACGTCGTAGTGGCAGGGGCGGAGAACCCAGCAAGGCGGACGGCCGCGTACCTCACGTACGCACCGTCCTTGGGGTGAAGCCACACATGTGGCCGGGCAACTTCGGCGCCCGAACCCGACAGGTCACTCTTCGAAGGCGGAACCCGAAGGAACCTCCGCATGTCGCTGTCCCGCGTCCTCCCTGTCCGCATGCTCACTGTGCTCCCCCTCGTCCTGGCCCTCTCGGCCACGATGCTCGTGGGCTACACCCTGAGCCCGGCCGCCCCCAAGGCCAACGCAGCACTCGTCAGCGCAGCCAAGGCTAACGCCGCCGCCGACTGGGCCCGCAGCCGCAAGGGCTCGCCGTACCAGTACGGCGCGACCGGCCCGCGCCGCTTCGACTGCTCCGGCCTGACCCGCTGGGTCTACTCCAAGGTCGGCAAGTCGCTCCCGCACTCGTCCTCGGCGCAGGTCAGCCGCACCGAGCGCCTGTCGAAGTCCGAGCGTCGCCGCGGCGACCTGGTCTTCTTCTACGGCTACGGCGGCGTCTACCACGTCGCGATCTACGCCGGCCAGGGCTACGTCTGGCACGCCTCGCGTCCGGGCGTCCCGGTCAAGCGCACCAAGATCTGGACCAGCCGGGTCTTCTACGGTCGCGTCAAGTAAGACCCCTGCCGTACGCCTCGGGGCGCGGTCGCCGTACGCCGGTGGCCGCGCCCCGTCGCGTTGTCCACAGGTCTTCTTCCGTACGCCCCGCCGCACCCGGGTTTATGTCCGGGGTCCCTTCTAGCGTTCTCGTATGGCAGTGGATGTGGCGTTCTTCGAGGCGGGCCCTCGGGTTTCCGCACTCGAGCTGCACCTGGGCGCGCAGGTTCTTGGCGGGTCCGGCGCAGATGGGTTCG
>DASSPN010000016.1:0-12123 GCA_035699605.1 Nocardioidaceae bacterium | reverse complement strand
GCACCTCGACCACGACTTCCTCGGCCGGGACGCGGTGGTCGCCGCCAAGGCCGCCGGCCCGCTGACCCGGCGGCTGGTCCAGCTGCAGCTCACCGACCCCGAGCCGTTGATGTGGCACGCCGAGCCGGTGCTGCGCGACGGCAAGCCGGTGGGGTACGTGCGGGCGGCGTCGTACGGACACACCCTCGGCGGTGCCGTCGGCCTCGCGATGGTGGACGGGGGAGAGCCGATCGATGCCGCGTGGCTGAAGGGCGCCGAGTGGGAAGTCGAGGTCGCGGGGCGGCTGTACCCGGCGCGCGCCTCGCTGCGCCCGCTCTACGACCCCGCGATGGAGCGGGTCCGTGGCTGACGGCGACGGCGAGGTCGTCGAGGTCGGCGTGGACGGAATCCGGCTCGGCCAGCTGCTCAAGCTGGTCAACGCCGTCGACTCCGGCGGCGCGGCGCGTGCCCTCCTCGAGTCCGGTGAGGTGCTCGTCAACGGGGAGGCCGAGACCCGCCGCGGCCGCCAGCTCCGGTCCGGCGATGTCGTCAGCGTCGGTGGGACCCGATTCACCCTGCGCTAGGTACGGGGGCCGCCGATGCGGAGTGCTCACTAGTGACGGTTCTGTTCGATCGGCCTTGCAGATGAGCGGAGTCCTTCCGCACAGGGCCAGGGAGCGCTCAGTGCCGGTTGACGGTGGGCTCGCAGTGCCGCGTGTCTGACTTCACCGCTGAGCAGTGGCGTCGCCGCCCTCTTTGATGAGCCAGGATCCCGGCCGAGGAGCGTCGCCGAAGTCGCGTCGAATCCGGTTGACTAGGTAGTGCGACGCGATGTGTGTGGCTGCCTGAGACTCCTCGGTGAAGAGTTTGTCTGATATGAGGACACGGAGTTCTTCCTGCGTGGGCATCCTGCCTTCCCCGTAGGCCGTTTCTACGGCGATGGCAGCTGACGTGACGTCCAGGGGCTCCTCACCGAACATGCGCAGGTGCCGCCACAAGGTTTCCCAGATTACTTGGCTGCGTTCTAAGGGCCGCGGGTACATCGCCCGCTGACCCTCGAGGAGCCTCCATCGATAGCGGCTCGGCGACCGCCGCAAGAAACGTCGGCCCGCCACCTTGCACGTGCCCCGCACGCGCACCGGCCTCGGCGGCGAGTCACCAGAGACGGGATCGAGCACAGACCAGAAATCGAACAAGTAGGTGACCTGGTCGAAAGGCTCTAGGCGTGTCGGTTGCGTCGTCGCGTACTCGTTGAAGGGGATCGCGCGCGGCGTCACGGTGCGGCGCCTCCAGAACCTCCAGCCAGGCACACGGCCGAGGTCTAGACCGACGCCACTTACGGTCAGCGCACTGCGACCTAGATTCTCCACTGTCACTTGTGCGAGTTCGACACCCCACACGGAGAGGGGCCGGATCCCCGGAGGCAATGTCGACCATCCTCGCGGGCTTGTTGTATGCAACGATCCGAGGTTGTCGAGGTACGCGGGCCGCAGTTGGACTCGAACCCGCGCTCCCTCGAGGCGGTACCGCACAAACTCCCAGGCAGCGACAAGCAGGGAAACCGCCAGCGCCACCTCGGCTGTTGGGAATCCGTCCCCCGTCTGGTTCATGGGCAGCGACATTAGCCAAGGTGGCGGCGATCTCGGACCCTTAGCCTGCCGAACATGAGATGGTGAGCGCGTCATTCAGCCGCGTGCCGGGCGCGCACCCACTGCCGATGAGCGGAACCGCAAGAGTGCGCTGCGTGCGTCGAAGAGCTGGCACCAGCGACCGTTGGTGCTCGGCGAAACATTGCTGCGTCGAAGCGCGCGAGCCACGGTCAGCTGTCAGACAGAAAGCGGACGCTCAGAGCACTACAACTCCGCGTCGAGCTCCAGCATGCCGACGGCGGTGTATTCCTTTACCACGGCACGTGTGCGCTTGTGACGAAAGCGAAACTTGAGTTGAGCTGTGCTCGATCTTTGATCCAGGTCCTGGTCAGCGATCTCGACCTCGAGGCCAGCGTCGAGCGCTTCGATCGTTACTCGCGGAGCGACCCTCATCGGCACGGCAAATATCGCTCGGTACCAGCCCTCACCGTTCGGTCCGTACAGCACGAGGTCGTTTGAGTCGGTGGCGGCTTGGTGGAACTCGATGAGTGCCGAATCCTCGTTGATCGCCTGCTCCGGAAGTAGTCCGGGTGCTGGGGCGATATGAACGACGTGGTCACGCAGATCGCCGGGTATCGATCCCTCGATGTCACAGACGCAGAAGAACAGTGTCAACCTCTGGTACACATCGAAGCCAAAGGCTGATGAGGGGGGCACGTGCCCCGGAGGCGCGACCAACAACGCGACGCATCCGGGCGCGGAGCCGTGCTGCAGGAACTCATCCCAGACGAAGTCCATTTCGGTCAGGGCGCGGTCGTAGGCGTCTAAGCGCTCAATGGAAGGAAAGCGGTAGTAGGCGATCACGAACGGGACGCTCACACGTGTTAGGGGCTCAAGGAAGATGGGTCCATCCCTCCGGTCGTCGTTCACCCGTCCTGATGCATGGACTGTGATTTTCCTCGATCGCGGTCTACCGGAACTCACGGATCGAGCTGTGCTGTCTCTTCCTTCTCGCCAGTTCGCGACCGAGAGGCTGTCGCCCGCCCGCGGGAACGCAATGTTCAGGCTGCCGTCGCGCGTGCTTACATCGAGCGTTGCCAGGCGACGAATGCCTGATCCCGAGGAGACCAAGAGTCGCACGTTCGTCTCTCGCGCCACATCTCTAACCTACCGGGATTTCTTGTCGCGACTTTGGCGTCTGCGACACGTCATAGGCGGTGAAAGCTCTCGGCTGCACGGGGCGGCTCAGAGGCCTACTCATGCGCCGTTGAAGTGGGGTCGATAGGGCGCTCCGCCTCGACGGCCTCAACGGCGACTGCGAAGTTGCGCGCGAGGCGCTCCGTGGACCCGTCCTCGCGGCGCTGCTGCTTGGCCCGCTCGCGGTACCCGTCGTCCATCGTTCCCGCGCCGGCAGCCCAGAGAGTGCTCAGGCCCTCGTTCGTCTCGCGTGTGGCGGATAGGTCCCAGTCCGTGTACGCCTCGATCACATCCGTCAACGTGACAATGCCTAGGACCGCGCCTAGCGAGTGCAGAGCTATGTACTGGCCCTTGTGAGGGTTCTCGATACCGAGCGTGAGCCCGAGCATGATGCGCCAACCGTCGTCCTCCTTGTTGTGGACGACTGCCGACAGGTCGTTCCACATGCTTCCGCCGCCCAGCAGTTCGTCGATCATCTTGGATGTGTAGGGCGGCTGCACGCCAATGAAGGGCAGCGAACCGCGCTCTCGGTTCCAATGTGTCCGTCGCCGGGTGCCAACCGCGTCCAAGATCGCGGTGATCTCCTCTGCAGCCTCATCCATGCCCTCTTGATTGTTCCGCCGCATCGCGGCGCGGAAGTCCTCGCCCGCCCGTGCGAGGAGCTCGTTGAGGACGCGAGCGATGCGCTCCTCTGGGTCGAGACCTGGCTTCAGCACGTGATGCAGGTGTGCTGCCGCGTCTAGCACTACGCGGCTGAGGGCAACTGGCGGTCGATCCAGGCGCTCGTCGCGCATAAGCACAGCGACGCCGCGAAGATGGTCCACGGCGGCGTCCATGATTCTGTGAGCGAACCTGAGTGCCGGGCCCTCGTCTTGCTCGCGGTATGGCTGCAAGATGTCCTCGGGCCAACCTGCTGCGCGCCATTCCGTGAGGTCGCGAGCCGCCGGCGCGTCCTCGGCCGCCCGCCAAGCCGTCGGCTGCACGTCATCGTCGGGTTGCCCGTGGTCCGGTTCATCCCCTGCCCGGCGTGCATCCTGCGCCTCGGCGAGCGAGTGGGAGGCCTGCGTGGTGTTCTGCAGAAGGTCAGCCACCAGCGAGTCAAGCCACACCTCTAGTTGGTGCCCAAGGACGTCACGCTGCGGACGCATCGCAGCCACCATCTGGCCGACCTCAGAGCCTTCGCGAACGTCCAACAGGAGCTGCCAAATCTGCTCTTGGGTCATCCCCTGCGTCTCACCGGCATCTGCCGTCGTGACATCTTCACTCACGCGCACGATTGTCGCAACATTCACTGAGTGGACGCACTCGATGCCATGGCCGCAAGTCTGCGTCGGCTTGGTGTGGTGAACCGGTCACTGAGAACGCTCGGTAGTGCCCGTCCTTGCCGGTTGTGGTTCGTGGCGGACTACCGCGAGAGAAACGCATTGACGCCCGGATACCAATGAAGCGGCACTCGTGGCAGTAGTGAAGAGTATCTGGCCGCCGCAGCCGGGGAAGGGTCAACAACTTCCACGAACGGAAGCGTCGAGGATCTGGACAGTGCCCTTTGAAACAGCCGTTCGGCGCCTGTGTCCAGCACGGGCAGCGAGTAGCCGCAAAAGACGACGCGGTCAGCTCGGAGCAGCGCGCGGCGGGCCTCCTGCCAAACAGGCTGCAGGTAGGACCGGATCAACCGATCCTTTTCGTGAACAGGCGGTATCACCACCGGCCACGTGTACCAGCTTGTACGACCACGGCCGGTCCGTTTGGCGGAATGGCGAAGCTGGGAAGCAACGGTTCGACGACGTGTGAGTTGCACGTTGGGCTTGGTGGCACCGCCTGCCAGCACAGTCCGAGTCGGTTGCCTGCCGCGAAGCCTGACGTACCAGTTGAGTGAGCCGTGCAACTTGTAGAGCGTGATTGGACGCGAGTGATCGCAGTCCGAGCTGTGACGCGGAAACAGCTCTCGAGTTGGAGCCCCGCTCGGTGCGGAGACCGTTAAGCCCGTGCCAAACGAGCCGTAACCTTCAGTCAGACACCATCGCCGGCGAAGCCGAGCCCGACGAAACAGTTCATTCTCGATTACCAGGTCGTGATTGAACGTAACGATAGTGAGATCGTCCGTGGCCTCGGCCAACTGAGCAATCATCCGCCCGACGGGCGACCCGCTTCGAGAATCTGCGCAGAGCCAGTTCGTCGTCTCGCGCAAGACCCGAACGTAGATGTCAACCAGCTCTGCGTACGCCCGGCTGGGGAGGCTGCCACTTGTTGGTTGATCTTGAAAGTCTCCGAAGAGCTCCTTGAAAAACTCCTCCATCCGGACGGGGGGACCTCCGGATGGTTCGAACGGATCCACAGCCGACATCGTCGATGCGTAACGCCTCAGATCGGCTGGCACAGGGATGTTGAGACTCTCGATGCGTTCGAAGAAATTGCTGTCCAGAGGGGGATTCTCGGCTGTTCGTCTGTGCCCGTGAAAGTGGAGTGCACTTGACAGGCTAGATCCAGCTCCCAGTACAAGGGTTGTAGCCATGAGTCCCCCTGAAGTTCATCGCGTCCGACCGCCGAAGATTTGGGCAGAGTAGGCGCAACCTCCGGCCTCACTGATGAGCGCCGTCCACGGCAGTCTGACGCGAACCTAGCTGCCATGGGAACACGATCGATAGTGCCAGCTCCGGCTGTCGTCGGCGACTACCTCCTGCGGGCCATTTCGCAGGCGGTTCGGTCCAATGAGACCGACGGGGTAGGTGCCCTTAGGCACGACTTGAGGTTTACTCACGAGCTGTGGATCTTCGCGACCTGATCTCGCTGGCTGCCCTGCTCATTTCGGGAGGAGCCTTGGTGCTGGGCGCCATCAACTACAAGCGAGCCCGACGCCTCGACGAACGAGACCTGTTCTTGCGGATGCACGAGAGCTTGCTCGACCCGGAGGTCGTGGCAGGGCGACGACTTCTCTACAAGATCACCACCCGACAAGCAGCGGAGCAGACCGAGTACGAGCCCGGGGAAATGACGCAGGTCTACCGGGCCCTCGCAATGTACGACCTGCTTGGTCTATACGTTGAGAACGGCTGGATTGACGAGGCCACGGTGATCGCTGAATTGGGTCACTCACTGGCTCGCTCGGTGGAGCCTGCTCGCACTTTCATCGAGTGGCGGAAGGCCCGCTTTGGCTCGCACGACTGGGAGCACTTCACCCGGCTTGCCGCCAACGCACAAGAGGCCTTGGCACAGCGCCCTCCGCTTAGGTGCCGAATCTGATCCGGCTGACGACAACCCGCCGAACCGTTCGGTAGTGCCGGAGCGGCCGGGACCTCCCGCCGGGCGGTCATTTGTCCCGACCCCTAGATACGCTCGGCGCCGGACAAGGATTGATCCACCTGCTCGCGGAGTGCGGACACGGTGCGCCGACAACTATTACGGGGGAGGGAAGTTGAGCACGCAATCCTGGACCATCACGGGCATCGTGATCGGCGCAGTTCTCGGCGGTGGAGCCCAGGCGTTCGCCGACTTCCTCGCGTCCCGTCGTCAATCGCGCACGTCCGAGGTCGACCTCCGCAGAGAGGTCTATCGGACGGTGCTCAGCGCCTTTCGGCGCCTCGACGTGAGCATCCTCGTGGCCCGACGTTTCTACGAGGAGATGCACGCGGATGACGCCAAGGCGTCTTCCATGGAGCACAACGCACAGTTGATCACTTTAACCGATCGCGTCATGGCTGACGTTGCGGTCCTCCGCGAGGCCGTCGCGTTCGGAGATCTAGATGCCTCAGTCGAGGTGCACGAGAGAATCGGCAGCACGTACACGCTCTGCCTCAAGCTGGCCGTACCGACTGGCCTGCGTCGATGGGAGACGTTCCCTTGGGACGACACCAAGGACATGTATCGCGACGCCTTTCGGAATATGCGAGCACAGATGCGTCGTGAGGTCGGCCGCGAGGCGCTGCCGGACACCGAGCTTGTCGAGGATCCTGTCGATGGTGTGGGCGCCTGATGTACCCCGACGAGGCGACCTTGATGGAGGTCGGCCGCATCGCGATTGCGGCTGGCCGGCTTGATGCGGAACTCGGCCGGCTTTGGTGGCACCTCGGGCCCGATCTCGTCGATGAGGTCAAGGCTCGGCGAGCGCCGGCGGGGGAGGTCCGGAAGAAGATCAGGACCCTTGCGATCGAGCGTTTGGCTCGTGAGCACAGCGATCGTCTCGTCGCATTCATCGACGAAGCGGAGGCTGCCCAGACACAGCGCAACGAGGTCTTACACGGGAACTGGCTGCTGCGTGGCCGTGACGCCATGCGCCCCGTGTCGGAGTACCTCCGAGTGGACGACGAGCATCGTGCCGCGTACATCGATGAATGGGCGCGGGAAGCCTGTGCCTCCGACGAATGGCAGCGGCAACCCAATGACGCGGTGACCTTGACTGAACGGCACCACCTAGATGAACTCGTCGCCGTGGAGCGCCGTTTGCGGGCCGCCACTGAGGTTTGCGTGAATTGGTACTTCTGCGTCGCCAGCATGCGTGAGACCGGCGTTCCCGGCGGCTGGCAGGGACCCTCGGAGGCGCGGCGAGGTCCACAACCCCTGCCGCCCGGCGCCATCGTGGGGCCCGAAGCCGATGCTTTGCTGGAGAAGTTCTTTCGACGACCGGCGTCGGGCGCCGAGGACACATGAGGCGGTTGCTCCGGCAGTAGCCCCGACCGATCGGTAGTGCGAGTTGCCGATCGAGGAGACTTGTTCGGCTGGATTTAGTTATGCCCGGGGAAAGGCGTCGGCGAGTTCTCGGTGCCAAGTGTCAGTGAGCGTTTGATCCAGCGACCCCGGCTGAGTCAGCCTCGCATAGGTCTTCTTGGGCCACTCAACGAAGATTCCCGAGATGGCGAAGGAGCCACCGACGAGCGGCCAATCGGCGTCGAGGAAGCACAAGACGCCTGCCACTGTCGGGGTCGGCCGGCCGTTGCTCAGATACTCGATTGCCCGCGTCACCACCTGCACCTGCATTTTCATACCGGCTACCAGCGTGGTCCGGTCCCGAGAGCCAACCACAAGCCGCTCCGTCCTGGCCCGAAACAGACCCCCGTCGACTTCCAGTCGTGGCCGCTGCCTCCGATAGCGTTTGGCATCTATCACGTACACGCCTGACGCCGTGATGGCGATGTGGTCAAGATTTGCCTTGCTGCCAGGGATACGGCGGTCGTGAAGCATCCGAACGCCGCGGTCGCTCAGCCGATCCAGCCCGGCGCCAAGGAGCTCCTCACCCGTGGCGCCGACATCCCAGGCGGTGGTGCTCTGCGGCTCATCGCTGATCGCCAGAATGAGCCCGCCTAGCCGAGGATGCCGGTTACGGATCCGTTGTTCTCGTTGGATCTGCCGACGCTGCTGCTCGCGTCGCGCCGAACCACCAGGGACCCCGGGATCCACCTGGAACTCGGTCGCTGCATCAGAGGATGCGACGCCGCCCCGCGCCTGCGAACCTGGCTCGAGACCGGGTCGATCTCCGTCTTGCTGTACAGGGCCGGGGACGCTGGTCGGGTTCTCGACGCAGTCGCGGCAGGTGAGCTGCTTGGCCCCACGGTCGTACGCCGCCAAGGACTTCGCGGACAGAGTCGAGCCACACCGGCTGCAGGTGCCGGGATAGCGCAACCTGAGAAACTTCGACTCCGGCCCCAGCTCAGACATGCGCCGCCACCCCCACCACCGTCGGTACGATCAATTCAGACCATTCTCGGCTTCTGGGCCTGCACACTGGAGGGGCTGGGCTGCCGATCGTCAGCTGCGACGACCCACTTGCCCTTCCGATCGCTCCGTAGCCAGCTCCGGATATTTCCGTCGCTGAGAGCGGGCATGCTCGTGCGCGATGGATTGAACCGGCCTTCGAGGGATTCCGCTGGGTTGCTCTGTTGGGCACACTACGACCGTGCGAGGCACCGGGGGACGCGAGGCGAGTTCCTTGTTCGTCGGCATCGATCTTGGCTGGACCAGCGGTGCGACCGGATTGGCGGTGGTCGATGATGCCGGCCGCTTGACCGAGTCGGGACGCGTGCACACGGATGATGAGATCGCCGAGTGGATAGCGGCGCAGCCGGGGAGAGTCGTCGTTGCTGCCGTGGACGCGCCGCTGATCGTGCCCAACGAGTCCGGTCAGCGTGTGCCGGAGCGGCTCATCGGACAAGCGTTCGGCGGATTTGGCGCTTCGGCTCACACCACGAACCGGAAGAAATTCGGTGGCGAGGAACCGCGAGCGATGCGGCTAGCGGAGCGATTGGGGTGGTTGGTCGACCCGCACGCTTCGACCTGCGGGGAGGCCACCGTCTGTATCGAGGTCTACCCCCACCCCGCGATGGTCGGCTTGTTCGAGCTGGGCTACCGGTTGGACTACAAGAAGGGGAACGACCAGCGGCGGTCGCCCGGCTTCGCCCTGCTCGTCAAGCATCTCGAGTCGATCCCCGAACTGGCACTCGTCGGCCATCGGAGGTGGGAACAGCTCAAGCAAACCCTCGCTGCCCCACAGCCCGGCGACCTCAATCGCGCCGAAGACGAGTTGGACGCGATCCTCTGCGCCCACCTAGCGTGGCTGTGGCAATACCGACGCGACTCGTTGCACGTGTACGGAGGCGTGGAGGACGGTTACATAGTTGCCCCGCCGCCTCCCACACATCGCCCGCTTCTTCCGACCCTCGCCAGACCTACCAGATCCGCCGAGGCAAGGACGGTCTATCAGCGGGTTGTGTCCGGCAGGCCGACCGGTTACTCGGCCGGAACCAACGAGGACCGCTGGAAGTCAGCCGTCCGTCAGGTATTTTCCGGCTGCGCGCTCCCCGCCGGCCGTCGCCTGCAGGTGGATCTCGACTTCAGGCTCGCAGCTGATCAACGAGGACGAAACGAGCCCGACCTCGACAACCTCATCCAGGCAGCGGTGGATGCCCTCGAGGGTGTGATCGGGATCCGCTCCGGGACGGGCGAGCGCGTCGAGGCTGACGACGTCCGTGTTGACCGGATCACGGCAACCAAGCGGCCCGCACGTGGCGATGAGGAGCCCGGCGCGTGGATCGCCGTATCCGATCTGGGTGCAGCAACCGAGTAGACGGTTCCTGGCATTATCCGAACGCCGCAAACGGTGCCTCATCACCCGCGGCGCTCACGGGCCAACGCAGGGTAGCTGCGGACGGATGTCATCGCGGGCACGGCCAACATGTTGGCCGCAACCGATCTTCGAGTCGTCGAGTAGTGCCAGCTCCGAGAAGGAGCGGCGCGCGTATACCTCTTCGACCGGGGTGTCGTGTCCGACCCTTGCGGTGTAATGGTGATCGAGATGGGGGAGGTCGAGATCACTACTGGCTCTGGTGTCCAGCCGACAGACCTGGCTTGGCGGGTATTCGCCGAATTGCTGGTTGATTGGCTGCTGTCCGCACCCGACGAGGGGTACGTGATCATGGATCTGGCGTGGCCGGATGATCCACTCGCTGGCACGGCGCCCTATGCCCAGCTCGCCATCCACGGGCACCGCGTCCGCTCTGAGGCGGTCAGCAACCATTTCCTGGATCCGCTCTTCTGGCTCGACGCGGGCCGCATCGCCGAGCTCGACAGGCTCGGGTGGCGGGCCCCGACTGCGACGATGCGTCAGGGCAGCACCAACTTCCACCGCAACGACCGGTTACCCGAGGACGCCGGCCCGCTGGCGCGACGCCTGGTGGCCACGCTGCGCAACGTCTACGGCGTGCCCGAACCCTGTTTCTTGGAGGTGTGCGGCTTCGACGGCGATGACGCCTGGAGCGAGGCGGAACTTCTGCTCGGGATGCACGTCGTCCGGCCGCGGCATACCAAGTGAGATGCCGACGCCTCCCCACCCGGCGAGCCAGCACGCTAGCTCCGCTTCCGTGGGTCGCTCTTGTCCAGCAGATCTTGAATCGGGGTGAAGTCGAGGTAGCGCGTTACGAAGGCTGCTTTCCATGTGTCATGGCCCCGGATGGAGTCCACGACCTGTTCCAGCGAGCAAAATCGCAACTTGTCCTCGTCGAGGAGGGCCGATCGCACGTCTTCAACGGCACCCTTCGCCGCGTGATCCGCCTCGCAGGCCACCACGACACCGAAACCTTCGGCGTAGTCGGCCGATGCTGCGACGATCTGAGTTAGCAACTGGTTGTACCAGAGCTGACGTCGGCCGTTCCTGTTCAGGATCGTGACAGCCCCCGGCTTCCAAGGGGGTGTCGCTGTGGCGGATATGTACTTCTGCGCGGCCGGTGTTCGCTGGCTGGCCTTCAGGTCCTCGGCGTACTTGCATTCGACACCCAAGAAGCCGGCCGTGCCGTCGGTGCGCCGGTACTCGACGAAAGCGTCGAACGCGGAACCCCCGATGGTGCTTTCCGTCGGGGCGAACTCGAGCTCAATGCGCCGGACGGAAGTGGCGTCGGGCGCAATAGAGCGGACCCATGGGAGCAGAGCTTCCGGAGAGGTCCGCAGATGGCCAAAGAGGTTGAAGCACAACGGTTGAGATGAGAGCAGGTTTCGCCGGAGCCGGTCCTCGTTGATGATTCCGGGCCGATTCTCGCGCTTCAACCGAGCTATGGCATGTTCCGCGGACTCGCACGCTTCCGGGGTCATGAGATTCGGCTGCCATCCCACACCCTCCGGGAGCATGGACACGACGGGCCGGGCTCTGCCCGTGATTGGTCCAGCAGGAAGATCTGTCTGCATCGAACGCCACCAGGCCTGCTGAAGCCGTAACCCTCGTTGCCAGCGAGTATCGCCCGCCTCATTCCAGCTATGGTCCGACCAAATCGGCTCATCCCGACTCATGAACTGTGACCATAGCGAGACGAGCGTTCTCCATCCGCCTATTGAGCGGAAGCCATGCCTCGCAGTCTGCCCGCGCCTCTCGATGAGGCCGACAGATCGATGACTCCGGAGCACTCGGTAGTGCCAGTTCGGACCTACGTTTCGTGGACAACCGGGGGGTGGGTCCACTACACACACCACAGCGCGGCCATAGAGAGGAGCGTCAATGCTCGGCGAAGCGGTTTACGACCTTCGGGGCTGCACGCGCGGTGAGGTTCTCGAGCCCGCCGACCTGGGGTACGCGGCGGCACGTGAGGCGTACAACGCGATGGCGACCGGGCGTCCGGCGACCATCTTCCGGCCGGCCGACCTGGCCGACATCGTCGCTGCGGTGAAGTGGGCGGCGGGGTCGGGTCTCGCAATCGGCGTCCGCGGCGGTGGCCACAGCGTCGCCGGCCACTCGTCCCCGGAGGGGGCGCTCCTCATCGACCTGTCGCGGTGGCGCGGAGCGACCGTCGACCCGGCTGCGAGAACGGCGGACGCCCTCGCCGGGAGTCGGTTGATGGACCTCGACGCGGCTACCTTCGCCTACGGCCTGGCTGCGCCGTCCGGG
>DASSPN010000015.1:0-119873 GCA_035699605.1 Nocardioidaceae bacterium | reverse complement strand
CCAGGCCTCCGCGCACTCGTCGTAGCAACGAGGTTTCGAGGTCGCCTCGAGGTCGAACAGGTAGATCGCCTGGCCGGACTCGTCGAAGAGCATCGGGCCGTACGCCGAGTCGAACGTCGTGATCGTCGTCCCTGGTCGCGGCGTCTGGGTCGGGGTCTGGGTCGGGGTCTGGGTCGGGGTCACCGTGCTCGACGTTGTTCCACGTGGAACAACAGCGTCCGGCTCGTCCGCGCCACAGGCGACGACGAGCAGCAGGAGACAGGCGGCGACGTACTTCACAGTCCGAGTCTCGCGGAGAGTGGTGGACCACGATCTGACGAAGTGCTGACGAAACGTAGCCTGGAGCCGTGACCCACGCCCTCCTCTCACCGCGGATGCTGCTCCTGCACGCCTTCGCTCTGGTGGCGCTCGGGGGGACGGGATGGCTCGGGGCCTGGCAGGTGGCGGCCTGGCAGGACAACCGTGAGGACAAGGCGCTCGCGCTGCGGGACGCAGCCGCGCTCCCCCTCGACGACGTCCTCGGCGCGGACGACCCCTTCCCGGCCGACTCCACGGGGCAGCCGGTCACGGTTGCGGGCGAGTGGCTCGACGGCGACACGGTGTACGTCGAGCACGGCTCGGGCTCGTGGGTGGTCACGCCGGTGAGCACCGCGGGTGGGTCGGCGATGCTGGTGGTCCGGGGATCGACCGAGGGTGGGGGCGCTCCCCCGGTGGACGGCTCCGTGACGCTCGAGGGCTGGCTGCAGCCGAGCAGCGCCTCCGGCGTCCGAGTCCTCGACGTGCTCCAGGGCATGGACCGGGACGTCTACAGCGGGTACGTCATCACCCGCTCCCCGGTGGAGTCCGGGCTCGATCCGGTCAGTCCGGACCAGCTGCCGAAACCGGACACCTTC
The DNA here is from genome assembly GCA_035699605.1 of Nocardioidaceae bacterium. Lineage (GTDB taxonomy): Bacteria > Actinomycetota > Actinomycetes > Propionibacteriales > Nocardioidaceae > SSC3. The sequence continues at coordinate 118,980 of DASSPN010000015.1, read as the reverse complement.
ACCAGCCTGCGCAACCTGCTCTACGGGCTCGAGTGGTGGGTGTTCGGGGGGTTCGCTCTCTTCCTGTGGTGGCGCTGGACGCGCGACGAGCTGGAGCGTGTGAGGTTGGTCGCTGGTGCCGCGGACGCGGACGAGGACGCTGCGGATCCTGAGGTAGCGTCGAACGTGTGAGTCCCGAGCTGCGCCGACCGCTGATCGCCTACCGCTTCATGGCAACGATCGTCGGCGTGCTGCTCATCGTCCTGTGCCTCATCGGGCTTCCGCTCAACGAGGCGCACCTGCTGAACGAGGCGTGGTTCCCGAAGGGAACGACGGCGCAGCAGGTGGGCGACGACATCAGCAAGTACCTCGGGGTCGCCCACGGGTGGCTCTACATGATCTTCCTGTTCGTCGCGTTCGTGCTGTCGCGACGGGCGAAGTGGGACCTCCGCTTCACGATCGTCACCCTGCTGTGTGGCACGGTGCCGATCCTGTCGTTCTGGGCCGAGCGCCGGGCGACGCGTCAGGTGCAGAGCAGCGAGCTCGTCGCGGCCTGACCGCGCGGCCCGACCAAGCTCACTTCGGCGGGATCTCGGTCTCCGTCAGCGGCGCGTCCGGGGTCGTCGCCACGTGCGGCTCCTCGACGGCGTCGGCGAGCGCCTCGTCGGGACCGGCGCCACCCGCGTCGTCGGCAGGCTCCGCCGCCGCGGCCGGGGCTGGGTCGGGAACGACCGAGAGGGCAGGTTCGGGGTCGGTGTCCGGCGTGTGCCACACGGGCTGGGCCTGCTGGGACTTGAGCTTCTTGACGACGACGGCAGCGGCGCCGGCGAGCCCCGCGAGCACGAGAAGTTTGCGCATACCCCCATCCTGCCCGGCCAGGCTCCCCGATACACGACCACCCGCTACCCGACCTGACCAGCCCGCGCCCGCCGTACCTCTGCGCTGGAGCGGCATGGCAGGATCGACTGGCAGAGAAAGCCGTCACCCGAGAAGAAGGCAAGCACATGCCCGAGACCTACGCGACCCTGAAGACCAACCACGGCGACATCGAGATCCACCTCTTCCCGAACCACGCGCCGAAGACGGTGGCCAACTTCGTCGGGCTCGCCACCGGCACCAAGCCCGAGGCCAACAAGCAGGGCAACTTCTACGACGGCCTCACCTTCCACCGCGTCATCGACGGCTTCATGATCCAGGGCGGCTGCCCTCTGGGCACCGGCACCGGCGACCCCGGCTACCGCTTCGACGACGAGATCCACCCGGAGCTCGTCTTCGACAAGCCGTACCTCCTCGCCATGGCGAACGCCGGCATCCAGGGCGGCCGGGGCACCAACGGCTCACAGTTCTTCATCACCGTCGCGGCAACGCCGTGGCTGAACCGCAAGCACACCATCTTCGGAGAGGTCGAGGACGCCGCGTCACAGGCCGTCGTCGACGCGATCGGCAAGGTGCAGACCGGCGCCATGGACCGCCCCGCGCAGCCGGTCGTCATCGAGTCGGTCACCGTCGAGGAGCGCTGACAGTCGGTGACCGAGCCCGCCGCACCGTCGGTCTGCTACCGGCACACCACCCGGGAGACCTACATCTCCTGCCAGCGGTGCGGCAGGCCGATCTGCCCTGACTGCATGAACTCCGCCTCGGTCGGCTTCCAGTGCCCCGAGTGCGTGAGTGCGGGCAAGAAGGCGACCCGGTCGGGGCGTACGGCGTACGGCGGCCAGCTGTCACAGGACAGCATGCGTACCTCCCAGGTGCTCGTCGGGATCAACGCGTTCGTCTGGCTCGTGATCATGGTGACGGGCCGGGGCGGGAGCGAGTGGCTCTTCCGCCTCGGCCTGATCCCCGACGTGGCGTGCTCTGAGGCGACGATCTTCGGGTGTGTCTCGCTGCAGGAGGGCGTGGCTCACGGTGCCTGGTGGCAGCTGGTCACCTCGATGTTCACCCACGTCCAGTTCCTGCACCTCGCCTACAACATGGCCGCGCTGTGGCTGCTCGGCCCACGCCTGGAGGTCGTCCTCGGGCGGGCTCGCTTCCTGGCGCTGTACCTGGTCTCCGGGCTCGTGGGCAGCACCGTCGTCTACGGGCTCAGCGACCCCAACGACCTGACGATCGGGGCGAGTGGCGCGGTCTACGGCCTGCTCGGCGGTCTGCTCGTCATCGCCCACAAGGTGCGGGGGAACGTCCAGGACCTCGCCCTCTGGGTCGCGTTCGGCTTCCTGCTGACCATCATCATCCCGAACATCTCGTGGCAGGCCCACCTCGGCGGGTTCGTCGGGGGTACGGCGCTCACGGCGGCGCTGGTGTACGCACCCCGCGAGAACCGGTCCAGTCTGCAGTGGGCGGCCATCGCGGGCGTCACGGTCCTCGCCGTCGCCGCGTGCGTGGCGCGGACCTTCGTGCTGCAGTCCTGACGGGCGGCTCAGAGCCCCTCCTGTATCAACAGCTGGGGATGGACCTGTGGAGAACTACATCGGTGTCATTCACCCACAGAGACATCCACACCTGTGAAAAAGAAGGGACCCGGCGCCGTGACGGCAACCGGGCCCTTCATGGGGGTCGAGAGGTCTATTCCCACTTCGTGGCGTAGACGAAACCTGTGGCCATGAGCGCGATTCCGACGAGGAGGTTGTACTGACCCAGGTCGCTGAAGAGCGGGAAGTCGGGGTCGTTGCTCGTGAAGTAGTACAGGACGATCCAGACCAGGCCGACCAGGAAGCAGGTCAGCATGCCGATGACGATGCCGCGCCCGCGGCCCAGGGGCGTCCCCTTGTTGGCAGCGATGACGAGGGCGACCATGATCAGCCCGAAACCGATCAGCCAGTTCCAGTCGGCTAGGTCGTACATCCACGTGATCGAGCGCGGGTCGTCGTACACCTTGATGTCGTAGACGGCCACCCAGGCGACCCCGATGACGAACAGCAGCGCCGCGATGCCGGTGCGGATGAGGTTGAGCTTCCCTGGATCGGCGTACTTGCTGGGCGTTGCCGTGGACACGTGGAGACTCCTCGAACGGACTGTGGGACCCCAGTAGCGTAGTAGTTGTGGGCGACGAGCACGGCGAAGGGGCGACGGAAGGGTCCGTGCCGCCCTGGCAGCGCCGCATCGCACAGGCCTTCCGGGTGCGCTACGGGTCGTACGGCGAGCACGGGCTGGCCTGGCGCCTGCTGACTCCGGTCGTCTTCGTGGTGGCAGGGACCCTCTTCGTCACGAGCGCGGTCAACAGTGGCGGCACCGACCTGCGACCGGGGCGGTACGACGACCTGGCGGACCTGGCGGCCGACCGCTCGGACCGGATCGCGGAGCTCGAGCAGCGCAGCGCCCGGCTCCAGGCCCAGATCGACCGGCTCACCGACGACCTCGACAGCAGCGCTCTCGACGAGGTCCAGGCCGAGCTCGACCGGCTTCGGGGTCCCGGCGGCCTGGAGGCCGTCGAGGGGCCGGGGCTGACGATCACGCTGGACGACGCGCCGCGGCAGGTCCTCGACGACGGCACCGGCGACATCTCGGTCAAGATCGTGCACCAGCAGGACATCCAGGCGGTGGCCAACGCGCTGTGGGCGGGTGGGGCCGAGGCCGTCACCGTCCAAGGGAAGCGCATCACCTCGACCACGGGCATCAAGTGCATCGGCAGCAGCGTGCTGCTGCAGGGCGTGCAGTACCCACCGCCGTACGTCATCGCGGCGATCGGCAACACCACCAGCCTGCTCGACGCGGTCGACAAGGATCCCGCGATCCTGCGCTACCTCCGTGACGCCGAGACCTACGACCTCGGCTGGGACGTCGAGCTCAGCGACGAGCTGACCTTCCCGCGCTACGAGGGCCCCATCGAGACCTCCTACGCCGAAGCCGTCGACCCCGACGACGGGACCTGACCGACCCGCGCGCCGTCTAGGGCGACGGTGGAGGAGTCTCGGTCGGCGTCTCCGTCGGGGTCTCGGTCGGGGTCTCGGTGGGAGTCGGGGTCGGCTCGAAGGACGACACCGTGATGAACACCGTGCTGCCCTTGTCGGCCTCCTCGAACGCCGGCGGGTTCTGGCTCAGCACGATGCCCTTCTGCGTGCCGGGCTGGTCGTCGAAGAGCACCTGCACGTCGAAGCCGGCGTCCGTGAGGATGCGCTCGGCCTCCGCCTGCGTGCGACCGACGACGTTGGGGACCTCGACCGGCCCGGACGACCAGAAGACGCGGACCACGGATCCGACGTTGGCCTCGACCCCGGCGACAGGGTCGGTCTCGACGACCGTGTCCTTCTCCTCCGAGGACTCGCGCTCGATCAGGCGGACCTCGAAGCCGAGATCCTCGAGCTGGGCACGCGCCTCGAACTTGTCCTTGCCCAGCACGAACGGAACGGTGGCCTTCTCCCGCCCCACGGACACCACGATGTCGACGGCGCTGCCGGGGTCGACCTCCTCGAGGGGACCCGGCTCCTGGGAGATGATCCTGTTCCTGGGTACGTCGTTGCTCGTCGCCTGGGTGACCTCGCCGAGGGTGAGGCCGACGTCGCTGAGCCGAGCCTCCGCCTGCTCCTGGGTGAGGCCGACCACGCGCGGGACGGTGGTCTGCTCGGGCGGGGAGTCGAACAGCCTCGCCCCGGCGACGACTGCCGCGATCAGGAGCCCCAGGATCAGCAGGCTCATCAGGATGAGCGGCCACCTGCGCCTCGGCGGCGGCTCGTCCTCGCTGACGGCGTGGAAGATGGAGGTGCTCTCCTCGACAGGCGGGGCGTCGGGCACCGGCGGGGGGATGACGGGCTGGGGTGCGGTCACCGGCTGGCCGGCGAGGAAGCGGTCGATGTCGGAGCGCATCGCTCCAGCGCTCTGGTAGCGGTCCTCGATGCGCTTGGCCAGCGCCTTCATCACGATCGCGTCGATCTCGGGCGGCAGCGAGGCGTCGACGGCGCTCGGCGGCTTCGCCTGCTCGCGGACGTGCTGGTAGGCCACCGAAACCGGGCTCTCGCCCACGAAGGGCGGGCGGCCGGTGAGCAGCTCGTAGAGCAGGCACCCGGTGGAGTACACGTCGCTGCGGCTGTCCACGGTCTCGCCGCGTGCCTGCTCGGGTGAGAGGTACTGGGCGGTGCCGACGACAGCCGCGGTCTGGGTCATCGTCGAGGACGTGTCGGCGATCGCTCGCGCGATGCCGAAGTCCATGACCTTCACGTCTCCGGTCGGCGTGAGCATCACGTTGGCCGGCTTGATGTCACGGTGGATGATCCCGGCTCGGTGCGAGTAGTCGAGGGCCGACAGCACGCCCGCGACGATCTCGAGTGCTCGCTCGGGAAGCACCTTGCGGCCCTCTCGCAGGATCTCGCGCAACGTCCGGCCGGCGACGTACTCCATGACGATGTACGGGTGCGGGTGGTCCTCTCCCGGATCCTGTTCCTCGCCGGTGTCGTAGACCGCGGCGATGGCCGGGTGGTTCAGGGAGGCCGCCGACTGGGCCTCGCGCCGGAACCGGGCCTGGAACGTCGGATCGTCGACCAGGTCCGTCCGCAGTCGCTTGATGGCGACGATGCGTCCGAGCCGGACGTCGGTGCCCTTGCGCACCTCCGCCATGCCTCCGCGCCCGAGGAGCTCGCCGAGCTCGTACCGCCCGCCGAGGCGGGGCCGGTCTCCCGACTGTTCCGTCATCGCTGGATCCTCACTGACGCTTCTAGGTGGCTCACTGCCGGTTGAGCACCGCTTCCATGACTGCTTTGGCGATAGGTGCGGCCAGGCCGCTGCCCGAGATCTGGTCGCGCTGGACGCCGGCGTCCTGCACGAGCACGGCGACCGCGACCGGCACCTGACCGCCCACCCGCGCGAACGACACGAACCAGGCGTACGGCGGGCGCTCCGGCGTGCTCTGCGCGGTGCCGGTCTTGCCGCCGACCTCGACGCCGGGGATCTGCGCGGTGACGCCGGTGCCCTGCTCGACGACGGAGACCATCATGCGCTGCAGCTCGGCGGCGTCAGCCGGGCTCATCGCAGGCCCGCCGGAGAGCGGCTGGGGGTCGGCCTTGTGCAGCACGGACAGGTCCGGGGCGCGCTCCTCGTCGACGAGGTACGGCCGCATCACCTGACCGTCGTTCGCGATGCCGGCGACGACCATGGCCATCTGCAGTGGCGTCGCGGCGACCTCGAACTGCCCGATCGCCGAGAGGGCGGTCTGCGGCTCGTCGGGGTCGGGGAACACGCTGTCGACCTGGCCGTTCAGGTCGTCGAGGTAGTGCTGGTCGAAGCCGAACTTCTCGGCCTGGTCACGCAGCTTGTCAGCGCCGAGCTCGAGACCCAGCCAGCCGAACGCCACGTTGCACGAGACGTCGAGGGCGCGGGTCAGGGTGATCCGGTCACCGCCGCAGGTGCCGCCACCGGAGTTCGGCAGGGTCTTGTCGGTCTGCGGGAGGTCGAGGGTCGCGCCCCCCGGGACCATGCTGTCCGGGCGGAAGCCGTTCGCCAGCGCCGCCGCCGCGGTGACCAGCTTGAAGGTGGAGCCGGGTGGCAGCCGCTCCTGGATCGAGCGGTTCTGGATCGGGTTGTCCGGGCTGTTGATCAGCCGCTCCCAGCTCTTCGCCACCTCGTCGAGGTCGTGGCTGGCCAGCAGGTTGGGGTCGTAGGTCGGGTTCGACACCATCGCCAGGATCTTGCCGGTGCGTGGCTCGATCGCCACGACGGCGGCCTTGGCCGACGGACCGAGAGCCTGCACGCCGTCGTACGCCGCGTCCTGGGCCGCCGGGTCGATGGTCAGCGTCACCGAGCCGCCCTTGGGCTGGCTGTCCTTGATCATGTCGATCACGCGGTTCACGAAGAGCCGCGAGTCGCTGCCGGACAGGATGGTGTTCTCGGTCTGCTCCACCCCGTTGCGGCCGAAGGTGTAACTGAAGAAGCCGGTCAGGTGGGCGTAACGGAAGCGCTTGTTGTAGACGCGCTGGAACTTGAACCGGTCGTCGGTCGGCCGGCTCTCCGCGATCGGGTTGCCCGCGACCAGGATCGCTCCGCGCTCGCGGGAGAACTCTGCGTCGGTCACGCGGCGGTTGTCTGCCCGTTCGTTGAGCGACTCGGACTTGAAGTACTGCAGGTAGGTCGCGTTCACCAGCAGCGCGGCGAAGAGCAAGGCACAGAAGACCGACATCGTGCGGATCGGTCGGTTCACTTCATCATCACCACCTGGGTGGCGTCGTCCTCGTCGGGCGGCGTCAGGTCCGGCGGTGGCCGGCGCGCGTGGTCGGAGATACGCAGCAGCAGCGCGACCACGACCCAGTTCGCGACCAGGCTCGAGCCGCCGTACGACAGGAACGGTGTGGTCAGACCGGTCAGCGGGATCAGCTTGGTGACACCGCCGACGACGACGAACACCTGGAGCGCGAAAACGACGCCGAGTCCGGTGGCGATGAGCTTGCCGAAGTTGTCACGGCAGACCAAGGCGGTGCGCAGCGCACGCTCGACGATGAGGCCGTACAGCAGGATGACTGCCATGAAGCCGGTGAGACCGAGCTCCTCGCCGATGGCTCCCATGATGAAGTCGCTGTAGGCGAAGGGGATCCGGTCCGGCGAGCCGAGCCCGAGCCCGCGCCCGAGCAGACCGCCCCAGGCCATGCCGTACATCGACTGAATGATCTGGCCGTAGGCGTCGGGGTCGGCGAAGGGGTCGAGCCAGCCGTCGACGCGCGGCTTCACGTGCGGCGTCGCGAGGTACGCCGCGTAGGCGCCGACCAGGAACATCGCGCCGCCGACGAACAGCCAGCCAGCTCGCTCGGTCGCGACGTACAGCATCACGACGAAGAGCCCGAAGAACAGCAGGCTCGAGCCGAGGTCGCGCTGGCCGACGAGCACGATCATGCTGGCCGCCCACATCAGCACGATCGGGCCGAGGTCGCGGCCGCGCGGGAGGTCGATGCCCGCGACACGGCGACCGGCGAGGGCCAGGGCGTCGCGGTGCAGCACGAGGTAGCCGGCGAAGAAGACAACCAGCGCGATCTTGGCGATCTCGCCGGGCTGGAAGCTGAAGCCGCCGATCTGGATCCAGATCCGCGCGCCCCGGATGTTGGTGCCGATGACGGGGAGGATCGGCAGCAGCAGCAGCACGATCGCTCCGAGGCCGCTGGTGTAGGTGAACGCCTGCAGCCGGCGGTGGTCCTTGAGCAGAACGAGTACGGCGACGAAGAGCACCACGCCGACGGTCATCCACTGCAGCTGCTTGGCGGCCAGGCCGCCCACCCCGGGCATGTCGGTGAGGTCGAGCCGGTGGATCATCGCCAGGCCGAGGCCGTTGAGGGCCGACACGATGGGCAGGAGAACAGGGTCGGCGTACGGCGCAAAGCGGCGGATCGTCACGTGCGCCGCGACCACCAGGGCGGTGAGCCAGGCGCCGTAGTTGACGATGTTCGTCGGGATCTCGTCCTGGGCGCCGAGGCCGACGGCGGCATACGCACCGATGCCGACGACGAGGCTGAGCACGAGCAGGAACAGCTCGGCCCCGCGGCGTCGACGGTGGACGAACTCGCGGAAGGGGTGGGAGGTCACGGCGTGGCCTCGATGCAGTCCGGCGGGACGAGCGTGGGCGTCGGGCTGGGGGTCGGCGTGGGGGTCGGCGTCGCTGTCGCTCGCGGCCGCTTGCGGGGCTTCGGCTCGGGCTCGGGCTCGGGACACTTCACCGCCACGTCCAGGATGTCGGTGATCGTCTGGCGGGCGTCGTCGAGACTCCCGGCCGCGATGCCCTCGCGAACCTGGGTGGCCCGGAAGTCCGGGAGGGCCTCCATCGTGATGTCGGTGCGCTCGACCACGTCGTTCATGTCGAGCAGCGGCAGCTCGACGGCGACACCCCTGAAGATCGTGACCCTGCCGTCGTCCTCGGCCACGTAGTACTGCTTCTGCGACCAGTCGTACGCGACCCAGCCCAGCACCGCCACGACGAGCAGGAGGACCAGCAGCACCGCGAAACGGCGCAGCCACTTGAAGCGCCGCGGGGGGCGCAGCGCGTAACGCAGGTCCTCGGGGTCGACGTCCTCCTCGTCCACGACGGCCGGGATCTCGCCCGTGTCGTGCCGCCGGAACCGCGACTGCGCCTTGGCGGCGGGAGCACCCTCGCTGCTCAGCTTGCGCGGCTGGCCGGCCGCGGCACCGACCAGCATCGCGCCGGTGGTCGCAGCCGCCGCCTCGGGGTCGGGTGGCGTCGATCCGTCGACGACGTCCGCGACCACCACCGTGACGTTGTCGGTGGTGCCGAGGTCGAGCGACGTGCGCACGAGCTCCACCGCGGCGAAGTCGACGCCACCGGTGCCCAGCACCTCGGTCATTCGCGCGTCGTCGATGACCCCGGAGCAGCCGTCGCTGCAGAACAGCAGCCGGTCCCCGGCCTCGAGATCGAGATAGAACAGGTCCGGCTCGGTGTCGTGGACGCCGTCGACCGCGCGCAGGATCAGGTTGCGGTGCGGGTGGCTGCGCGACTCCTCCTCGCTGATCCGGCCCTCGTCCACGAGCGTCTGCACGAACGTGTGGTCCTTGGTGATCTGCCGGATCGCACCGTCACGCAAGAGGTAAGCGCGGCTGTCGCCGAGGTGTGCGACGCCGAGGCGGCTGCCGTCGAAGAGACCGGCGGTGATGGTGGTGCTGGTGCCGTCGAGCTCCGGGTCGTTCTCGACGAGCTCGCCGAGACGGTCGTGCACGCGGTGGATCGCTCCGGCCAGCGCCTCGAGCAGGTCGCCCGACGGCGGCTCGTCCAGCCGCCGCATGATCTGGACGGCGGTGTGGCTGGCCACGTCGCCGTACGCCGCGCCTCCGACGCCGTCCGCGATGACGAGCAGGTTGTCACCGGCGTAGCCGGAGTCCTGGTTGTCCTTGCGGTACCGCCCGAGGTCGGACAGGGCGGCGTAGCGGAGGCTGAGGTCGGGCACTTACTTCCTCAGCTCCAAGGTCGTCTTGCCCACGCGCACCTGGGAGCCGAGCTGCAGAGCCGTCGGCTGCGTCAGCCGGTGCGGCCCGATGTAGGTGCCGTTGGTCGAGCCCAGGTCCTCGACGTACCACTGGTCACCGCTCGACGCGATCTGCGCGTGCCGGGTGGAGACGTAGTCGTCGTCGAGGCGGATGGCTGCATCGGCGCCGCGCCCGATCAGCAGCGGAGCCAGCTCCAGCGAGACGGTCTCCCCGGCGTTGGCCCCGTCGACGATCAGCACGTGGGTCGGTGCGCCCCTGGGCTTCTTCGCAGGGGTCTGGCGCTTGCTCGCCTTCTGCGCGTCCCGCTGGGTACGGCGGTCGGCCCGCGTGGTCTCGACGCGGGCACCGAACATGTCGCTGCGCACGACGGAGACGACGGACAGCACGAAGATCCAGAGGATCGCGAGGTAGGCGAACCGGATCAGCAGCAGGGTGAAGTCACTCGACATCCGCGCCACCCTTCTCTGTGCCGCCCTTTTCGAGGTGCAGCGTGAGGGTGGTGTTCCCGATCCGCACCTGCGCGCCGTCGGTCAGGGTCGCGTGCTGGACCCGATGTCCGTCGACCTGGGTGCCGTTGGTCGAGCCGAGGTCGACCACTACGACGGTCGGACCCTCCTTGCCCGAGGTCACGCGGATCTCGGCGTGCCTCCGGCTGACGCCAGGGTCGTTGATGCGCAGGTCCGACTCGGCGCCGCGGCCCACGACCAGGCCGGGTGGCTGGAGGGGCTGACGGTTGCCGTTGACCTCGAGCACCGCCGTCACGCTCGGCCGGCGCCGCGCGATCGAGGAGAACAGTCCCGGACCTGGCTCCTCCTCCGCGGCAGCCGTCTGCACCTTCGCGGACGCCTGCGAGCGCACGCGGAAGCGACCGGTCCCGAGGTCGTCGGCCTCGAGGAACGTGATGCTCACCGGCCCGGTGAAGACGTAGTGCTGCTCCTCGGCGTGCTCGTGCAGAAGCTCGGTGAGCTCGCGGCCAAGGGTGTCCTCGTAGGGGCCGAGTCGCTCGAAGTCCATCGGCGACAGCTCGATGTGGAACGAGTTGGGCACCAGGCGACGCTCGCGGGACAGGATCTGGGCGCTGTTGTCGACCTCGCGCTGCAGCGCGGCGGCGAGCTCGACGGGCTGGACGGCACTCCGGAACGCCTTGGCGAAGGCGCCGGAGACCACCTGTTCCAACCTGTTCTCGAACCGTTGCAGTAGTCCCACGTCACCTCCTTACCCCGACCGGCCCCGTACGTCCCGTCGATCGTATCGGTGCCGGTGGAACCGGTTTGGGAGGGCCGGACCGGGTGGGATACCCTGGGCCCGCTTCTCGCGCGAGTGGCGGAATAGGCAGACGCGCACGGTTCAGGTCCGTGTGCCCGAAAGGGCGTGGGGGTTCAACTCCCCCCTCGCGCACGTGAGTGGCTGGCCCCGGGTCCCTGGATCCGGGGCTTCGTCCATTCGTAGGCGTCACGTCGATGCTGCGAAGCGCCTCGCAGTGTGAGGTCGTCGCCGTTGCTGCGGCGTGGCCATCCTCTGTCGGTGTGGCTGTTCGTTTCAGTCACCTCAATCGCGGAGTCCGCGGTGAGCGATCAGCGAGTCGCTCGGGCAGGTCGAAACGCGAGCTTCCTCCTCAGGCGTTGCCGGGCACGCGCTGGTGGCGGCGCGCCATCACGAACACGACAGCCGCGACCAACGCGGTCAGTGCCGGAACGATCCCCAGAGTTGCCATCCAGGTGACCGGGTGACAGTCGAGATTGGCGTCGGCGGGGTGCACGCAGTCGGACGATACGGCCTCCCGGATGAACGGCAGGTGCATGACGGTGAAGAGCGCGGCGATCCCGGCGAGATACCCGCTCCCGGTCGTCCCCCCGCGGCGTAGCAGCGCGATCGTGATCATCAGGAGCACTGGGTACACCACCCAGGACGGGGTCACGCCGTCGACTATGAAAGACCAGGCTCCAGCGGCCAGGTTGGCGCCGACGAGCAGTTGGATGATCCGCTTGGTGTCCATGTTCACTCCTGATGGGTCGAGTCGGTCCCACCACGGTGACGCGCGCGGAGGTTGGGCGCGTCGGTCGAAGGTGCCCGCCGCCTCATCCCTTTGACGGAGGTTGTCGGGGACGTCCGTCGTTACGCTCGCGCCATGGAAGACCGGGTGCAGTACGTCGCAGTGGCGTTCGGCGCGGTCGCGTTGTGGTTCGCCGAGCAGCTGTCGGCGACCGGTCCGTCGACGAGCGACGTCCTGTGGGCGGCGCCGCTGACCGTGCTCGCCGCGGGTGGGTCGGTCGTGGTCGCGCGGACGCGCCCGGTGGAGGCCCTGGCGTTGTTCGTCATGGGCTACGCGGGTCAGGTCGCGGTCACGGGCTGGGTCGATTCTGTGGTCACCCTGGTGCTGTGGTGCGGTTTGCTGGCGCTGGCCGCACGACGTACCGAGCTGCCTGCCGCGATCGTCGCCCTGGTCGTGGGCTCGGTGCCGGTCGTGGTCTTCGTGCTGGGCCGCGACGACCCGGACGCCGGGAACATCGGCCCTTCGACGATGGCGTTGTGGCTGATCCCGTGGCTCGCGGGTCGGATGCTGCGGGCGCGCTACGTGCGGCACCAGCAGGAGATCGCGCTGCTGCGCATCGAGTCCGAACGTAAGGACGCCGAGGAGCGGGCCGCCCGAGCGGAGGATCGGGCAGCCATCGCGCGGGACGTCCACGACCTGCTTGGGCACACGGTGACCAGCATCGTCGTCCAGGCGCGCAGCGCACGTGCGCTGATCGACAGCGATCCGCCCAACGCACGGAGGGCTCTCGACGCCGTGGAGGTGGCGGGCCAGGCGGCGGTCGCGGAGCTGCGGTCCCTCGTTGCGGGTCTGGCCGCGCCACAGCGGGATGCCACGGAGCAGCGTTGCCTGGCCGACATCGCCGGGCTGGTCGAACGGGCGCCGATGGAGGTGCGGCACCAGGTCGACCCGGAGGCCAACCGGCTGCCGTTGCCGGTGCAGGCGGCGGCGTATCGGGTGGTCCAGGAGGCGCTCACCAACGCGATCCGGCACAGCCAGGCTCCCACCGCAGACCTGTCCGTCCGGCTTGACGAGGAGGACGGGGTGCTGTGCATCGAGGTCAGCGATCCGGGGCCGCCCGCGACACAACCGCTGCCGGGGGCCGGGACCGGTCTGGCCGGCGTGCGCTCCCGCGCGGAGGCGCTTGGCGGATCCCTCGAGGCCGGACCGGTCGACAGCGGGTTCGTGGTGCGCGCCGTACTGCCAGTCGGAATGCCTCGATGATTCGCATCATCCTCGCCGACGACCAGGACCTGGTCCGAGCTGGACTGAGCAGCCTGCTCGCCGCGTACGAGGACCTCGACGTGGTCGGCCAGGCGGCGGACGGCGCCGAAGCGGTCGCCCTTGCGCTCCGGCTGCGTCCGGACCTCGTCGTGATGGACCTGCGGATGCCTCGTCGGGACGGGATCGAGGCGACGGCCGAGCTCCGTCGGGTCGCCCCGCAGGTCAGGGTGCTGGTGCTGACCACCTTCGACGACGACGAGCTAGTCCATGCAGCGCTGCGAGGCGGAGCCAGCGGCTTCCTGCTCAAGGACGCACCCGTCGAGCAGCTCGTCTACGCGATCCGCTGCATCCACTCCGGCGAGGCGCTGGTCAGCCCGTCGATCACCCGCCGGCTGCTCGACAGACTCGTGCCCGCGGCAAGTCGACCGCTGCCGGCACTCACCGAACGCGAGCGCTCCGTGTTGGTGCAGCTCGCCCGCGGACTTTCCAACCGCGAGCTCGCGGCCGAGCTCCACCTGTCTGAGGCAACGGTCAAGACACATGTCAGCAACCTGCTGACCAAGCTGGGTCTGCGCGATCGGTTGCAGGCCGTCGTGCTCGCGTACGAATCGGGGCTGGTTCGCCCAGGTAAGCCTGCAGACTGAGCCGGGCGGCCCAAGGTGTTCGGGCACACACCTGACCCGGTCACCGCCCTGCCTCCGCGATCTCAGGAGGATCGGCCTAGGTCGTGCAAACAGTCGATGTCGACCCAACGGAAGAACGCTGGCTGGCGCACCCCTTGGGGTGCACGCCCCCGAGGTAACGGGAGGCAACCCGAGGCAGGTCCTGAACCCGCCCGGCCGGCAGTGCCGGGCTTCGTCTGCGGCATCGTCGTCTCCCGGTTCGTGCTGAGTCTGGTGGCGAAGTCGGCCCTCGCCTGGCAGATCTTCGGGGGTTCCCTGGCGGGCTGAGGCAGCCCTCTCCTCCTGGTCGGGTCGCGACCGAACCGATCGCGCTGCCTGTCGCGTTACGAGGGCGAGAGGAGCTTTCCGATGACCCAGAACCCCCTGCTCGTCCTCGTCGCAGCCGCCCTGGCCACCCTTTCCCTGGCCGGGTGCCAAGCCTCGGAGGACCCGGCGAGTGCCCAGGCGCCGACCGTGTCCAGCCCGTCGCCGGACGTGGACGACCCGTCCACCTGGCTTCCCTTCGAGTCGACGCGCTACGGATTCACGATCGCCTACCCGCCGGGGTGGGAGGCGACCCCGGCCAACGGCACGTGGACCTTCCCGCAGGACACGGCGTGGCCCGAAGGTGTGGAGCGCGGTGACTGGTTCTACCTCGACGGAGCAGACGGTGCAGTGGCCGCCTCGGCGTGGTCCGTCGCACTCGAGACCGGGGTCTCTGCCGACGAGTGGTTCCTCGCCTACTGCAAGGTCGAGGTCACGCCGTGCGACGGCACCGAGCCGAAGGTCCGCGCCAGCCTGGACGGCCATGCGGGCTGGCTCGTCAGGAGCTCCGATCCCCAGGCGTACTTCGAGGTCGGCGACCGGATCTACCTCGTCGTGGTCTGGCAGCCGCCGGACCACCCGGCGCTCGAGCCGTACGGCGGCGGGCACGAGCTGGTCGAGAGCCTCGTGTCGACCATGCGGGTGCTGCCGTCCGAGGAGAGCCAGTCGGAGACCCCGGACGTCGTCACCAGGTGGCTGGACAGCTCGACCTGGGTGCCTTTCAGGTCCGACCGCTACGGGTTCATGATCGGTCACCCCGACTCCTGGACGGTGGTCGAGGCCGACCACGTCTGGGACCAGGCGACCGACTCGATCAACAACGACAGCGGCGGCATGGAGGTGTTCGTGCCGCCCGACGACACGGTCTCGATCTACCTGGCCGCATGGGCGACCGAGGTCAGCACGGGAACGACGCTCGGGGAGTGGGCGCAGGCGTTCTGCGAGCAGTACGTCGCCACGTGCACCGACGTCCAGGAGATGTCAGAGCCCGCGCGGACGACGGCGAGCGGCGAGGACGGCGTCCTCCTGCTGTGGGACGACGGCATCGTCGCCTTCCACCCCTCGTGGTACGACGGGTCCGACGGCCGGGCGATCTGGGAGCAGCCGGCCCCGACGGACGGACGCGTGTACCTGGTGGAGAGCGGGCGACCTGCGACCGGTCCGTACTACGCCAGAGAGCTCATCGACCTGTTCACGGCATCACTCTGCGTGGGTTGCGAAGGGTGACCGCGGCCGCCGCCGTCACCGCTACCGGCTGCCCCACGTGACGTCGTCGAGGCCGACCCAGTCGAGGCCCCAGCTCGGCGGCGTCCGCACCTCCCGGGAGGACCCGTCGACGTCGAACGACACGTACGAGATCCCGTGGTCCTGGTGGAAGGTGCGAGCCAAGAGCTGCTGACCGTCGGGGGACCACGTTGCGGCGTCGACCTTCTCGCCGTCGGACACGTTCAGACGCACCCTGCGCAGGGAGTCCGTCGCCACGTCGTACAGGACGAGGTTGTCAGCGGGTCCGGTGAAGACGAGCCGTGAGCCGTCGGGTGACCAGCTCTCACCGGCCCCGCCGATCCCGAGGGCCGACCCGGCCGCGGTCTCCAGGCGGACCCTGCCGGAGCCTGAGTCGACCACCATCAGCGTGTAGGTGTCGCGACCACCGCTCATCGGGTTGTCGGGTTCCGTCGGCGCGAATCCCCGGACGGTGAAGGCGAGCTGGTCACGAGTCGACCACACCAGCGAGACCGGGCGGTCGCCGTCCACCGGGTTGAGCTGGGTGAGGTCGATCTCCTCCGTGCGCCACAGCAGCTCGGGACTGCCGCCGTCGACGGGGGCGAGCCACACGCCGTCCAGCGTCGTGTAGGCGACCTGGTCGCCCTGCGGAGACCAGGCGAGGACCGGTGTGTCCCAGTCCACGACGTCGAACGACGCCAGCAGGCGGTCCTCGCCGTCCAGCGACACCGCGTGCACCTCGGCGGTGACCGGGTCGTAGAGCGTCTGCTTGAACCTGCCTGGGTCACCCAGGATGACCAGGTAGCCCAGCCGGCGGCTGTCCGGCGACCACTGGGGGCACACGAGGCCGTAGCCGTTGGTTCCCCGGTAGGCGTCCGGTCGGTAGAGACCGTGGTCCTGGAGGTCCAGGCGCAGCTCGGCCGACCCCAAGCCACCGTCGGCTTCGATGGGAGCGACAACGAGGTTCGTTCCCGAGAAGTACGCCAGCCGAGAGCCGTCCGGCGACGCGACGGGGCAGCGCTCGTTCGCCTTCGTCTCGACGACGCGGCGGACGGGCTGACCCAGGCGGCTGAGGTAGAGATCCATCGGAGTCGCCTCGACCTCGGCCTGGAAGTGGCTCAGGGGAGCGGTCAGCTCCGCCCCGGCAGCCGAGTCGGCGACGAAGTAGATCGAGCCGTCCGTGGCCGGCGGCACCACCTCGGTCGGAGTCGACGTCGGGGTCTGGACCGGGTCGTCGCCGTTGCTCGCGTCCCCGTTGACGCTGAGGACACCGACGATCACCGCAGCGGCAGCCGCGGCGGAGAGGCCGACGACGACACCGACGCGGCGACGCTCCTCGCGCTCGGCCTGCTCGATGGCGCGGTCGAGGTCGCCGTAGACCGGGACGTCGGCGACGAGCTCGTCGAACGCGTCGTGCAAGCCGCTCATGACTCCACTCCTTCGAAGGATGCGACGGTTTCGGGGACCAGGTCCCGCAACCGCTGCAGTGCGACGCGGGTCTGTGACTTGATCGTGTTGGGGCTGACTCCGAGCGCGGCAGCCGTCTGTGTCTCCGTCTGGTCCTCGAAGAACCGGAGCACCAGGACGGCCCGTTGCCGGGGGGTGAGCTGGGCCAGCGCCTCCTGGAGCGTCAGACGGACCGTGAGTGCTGCCGCCTCGTCCTCACCCGGTGTGTCCGGCGGCGACGACCACGGCAGCTCGAACAGGCGGCGCTTCCGCCAACCGTCGACGAACCGGCTGTAGAGGATCCGGCGGACGTAGGCCTCGGGATCCAGGACACCGGACTTCTGCCACCGCCGCACCAGGACGACGTACGTCTCCTGCACCAGGTCTTCGGCGGCCTGGTGGTCGCCGGTCAGCAGGTAGGCAGCCTTGGAGAGTGCGGCACCGCGCGCGGTGACGAACTCCCTGAGCTCGACCTCACGGTCCATGGGGCCCACTCTCCTCGCTTCGGACACTGTCCTCCATAAGACGCAGATTCGAGCGGCTTCGGGTGGGGCCCTACGGCAGGAACTCGATGGACTCCGCCATCTCACGAAGCTGCGCAGTGACGGCCCGAGGTGTGCCAGGGAAGCGCTGGGTCACGATGAGCACCCGGTCACCGTCGACGTCGACCACCCAGACGTCCCAGAGGTTGTTCGGGCCCTGCACGTAGAACCCGGGATCCCACGGCCGCCAGTTGTCGCACTTGCTGATGTTCGCGGGTCCGCGCAGGGAGAAGAAGCGAGCGGGATGGCCGCCGAGCTCGACGTCCTCGGGCTCGGTCACGTCGAGTCCCTTGTGCGCCTGCACCGCGTCGACGAAGTCGTCGACCGAAGGCCCGACCTTGATGTCGGGAACCTCGTGGCTCTGGGTGAGGCACGGGTCCGAGTTCAGTCCCACGTTGAAGGTCGTCCAGCCCATCACGATGGCGGCCCCGTCCGGGCCCTCGGTGGGCTCGTCGCCCGCGTCGGGTGTGAGCAGACCGAAGTCACTCCAGTGCTGCCACCCAGCGGGCACCGTGATCTTCAGGTCGAGGGGTGGCGGCGGGTCACTTCCCTCGGGGCAGCCGATCGGGTCGCCCGCCTCGCAGACGTTGCGGATGGTGAAGACGTACCGGCCGGGGGGGACCGGGCCCTCCTGAAGCGTGGGTACGCCGGTGGGGGTGGCGGACGTGGTGGTGCTGCCCCCCGTCCTGTCGTCGCCGCCCGATGCGTCTGCTCCTCCGCACCCGGCCACGGACAGGAGCACAGCAGCCAGCAGGTACCTCGCGTTCATGCCGATCACCTCTCGAGTGGGGCCGGAAGGGCCAGACCCCGTCACTGGTAAGACGCTCGACCGGCTGCGCCTGGGTGGCATTGAGCTCACTGACCGGCGGACTCTCCCCGCGCACCGTCGAGGGCGTCCCGGTAGACAACGACGGCCGACACTCGCCGATGGGTCTCCGGTGCATCGTTGATCTCCAGCTTGCGGAAGATAGACGTCACGTGCTTCTCCACCGAGGACAGGGACAGATGGAGTGTCTTCGCTATCTCGGGGTTGGAGCGGCCCTCGGCCATGCTCTCGAGGACGGTCAGCTCGCGCGGGGTGAGGCGGGCGAGTACGCCGGGCGGCGCGGCTGGTCGGACACCGCGGGTCATGCGCTCGCGAAGGTCGGCCAACTCGGTCGAGAGCCCTTCGAGGTGCCTCAGCACCGGTCCGAACGCGAGAGCGAGGGGGAACACCGGCGCCGCGAGCAGGAAGAGCGCCGTGACGACGCCACCCCGCTCGGCCCCCAGGAGGGTGCCGGCGACGACCAGCACGGCGATGACCCCGAGGGCCGCGATCGGCCAGCGCATCGCCGCGCGATCGTCAACCGTGGCGCGTCGGTAGCGCACCAGGAAGGTGACCACCGCGATCACCGGAAGCAGCATCAGCGGAGCGGCGGCGATGTCGGCCGCCCCCGCCGGCAGGAGGTGAACCACGGGCCCGAGCTCGCGAGCGCTGTCGGCCACCGCCGGCGTCGGTCCTGAGACGGCCGCAGTGAGCGGTCCGGCGGCACCGAGCACCACCGCAGCCCCGACCACCGCACGCCGGGGACGCTCGTCGGGGTAGACCGAGGCCAGCCACACGAAGGCGACGAAGCCGCCCAGGAAGAGCAGCTGCGACGCCAGGTGCGTCCAGTCGGCGACCGTTCCCTCCGCCGCGAGGGCTTGCCGACCGCCGAGGAAGGCCAGGAGGTGACAGCAGCCGAGGGCGACGAGCCCGCCCACCACGCGCGGCGGCGTTCCGAGCCGGTAGCCGATCAGCCCCGCGACGACGAAGCACGCTGGGACGACGAGGATCTCGAGCACGCCCCCAGTGTGGTCCCGCGCGGCGCGCCCCACCCTGCGGTTGACCGTAATCGTGGGGATTGCGGTCGACCACGTGGTGCACCCGCACCCACCTTCCTAGCGTCGAGGACGAACCTCCACCGCCAGTCGAAAGGGACTGCCATGACCGCAGCACAGCGAGCCGCTCAGGGGATCATCGGGATCTTCGGCCTGCTCACGATCGTCTTCTACGGGTCCGTGTACGCGGCCACGGGTGACGACGCGTTCTCGGACGACGCGAACGCCCTCATCGCCACGGGCGGCTTCGCCCTCGGCTTCCTGGTGATCGTGCTGGCCACCGCGGGGCTGAGCTCCGGCGAGCGGTGGGCCTGGCTCGCGCTCTGGGTGCTGCCGGTGTTCTTCGCCGGGCACGCCGTACTCCTCGGCACGTGGATCCCCGACGGCGTCTTCGCGGCCGTCAGCGCCGTGGCCCTGGTCGTGACGCGGCCCCGTTACGCCCAGTGAGCGAGTCCCCCCACGAAGAAGGCCCGGGCTCGTACCCCGGGCCTTCCGTTCTGCTGTGCTGCTTGCAGGGGGCCCGGAGGTGTGCTCCGAGCCCCCCTCTTCCCTGCCCACCCCTCGCGGAGCAGGGAGCCTCTGTCCCGAGATCAGACAGCGATGCTGAGGTTGCCGCTCTTGACGGTCTGCGGCGCGGCTGCGTCGAGGTCGTCGTTGGTGTTCTTGACGGTGTCGTAGGCGACCGAGCCGTCAGCCGTCTTCCAGACGCGGATGTCGACCGCGTCCTTGCCGAAGAGGCCGCCGTCCTTGACCTGGACGACGAACGAGTAGCCGGAGACACCGTTCAGCGTGCCGACGCCACGCACCTGCGCCTTGCCGCTGAGCGGCACGAACCACTGCAGGGCGGTCGAGGAGAAGTCGAGGTTCGCCGACGCGAGGGTCAGACGGACCGAGCCGCTCGGGGCCGACGACAGGCTCGAGGCGTAGTAGGCGCTGACCGAGATGGCCGCCTCGCCGGTGACCGACGGCTGCGCGGTGACGGCGCCGGCCTGCGAGTCGTACGTCGCGTTGCCCGAGACCGAGCCACGCTGGTCCCAGACACCGAGGATGGTCTGAGCGGTGGTCGCCTGGTTCAGGGCGTCCTTGGCGGTGACCTTGATCGTGTAGACGCCGACCTTGGCGAGCGTCTTGGTCACGGTGCACTGGCCGTTGGCGATGGTGCCCACGAGCGCCGCGCCACCGTCGTCGAACGAGACCTCGCAGCTGCGGAGGTCACCGTCGGCGTCGCTGACGTTCGCGACGACCTTGGTGGCGACACCGAGCTCCTGGCCTGACAGGTTCGCCGGCGACACGATCTGGACCGCCGGAGCGGCGTTCCAGGTACGGGTCACGGTGTTCGAGGTGGTCGTGCCGACGACGCCGGCCACGGTGGCCTGCAGGGTGTCCACGCCGGAGACCGCGGACGAGTAGCAGCGGGTGGCCTGGCCCTGCGAGTTGGTCACGGCGTTGGCGAGCGCCATGCCCTTGTTGGGGCCGGAGACGATCTGGAACGAGACCGTCTGGTTGCTCTGCGAGATGCCGAGCAGCGTCGCCTTGGCGGTGACGCACTGGCTGCCGCCGGTCGGGCCGACGCCGGTCGCCGGGCCGAGCGTCAGCTTGTCAGCAGCGGCCGAGGCAGGAGCGGCGAAGCCGGTGGCGACGACGACGCCCGCGGCGGCGGCCACCGCTACGGTGCGGGCGAACCCGCGAGTGGTGCGATTCATGTGAGGTGTCCTCTCTCGAGGGACACGCAAGGTCGGCCAGGTACTGACAGCACCGGAACACCCCCGTGATCCCTTGATGTCATGTTTCTTGACATCAAGAGAGTGACATAGGGAGTGGCGTATGCGCACCACCGCACGCGTGGAGTGTGGCCGCGGACACACCTGTGCAGCAGGTCACACCACGAGACCCCAGGTCAGGACGGCCCGGGGTCTCGTGGTTCGGGGGGTTCGGCGGTCAGCGCGTGACGGTCAGGGTGAAGGCCGGTGAGGTGTCGGGGGCAGTGACCGAGCTGCCGCCGTACGACACGACCAGGCTGTGCTTCCCGGCGCCGAGCCCCGGGACGCTGACGACGATGCGACCGTCATCGGTGCGCACGACCCGAGCCTTGGCCAGCGTGCGGCCCCGCTCGGTGACCTTGACCAGGCCGGTCGGGTCGAAGGGTGCATCGCTACGGAGCAGCACCTTGACCTTGGCGGCGCGCCCGGCCGGGATCGAGGCGTCGAGGAGACGGCCGACGGCGTCGACCGGCCACGGCACGACCAGCTTGGCGCCGGACTTCTCGAAGCCGGGCTGGTAGCCCTCGGTGGTGGCCTTGACGCGAACGGCGACCTTGGAGCCGACATCGCCTGGCTGGACCTTGTACGTCGAGCCGGTGCCGGCGGGCTGGCCGTCGACGAGCCACGTGAAGCTGAAGGACAGGTCCGGCGTGTCCCACACGCCCTTGGTGGCCGACAGGGTGAGACCCGGACGGGCCTCGCCGAGGATCTTCGGCGACAGCAGCGCCCACGGCTCCTCGTACAGCATGGTGATCGTCCCGAGGTCGACGTCCTCGTCGACGACGACGACCTGCTCGGAGTAGGACGTCGGCGCCATGACCTCGTCGAGATCGGTCAGCTCGATGACGTAGGTGCCGGGAGTGACCCACAGGTCGAACTCCCCGCCGTACGTGATCGCGCTCGCCTCCACCGGTCCCCCTCCGACCGGTGTCGCCGTCACGTCGATCCAGTCCAGGTAGCCGCCCCAGGCATCCGCCACGCTGCCGGAGATGTCGTAGCGCGTGGGCTCGCCTGACCGGGCCAGGACCGAGACGGAACCAGCTGCCCCGGCGGTGGTGGCACCCCCGGTGACCGTCGTGGCGCCGACTGAGGACAGCAGCAGGGCCAGCGAGAGGGAGCGCAGCGTGGGTCGTCTCATGGGGATTGGTTCGGCGGCGGTCCCGCCCACCTGAGCGGCCGTCCGGAGGTTTTACCTCCACGCCACGGGCTTTTGCGTCCTGCTCCCGGGCGCAAAGATGGCCCCATGTTGAGCACGATGCAGGAAGAGCCCCTGTCCCTCGCCACGCTGCTGAGGTACGCCAGCACCTTCCAGGCCGAGGCCGAGGTGGCCACCTGGACCGGCGACGGCGTACGGCGGATGTCGTACGGCGACCTCGGTCGTCAGGCTGCCCAGCTCGCCAACGCCCTGCGTGGACTGGGAGTCGGGCCGTTCGACCGGGTGGCAACCTTCATGTGGAACAACAACGAGCACCTGGTCGCCTACAACGCCATCCCCGCCATGGGCTCGGTGCTGCACGCACTGAACATCCGGCTCTTCCCCGAGCAGCTCGACTTCATCGTGAACCACGCCGAGGACAAGGTCGTCATCGTCGACGGAACCCTGCTGCCACTCTTCGCGCCACGGCTTCCCGAGCTCAAGACGGTCGAGCACGTGATCGTGGCCAACGGCGACGCCGGCGCCCTCGAGGCACCCAGCAGCGTGCGGGTCCACTCGTACGACGAGCTGCTCGCCGCCCAGTCCGACCAGTTCGACTTCCCCGTCATCGACGAGCTGTCGGCGGCCGCGATGTGCTACACCTCCGGCACCACCGGCGACCCCAAGGGCGTCGTCTACTCGCACCGCTCGACGTACCTGCACTCGTTGCACGTGTGCACGAACAACGGGATGGGTCTGTCCAACAAGGACAACATCCTCGCGATCGTTCCCATGTTCCACGCCAACGCGTGGGGCCTTCCGTACGCCGCCCTCATGGCCGGGGCGTCCCTGCTGATGCCCGACCGCTTCCTGCAGCCCGAGCCGCTGCTGGCGATGATGGCGGCGGAGAAGCCCACCTTCGCCGGCGCCGTGCCCACGATCTGGACCGGGGTGCTGGCCCAGCTGGCCGCGCACCCGCAGGACATCACGCACCTGCGCGACGTGATCGTGGGCGGCTCCGCCGTACCCCCCGCGATGATGAAGACCTTCCAGGAGCAGCACGGCGTCCGCATCCTGCACGCGTGGGGCATGACCGAGACGTCGCCGCTGGGCAGCGTCGCGCACCCACCGGCGCACGCGACCGGCGACGACGAGTGGGCCTACCGGATCAGCCAGGGCCAGTTCCCCGCGCCCGTCCAGGCGCGGCTCGTCGGCGACGACGGCCAGGTCGTGCCGAACGACGGGGAGTCCCTCGGCGAGCTCGAGGTGAAGGGGCCGTGGATCACCGGTTCGTACTACTCCCCCGGTGGCTCGGCCGTCGACCCCGACAGGTTCCACGACGGCTGGCTGCGCACCGGCGACGTCGGGAAGATCACCGCCGACGGGTTCCTCACCCTCGTCGACCGCTCGAAGGACGTCATCAAGTCCGGCGGCGAGTGGATCTCCTCGGTCGACCTCGAGAACGCGATGATGTCGCACCCGGACGTCGCGGAGGCGGCGGTCTTCGGCGTGCCCGACGAGAAGTGGGACGAGCGGCCATGTGTCGCCGTCGTCCTTAAGGAGGGCGCGACCACCGACCCTGCCCAGCTGCGCGAGTTCCTGGCCGACAAGTTCGCCAAGTGGCAGCTCCCGGAGCGCTGGACGTTCATCGCCGAGGTGCCCAAGACGAGCGTGGGCAAGTTCGACAAGAAGGTGCTTCGCGCGCAGTACGCCGACGGCGGGCTGGACGTGCTGACGCTGGAGTAGCCGCTACTTGTCGTTGTTGGCGCGGTTGATGTCGATCTGCGGGTCGTCGAACGCGTCCGGGCGGGACAGCAGCGTCATCCGCCCCGCCGGCCAGACGATGGCCCAGACCTTCCCGACGACGTTGTCCACCGGCACCGCTCCACCGCCCTCGAGGGTCTGGTGGTAGCGGCTGTCCTCGCTGTTCATCCGGTTGTCGCCCATGACCCAGAGCCGGCCCTCGGGCACGGTGATGTCGAAGTCCATGTCCGAGGGCTTGGTGCCCTTGAGGATGTAGTCCTTCTCGTCGAGGGGGATGCCGTTCAGCCGGATCCGGCCGAGCTTGTCGCAGCAGACCACGTGGTCCCCCTCGACGCCGATCACGCGCTTCACCAGGTGGCCACCGGTCGGGTAGAGGCCCACCGCGGAGAGGGCCTTCTGCACCGGGTTCAGCGCCTGCGCGGTCTGGCCGAGCCACTGGCCGCCCGGGTCGGCGAACACGATCACGTCGCCGCGTTTCACGTCCCCCGTCCAGTAGGAGACCTTCTGGACGAGGATGCGGTCCTCCTTGACGAAGACCGGGCGCATGGAGGTGCTCGGGACGAAGAACATCTGGACGAAGAACGCCTTGATGATGACGGCGATGGTCACCGCGACGACGAGCAGGCCGATGAACTCGAGCCACGCCGGGATCTGCCGCTTCTTCTTCCGGGTGGAGTAAGCGGTGGGTGCGCCGGCGGTCATGGCGACGAATGTAACCGGGCGATGGCGGTCGCCGCTCGGGAACCCGGTCTAACCGCCCGGCGTAGGCTGGAGGACGACCGGCCACGAACCGCGTCATGAGGGGTGACCGGGCACGTCTCATCCACAGCCGGGAGGGAGCCCCGGCTTCGATTGTTTGCCGGTAGGGAGTTTTCCGATGCGCCGCACGTCTGACGCACGCCTGCGCCGCGCCCTCGCGGCGGCGACTGCGCTGGCGGCTACCGCGACGCTGGGCGGCTGCGGGAGCAGGGGCGACGAGCTCGAGCGCACCAGCTCCCCGACGGGATCCGCCACCCCGGGAGCGCCGGACATGTCCACCCCGAACCCGGGCTCGCTGGAGGGTCCGACGCTCACGTCCGACGTCCTGATCACCTCCACGCGCCCTATCGCGGACAGCGTGGTGAAGGGTCTGCGGGGGATCAAGGGCGTCCGCGGCGTCGAACGGCTCTCGATCGGCTCGCTCTCGGTCGAGGGCCGCACGCTCACCGTGGCGGCGGTCGACCCGGCGTCGTACCGGCGCTTCACGCCTGACCAGACCGCCCGGGCCGACGAGGTCTGGGCCCGGGTCGCCGGTGGCGAGGTCGCGGTCGACCCCGACGTCGCGCGCAAGGTCGTCAGTGCCGACGACCAGCTCGCCCTCAGTGACGCGGAGGATGCCGACACCATCCACGTGGGCGCCTACGCACCGCTCACGAAGAGCTTCTCGGCGGTCGTCAACTACAAGCGTGGCGAGCAGCTCGGCATGGTCGAGGGGAACGCCGTGCTCGTCTCGACCGGGCTCTTCACCCCGTCCGCGCTGGCGAAGGACATGAAGCGGGTCATCGGCGCCGGTGCCGCCCTCCGCATCCTCGCCCTCGAGTTCGACGTCGACGCCGTGCAGACCGCGGTCCTGACCGGCGGCTCCGTGTCGTCGGCCGTCGGCTCCTTCAGCTACCGCCAGGGCCCGAACGGCACCATCCAGCCCGACGCGGCGTGGGTGTCGGCGTACATCCGGACGGAGGTGGTGCCGATCCTCGGCAACGTCACCTGCAACAAGGCGATGCTGCCGCAGCTGCGAGCCGCCCTCACCGAGATCGTGCAGCGGGGGCTCGCCGGGAAGATCCACCCCGACGAGTACGCCGGCTGCTACTACCCGCGCTACATCGGACGTGACCCGGCCAACGGCCTGTCCCTGCACAGCTGGGGCATCGCCCTGGACCTGAACGTGCCGGGCAACCAGCGAGGCACCATCGGCGAGATGGACCGGCAGGTCGTGGCGATCTTCAAGAAGTGGGGCTTCGCCTGGGGCGGCGACTGGAGCTACACCGACCCCATGCACTTCGAGATGAACCGGGTGGTCTCGGTCGGGTGAGGCGTCACTAGTCTGACGGCATGCGCTCGATCCAGGTCACTGCCCTCGAAGGTCCCGCCGGCGTCTCCGTGACCGAGGTGCCCGACGCCATCGCCCAGGACGACCAGGTTCTGGTCGAGGTGAAGGCGCTCGGCATCAGCTGGCCGGACCTGCTGCAGACCAAGGGCGAGTACCAGATCAGGCCCGAGCTCCCGTTCCAGCTCGGTGTCGACTTCGCGGGCGTGGTGCGCAGCGCACCCCAGGGCTCGGGACTGGCCGAGGGCCAGCGAGTGGCCTGCTGCCTGCCGTACGGCGGTGGCGCCGACCTGGTCTCGGTCCACCCCGAGTCGGTGTTCGCGCTTCCCGACAACCTGAGCTTCGAGCAGGGCGCCGCGATCCCGATGAACTACCTGACCGCCGAGTTCGCCCTGTCCACGCGCGGCGCCGTGACACCCGGCGCGACCGTGCTGGTGAACGGTGCGGCCGGCGGTGTCGGCACCGCAAGCATCCAGGTCGGCAAGGGCCTCGGCGCGCGGGTCATCGCGCTGGTGTCGACGCAGGAGAAGGCGGAGTTCGCGCTGCGGGCCGGGGCGGACGACGCGGTCCTGACCGAGGGCTTCCTCCCCGCCGTCAAGGAGCTGACGGGTGGTGCCGGCGTGGACGTCGTGCTCGACGTCGTCGGTGAACCGCTGATGACCGACTCGCTGAGGGCGCTCGCCCCGCTGGGGCGGCTCCTCGTGGTCGGGTTCACGGGCGGGGAGATCCCCCAGGTCAAGGTCAACCGGCTGCTGCTCAACAACGTCGACGTCCGCGGCGTGGGTTGGGGCGCGTTCGCGATGATCCGTCCCGGCTACATGAAGGCGCAGTGGGAGCGGATCGTCCCGATGATGGAGAGCGGCGTCATCGACCCGCCGATCGGCCGGGTCTACGCGCTCGACGAGGTCGCGGACGCGCTCGTCGAGATGGACGAGCGGCGGACGCTCGGGAAGTCGGTCGTCACGTTCTGACCGTGACGCCTTGGCGTCACGCCTTGGCGTCGTCGTACTCGGCCCAGTCGAAGGACTTGTCCAGGCACGCGTGCGTCTCGGGGTGCTTGCGCATCCAGCCGCGGATGAACTCGCACCGCGGCACGATGGGCATGCCGCGACCCTTCACGAACTCGATCACGCCGGCCGCGATCTGGCTCGCGATGCCCTG
This sequence comes from Nocardioidaceae bacterium, assembly GCA_035699605.1. Classification (GTDB taxonomy): domain Bacteria; phylum Actinomycetota; class Actinomycetes; order Propionibacteriales; family Nocardioidaceae; genus SSC3. Next base: position 91,878 of record DASSPN010000015.1, on the reverse strand, counting down.
GCCCTCGAACGCGGAGTCGACCTCGGTGTGGAAGAAGACGTAGGCACCGTCGCGGACGTAGTACTGCGAGAAGCCGGCGAGCTGCCCGTCATCGGTCCGCGCTTCCACGCGGTGGTGCTCGGGGTTGTCGACGATCGTCACGTGCACACGTTCACCCATGTCCCGATCCTTGCACGCACGTCCCAGCACCCCTGCGGCACCCGGGGTCGACCCCTTCCGGGGGCCTTTCGAGCCGGACGTAGGGTGCTGGCATGACGATCCTCGACGACGCGAAGCCCGGCATGGACCTGTCCGTGCGCATCCAGGACGACCTGTTCGGCCACGTGAACGGGACCTGGCTCGCGACCACGGAGATCCCGTCGGACCGCTCGGCGTGGGGGCCGTTCGTCGCGCTCGCCGACCTGTCCGAGCAGCGCGTGCGAGGAATCATCGAGGAGCTCGCCGAGCAGGGCGGCGAGCCGGGGTCGAACGCGCAGAAGATCGGTGACCTGTTCGCCTCCTTCATGGACGAGGACGCCGTCGAGGCGCTGGGCGCCACCCCGATCCAGCCCGACCTCCAGCGGGTGTTCGCTCTGGAGTCGGTGACGGACCTGCCTCGGCTTCTCGGCGAGCTCGAGCGCAACGGGAGCGGCGGCCTGTTCGGGATGTACATCGCCCCGGACTCGAGCGACTCGAGCCGCTACCTGGTCAACCTCGTGCAGGGCGGCCTCGGCCTTCCCGACGAGTCGTACTACCACGACGACAAGTTCAGGGACATCCGCTCGGCGTACCTCGTCCACCTGAGCCGGATGTTCGAGCTCGCCGGCGTCGCCGAGCCGGCCGGCGAGGCGCAGCGCGTCATGGAGCTCGAGACCCAGCTGTCCCGCGGCCACTGGGTGCGCTCCGAGACCCGGCAGGTGCTCAAGACCTACAACCTGCGCACGCGGTCGGAGCTCGACGCCGCCACCCCGAACTTCGACTGGACCAGCTACGCCGAGGCGCTCGGGTCCGACGACGCGCTGTTCGCCGAGGTCGTCGTGCGGCAGCCGAGCTTCTTCGAGCACCTCTCGGAGTCGCTCGTCGAGGCGCCGCTCGAGCAGCTTCGGTCGTGGCTGGCGATCCGGGTCATCAGCGCTGCCGCGCCGTACCTCTCGCGTGCGTTCGTCGAGCAGAACTTCGACTTCTACGGCCGCACCCTCAACGGCACCCCCGAGCTGCGGGCGCGCTGGAAGCGGGGGGTCGGGTTCGTCGAGGGGTCGATCGGCGAGGCCGTGGGTGAGGAGTACGTCGCCCGCTACTTCCCGCCGCACTCCAAGGAGCTGATGGACGAGCTCGTCGCCAACCTGCTCAAGGCCTACCGGGCGTCGATCGAGACCCTGGACTGGATGGGTGAGGAGACCAAGCAGCGGGCGTACCGCAAGCTCGAGACCTTCCTGCCGAAGATCGGCTACCCGAAGACCTTCCGGGACTACAGCGCCCTCGAGGTGACGCGCGACGACCTGCTGGCCAACGCGCGCGCCGCGTCGGTCTTCGAGACCGACCGTCAGCTGGCGAAGATCGGCACGCCCGTGGACCGGGACGAGTGGCTGATGCTGCCGCAGCAGGTCAACGCCTACTACCACCCCGGCACCAACGAGATCTGCTTCCCGGCCGCGATCCTGCAGTCCCCGTTCTTCGACCCCGAGGCCGACCCGGCCGAGAACTACGGCGGCATCGGTGCCGTGATCGGCCACGAGATCGGGCACGGGTTCGACGACCAGGGCTCGCACTACGACGAGAACGGCGAGCTCGTCGACTGGTGGACCGAGGCCGACCGCGAGCGCTTCCAGGAGCGGGCCGACAAGCTGATCAAGCAGTACGACGGCTTCAGCCCCCGCAACCTGCCCGGCGAGTTCGTGAACGGCTCGTTGACCGTGGGCGAGAACATCGGCGACCTGGGGGGCTTGACCATCGCGCTCAAGGCCTACCGCATCTGGCTCGACGGGGCCGAGGCGCCGGTCGTCGACGGACTCACGGGCGAGCAGCGGGTCTTCCTGAACTGGGCGCACATCTGGCGGATGAAGCGGCGCAAGGAGCAGGAGCACCAGCTGCTGACCATCGACCCGCACAGTCCGGCGGAGTTCCGCGCGAACATCGTGCGCAACCTCGACGAGTTCCACGACGCCTTCGGGACCGTGGAGACCGACGGGCTCTGGCTCGACCCGGAGGACCGCGTCCGAATCTGGTGAGGGGTCGGCAGCGAGGCGGGAGACTCGCTCGACCCAAGAGGCCTGTCAGGCGGGGACGGCCAGCGAGAGCGCGAAGTCCTCGTCAGGGTCGGTCCACCAGTGCGCCAGGCGGTAGCCCGCCTGCGCCAGCTCGGCCTCGAGCCGCGCCTGCCGGAACTTCGCGGAGATCTCCGTGCGGATCTCCTCGCCCTGCGCGAAGTGGAGACGGAGACCGAGCTCGCGGACCTGCACCGACTGCGGACGCAGCGACCGCAGCCGCATCTCGATCCACTCCTCCTCGGCGTTCCAGACCGCGACGTGATCGAAGGACGCCAGGTCGAAGTCCGCAGCCAGGGTGCGGTTGAGGACTGCCAGGACGTTCTTGTTGAAGGCGGCGGTGACGCCTGCCGCGTCGTCGTACGCCGCCACGAGGCGCGTCGGCTCCTTGACCAGGTCGGTGCCGAGAAGCAGCGTGTCGCCCTCCTCGAGGCCGCTCCGGACGTCGGTGAGGAAGGCGAGCCGCTCCGCGGGCGTCAGGTTGCCGATCGTGCCGCCGAGGAACGCCACCATGCGCCGGCCGCCGGTCGGGAGCAGCCCCAGGTGGTGCTCGAAGTCGGCGACCACGCCGTGCAGCTGGAGGTGGGGGTAGTCGGGAGCCAGTGCGTCCATCGCGCCTTCGAGCGCGGTGGGGCTGACGTCGACCGGGACGTAGCGTCGCAAGGTGCCGGCCCGCTGGAGGCCGTCGAGCAGCAGCCGCGTCTTGACGCTCGAGCCGGACCCGAGCTCGACCAGGGTCTCGGCCCCGGACGCCGCTGCGATCTCGTCGGCCCGTGCCTCGAGGATGCTCCGCTCGCGCCGGGTGGGGTAGTACTCCGGCAGCTCGGTGATCTCCTCGAACAGCTCGCTGCCGCGGGCGTCGTAGAAGTACTTGGGAGGCAGTGTCTTCACCGTGCCGGTCAGGCCGTCGCGTACGTCCTTCTCCAGCGAGGCGCGCAGGTCGTCGTCGCCGAGGTGTACGTCGATCGTGTGCGTCTTCACGCTGGCTCCTCGATGCCGAGAGGGGTGATGGTCAGGCCGTGCTCGCCGACCTCGACGAGCGCGCCCTCGGGCACCTCGCTCCAGTCGGGGTCGTCGTCGAAGGGCTCGGAGGCGACCGCGATGCCCGTCGCCTTCTCGAGCACGAACAGCTTCTCGCCGTACGTCGTGCCCGCCACTCCCGTGCCGTCGACGGCGAGGAGGTTCAGCCGCCCGCCGCCGAACCGGATGACCTCGCGGATCACCTCGACCAGGGCCGCGCCCAGGGGGGTGCCCGCGGTCCACCGCGAGGCCGCGAGGCCGAAGACCAGAGCCGAGTCGACGGGAGCCGCGGCCTCGGGGATGTCGAGCGTCGTCTCCCACAGCGCCTTGCGTGCCTGTCGCCAGTCGCCGATGCGACCGTTGTGGCTGAACAGCCACCGGCCCTGCTGGAACGGCGCCACGCAGGACTCGTCGTGGGCGAAGCCGGGGGTGCCGGAGCGCACCGCGCCGAGCAGGCAGCCCGTGCTGATCGTCGGCGCCAGGCTGGCGAAGGACGCGTCGGTCCAGATCGGCTGGGCGCGGCGGTAGCGCACCGGCTCCTGCCGGCCGGTGACGTACCAGCCGGCGCCGAAGCCGTCGGCGTTCACCAGGCCGTGCAGCTGCATGCGCGGCGAGAAGGACTGGGTGGCGAGGGAGTACGGCGGGTCGAGCAGCGCCGACTGCAGGGTGATCGGCTCACCGACATACGCCAAGTGCCTACACATCACCGAACCTCGCCGATGGTGTCTCCGGAGGAGGCGGGCAGAACGCGAGCAGAGCTCGACCCGGCCCGCGTGCCTCCCGCCACGCTGCCGGCTGTCGCGTCCCTCGCCGTCCTGAAGCCCGCGAAGATCTGCCGCCGGATCGGGTAGTCCCAGTTGCGGAACGTCGTGCGGCAGGCCAGCGGGTCGGTCGCCCAGGACCCGCCCTTGAGGACCTTGTAGTCGTGGCCGAAGAACACCTCGGAGTACTCCTTGTAGGGGAACATGCAGAAGCCCGGGTGGCCGTGGAAGTCGGTGGCCGTCCACTCCCACACGTCGCCGAGCAGCTGGTGGACGCCGTACGTCGACGCGCCCTCGGGGTAGGACCCGACCGGGGTCGGCTGGTAGCGCGTCTGGCCGAGGTTGGCATGAGCCTTGTCCGCACCCTGGGCGGCCTTCTCCCACTCCTGCTCGGTAGGAAGGCGGCGGCCGGCCCAGCGGGCGTAGGCGTCGGCCTCGAACCAGCAGACGTGCTGCACCGGCTGGTCGAGAGGCAGCGGCTCGACGACGCCGAACCGGCGCCGGTGCCACTGGTCGCCTTCGCGCTGCCAGAACGCAGGGGCGCGCTTGCCACTCTCGCAGCGCCAGCGCCAGCCGCCCGCGGACCACAGCCGCTCGTCGTCGTACCCGCCGGCCTCGACGAAGGCGGTGTAGGCGGCGTTGGAGACCGGCACGGTGTCGATGAAGTACGACGGCAGCTCGACCGTGTGCGCGGGTCGCTCGTTGTCGTAGGCCCACGGGTCGTCGGAGGTGCCCATGACGAACGGGCCCGCCTCGACCAGCACCTCGGCCGGGAGCAAACCAGGCGCCGCGGGCGGCGGGAGCTCGTCGCGCAGGACGGGCTCCCCTCGACGCAGCTGGTGGGTGGCGAGCATCGTCTCGGCATGCTGGTGCTCGTGCTGGAGGACCAGGCCGTACACGAACCCGCGCTCGAGGAGCGGGCTCCCCTCCAGGGCGATGGTGTCCAGCGAGTCGAGTGCCTTGCGGCGCACCAGGTCGAGGTAGCCCACCGACTCCTCCGGGGACAGCAGCGGCAGCGTGGGGCGCTCGGCTCGCGGATGCTCGAAGGCGTCGTAGATCGAGTCGATCTCCGGTCGCATGGGCTCGATGCCCGCGGCTGCCCGCAGCAGCCACAGCTCCTCGTAGTTGCCGACGTGCGCGAGATCCCAGACCAGCGGTGACATCAGCCGCGAGTGCTGGGCTGTGAGCTCTGCGTCGTCGAGGACGGCGGTGGTGAGGCCGATCGACCGCCGACGGGCGCGCTCGAGCTCGTCGGCGATCTGCTGCTTGCCCACGGTCAGCCCGGTCATCCGGTCGGTCACTGGACCCCCACCTCCCGGTCGGACGAGCTGCTGGAGATCCGGTCGTCGGCCGGGCAGCGTCCGCGATCGGTGTACTGCTCGCGGAAGCGGGCCACGATGTCGACGAGCAGCGGGTCGTGCCGCTCCAACGACTCGGTGGCGATGCGGAGGCAGCTGCTCGCGGCCTCCTGCAGCACGGGATCGGCGAGCCCGACCTGCGCGGCGCTCCGCCAGCGGCCACGGGCCGGAGCTGCCGCCTCACCGGCCTCCCCGGCGGCGACCGGGTCGTCGAGCAGCGAGCTCAGCACGGCCACCGGAACCGGCCACCAGGCAAGGGGCTGGGCGTCGACGTACCGCACCTCGAACCAGCCCCGCGGCCGCACCGGGGGGAAGAGGGTCGAGAGGTGCAGGTCCAGGTCGGCCACGTGCGGCGGGTCGTCCGAGAGCACCCAGTCGCGCAAGGTGCCGCGGTGGCGCTCGAGCATGACGGGAGCGTCGAGCGCGAGCTCGGAGTACGCCGACACCGGGTCTCCGTCGGGTGGCGGGGCGGTGCGTGACGGGTCGAGGGCCTGCCAGATCCGTTGCCGGGTGGACTTCCAGCCGGTGAGGCGGCCCGCCCGCAGCGGGGAGTTGGCGAAGGCTGCGACCAGCACCGGCCCGAGGTCGTGCAGAAGCTGCCAGCGAGCGGCGACGTCGGTGCCGGCGTCGAGGTTGACCTGCGTCGCCGCGGTCGTCGTCATCATCGACCGGCCGACGCGGTCGGCCGGATCGGTGCCCGGCTCGAGCTCGTCGAAGTAGGCCTCCATGCCGTCGTACCTCCGGCTGACCAGCTGGCGCCGCGGGGTGCGGCACGGGTCGACGGCGACGTCGAGGACCCGCAGGCCTGCGTCGGCGAGGACGGAGACGAGGTGCTCGACATCGGCATGAAGGCCCGAGACGAGGGCGGTGAGGCTGGTGGCGGGCGGGGAGCTGAGCTCGACCTGACCGCCTGGCTCGAAGGTGACGCTGCTGTCGCAGGGGAACGGGGTTGCCTGCTGGACCGCGGCGCGCACATGAGGAAGCGCGACGTGATCTCGAGGATCGGCACCGGCGAGGAGGAACTCCAGCTCGGCGCCGACACGGGTCGGCGGCCCCTTCTTGAAGCAGATGCGACTGACGTAGCCGTGCACCGACTCGCAGTCGCGCAGCGCGTCCTCGGACATGTCCTCCACCCTGGCAGGGTTCACCGACAGTTTCGAGCGAACCCTCGTTACCGGGTGCTTACGAGGACTCGATCTCGCGGGGGTTCGGAGTCGGCCAGCCTCGGGATGGGTCGGACCTGCGGCCTCAGCCGAGGGCCGACTCGACCGCCTCGATGATCCGCGGGTCGTCCGGCGGGACCTGGGGGCTGAAGCGCGCCAGGACGGTGCCGTCGCGGTCGACGAGCCACTTCTCGAAGTTCCAGCTCACGTCTCCGGTCTTGCCGCTCCGGGTCGTCGCCTGGGACAGCTCGTCGAAGATCGGGTGCCGCTCGGGGCCGTTCACGTCGACCTTCTCGGTCAAGGGGAACGTGACGCCGTAGCTGCGATCGCAGAAGGTCACGATCTCCTCGGCCGTCCCGGGCTCCTGGGCGCCGAACTGGTTGCACGGGACCCCGACGACGGTGAAGCCGCGGTCGACGTACTTCTCCTGCAGAGCCTGGAGCTGGGTGTACTGCGGGGTGAGCCCGCACTGTGAGGCGACGTTGACCACGAGGGCCACGGAGCCCTCCGCGATCTCGCGCAAGGAGGACGGCGTGCCGTCGATGCGAGCGATCGGTGCGTCGAGGACAGACATGGCGTCGAGCCTACGTGAGCGCGCGCAGCGCCATCTCCTGCAGGGTGACGGCAAGCTCGGGCTCGCCCAGGCCCGAGATCCGAGGTGTGGAGTTGAGCAGCCCGAAGGCCGCGTGCGCCCGGGCGTGCGCGGCTTCGACGCTGAGCTCCGGTCGGAGCGCCCGGAGCTGCTCGGACCACAGGTCGACGTACGCGAGCTGCAGGCTGCGCACCTTGTCCCGTGCCTCGTCGGGGAGCGAGTCCCAGTCACGGTCCTGGACGACGATCAGCGGCTTGTTGTGCAGGGCGAAGTCGGTGTGCCACGCGACGAGGGCCTCGAGGGCCTCCGCGGGACCGGATGCTGCCGCCGCACGGGCCGTACCGACCGTGAGCAGCTCCTCGCTGATGGAGACCAGCATCTCCGCGAGCATCGCGTCCTTGGACGGGAAGTGCCGGTAGAGCGCAGGGCCGGAGATGCCGACGGCCGCGCCGAGGTCGGCCACCGAGACACCGTGGAACCCTCGCTGGGCGAACAGCTCCGCCGCGGTGGAGAGGATCTGCTGGCGCCTGGTCACGCCCCGAGCCTAGGTGAACGAACGCTAACCCGTGCGCCACTCGCTCCACGCGACCCGGCCCAGCGACTCGACGGTCACTCGGCGCCACCCTTCCTCGTCGACCGCCGTGACCGACCAGCCGACCGGGCCGCCGTACCCGATGGCGACGTCGTCGAGCGTCTGGCGCAAGGGTGCCTCGAGAGGGGAGGTCGGCCAGTAGGTGCGCACGCCGGCGGTGTCGAGGCAGTAGAAGTCGGCGGCGCCGACCCAGGCCCGGGCCTGGTCACCGAAGGAGAGAGCCGCGTCCCGGGTGACGTGGAAGCGGTCGAGCAGACCGTCGCGAGCCTGCTGGGCGCCCATCGACGCCTCGTCGAGCGGCAGCTGCTCGGCCCGGATGACCGCGTCCTCCGGAACGGGCACGCCCCCGGCCTCCTGCAGGGTGGCGCCGGTCGGGAAGTGCGCGCACCACCGGGCGCGGTGGTCGACGTCGTCGTCGACGTCGAGCACCACCGCGAAGCCGGCCGGCGACGCGAGGACGTCCCAGCCGACGACGTACGGCTGCTCGCCGGGCGTCGACCGCGCCAGCCCGAGGTTCGCGGAGTGCGCAGCCACCCGGATCTCCCGTGCCGACCAGCCCGGGACCAGCAGTGCGGTGCGCGGCGTCGCCATGACCACAAGGTAAGTGCCCACGTCCTAGACTTCCCGCACGGCCCTGCACAGGCGTCGGGGGATCAGGAGGAGTCGTGGCAGCCAGCACCACGAGATCGAAGGCACCTCTCATCGCGGCGGCCGTGATCGGTGTCCTGGCCATTGCCGGCATCCGCGCGTGCTCCGCACTCGGCGACGACGGTGACGACCCGAACGACGGCACCCCACCCGTCGTCCACCGTGAGGGCTGCATCCCCCTGACCATCGGCGCTTCCCCTGAGAAGCAGGGCATCATGCAGGCGATCGCCAACGACTACAACAGCGGCGAGCGAGAGGTCGACGGCAAGTGCTTCGACGTCACCGTCAACGCGCTGTCGTCGGGTGGTGGCGAGCAGATTCTCGCCCGTGGTTGGGACGAGGACGTCGACGGGACCCCACCCGACGTGTGGTCCCCCGCGGCGTCCACCTGGGTGGGTCTCCTCGAGAAGGACCTCGCCAAGAGGGACCGGCCGAACCTGGTCCCCGACGGCGAGATCGAGAGCGTGACGACGACCCCGCTGGTGCTGGCGATGCCCAAGCCGATGGCGCAGGCGCTGGGCTGGCCGAACAAGGCGATCGGCTGGGGCGACGTGCTCGCGCTCGCCAACAACCCGCAGGGCTGGGCCGCGAAGGGTCATCCCGAGTGGGGCAAGTTCACGCTGGGCAAGACCAACCCGAACATCTCCACGTCGGGCCTGGCGGCGACGGTCGGGGCATTCGTGGCCGCGACGGGCAAGTCCTCGGACCTGACGATGCGCGACGTCCAGGACCCCAAGGTCCGCGCGTTCGTGAAGGCCGTCGAGAGCGCGGTGGTCCACTACGGCGACACCACCTTGACCTACCTGTCCAACCTGCAGCGCGCCGACGACTCGGGTGCCGGTCTGGGCTACGTCTCGGCAGTGGCCGTCGAGGAGAAGTCGGTCATCGACTACAACACCGGCAACCCCTCGGGAAACCTCGCGACCGTCGGCGACCACCCGGCGCCCAACGTGCCGCTCGCGGCGATCTATCCCAAGGAAGGCACGCTCTACTCCGACAGCCCCTACGTCATCCTCGACGCGCCGTGGTCGACGGAGGAGAAGAAGGCGGGTGCCGCCGACTTCCTCGAGTTCCTGCAGACCCCGGAGTCGCAGGAACGCTTCACCGAGGTCGGGTTCCGCACCTTCGACCACGAGGCCGGCACGCCGATCCTCGAGAGCGACGAGCTGCTGCCCGACGGCGTGCAGATCGAGCTCAGCGCCCCGGCCCCCGACGTCCTCGACGCGGTCCGGGCCGTGTGGACCGAGCTGCGCAAGGAGGCCCGCGTCCTGATCCTGCTCGACGTCTCCGGCTCCATGGGTCAGCCGGCCGGCGGTGGCACGAAGCTGGAGCTCGCCAAGGAGGCAGCGGTCAGGGCGCTGTCACAGTTCGCCGCGCGCGACCAGGTCGGGCTCTGGGCGTTCACCACGGACCTCAACACTGCGTCGGGCATCTACGCGGAGCTGGTGCCGGTCGCGCCGATCAGCCAGAACAAGACCCGCATCGAACGCTCGGTCGAGAACCTCACCCCGCTGAACGGCACACCGCTCTACGCTGCGATCCGGGCCGGGGTGGAGGAGATGGGACGGACCTTCGACTCCAGCAAGATCAACGCCGTCGTCGTGCTCACCGACGGGCAGAACGAGTACCCGCCGGACGACAACCTGCAGAGCCTGATCCGCGAGCTCGACGGAGGTGGTGAGTCGACCCTGCGCGTCTTCAGCATCGCGTACGGCGAGGGCGCCGACCTCGAGACGCTCAAGAAGATCTCCGAGGCCTCGCGGGCGGCGGCGTACGACGCCACGAACCCGGCGAACATCGACCGGGTCTTCACGGCGGTGCTGAGCAACTTCTAGGAGCGCGCAATTTCTAGGTTCACTCGTGGCGTCGGAAGCGCAGCCGGGGACCCCTGGCTGGGGCTGACCGCTGCCTTCGTCGGCGGGGTCGCGTGGGCCGTGGGGACTGCGGCTGCCCCGGCGGTGGCCGTCGCCGCGGGCGCCTACGCGATCGGCGCCGTCGTCGGCGGCCTCCTCAACCGCGACGACGAGGACCGACCGCGCGAGCTGGCGCTGCCCGAGATCCGCAAGGGCACCGAGCAGGCGCAGCTCGTCGATCTCCTCGACCGCTACATCCGCGACCTGCGCAACCTCCGGTCAGGCCCCAAGCCCGACGCGGTGGTCGACCCGTCGATCGAGGCCCTGGTCGCCGCAGAGAGCGGCTACGGCACCGCGGTCCGGGTCGCCGCGGCGGTGGACGGTCTCGACACGGCTCTGTCCCGGAGCACGGCGACGCCGAGCACCAGCAACGAGGTGCGCGAGGCCGTGCAGCGGATGGCGGACCGCCGGGCGGCGTTGCTCGAGAAGCTGCGCAGCATGGTCGACGAGGTGGCCGAGGTGTACACCAAGCTGCTGGAGATGTCGGCGGCAGTGTCCTCGCTCGACCTCGGCATGGGTGCCACGGAGGACGTCGAGAAGGTGAACTCCTCGCTCGACTCGCTGCGGCACACGCTGGCCGACCTGGAGAGCCAGGCGGACAAGGAGGCCTGACCTCAGCGCCAGGGATCCTCGCGCTGCCACACCGTCGGGAAGTGCAGCGTCACCCCGTCCCGCCCGGCGAGCCTCGTCAGCACGCGCATCGTGTTGTCGAGGTCGTCCCCCGCGAAGGGCAGCGCCCGTAGCGGCTGGTCGAGCGGGCGGAAGAAGTCATCCCAGTGGATGAGGACCGCCTTGCGTGCTCCCACGGTGGTGACGGTCTCGCGCCAGTACGTCTCGAGGTAGGCGTCGCTCTGGATCCCGAGCTGCCCGACCCCCAGGTACGCCACGTCCGCCTGCTGCCCGGCGAGCGAGCCCTCGACGTACCCGGCACTGCCCTGGATCAGCAGGGACTTGCCCTCGTCGTGGCGGACGAGGATCGACCAGGCGTCGCCGCACTTGTACGCCGCGGCCTTCACGGGAGGTACGACGGGCTCGGTGATCTCCCCGGGGAAGCGGTCGGGCGGGCAGTGGTGGGACGCGATCATCGTGACCTCGAAGGAGCCGAGGCTGAGCGAGTCGCCGGAGCCGGCGACCACGACCCGGTCGTGGGGCAGGGTGCTGCCGAGCATCGCGGCCGACTTTCCGCCGACCAGCTTCGCGCCGGTCTTCGCCGCGACGACCGCTGAGTCCATGCCGTGGTCGAAGTGGGTGTGCACCGGCAGCACGGCCTCGAGCGTCGTCACGTTCGCGCGGGCCAGGCACTCGTCGATGCGCTGCTCGTTGGGCGCGATCTTCCGCAGGCCGACGTCGAGCAGCCCAGGCCGGCTGAAGAAGCCGTCGGTCATCAGGGCGTGCCGCCCGTCGTCGACGTGGAGGGTGGCGACGCCGAGGAAGGTGACGGACAGGTCGTCCTCGGCAGCGGGAAGGTCGAACCGGTCTGCGTACCGGGAGATGTCCGGGCGCCCGAGCTTGAGTCGCATCCTCGAAGACTAGAGCGACGGTGTCATGGACGGCTGGCTGCACAACGGCGAGACTTCCGGGGTGGATCAGCTCTCCGCGGTGACGCGGCCTCCGAGCGAGCCGGCCTTCGACGCCCGCCGCTTCCCACCTGCGGCGCGTCGCAACCGCCTGGTGCAGACCCTGCGGCTGAACAACGACCCGTTGGCGGAGCTGCTCCGGGCGCGTGACCGACACGGCTCGGTCTTCACCTTGCGGATCCTGCCGTACCGGGCGGGAATCGTGTGCGCAACCGATCCGGAGACGAACCAGCAGGTGCTGACCGACGACTCGCGCTTCGCGGCGGGCGACGCGGCCGACCTCATCGAGCCGCTGGTCGGGTCGGGCTCGTTGATCCTGACGCCGTCACCCCGGCACGGTCGCAACCGCAAGCTGCTGATGCCGCCCTTCCACGGCCAGCGGATCGCGCGCTGGTCCGACGTCATCGGCGAGCTGGTCGAGGAGCAGCTGCCCGACCTCCTCACCGGGTCGCCCGTCGCCGTCCGGCCCTGGGCACAGCGGCTGACGCTCGAGGTGATCCTGCGAGTCGTCTTCGGGGTGGAGGACAAGCAGCGGCGGGACGTGTACCGCGAGGCGCTGGACCGGTTGATGAGCCCGCGCGTCCTCGCCGTGCTGTTCGCACCCGAGCCCCTCCGCCGAGATCTCGGCCGTTTCTCGCCCGGTGGCCAGCTGTGGCGTCGACGGCGGGCGGTCGACGCGCTCCTGCTCGAGGAGATCGCGACGCGACGGGCCGACCCGAGGGCCGACCAGAAGGAGGACGTCCTCTCGGTCCTGCTCTCTGCGCGAGACGAGGACGGCGTCGGCTTCACCGACGAGGAGCTGCGCGACGAGCTCAAGGGTCTGGTTCTGGCCGGGCACGAGACCACGGCGACGGCCCTGGCGTGGACGCTCCACCTCCTTGCTCACCATCCGGCCGCACGGGACCGGCTCGCGGCGGACCTCACCGAGGGTTCGCGCGGGTACCTGGCGGCGTGCATCAAGGAAGCGATGCGGCTCCGCGCCCCGGTCTTCGACGCGGTGCGGATCGCGACGACCGACACGGAGCTCGGAGGAAGGCCAGTCCCCGCGGGCGCGTACGTCAGCGCGATGTTCTGCACCACGCACCTCGCGGAGGACGTGTGGCCGGACGCGCAGTCCTTTCAGCCGGACCGACACCTCGACGGCTCGCGCAGCACGTGGTCGCTGACGCCCTTCGGCGGAGGTGCTCGGCGCTGCCTGGGTGCGGCTCTCGCGCAGCTCGAGCTCGAGGTCGTCCTGGCGAAGGTGCTCGAGCGCGCCGTTCCGCAACCGGCCGGTGAGCTCGAGCGCACCCGACTGCTGGGCGTGACCCTGGTCCCCGCGCGAGGGGGGCGGGTCACGTTCCACGCGCGCCAGGACGTGCTTGCATGAGGGCATGACCGTCGGCGAGCTGGCCCAGGCGCTCCCGTCCGGGTGCGTCGTGACCGACCCGGACGTGCTGGAGAGCTACCGGGTCGACTGGTCGCGCGACCAGTCCGCCGGCAAGCCGCTCGCCGTCGTCCGCCCCGGGAGCGCCGCCGAGGTGCAGGAGACGCTGCGCTGGGCAACCAGGTACGGCGTACCCGTCGTGCCTCGCGGAGCCGGTACCGGTCTGGCCGGTGGGTCCTCGGCCGTCGACGGGGGCATCGTGCTCAGCGTCGAGCGGATGCGCGCGATCGAGATCGACGCCGCGACGCGCGTGGCCGTCGTCGAGCCGGGAGCCCTCAACATCGAGGTGAAGCGAGCAGCCGCGGAGCACGGTCTGTGGTACCCGCCGGACCCGTCGTCGTACGAGATCTGCTCGATCGGCGGCAACATCGCCACGAACGCGGGTGGCCTGTGCTGCGTGAAGTACGGCGTGACCACCGACTACGTGCTGGGGCTCGAGGTGGTGCTCGCCGACGGCACGCTCATCACGCTGGGAGGCAAGCGGATCAAGGACGTCGCGGGCCTGTCGCTGCTCAAGCTCTTCGTCGGAAGCGAAGGGACGCTCGGCGTCGTGACGCGGGCGATCCTGCGGCTGGTCCCCGCGCAAGGACCGAGGTCGACGCTGGTCGCGCAGTTCCCGTCGGTGGCTGCTGCTGCCGCCGCCGTCGTCGCGGTCGGGCGCACGATGCGCCCGTCGATGATGGAGCTGATGGACCAGGCGTCCATCAATGCGGTCGAGGACTTCCAGCCGATGGGTCTCGACCGCTCGACGGCGGCCCTGCTCGTCGCGCAGTCGGACGCCCCGGCCTCGGCCCGCGTCGACGAGGTCGCGGTGATGGAGGCGGCGTGCGAGGCGGCCGGCGCTGCGGAGGTGTTCGCGACCGACGACCCCGACGAGGGCGAGCTGTTCGTGCAGGCTCGGCGGCTGGCGTTCCCCGCGATCCAGGTCCGCGGCTCGCTGCTCTTCGAGGACGTCGGCGCGCCCATCCCGTTGCTGCCCGACCTGCTCGCCGCGGTGGCCGAGGTGGCGGTACGGCACGACGTCGAGATCCCGGTCGTCGCCCACGCAGGGGACGGCAACACCCACCCGATCATCGTCTTCGACGAGACCTCGGAGGTCCGCGCCCGCGCGGCCTTCGCCGACGTCATGCAGGCCGCCATCGCCCTCGGCGGCACCATCACCGGCGAGCACGGGGTCGGGCGCGCCAAGGCCGGTGCTCTCCCGGACCAGCTGGGCCCCGAGGTGATGGCGCTGTCCCGGCGGGTGAAGGACGCCCTCGACCCTCAGGGCATCCTCAATCCTGGCGCGGTCCTCTAGGTTCGGAGGCATGGCGATTCTCGAACGTCACCTCTTCGGTCCGGGCCCTTCCAACCCCTATCCCGAGGCGACCAACGCGCTGGCCCGGCCCTTGCTCGGCCACCTGGACCCCGCCTTCCTCGACCTGATGGACGAGACCTGCGCGATGCTGCGCACAGCGTGGGGGACGACGAACGCGCGCACCCTCCCGCTGTCGGCGACGGGCAGCGCCGGGATGGAGGCGGCCTTCGTCAACACGGTGTCCCCCGGCGACGTGGTGGTCGTCGCGGTGAACGGCCTCTTCGGCCAGCGCATGTGCGACGTCGCTGCACGCTGCGGCGCCGAGGTGGTCCCCGTCGAGCACGAGTGGGGCACGCCGGTCGACGTACAACGCGTGCTGGAGGCGCACCCGGCCCCGAAGGTCATCGCGGCCGTGCACGCCGAGACCTCGACGGGGGTGCGGTCCGACATCGCGGCGCTCGGTGCCGGCAAGGGCGACGCGCTGCTGCTCGTCGACGCGGTCACGTCGATCGCGGGCATCGAGCTCCGCGCCGACGACTGGGGCGTCGACGTCGGTTACGCGGGCACCCAGAAGTGCCTCGGGGTGGCGCCAGGTCTGGCGCCGTTCACGATCAACGACCGCGCTTTCGAGCGCCGGGTGCAGAAGCCGCAGTCGTGGTACCTCGACCTCAACCTGCTCGGCGGGTACGTCGGCGAGGCGACCGGGTCCCGCCGCACCTACCACCACACCGCGCCGACGGCGATGGTCGCGTCGCTGCACGCCGGGCTGACCCGGATCCTCGAGGAGGGCCTGGACAAGGTGTGGGCGCGGCACGAGGAAGCGGGTCGGCTGCTGCAGGACGGGCTGGAGGAGCTGGGGCTCGAGCTGTTCGCGCAGAAGGGCCACCGGCTTCCGGAGCTGACCACCGTGCGCGTGCCCGAGGGCGTGGACGCCGCGGCGGTCCGGGGCCAGCTGCTCGAGGACTACGGCATCGAGATCGGCGGGGGCGTCGGCGCCTACGCCTCGACGGTCTGGCGGATCGGGCTGATGGGCCACAACGCGCGACCGGACGCCGCGTTGCTGGTGCTGAGCGCACTCGAGGAAGTGCTGGACGCTTAGGTTAATGGTCGCTAACCTTGCGTGTTAATGATCGCTAACTCGGAGGGCCCATGGCTGCGGAGATGAAGGAGCTCGTCGACGAGCTGCGCGAACGCCTCGCGCTCGTCCGGCTCGGCGGCTCCGAAGCCGCCCGCGCGAAGCACACCGGCCGCGGCAAGCTGCTCCCCCGCGACCGGGTGGATCGTCTGCTCGACCCAGGCTCCCCGTTCCTCGAGCTGTCGCCGCTGGCCGCGTGGGACATGTACGGAGGCGAGGTGCCGAGCGCCAGCATCATCACCGGTATCGGCCGGGTGTCCGGTCGCGAGTGCGTCGTGATCGCCAACGACGCCACCGTGAAGGGCGGCACCTACTACCCGATGACGGTCAAGAAGCACCTCCGCGCGCAGACCGTCGCCGCGCAGAACCGGCTGCCGTGCATCGCGCTGGTCGACTCCGGCGGGGCCTTCCTCCCCATGCAGGACGAGGTCTTCCCGGACCGCGAGCACTTCGGCCGGATCTTCTTCAACCAGGCCAACCTGTCCGCCCAGGGGATCCCGCAGATCGCGTCGGTGATGGGGTCGTGCACCGCCGGTGGTGCCTACGTCCCGGCCATGTCGGACGAGACCGTGATCGTGAAGAACCAGGGCACGATCTTCCTCGGCGGCCCGCCGCTGGTGAAGGCGGCGACCGGTGAGGTCGTCACGGCCGAGGACCTCGGCGGCGGCGACGTCCACGCCCGGCTGTCCGGCGTCGTCGACCACCTCGCCAACGACGACGCGCATGCGCTCGCGATCGTGCGGTCGATCGTGTCGACCTTCGAGCGGCCGGTGGCACCGTCGCTGTCACGTGAGGTGGTCGAGGAGCCGGCCGAGGACCCGCACGGCCTCTACGACGTGGTCCCCACCGACCCCCGCACGCCGTACGACGTCCGCGAGGTGATCCGCCGGGTCGTCGACGGCTCGCGCTTCCACGAGTTCAAGCAGCTCTACGGCGAGACGCTGGTCTGCGGCTTCGCCCGCATCTGGGGCTACCCGGTCGGGATCGTGGCCAACAACGGCATCCTCTTCTCCGAGTCGTCCCTCAAGGGCGCGCACTTCATCGAGCTGTGCAACCAGCGCGGCATCCCGCTGGTGTTCCTGCAGAACATCACCGGCTTCATGGTCGGTCGCGAGTACGAGAACCGGGGCATCGCCAAGGACGGCGCCAAGCTCGTCACGGCAGTGGCGTGCTCGGTGGTCCCGAAGTTCACCGTCGTCATCGGCGGCTCGTTCGGTGCGGGCAACTACGGCATGTGCGGTCGCGCGTACGACCCGCGGTTCCTCTGGATGTGGCCCAACGCGCGCATCTCCGTGATGGGCGGCGAGCAGGCGGCGTCGGTGCTGGCGACGGTCGCGGGACGCCCTGACGACGACGAGTTCAAGGCACCGATCCGTGAGCAGTACGAGTCCCAGGGGTCGCCGTACTACTCGTCCGCCCGGCTCTGGGACGACGGCATCATCGACCCGGTCGACACGCGACGCGTGCTCGGCATGGGCCTGGCCGCGGCCGCCAACGCGCCGATCCCCGAGCCCACCTACGGCATCTTCCGGATGTGACGACGTGATCCAGACACTCCTCATCGCCAACCGCGGCGAGATCGCCCTCCGCGTGATCCGGGGAGCGCGCGCCCTGGGCATCCGCACGGTCGCGGTCTACTCAGACGCGGACCGGAACGCGCCCCACGTGCGCGAGGCCGACACCGCCGTACACATCGGGCCGACGCCGGCCACGGAGTCCTACCTCTCGATCCCGGCCATCCTCGAGGCGGCGCGAGTCTCGGGCGCCGACGCGATCCACCCCGGGTACGGCTTCCTCTCCGAGCGCGCGCCGTTCGCCCGGGCCGTGGCCGAGGCCGGGCTCACCTTCGTCGGACCGTCCGGTGACGTGATGGACCAGATGGGGCGCAAGGACACCGCCCGCGAGATCGCGATCGCCGCAGGTGTTCCGGTCGTGCCTCGGGGAGAGGACGCCGGCTTCCCGGTCCTGGTGAAGGCGGCCGCCGGCGGTGGCGGCAAGGGCATGCGCGTCGTCCGGCGCGCGGAGGACTTCGACGCCGCGGTGTCCGCAGCGAAGCGCGAGGCAGCGTCGGCCTTCGGCGACGACACGATCCTCGTCGAGCGGTACGTCGAGCACGGCCGGCACGTCGAGGTGCAGGTGCTCGCCGACCACCACGGCAACGTCGTGCACCTCTTCGAGCGGGACTGCTCGGCCCAGCGCCGGCACCAGAAGGTGCTCGAGGAGGCGCCGGCCCCGACGATCTCCGACGCGGCCCGCAAGGTGCTGCTCGAGTCTGCGGTCGCGCTGGCGAAGCAGGTCGGCTACACGAACGCGGGCACGGTGGAGTACCTCGTGTCCGGCGACGAGGTCTTCTTCCTCGAGATGAACACCCGCCTGCAGGTCGAGCACCCGGTCACCGAGCTCACCGTGTCGATTCAAGGGCAGGGTCTCGACCTGGTGCAGCTGCAGCTGCGCGTCGCCGCGGGCGAGCCGTTGCCGTTCACCCAGGAGGACGTCACCTGCACCGGCCACGCGATCGAGGCCCGGGTGTACGCCGAGGACGCGTTCAACGGCTTCCTGCCCCAAGCGGGTACGGCGTCGTACGTCTCGTGGTCCTCCCGCGCTCGCATCGACGCCGCGCTGGAGAGCGGCTCGGTGGTGGGCACGTCGTACGACCCGATGCTCGGCAAGGTGATCGTGCACGGCCCCGACCGGGAGACCGCGCGGCGCAAGCTGGTGGCGGCCCTGGACGACACCGCGATCCTCGGCCTCACCACCAACACCGGCTTCCTGCGTGCGCTGGCGGCGAGCGACGAGTTCCGTGACAACGCCATCGACACCGCCTGGCTCGATGCCCACCCGGACGCGATCGCTCCGCCGTCCCGCGACGTCGCGGCGCTGCTCGCGGCGCACGCAGTGGCGGGTGACGTGGTGCAGGACGCGAACGACCCCTTCGGCGCGGGTGATGGCTGGCGGCTGGCTGGGGAACCTGCTCCGGTGCACGTCGAGCTCGACGACGAGGTGTTCCTCGTCGACGTCACCAGCGACCCGCTGCTCGACCGGGCGGCAGCCGTGCAGGTCGCCGACCACGCCGTCGAGGTCGCCTACCGCGGTCAGCGGTTCCACTTCGCCCGGCCCCAGGCAGGTGACGCCGACCAGGCCACGGCGTCGGACGGCACGCTGGCCGCCCCGATGCCGGGCACGGTCCTCACCGTCAACGTGGCCGTCGGTGACAGAGTGGAGGAAGGCGACGTCCTCGGCGTGATGGAGGCGATGAAGATGGAGCTCGCGCTCAAGGCACCGCTGGCCGGGACGGTCACGACGGTGGGGGCGGCGGTCGGTGAGCAGGTCCCGCTGAAGCACGTGCTGTTCGTGGTGTCGTCGGAGCCCGGCAGCGATGCGTAGCCCGCAACTGGTCCCTGACCCGGCGCTCCCGCGGAACGTCACCATCTACGAGGTCGGGCCGCGCGACGGCCTGCAGAACGAGAAGAACACCGTCCCCGTCGAGGTGAAGGTCGAGTTCATCCAGCGCCTCGTCGCGGCCGGTCTCCCGGTGGTGGAGGCAACCAGCTTCGTGCACCCGACGTGGGTGCCGCAGCTCGCGGACGCGTACGACGTCATGACGGCCCTGGGCGAGGCCGGGCGCGACCTCCCTGTCCTGGTGCCGAACGAGCGCGGCCTCGACCGCGCCCTCGAGCTCGGCTGCAAGCACATCGCGATCTTCGGCAGCGCCACCGAGACCTTCGCGCAGCGCAACCTCAACCGCAGTCTCGACGAGCAGTTCGCGATGTTCGAGCCGACGGTGAAGCGGGCCCGCGAGCACGGCCTGGACGTCCGCGCCTACGTGAGCATGTGCTTCGGCGACCCGTGGGAGGGCGACGTCCCGGTCGACCAGGTCGTCACCGTCGGCAAGCGGCTCTTCGACCTCGGCGCCTCGCAGCTCAGCCTCGGCGACACGATCGGCGTCGGTACGACGGGCCACGTCACCGCGCTGCTCGACGCCTTCAACGACGCGGGTCTCGCGGACGACGTCCTCGCGATGCACTTCCACGACACCTACGGCCAGGCTCTCGCCAACGCCCACGCCGCGCTCCAGCACGGGGTGACGACCTTCGACGCGAGCGCCGGCGGCCTGGGCGGCTGCCCGTACGCCGAGAGCGCCACCGGCAACCTCGCGACCGAGGACCTCGTCTGGATGCTGCACGGCCTGGGGATCGAGACCGGTGTCTCGCTCGAGTCGCTGGTCGCGACGAGCGTCTGGATGGCGGAGCAGCTCGGTCGGCCCAGCCCGAGCCGCGTCGTCAACGCACTCGGCTGAGCCCCGGCCCCGAGAGCCGGTCGAGTGCGACCGAGCGACCGGTCAGGAGCAGCAGCAGCGCGGCGATCGGCCCCTCCACCACCTCGCCGGCACCCGCCGTCCACTCCGCGTCGGTCGCGACCAGGCGCACCGCCCGGAACCTGCGCCGTGCCCAGAACGGCCAGCCCATCGTCCAGACGCGCTCCGCGCCCGCGACCGCTGCGTCGACGGGCATCGCTCTCTCTCGCCCGACCGGTACGGCGATGTCCTGCCCGTGGACCAGCACGTCGAACACGATGTTGCGGTAGTTCGTGACGACCGGCAGGCGCCGGGACGCGACGATCTCTCGCAGCTCGGCGACGAGGTCGGTGCCCCGGTCGGCATGGCGGACGGCCATGTCGTGGTTGAGCTTGTGGAACCGGCCCCCGGAGCGGACGACCTCGACCAGGATGTCCCGCGGCGACACGGGTCGGGACGCCAGCACGACGTGGGCGGCGACGTCGCGGATCCGCCACCCCTCGCACAACGACGGCAGCTCCCACTCGTCCGGCGTCAGGGTCTCGAGGAGGTCGGCGAGGCTACGGCGCTCCCGCTCGATGACCTGCCAGCTCTGCTCGCGATCCAACACACGCCCTAGGATCACCGGCATGGCAAAGGTCGTCTACCTGCACGTCGGGGCACCGAAGACGGGGACGACGTACCTCCAGGACCGGCTCGCGAAGAACCGTGCGGAGCTGGCGAAGAACCGGGTGCACTACCCGGTCGGGATGACCAACTCGATGTTCGAGGCCGCGATCGACCTGCTCGACATGTCGTGGGGCGGTCAGCGCGAGGAGGCTCGCGGGGAGTGGGACTCCCTGATGACCCGGGTACGACGGGCCAGCGGCACCGCGATCGTCAGCCACGAGATCCTCGCCGGGGCGAAACCGGCTCAGGTGAAGCGGGCGATGGCCGACCTCGACGGCGCCGAGGTGCACCTGGTGTACTCCGCACGCGACCTCGCGCGCCAGATCCCGGCGGAGTGGCAGGAAGGGATCAAGCACCGTCGTCGCAAGACGTTCGCGCGGTTCGTGGCCAATGTGCAGAAGGCGCCGCGGCGCGGCTCGAACATGTGGTTCTGGCGGGTCCAGGGCCTGCCCGACGTGCTCGGCCGCTGGTCGGCCAACCTTCCGCCGGAGCACGTCCACCTGGTGACGGTCCCGCAGGACGGAGCACCACGCGACGAGCTCTGGAGCCGCTACTGCCGGGCCTTCGCGATCGACCCGGCCTGGGCACCCGAGGAGAGCGTCCGCGAGAACATCTCGATCGGCACCGCGGAGGCGACCCTGATCCGCCGGCTGAACCGACGCCTCGAGCAGTCGGACTCCCTGGAGAACGACGCCTACCGCCGCCTGGTCCGTGAGCTCGTCGTCCACCAGACCCTCGCCCAGCGCAGCGGCATGACGAAGGCGACCTTGCCGCCGGACGCGTACCCGTGGGCGAACGAGGTCGCCGAGGAGTGGATCGAGTGGGCCGAGGGTGCGGGCATCGATGTCATCGGCGATCTGAACGACCTGCGCCCGGTCGCTCCGGACCCTGACGAGAAGTGGGACGACCCCGACCGTCCGGGCCCGCGCGACATGGTCGACGCCGCGCTGGACGCCATCGAGGCGCTCCTCATCGAAGCCTCCGGCGACCCGGAACCGTTCCTCGCACAGTCCAAGAAGCTGGCCCGCATGGCCCGGCGGCTGCGCCATTCGTGAGGGGTCACTCGTGAGCTACGAGGCGGCCGTCCTCTCGTGGGTGGACCATCTGCGTTCCGGCGGCAGCACGCCGTGGGCGGACTTCGAGCCGAGCGGTGACCACGCCGGGGACGTGCCGGGCGCCGCGCAGCTCGAGCTCGTCCGGTTGCTGGCCGAGAGGTGGCAGGGGCCGGGCTTCGAGCGACTCGCCGACCGCGTCCTCCGCCGTGATGCACCGGGCCGGGGACTGCCGCGGCTGCACGTCGTACATCCGGAGGCTCCGCGAGGCGTCGCCGTCGATCCCGCCGACGTACCCGTCGAGGAGCTGCTGCGGGTCGGCTCGGGAGTCCTGGCCGACCTCGCCCTGGCGGCGCCGGCGGTGCGGACGAGGCAGCCGCGCGAGCGGGCTCTCCCGCTGCAGGCGCCCAGCTTCGACGAGCTGATGACGCGGGCATGGGCCCGCCGCGTGCAGCTCGGGTCCGGGGCCCGCTGGCGGACCTTCTACGGGTGGTGGGCCGGCCGTGACCAGCTGCCGCCGTCGGTGGACGTCGCCGGCCTCGCGCAGCGGCTCGGCAAGGGCCGCCGCCGCGTCGAGGTCTACGTCGGCGCCGCGGCCGCGGCCGAGGCGGTTCCGCTGGCCGTCGAGAGCGTCGATCTCCTGCGGCGGGTCAACCCGCTGCTCGGCGTCCACCGAGCCGACCCCGCATCCGCTCGCGCCGGCGCGATCCGTCTGCTCACGGGGGGCACGCTGCGGACGCTGCCCACGCCGATGCCGCACCGGCCGTGGGCGCGGCGTCGGGCCGAGCGGCTGGCCGAGGACCTCCGCGCCGGCGGCTACGCTGTGCACGGCGATCTCGACGAGTTCGTCGCCGGCGTGCAGGGGCCCCCGATGTACCGGGAGGACGTGCTCAGCCGCCTCGTCGAGGTTCTGGTGAAGGAGAGCAGCACGTGAAGCGGGTCCTGGTGCACGTGGGTGCACCGAAGACGGGCACGACCTTCATCCAGGACCTCCTCTTCCAGCACCGCGAGTCGCTCGCCGAGCAGGGGATCCTGTACCCCGCCCATCGCTTCGACGCGCACTTCCTCGCCGCTCTCGACCTCATGGAGCTGCCCTGGGGCGGCCTCGAGCAGCAGGCCGTCGGGGCGTGGGACGACCTGGCCGAGCGGGTGCGCGCCTTCGACGGCACCAGCATCGTGAGCCACGAGATCCTCGCCCGCGCCAGCCGCGACCAGGTCAAGCGCGCTCTCGACTCCTTCGGCGACGCCGAGGTGCACGTCGTCCTGTCGGCGCGCGACCTTGTCCGCCAGATCCCGGCCGAGTGGCAGGAGAACGTCAAGCACCGCAGGGTCCTCGACTACGGCGCCTTCCTCGACCGCATCATGAACCCGGCTCGGACCGGCGAGCTGGCGTCGTGGTTCTGGGGTGTCCAGGACGTCCCGGACATCCTCGACCGCTGGGGCTCGACCCTCCCGCCCGAGCACGTGCACCTCGTGACCGTCCCGCCGTCGGGTGCCCCCCGCGGGCTGCTGTGGGAACGCTTCGCGTCCGTGTTCGGGCTCGACCCCACGGCGTACGTCACCGAGTCGGAGCGAGCCAACCCGTCGCTCGGCGCGCTCGAGACCGACTATCTCCGCCGGGTCAACCAGCGCGTGAACGGTGGGGTGCTGGCCAACGAGCACTACCGCGAGTTCGTCCGCGAGCTCCTCGCGCACCGCACCCTCTCGCAGCGCTCGGACTCGCCGCGGCTCTCGCTACCGCAGCGGGCGCGCACCTGGGCGACCGAGCTGTCGCAGGAGTGGGTGAAGGAGCTCGGCGACCGGGGGTACGACGTGGTCGGCTCGCTCGACGAGCTCGTGCCGCAGCCGGCGCCCGACGACTTCGTCGACCCGGACCTCCCGGCGCACGACGACGACGTCGCGCTCGACGCGACCGTCGCGCTGCTGCGCGAGGCGGCCCGACTGCGCTCGGACAACGACCGCCTCTGGAGAGAGAAGGAGGCGGCCGTTCGGGCACTCGACGAGGCAGCCGGGCCCGTCCTTCGGCTCAAGCGGCGCGTGGTCCGCGCGTCGGAGACCAGGCCGACGGTGCGCCGGGCCTTGGGGGTGTACCGGCGGCTCCGCGGGCGCTAGCCGCGCCGGGCCGGCAGCGAGGCGGGAGGCGGGAGGCTTGCGGGTCACGGCGATCTTCGATCGCTCTGCACCCGCCCGCACCCGAAGACTCGCTCGGCCTGATCAAACCGCCCGGTCGACCTTATGGTGGTAGCGGTGGCCGACCGCGCTGCCCGCGACCGCGGCCAGCAGGGTCACCACCAGCACGGAGGCTGCGGTGATCAGTCCGCCGGTGCCGAGGTCCTCCCAGGGCACCGAGAGGCTGGGCAGGTCGACCCGGTCGAGCACGTCGTACTCCTCGCCGAACGCGTAGCCGAGGGCGGCCGCCACGAGCGTCACCACGAGGCCGACGATCCAGACCGCCATGCCCTGCCTGGCGCCGTCGAACCGCGACATCCGCCCGGCCACGTAGCCGCCGGTGTAGTACGCGATCCCGAGGATCAGGACGACGACGACGGCGGCGGCGATGCCGGTGGTCCCGGCGTTGTCCGCGAGCTGGTCCGTCGTCACGTTGCTCTCGTTGCCGACGGCTGCGGCCAGCGCACCCACGATCCCGGCCAGCAGCACGGTCATCGCGATGGCGACCATCCAGCCCAGGACGGCGGCACCCCAGTTCGTCCCGCCGAACCGTTCCCGTCGTACGTCCGCGCGCTCCTCGGCGAGCTCCGTCTCGTCGACGTGGCGCGGGCTGGGCACCCGGCCGGTGTCGGTGGTCGTGCGCTCGTCGGTGGCGGTGGACTGGTGGCGTCCGAACATGACAACTCCTCCCGTGGGGTTCCAGGGAGGGGTACCCGGTTCGAGCCCGGGACATGCCTACCGGGGCAACATCTCTCGGTCCGCGTAGCGGCCGATCTTCCAGGTCGCGTAGCCGTCCGCGCCCGCACCGACCAGGCCTCCGACGACCGGGACGCGCCGCCCGACCGTGGTCGCGAGCCGCTTGCCCGCGACCCGGGTCATCAGCACCGACGTCACCTCGGCGGCCATCGCGCGGTTGAGCTCCGGGTCGGCCGTCGCCGCGGTGGCGATCGCGATCGGGCGAGCCGGCAGCCGCTTCTTCTTGAGTGCCTCGGCCACGCCGTCCTCGCCGAGGATGCAGGCGAGGATCGCGTTGCGAACGCGCTGGTCGCTGAGGTCGTAGCCGCGGAGATGGGCGATGCCGGCGACCATCCGGATCTGGATCATGGCGAGCCCGGCGATGTTGGCGGGGATGGTGACGGCGGCGGTCACCAGGCCGCCGAGGTTCGTGAGGAAGCCCTGCGTCCCCGCCAGCCGGACGTTGAACTCGATGACCTCGTGGATCGCGTGGTCGATGTCGCCTGGCTTCTCCGCCAGCTGCTTCTCCGCCGCCGCTGCAGCGCCGGCCAGCGGGCCGACCCCGTCGATCGCCTTGGCCAGCGCCTCGTGGATGACACTGGTGGTCAGGCCGGGAGCGATCTTCTGTACGCGCGGGGCCATCTGCTTGGCGACCTTCCCACCGATACCCATGGTGTCGAGCCTATCCAGTGACAGGGTGGGATCCGTGCCCGTCGTCCCGCCCCCGAGCCCGTGGAGCTTCCCCGACCTGTCCGGGCCGGACGGTGACGCCTTCGACGACCTGGTCGGCGTCGGTGCGGACCTCGAGCCCGGCACCCTGATCGACGCCTACTCGCGCGGGTTCTTCCCGATGCCGGCCGACAGCCGGACCGAGGGCATGTCGTGGTGGTCCCCCGACCCGCGCGGCGTCCTTCCGCTCCGCGGGCTGCGGGTCACCCGGTCGCTGCGGAAGTCGGTGCGGAGGTACGACGTCCGCGTCGACACCGCCTTCGACGACGTCGTCGCGGCCTGCGGTGACCCGGAGCGCGACGGGGGCTGGATCGACGACCGCATCCGGGAGGCGTATGCCGTGCTGCACGAGCTCGGCTGGGCGCACTCGGTGGAGGCGTGGCGGGACGGGCGACTCGTAGGCGGGCTGTACGGCGTCGCGGTCGGCGGACTCTTTGCCGGCGAGTCGATGTTCCACGTGGAACGCGATGCGTCGAAGGTCGCGCTGGTCGCGCTCGTGGACCTGCTCAGTGACGAGTACGTCGACCGGCGCCTGCTGGACGTGCAGTGGCAGACGCCGCACCTGGAGTCGCTGGGAGTGGTGGAGGTGCCGCGTCGGGAGTACCTCGTGCGGCTCGAGCGCGCGCTCGCCGTACCCCTGCCCCCTTGTTGGTCGTAGCCTCCCGCCGCGCTGCCGGCCCGTCGCTAGACCACGATCGGGGGCTGCGCCGAGTCGCTGACCAGCGGACGTCCCGCCGACTCCCAGTCGAGCAGCCCCCCGTGCAGGTTGAACGCGTCGTACCCCTGCTGGACGAGGTAGCCCACGACCTGGGCGGAGCGCGCGCCCACCTTGCAGACGACGAGCACCTGCTCCCCCTCGATCTCGTGCAGGCGACCCGGGATCTCCATCATCGGCACGTGCAGCGAGCCCGCGATGTGGCCGTAGGCCCACTCGTCGTCCTCGCGCACGTCGAGGACCAGCAGGCCGTCGGGTAGCGGGTCGGGGACGCCGGTGACCGGAACGCTCGGGATCGACATGGCGCGAAGGCTACTTCAGCAGCTTGGACATGCGGCGGTCGGCCAGCGGCTTCCCGCCGGTCTGACAGGTGGGGCAGTACTGCAGCGACGAGTCCGCGAACGACACCTCGCGCACGGTGTCGCCGCACACGGGACAGGGCAACCCGGTGCGACCGTGGACGGCGAGGTTGGACTTCTTCTCGCCCTTGAGCTCGCTGGCCGCCAGGCCCAGGCTGCGCTGCACGGCGTCGCCGAGGACGTTCTTGATGCTGTCGAACAACGTCTGCAGCTCCTCGTCGCTCAGTGAGCTCGCCGGCTTGAACGGCGACAGCTTGGCGGCGTGCAGCAGCTCGTCGGAGTAGGCGTTTCCGATGCCCGCGATGATCGACTGACTGCGCAGCACCCCCTTGAGCTGGGCGCGTCCTGCTGTGGCGAGGATGTCGCGCAGCACCTCGATGGTGAACTCGTCGGCCAGCGGGTCGGGGCCGAGGCTGGCGATGCCGGGGACGTCCTGAGGGTCGCGCACGACGTACAGGGCCAGCCGCTTCTGGGTGCCCATCTCGGTCAGGTCGAGGCCGCTGCCGTTGTCGAGCACGACGCGCGCCGCGAGAGGTGACTTGGTGCTCGGCTTCGCCGGGAGCTTCGGGACCTCGTCCTTCCAGCGCACCCACCCGGCACGGCTCAGGTGCACGATCAGGTGCAGCCCGCCGGCCGTGATGTCGAGGAACTTGCCGTGCCTGCCGACGTCCTCCACGAAGGTGCCGTTCAGGGCGTGGATCGGCGGGTCGTAGGTCTTGAGTGCGCTGAACGCGACCACGTCGACCCGCTCGATGGCACGGTCGGCCAGCCGCTCGCGCAGGTCCTGCGCGAGGCCCTCGACCTCAGGAAGCTCAGGCACGACTCCCAGCCTAGGTGCCTGGTGCGACCGGGCGGCCCCGGTCACAATGAAGAGGTGACCCCGACCTGGTTGCCCGCAGGCGGTGAGGTCTTCCTCGATGACCGGGGACCTCATCGAACACTGCGGCTGTCCTGGCACCACGAGGACGGGCTCGTCGTCCTCTCGCTGTGGCGTGGCGGGCTGTGCACGGGGACGTTCCGGCTGGAGATCGACGAGGTGCCGGCACTCATCGACGTGCTCAAGCGCGGGCTCGACGACTCCTACCGCAAGGTCTACACAGAGTCCGCACGACCGAGCGCGTCGTCGGTCGAGTCGGCGTAGCCGCCCCGCGAGCGAGCGGGAGCGCCGGCCATGCGACACGATTCCGCTCGCTAGCGAAATCTAGGGATTGCGCTAGACGTCCCGATACCTTCGCATCATGGACCCGATCCGCAACCCGTACGCCCCCGGCGCCGGCCAGCGGCCACCCGAGCTCGCCGGTCGTGACAAGGAGCTGCGGCAGTTCGACGTGACCCTCGAGCGGGTCGCCGCCGGCCGCCCCGAGCGCAGCATGGTGGTCAGCGGCCTGCGAGGTGTCGGCAAGACCGTGCTGCTCAACGCCCTGCGCGGCCAGGCGGTGAAGCGGGCGTGGGGCACGGGGAAGATCGAGGCCCGTCCTGACCAGAGCCTGCGGCTGCCGATGGCGCAGGCCGTGCATGCCGCGGTCCGCGAGGTCGCGCACCGGCACCGCGACCCGGAGCGGGTCGACGCGGTCGCCGGCGTGGTGAAGAGCTTCGCGCTGCGCACCGAGCTCCAGGACCGCAAGGGCTTCCGCTGGTCGCCGCCGACCGACGTACAGGCGACGAAGGGACGCGCCGACAGCGGGGACCTCGAGCTGGACCTGGTCGAGCTGTTCACCGACGTCGCCGAGCTCGCGCGCGACCTCGGCGTCGGGGTCGCGATCTTCATCGACGAGATGCAGGACATCGCTACTGCGGAGCTCGCGGCGCTCTGCGGCGCCTGCCACGAGATGAGCCAGCAGAACGCCCCGCTCGTCGTGGTCGGTGCCGGGCTTCCGCACCTGCCGGTCGCGCTGGCAGCCAGCAAGTCGTACGCCGAGCGGCTCTTCCGGTACGTCGTCGTCGACCGGCTGCCCCGGGGGATGGCCGACCGTGCGCTCGTGGCGCCGGCCGCGACCGAGGACGTCGACTTCGAGCCCGAGGCCCTGGATGCGCTCTACGAGCTCACCGACGGCTACCCGTACTTCGTGCAGGCGTACGGGAAGGTCACCTGGGACGTGGCGCTGGGGAGCCCCGTGCGGTACGCCGATGTGAAGGAGGCCGCGCCGGAGGCCGAGGCCGAGCTGGCGATCGGCTTCTTCGGCGCCCGGTACGACCGCGCCACCCCGGCAGAGCGTGACTACATGCGGACGATGGCCGATCTCGGCGCCGACCTGGGCGACGGCCCGGTGCCGACAGCGGACGTCGCAGCCCGGCTCGGGCGCAAGCCGCAGTCGCTGAGCCCGGCTCGCGACGGCCTGATCAAGAAGGGGCTGGTGTACTCCAGCGAGCGGGGAACCGTGGCATTCACCGTGCCGCACTTCGGCAAGTTCCTTCGCGCGAGGCCTGGCGACTGACACGATTCCCTCATGCGGAAAGTGGAGGGCCGACCGCAGGTCGTCGCCCACCGCGGGTCCAGTGCCGCGGAGGCGGAGCACACGCTCGGCGCGTACGTGCGTGCCCTCGACGAGGGGGCCGAGGGTCTGGAGTGCGACGTTCGCCTGACGTCCGACGGGCACCTGGTGTGCGTCCACGACCGGGACCTGCGCAGGGTCGCCAACACCAACAGCCTCGTCTCGACCATGACCCTCGACGAGCTCGACGAGCTCGATTTCGCGTCGTGGAAGAAGCCGTGGGCCGAGCTCGACGACGAGGCACCGGACGTCGACGAGGACTCCCGCAAGGTCCTCACGCTCCGCCGGCTCCTCGAGATGGCCCGCGACTACGACCGACCGGTGGACCTGGCGATCGAGACCAAGCACCCGACGCGGTACGCCGGTCTCGTCGAGCGGCGGCTCGTGGAGCTCCTCGACGAGTTCGGCTGGGCGGGTACGGGAAGTCCGGCCCGGGTGATGAGCTTCTCACCGGTGGCGCTCACCCGCGTCGAGCGCCTCGCTCCAGACCTGGAGGTGGTCCTGCTCACCGACGGCCGTTACTCCTGGCGGCTCACCTCCGGGGTCCTCAGCCCGGGATGGATCGCGGGACCGGGGATCGAGCTGCTCCGCGAGAATCCCCGCCTGGGGAGTAAACTGCGCCGAAGTGGACGACGAATCCACGTGTGGACGGTGAACACGGTCGAGGACCTCGATCTGTGTCTCGACCTCGGGGTCGAAGCCGTGATCACCGACGATCCCAGGGCGACCCTCAGGCACCTGACCGGATAAGGGAGCCCCGGGGCACGTTTGGGTTCACGCAGGGGGTGGGATCATGAGCCCGATGGACGGCCTGACGAGAGGTGGGGGAACCACCGTGGAAGCCTTCGCGCAAGCTGACGGCGTGCGCGTCAGTATGCGTGTCCCCTTCGCGGCTTCCTCAGTCTCCCGAGTCCGCCAGGACCTTCGCGCCTGGATGAAGGAGCGCAACGGCTCCGCGGAGCGGATCGACGACGCGCGGGTGGTCATCTCCGAGCTGGTCGCCAACGCCGTGCGTCATGCGCGCCCCCTGGCCGACGGCTCCCTCGTGGTCACCTGGGCCCTCCAGGACCGCGAGGTCCAGATCTCGGTCACCGACGGAGGCAGTCCCACCACACCCCACACCGTCGACGCACCGGTGTCGGCGACGTCCGGTCGCGGCATGGCGATCGTGCAGACCCTGGTGAGCGACTGGTGGCTCGAGCACGCCCCCTCGCGTTCCACCGTCCACACGCGCCTGCCCCTGCGGTGAACCAGGCGGTGCCCGCCGACTACCCTCGCCGCCATGGGAAAGAAGTCACGGGTCAAGGCGTCTGCTGCTCCCACCACCCCTGATGAGGTGGGGCCGCGTCAGCCCTGCCCGTGCGGGTCCGGCCGCCGCTACAAGGCGTGTCACGGTTCGGCCGGTGGACCTGCCCCGGTCTTCGTGAGCCGTCCGTTCGCCGGACTGCCCGGGGAGTGCGACCTGATCGCGATGCGGGAGCTCGTCCCGGCTGCGACCGCACCGATCTCCGTGAAGGACACCGACCGCTCGGTCCTGCTCTGCACACTGTTGCCGATGGCTGCCCCAGCCCTGGTCCGCGAGGACGGGACCATCTGGCTGGGTCTGCAGGTCCAGCACGGCTTCGGCGACCCGAGCCGCGACCTCGCCGCGGTGCTCCTCAAGGCCCTGGACGCCGAGCCGGGCGCGATGGTCGGGCTGACCGAGTCGCCCGGGGAAGGCCCGCGGCTACAGGACCTCGTCGAGGGGGACTCCCTCGACGTCACCGTCCATCAGGGGTTCGACTTCTGGGTCTCCGATGTCGACGAGGCGAGCGGGCAGGCGGCCGCGGCGCTCGACCAGGCCAACGCGTCGGTCACCCCCACGCTGCGGTTGACGGGCGTCGAGGCGGCGTACTGGGTCGACGCCGGCACCAAGGAGCACCTGCGCTGGGTCATGCCGCACAACGAGGACCGTCTCCTCGACGCCCTCGCGCGACTGCACGCCTCCGGCAAGGACGAGCTCGTGCCGGGGTCACGCTTCGTCGGGATGTTCCGCGCCCACGGTCTGCTCACGCCCGTCTGGGACCTTCCGGTGGGCACCGGCGTGGAGGCGCTCGAGGATCCCGCAGAGCAGTTCGGAAAGGCTCTCGACGCCGCTCTCGCGGACGAGACGCCGCTGACGACGGAGGAGCGCGCAGCGCGGTCGGGGCTGGCCAATCGGCAGGTCACGATCCGCTGAACCGGCCCGGGGATTTGTTGACGCCTGGCAACGAATCCCCTTGTGGACTAGGCCTTTCCGGTGCCGGCGCGTGACCTGCCACATAATCGGGGCCGATGGTTGATCAAACGGTCAACCACCCGTAAGTTTGGTGTTGCCCGGTCGTTGTTGTATCCCCCGTCAGCAACGGCCGGGTTTTTCTGTGCCCGCTCACGGGACGGGACTGTCCGCCCCTCTGGCTAGGCTCCCCCCATGATCCGGTTCGAGTCCGTGACCAAGGAGTACGCCGACGGGACGGTGGCTGTCGACGGCCTCGACCTGGTCGCACCGAACGGGCAGATCACCGTCCTCGTCGGGCCGAGCGGCTGCGGCAAGACGACGACACTGCGCATGGTCAACCGGATGATCGAGCCGACGCGCGGCGTCATCAGCATCGACGACCAGGACACCGCGGCCATGGACCCGGCCACGCTCCGTCGAGGGATCGGGTACGTCATCCAGCACGCCGGGCTGTTCCCCCACCGGACCGTGACGGCGAACATCGCCACCGTGCCGCTGCTCCTGGGCTGGGACCGGAAGAGGGCCAAGGCCCGGGCGCACGAGCTGATGGAGCTCGTGGGGCTCGACGCCTCCTTCGCCAGGCGCTACCCCCACCAGCTGTCCGGGGGTCAGCAGCAGCGCGTGGGCGTGGCGCGCGCGCTGGCCGCCGACCCGCCGGTGATGCTGATGGACGAGCCGTTCAGCGCGGTCGACCCCGTCGTGCGCGAGCAGCTGCAGGACGAGTTCCTCCGGCTGCAGTCCGAGCTGGGCAAGACGATCCTCTTCGTCACCCACGACATCGACGAGGCGATCAAGCTCGGCGACCAGGTCGCGGTGCTGCGCGTCGGCGGGCGGATCGCCCAGGCGGCTCCCCCGGCCGCCCTTCTCGAGGACCCGTACGACGACTTCGTGGCCGACTTCGTGGGGCGGGACCGGGGCTACCGTGGACTGTCGTTCCGGCACGCCGAGCTCGAGCCGCGCGTGGAGCCGACCGTCCTCCTCGGCGAGCGGGCGTCGGGTGAGGGGTGGCGGCTGGTGGTCGACGACCAGCGGCGCCCGGTCGGCTGGGTGGAGCCCAAGCGGCTCACCGGCGCTGTCCAGGAGAGCGACCTGCACCGCGGCGGCACCGTTGCCCGCATCGACGGCAGCCTGCGTGCCGCCCTGGACGCCGCGCTGTCGAGCCCGAGCCGGCGCGGGGTCGTCGTCGACGCCGACGGGGCCCTGATCGGGACGGTCCGGGCCAGCGAGGTGCTCGCGCTCATCGAGGGCGCTGCCTCGTGACATGGCTGCAGGACCACTGGTCCGACGTGTTCGAGCTGCTGGGGCAGCACGTGTACCTCGCCGGTGTCCCGCTGGTCCTCGGCCTGCTCGTCGCCGTACCTCTGGGGTGGGTCGCGCAACGGCTGCCCCGCCTGCGGACGCCGATCGTCGTCGGCACCGGCCTGCTCTACACCGTCCCCTCGATCGCGCTGTTCATCCTGATGCCGTCGATCCTGGGCACCGGCATCCTCGACCCGGTGAACGTGCTGGTGTCGATGACGATCTACACCGTCGCACTGCTCACCCGCACCGCCTCCGACGCGCTCGAGGCGGTCCCCGAGTCGGTCCGGCTCTCGGCGGACGCGATGGGCGTCAAGCCGCTGCGTCGGCTGTTCACCGTCGACCTCCCCCTTGCCGTGCCCGTCCTCGCGGCAGGGCTTCGGGTCGCCGCGGTCAGCAACGTCAGCATCGTCAGCGTGGCGGCGCTCATCGGCGTTCCTCAGCTCGGCCAGCTGTTCACCGACGGGTTCTCGCGCGACTTCATGGACCCCCTGGCGGTGGGCGTCGTGGGCTGCCTGGTCCTGGCGCTCGTCTTCGACCTCGTGATCGTCGTGCTGGCCCGCCTGGCGACACCCTGGCACCAAGGGCGTACGGCATGAGCCTCATGTGGTCCTGGCTCACCGACGGGTCGCACTGGCACGGCAACGACGGGGTGCTGCTGCGACTCGCGGAGCATCTCTGGTACTCCGGCCTCGCCCTCGGGATCGCGGCCCTGATCGCCGTACCCCTCGGCCTGTTCGTCGGGCACACCGGACACGGCCGCTGGCTGGCCGTGAACCTCACCGGCGCCCTCCGCGCGATGCCGAGCCTCGGCCTGTTGTTCATCGCCTACATGTGGCTCGGTGACCACCTGCGCGGCGAAGGAGCGTTCCTGTACCCCACCGAGCTGGTGCTGGTCGCGCTCGCCGTACCTCCGATCCTGGCCGGCACGTACGCCGGCGTCGAGCAGGTCGACGCCGCGGCGCGGGACGCCGCCCGCGGGATGGGCATGACCGGGCGCGAGCTGCTGCTCAAGGTCGAGCTCCCGTGCGCCCTGCCCCTGCTCGTCTCGGGCATCCGTTCCGCCGCGCTGCAGGTCATCGCCACCGCGACGCTCGCCGCGGTTCTCGGTCTCGGCGGCCTCGGCCGTTTTCTGCTCGACGGCCTCGCGACCCGCGACTACGGGCAGATGGCGGGCGGCGCCGCCCTGGTCGCCTGCCTCGCCCTCCTCGTCGACCTCCTCCTCGCGGCACTGCAGCGGGTAGTGGTTTCTCCGGGCCTGACGGGGAAGACTGCACGGCAGCCCCGTGTTGAGACCCGTCAGGCAGCGCCGTGACGTCCACGAGTGAAAGGCACCACCACCCATGAAGCGCATCTCCCTCCTGCTTCCCCGCTCCGTCGCAGTCACCGCGGCGCTCGCCGCCACGCTGACACTCGCCGCGTGCGGCGGCGACGACCCGCTGTCCACAGACACGGGCAACGGTGACGGTGGTGACGGCACGACGATCCACGTAGGGTCGGCCAACTTCCCCGAGAGCGTGGTGCTCGCCGAGGTCTACGCCAAGGCGCTCGAGGACGCCGGGTTCACGGTCGAGAAGACCCTGAACATCGGCTCGCGCGAGGCGTACCTCAAGGCGATGACCGACACCGCCGAGCTGGACGTCTTCCCGGAGTACACCGGCAACCTGCGGCTCTACTTCGACGAGGACGCGACGGCGTCCGCGCCCGACGAGGTGTACGACGAGCTGGTGGCCGCCCTCCCCGACACGCTCACCGTGCTCGAAATGGCACCGGCCGAGGACAAGGACGCGGTCGTCGTCACCCAGGAGACGGCGGCCGAGTACTCCCTCACCTCGATCGCCGACCTGAAGGACGTCGCCGGGGACCTCGTGCTGGGCGGGCCGCCGGAGTGGAAGACCCGCTCGACCGGTCTCCCGGGTCTCGAGTCGGTGTACGGCGTCGTCTTCAAGGACTTCCGCGAGCTCGACGCCGGTGGGCCGCTGACCCTGAGGGCACTGCGGAACGGGCAGATCGACGCGGGAAACATCTTCTCGACCGACCCGACCGTGGCGTCCGGCGAGCTGGTGGCGCTCGAGGACCCGGAGGCGCTGTACGCGTCGCAGAACATCGTGCCGCTCGTCCGGACCGAGGTCCTCGACGACGCCCTCGAGGAGGCCCTCAACGCGGTCTCGGCCGCGCTCACGCAGGAGGAGCTGCTGGCGCTGGTCAATGCGGTGGTCGCCGACAAGGAGGACCCGGAGGACGTCGCCGCCGACTGGGTCGACGAGAACGTCTGAGCTTCGCTCGCCGCCGCCCCCATCTGACAACGACTGTAGTCAGCAACGGCCGTGCCGGGGTACAGTCCCCGGCATGGCCGTGGAGCAGAAGGTCACGTACTGCCGCATCTGCGAGCCCCTCTGCGGGCTCGTCGCGACCGTCGAGGACGGGCGGCTCCAGTCGCTGCGTCCTGACCCCGACCATCCCCTGTCGCGCGGGCAGGCGTGCCCTAAGGGCATCGCGTTCACCGACGTGCAGAACGA
Organism: Nocardioidaceae bacterium; assembly: GCA_035699605.1. Lineage (GTDB taxonomy): Bacteria > Actinomycetota > Actinomycetes > Propionibacteriales > Nocardioidaceae > SSC3. The sequence goes on along the minus strand of DASSPN010000015.1, from coordinate 56,864 downwards.
CCCGGACCGGGTGCTGCACCCGCTGCGCCGCAACGCGCAGGGCGAGTTCGAGCGCGTCACGTGGGACGAGGCGCTCGACGACATCGCGCGCCGGCTGAGGAAGATCGACAAGAGGTCCGTCGGCATCTACTTCGGCAACCCGAGCGCGTTCTCCTACTCCCACGCGCTGTGGGTCGCGGGGTTCGCCAAGGGTCTGGGCACCAAGCACCTGTACTCCGCCGGCTCGCAGGACGTGAACAACCGGTTCGCCGCCAGCAGCCTGATGTACGGCGCGGCAACGCAGCTGCCCTTCCCCGACGTACACCGCACCGACTTCCTGTTGATGCTCGGCGCGAACCCGATGGTGAGCCACGGGAGCGTGCTCACGCTGCCGCGGATCAAGGACGCGCTCAAGGCGGTCACGACTCGGGGCGGCCGGGTGGTCGTGGTCGACCCTCGCCGCACCGAGACCGCGAAGCTGTTCGAGCACGTGCAGGTGCGGCCCGACTCCGATGCCTGGCTGCTGCTGTCTCTCCTCCACGTGATCTTCGCGGAGGGGCTAGCCGACGAGAAGGCGATCGCGAGGCAGTCGACGGGCGTCGAGCTCCTCCGCGACACCGCCTCCCGGTACGCGCCGGAGGAGACGGAGTCCGTCACCGGTGTACCCGCAGCCGAGGTCCGTTCACTCGCGCGCGACTTCGCCACGGCCCGCACCGCGACGGCGTACGGCCGCACCGGGTCCTGCCTCGGCCGGCACGGCACGCTGGTCGCCTACCTGCTCGACGCGCTCTCGCTCGTGACCGGCAACCTCGACGTGTCGGGCGGCACCCTCTTCTCGCGCGGGGTCATCCCGGCCGAGGAGATCGCCGAGAAGGTCGGGCTCGCGTCGTACGACAAGGCGGGTCGCTCTCGGCTCGGCGACTTCCCCGAGGTGCTGGGCTCCTACCCCGCGACCCTGATGGCCAAGGAGATGGCGACGCCCGGGGACGGCCAGCTCCGCGCGCTCTTCGTCACCGCCGGGAACCCGGTGCTCTCGGTGCCCAACGGCGACGAGCTCTCCGTCCAGCTGCAGCAGCTCGAGCTCTTCGTGTCGATGGACCTCTACGTCAACGACACCAACCAGTACGCCGACTACATCCTCCCGGCCACCACCTGGCTCGAGCGCGACGACTACCCGATCGGAGTCGCCTCCGCGTCGCCCACGCCGTTCGTGCAGCGCGCCGAGCCGGTCCTCGAGGCGTACGGCGAGGCGCGCCAGGAGTGGGAGGTCATCGACGAGCTGGCCCAGCGCGCGGGTATCGGGCTGTTCCTGCTCGGCCCCCTGCGCCGGTTGTCGAAGCCCGTCGCGTTCACGATGCGGCACACCCCGCTGCGGCTGACCCCGCAGTTCATGATCGAGGCGCTGCTGCGCATCGGCCCGTACGGCGACCGGTTCGGCCTGCGTCGTGGTGGGCTCAACGGGCGCCGGGTCCGGGAGAACCCGCACGGCATCGTGCTGGACCACTACGCGGCGACCGGCCTGCGGGAGCACGTCGTGCGCAACCGCGGCGGCAGGGTCCGGCTCGACCACCCGGCGATCGCCGCCGAGCTCGCCCGGCTCGGCGACCGGCACGAGGACGACCCCGCCTTCCCGCTGCGGTTGATCGGACTGCGGGAGCTGCGCTCGCAAAACTCCTGGATGCACAACAGCGAGACCCTGATGAAGGGGTCCCGCAAGCACCAGGCACGGATCAACCCGTCCGACGCGGCGTCGGCCGGCGTGGCCGACGGCGACCTGGTGCGCATCCGATCGCGGCACGGCGAGATCGAGACGCTGGCGCTGCTCACCGACGAGGTCGGTCCCGGCACGATCGCCGTTCCGCACGGGTGGGGCCACTCGGGCGGGTCCTGGGAACGTGCCAACAAGGCCGGCGGCGCCAACGTGAACCAGCTGATGGCCACCGACCCCGACGAGCTCGAGCGGCTCGCCGGCATGGCGCACCTCAACGGCGTCCCCGTGGCGCTGGAGCCCGTCGGGTCATGACCGCGGGGGAGCGGCGCGCGCGGCGACGCTTCTGCAAGGCCTACGCCGACGCGTGGGCCACCCGGCAGCGGACCGGCGACGGCTCCGACGTGGTCCTCACCGATGCGCTCGCGCGGCACGACGTACACCTGAGCTTCGCGCACGAGCAGTTCCTCGAGATCTGGCGCCGGGGTGTCCCGCCGCACGCCGTGCCCGCGGCCGCGCTCGACGCCGGAGTGGTCCTGGCCCCGCGGATCATCGAGGCGTTCCTCGACATGGCCGACGCCCTCGAGGGGCCGCTGCCGGTGCAGCTGCGCGACCTGCCGCAGGGTCGCCACCGGCTCACCGAGGAGCCGCACTGGACGATCCAGCGGTTGCTCGTCGTCTACGACAAGGCGGCCACGGCGTACCTGGGGTCCCTTCCGCTGCCCGTCGCCAACACCCGCACCGGCGAGCTCGCCGCGCAGGTCTGGCTGCTCACGGAGGAGGAGCCACTCGCAGACGTGATGCTCGGCGAGGCCCGTCTCGGCACCGTCCGGCTCACACCCACGACCTGGAAGCTGCTCGAGCAGGCCGAGGAAGACAACACCTTCGCCGACGGGATCGTCTACTGCTGGCCCGCGGGAACGGGTGTGGTCGAGCCGGACGCCCTCCTGGTGGCGCTGCCCCTGTGAGGTTGAGCCGGGCGTGTCGGGTGGTCGAGCCGGGCGTGTCGGGTGGTCGAACCGGGCGTGTCAGGTGAACACCGGTGCACCGAAGATGCCCGGGTGAACCACCCAACACGCCCGGCTCAACGACTACAGCGGCGCCCGGCTGATCGGGCAGCTCATGCAGCGCGGTCCGCCCCGCCCGGACCCCAGCTCCGACCCCGCGATCGCGACGACCTCGATGCCGGCCTCCTCCAGCCGGGTGTTCGTCTCGATGTTGCGCTCGTAGGCGACGGCGACCCGTGGCGCGATGGCCAGGGTGTTGTTGCCGTCGTCCCACTGCTCGCGTTCGGCGGTGACCGGGTCGAGGCCGGTGTCGATCTGGTGCAGGGTGTCGATCTGCATGGCCTTGGCGGCGGCGACGAGGAACGGCTCGGCGGGCGCGACGTTGAGGAAGAGCTCGTGGTCGCCGTTCCCCGCGCGGTCCGCGACGGTCACGGCGTACGCCTGGAGGGTGCCGGCGACGTTGGGGTACATCACGATCTTGTCGACGTCGACCATCGTGCACACGGTGTCGAGGTGCATGGTGGCGCGCTCCTGCGCGATGGGTACGGCGAGCACGGTGTGCGCGATGTCGGCCTTGAAGACCTGGCGAGCGAGGCGCTCGGCGCCGGCTGGGGTGGTGCGCTCGCCGACGCCGACCGCGATGACGCCGGGGGCGAGGAGGAGTACGTCGCCGCCCTCGACGTGCTCGCGCTGCCAGCCGTGGATGGTCGGCGTGCCCTTGAAGCGGGGGTGCTCGGTGTAGATCAGCTCGGTCAGCTGGGTCTCGCGTTCCCGGGCGGGCATGGCGAGCGACGTGATGGCGACCCGGTCGCGTACCCACACGCTGGAGTCGCGGGTGAAGAGCAGGTTCGGGAGCGGGTCGATGATGAACTCGTCCTGCGGCAGCAGGGAGGTGACCAGGCCGTGGCCGCCCCGCAGCTCGTCGTTGCGGATGCCGGCCGTGAGCGACGCGGTGAGCTCGGCGGGCGACTGCGACGTGAGCGCCTCGCCCAGGTAGCGGCGCAGCGTGTCGCCGAGGTGCAGCCGGCTCAGTGCCGACGCGATGGCGAGGGCGCGGGCATCGGCCGACTCGAGGGTCTCGGTGAGCAGCTCGGTGAGGTACACGACCTCGACGCCGCGGCCGCGCAGCGCCTCGGCGAAGGCGTCGTGCTCCTCCTGCGCCCGGCTGATCCACGGGATCCCGTCGAAGAGCAGCTTGTCGTTGTTGCGCGGGGTGAGCCGCTTCAGCTCCGGTCCGGGTCGGTGCAGCATCACCGTCTGCAGGCGGCCGACCTCGCTGTCGGCGCCGTGGGCGTTCGTCATGGCACGACCCTAGACCGGCTGAGCCGCTAGGACACGATCTCGTAGACCGTGAAGCCGAACAGCGCGAGGCACACCGTCCCGCCGAGCGCGAAGATCGTCGCGAGCCGCACGTGGCTCAGCAGGAACCTGCCCACCAGTACGGCGAGGCCGGACACCGCGAGCAGTGCGCCCCAGGCGCCGAGGAACACAGACACGACGTCGTCGTACTTCGCAACGAGGCTGATCGTCAGCAGCTGCGAGAGGTCGCCCCACTCGGCGGCGAAGAGCACCAGGAAGCTCGCCACCACCACGCCGAACCCGTGCTTGGGTGCCGCGGCCTTCGCGGCGTACTCCTCCTCCTCTTCCGCCTCGTCCTCGTCGGCGCTGCGGGAGGCCCGGAACATCAGGAAGGCGCCGAGCAGGAAGATCGCCGCGGACACCGACTTCACCGCTGTGTCGGGCAGAAGGCCGACCACGGAGCCGGCGGTGACCGCGACGGTCGTCTGCACGAAGAAGGCCGCGCCGACCCCGAGCCACACCAGCAACGGTGGGTAGCGCGTCGACAGCACGAGGGCGGCGATGAAGGTCTTGTCGGGCAGCTCGACGACGAAGATCGCGCCGAACGCCAGCGCGAGGACAGCCAGATCCATCAGAACTTCCGGGTTGCGGCGATCGCCTCGGCGAGCACGTCCTTCACCGGGCGTCCGGTCTTCTCCGCTACGAGCGCGACATCGGCGTACTCGGGCTGGGCGTTGAGGAGCTCACCGTCGAGGTACGCCAGCTTCACGCGTACGTCGTGACCGGCCACCACCACGGTACGTGACTCCCGGTCGAGCGCCGTCTTCGCCAGGGCCACCTCGCGCACGCCGATGGTCGACGTCTGCCGGAAGATCTCGCGGCGTACGACGGGCAGCCGGTCGGACGTGACGAGCACGTGCAGCGTGTGCGCGGGACGCCCCTTCTTCATCAGGATCGGTGTCAGCCACGCGTCGCTGGCACCGACGTCGAGCAGCGCCTGAAGGACGTTGGGCCACAGGCGCGGGTCGAGGTCGTCCACGTTGGTCTCGACCATGACCGGTGCACCGCCGCTCGCAGCAGGCTCGCCGACGAGGAGGCGGACCACGTTCGCGTGGGTGTCTGGGTCGCGACCGCCGGCACCGAGACCGATGCCGGTGACGGCCATGAGCGGCTGCGGGCCGTACGACGACGCCAGGGTGGCCAGCAGGGCGGCGCCCGTCGGCGTGCAGAGCTCACCGACTCCCGGCCCGGCGTACGACGGAACCCCGCGCAGCAGCTCGGCCACGGCCGGCGGTGGCACGGGAAGGGTCCCGTGCGCCGTCGACACGCTCCCGGACCCGACGCCGATCGGCGAGACGACGAGCTCGGTCAGGCCGAGGTGCTCGATCCCCGCGCACACCCCGACCACGTCCGCTATCGCGTCGAGCGCACCCACCTCGTGGAAGTGCACGTCCTCCGGGGTGGTGCCGTGGACGGTGGCTTCGGCGGAGGCCAGCCGCTCGAAGACGTCGTGGGCGAGGCCGCTGACCAGGTGCCGGATCTCGCGCCAGGTGCGACGGGTTGCGGAGTCCGCCACCGCCACGTGGCACCGGGTCGCCGCGAACCCGCCCCGTGTCACGAGCTCGGTGCTGAGGGTGACCGGCTCGGGCGAGACGGCAGTCACCGCGTCCTGCAGCACCTCGAGAGGAACACCGGCGCCGACCAGCGCGCCGAGCAGCATGTCTCCTGACGCGCCCGAGGACGCGTCGACCCAGCCGATCACCCGCGCGGCCTGGCGTTGCGGGCCACCCGCGCCGCGAACACGCCGGCACCGAACCCGTTGTCGATGTTCACCACCGTGACCCCGGGCGCGCACGAGTTCAGCATGCCCAGCAGCGCGGCGATCCCGCCGAACGAGGCGCCGTACCCGACGCTCGTCGGCACGGCGACCAGAGGTACGCCGGTCAGCCCGCCGACCACCGACGGCAGGGCGCCCTCCATCCCGGCGACGACGACGAGGCAGTCGGCGGCGAGCAGGGTGTCCCGTACGGACAGGATCCGGTGCAGTCCGGCGACGCCGACATCGGTGACGACCTCGACCCCTGCGCCGTACACGCGGGCGGTGAGGGCGGCCTCGGCCGCGACGGGGGCGTCCGACGTGCCCGCGGAGACGACCGCCACGGTCCCGAGACCAGTGGGCAGCGGGCCGAGGGTGCAGGCGCGAGCCACGTGGTCGACCTCGGCGAACGGCGTGACGGCGTGGATCGCCTCGTCGGAGAGGCGGGTGGCGAGCACCGCCCGGTCCGGGTGCGCGTCGTGCAGGGTGTGGAGGATCTGCACGATCTGCTCGGGGGTCTTCCCGGCGCCGTACACCACCTCCGGGTCCCCGGTCCGCGCCGCTCGATCGGTGTCGAGGCGAGCGAAGCCGAGGTCGGTCGCGGGTTGGTCCATAGGCGCAATCTACGCTGCGCCGTCCTCCTCGCCGTCGTCCTCCGAGTCTGCACCCGCATCACCCTCCAGGGCCGCGAGCAGGGCCTCGTTGAAGGCGGGAAGGTCGTCGGGCTTGCGACTGGTGACCAGGTTGCCGTCGACGACGACCTCCTCGTCCACCCAGTCGGCGCCGGCGTTGCGGAGATCGGTCTGCAGGCTCGGCCAGGAGGTCAGCCGGCGCCCGCGTGCCACCCCCGCCTCCACGAGGGACCACGGCGCGTGGCAGATCGCGGCGACCGGCTTGTCGTCGAGGAAGAACGCGCGGACGAACTCCATCGCGTCCTCGTCGGTCCGCAGCTGGTCGGGGTTGGCGACGCCTCCGGGGAGGACGAGCCCGGCGTACGTCGTGGGGTCGGCGTCGCTCACCGTCACGTCCACCTCGAACGTGTCCCCCTTGTCGAGGTGGTGGAACGCCTGGACCTTCCCTGCCTCCGGTGCGACCAGGACCGGATGACCGCCGGCCTCCTCCACCGCCTGCCAGGGCTCGGTGAGCTCCACCTGCTCCACGCCCTCGTTGGCCACGAGGAACGCGACCTTCTTGCCGTGCACCATCTCCGACTCCTCTCGCTTCCCTCCGCAGTAACCCGGAGGCGGCTCCGCATGCAGGTCACTACAGTGGGCGCGTGCCAGGAGTCCCGCCCGCCCGCTACGCCTACCTCGGTCCCGAAGGGACGTTCACCGAGCAGGCGCTGCGCTCCCTGCCCGCGGCGGCGAAGGCCGAGCTTCACGCCGCGGCCACCGTGACCGTCGCGCTCGACCTGGTGCGCGAAGGCGAGGCCGACGGCGCCGTCGTACCCATCGAGAACTCCGTCGAGGGCTCTGTCCCGGTCACGCTCGACGAGCTGGCCACCGGTGAGCCGCTGATGATCACCCGTGAGATGACCGTCCCGGTCGCCTTCTCGCTCCTGGTCCGGCCCGGTACGTCGATCGACGACATCAAGACGGTCGCGACCCACCCGCACGCTGCCGCACAGACGAGACGCTGGTGCGCGCTGAACCTGCCGTGGGCGACGGTCATCCACTCGACCTCGACAGCGGCAGCAGCCGCCGAGCTGACCAAGGCCGACCCGTCGTGGGACGCGGCGATCTCCGCGCCGCTCGCGGCCGAGCACTACCGGCTCGAGGTCCTGCACGACGGCATCGGCGACAACGCCGAGGCGATGACCCGCTTCGTGCTGGTCAGCCGGCCCGGGGCACCCGCCCCGCGCACCGGTGCGGACAAGACGTCACTGGTCGCGTTCATGCGGCAGGACCACCCGGGCGCCCTGCTCGAGATCCTGGAGCAGCTCGCCAGCCGCGGGGTGAACATGACCAGGATCGAGTCGCGCCCGACCGGTGCGGCGCTCGGCAACTACTGCTTCTCGATCGACTGCGAGGGGCACATCGACGACGCCCGGGTCGGTGAGGCGCTGATGGGCCTGCACCGGGTCTGCGCCGACGTGCGGTTCCTCGGCTCCTACGAGCGTCACGACGGGATCAGCCCCACGATCCGGCCGGGCACCAGCGACTCCGAGTTCAACGATGCGACCGCCTGGCTCGCGAGGCTCCGGCGAGGCTGACCCGCTGGAGGCCACACCCCGCCTAGGCTTCGGCCTGAGATGGACATCCTGCTGACTGTTCTGGTGGTCGTCGTCACCCTGGTGAGCGGCCTCGCCCTCGTCCTGTCGGTAGCGGCGCTGCGCATCATCCGCGCGACCACCCGCCGTACCAAGAACGCCCCGATCCCCACCGACGTGCAGGGCCTCCGCGGCGAGGTGGCCGCGCTGCGCGTCGAAGTGGCGGACGCCCTGCGTCACCTCGCGGTCGTGCGGTACGACGCGTTCGGGGACATGGGCGGCCACCTGTCGTGGTCCCTTGCCCTCCTCGACGACAGCGGCAACGGGTGCGTGCTCACGAGCATCCACGGTCGCTCGGAGGCGAGGACCTACGCGAAGAACATCACGGACTGGAAGTGCGAGCAGCAGATCTCTCCCGAGGAGGAAGAGGCCATCGCGGTGGCCAAGGCGTCCTGACTCGCCCTAGGTTGAGACCAGGTTCCGCCACTCCGGGAGGCCCGGCATGACTGTCCCCACCCTGCTCGCCGTGTCCCTCGTCGCGTCCGCACTCGCGGTGACATCGGGGCGCTACGTCCGGCGGGCCCCGATCAGCAGAGCGCGGGTCGTCTGATGCAGCCGCTCGCACCGGGGTGGTACTGGGACCCCGGGAACCGGCCCGGGATGTACTGCTGGTGGAACGGCCACGACTGGACCCAGCACCTCTCCGCGCGGCGTGACATCGCGCCTCCGGAGGAGATCGAACGCGCGACAGTGGTCGACGGCCACCTGGTTGCCGGAGGGCTCCGCTTTCCGATGCTCGACGGCTGGGAGCCGTGCCCGGGCTACCCGCACATGAAGGGTGTGCAGGGGCAGCAGCTCGTCGTGGGGAAGACCCCGCGGGGGCCGTACGTCGGTGTCGTGTTCGTCGGCGGCCTGCCTGAGAAGTACGGGGTCGACCTGCACGAGGCGGGGATGGCCTTCGCCGACGAGATGCTGCACACCTACTACCCGCACGAGAAGCCGCATGCCGGTCTCGAGCCGCACACCGAGCCCGTGCTCGGCCGACCCGGGTGGGTGCTCGCCGTACCCCTGGACGTCGACGACCCGAGCCTGGACCTCCTGGAGGAGGACGCGCTCTTCGTCGTGGTGGACACTCCGACGGACGGGCTGGCCGTGCTGTTCGCGAGCCTGCCGCGGACCGGCGAGCTGGTGCCGTCGACGACGGAGGTCCTCGAGCGGCTTCAGCTGGCCTGATCCCAGAGCCACGGCAGCAGGTGGCTCAGGAACCACACCAGGCTCATGAGGACCGGGAGCCCGAACGCGACCAGCAGCACCCAGGCGACCACGCGGTGCCGCAGGTTGGTGCGCTGCAGCGACCCGCTGAAGTGGAGCAGGGCACCTTCCTCGGTGTTGCGGTCGAAGCCGGTACGGCGGGCGGGCGGCGCACCGGGCACGCCGAGCGACTGCAGATGTCGCACGAAGTCCTCGTCGTCGCCGGTCACACGTCCATGATGGATCAAGCGAGGGTGTCAGGGCGCAGGAAAGGCGCCGCCAGTGCGGTGCCGACCCCGCTCAGGTGCTCCGCGAGGGTGTCGGCGTCGGAGTCGACGAGCCCGGATCGCCAGGCGAGGACGAGCTCGGTGAAGCCACCCATCCCGACGAGCACGTTGACGCGGAACGCCTGCTCGTCGACGTCGTCGCGCAGATAGGGACGGGCGAGGTCGATCATCAGGTCGGTGGCGAGCCGCAGGGTGTCGCGCCGGCGCTGCTCGAGCACCGCGCTCCCCGCGTGGTCGCCGAAGATGATCTGGGCCCGCGCCGGCTCGTCGTGGATGTGGTGCAGGACCGCGAGCTGGACGGCCCGCAGCTGCTCGAGCGGAGGCCGGTCGCGGATCCCCTCCCGCGCGCTGAGCGCCATGGTGAGCGTCTCGTCGCGCATCTGGTCCCACAGGGTCGCGAGGAGTTCGTCGCGGTCGGTGAAGCTCTCGTAGAAGTACCGATCGGTCAGGCCGGCACGCGCACAGACCCCGCGCATCGTGACCGCCGCCCAGCCCTGCTCCTCCCAGATCGCCAGCGCTGCGTCGATCAGTGCGGAGCGTCGCTCGGTACGGCGTTCGTCGGCGCTCTTGCCGCCGTACCGTCGAGTGATCCGAGCCGCATCCACAGAACACATCTTGACGGCAGGTGCCCTCAGATTGCAATCTGAGGGCATGCGCCAGCAGAAAAGGAAGCGTGGGTCGCACCGCAGCCGGGTGACGGCAGGAGCGAGTGCCCTCACGCTCCGCCCCCTCACCTCCGTCGTCCCCACGAACCGGGCCGGCGTCGTGTTCTCACGCCACCTCGTCGCGCGGGCGTTGTCCGTCCTCGGCCCACCGCTGAAGGGCAGCAGCTTCATGCGGGTCGAGCGCCCGGCGTCGTCCGGGCCCACGGTGCGCGGCGAGTGGGTGCGAGCTCCCGGCGCGCGACGAGAGGACGCAGCGCTGCTCTACGTCCACGGCAGCGCCTACGCCCTCTGCTCCTCGAAGACCCACCGGGGCATCACGACGCGGCTCTCCGCCCGCACCGGGCTGCCGGTCTTCAGCTGCGACTACCGCCTCGCCCCCCACCACGCCTTCCCGTGTGCGGCCGACGACGTGCGGGCGGCTTACGACTGGCTTCTCGGGGAGGGTCACGACCCCTCCCGGATCGTCGTCGCCGGCGACTCGGCCGGCGGGCACCTCGCGGTCGACCTCGCCCTGGAGCTGATCCGTGAGGGGCGCACGCCACCGGTCGCGCTCGCACTGCTCTCGCCGGTCCTCGACCTCAGCCTGTCCCTGGCGGCCACGCGCGAGCGGATGCAGCGCGACCCGATGATCTCCGCCGCGCGCGCTGCGCGGCTGGTCGACCTGTACGTGGCCGGCAACGAGTCGCCGCGGCTGCGGTTCTCCTTCGACGGCGCGGCTGACTTCCCGCCCACGCTCGTGCATGCCGGCGCCCGGGAGATGCTCGTCGGCGACGCCACCGAGCTGGCCCGGCTGCTCGAGGAGTGCGGTGCGTCGTGCCGGCTCGAGATCTGGCCGGACCAGATGCACGTCTTCCAAGCCCTGACCCGGGTCGTCCCCGAGGCCGAGGACGCGCTGGAGAACATCGCGCGCTTCCTCTCCGACGAGCTCGACGTTGCCGCCCGTCGCTCGCGGCTGACCTTGGTCAAGGGGGCGTGATGGGACAGCGTCGTACCCATCACGCTCTCGCTGTCGTCACCGGGGCTGGCAGCGGGATCGGCCGGGCCTTCTCTGTCGAGCTGGGCCGCCGCGGCGGGCGCGTCGTGTGCGCCGACAAGGACCCGCTCACCGCCAAGCAGACGGCCGTGCTCGTCGAGGAGGTCGGAGGCTCTGCCACGGTGGCCGAGTGCGACGTCGCGGTCGAGGACGAGGTGCGGTCGCTTGCCCTCACCGCGGAGGCCTGGCTCGGGAGGCCGCCCTCGCTCGTCGTCAACAACGCCGGGATCGGCGCGGGAGGGCGACCCATCGGTGAGGCGCCGCTCGAGGACTGGAAGCGAACCCTGGACGTCAACCTGTGGGGCGTGATCCACGGCTGTCACGTGTTCGTGCCAGCGCTTCGTGAGGCCGGACTCGGCGGGATCATCAACGTCGCCTCGGCTGCCGGGTTCGCGGCGGCGCCGCGGATGGCGGCGTACAACGTCAGCAAGGCCGGCGTGCTCAGCCTCTCGGAGACGCTCGCCGCCGAGCTCTCCGGCAGCGGGGTCGCCGTGACGGTGCTCTGCCCCACGGGGGTGAAGACCAACATCGTGGCCAACGCCGAGCACATCGATCCCTCCGTGGAAGGGGCGGCTCACCTGCTCATGCGGTTCGGCACGTCACCCGAGCGCGTCGCCCGCATGACGCTGGACGCCCACGACAAGGGGCGGCTGTACGTCGTACCGCAGCCGGACGCGCAGCTGATCTGGCGTACGAAACGGCTCGCCCCCACGCCGTACACCCGGCTTGCCGGCCTGGTCGGCCGGTTCGCACCCAACGAGTGAGAAGGAGACGGACGATGGCGTTCGACTTCGACGAGATGCTGCAGACCATCAAGGACAAGCAGTGGTCCTTGGCCGACATCGACTGGGAGGCCCCCGGCGCGGAGACCATGACCGACGAGCTGCGAGCGAAGATGCGGCCGTTCATGGCCGACCTGGTCTGGATCGAGCATGTGGGCGCCCGGGGCTTCGCGTCGCTGGCGACCAAGGCGCCGACCCCGGCGATCGCCGAGATCTACCGGTACTTCCACGCCGAGGAGCAGAAGCACGCCAACGCCGAGCTCGCGCTGATGAAGCGCTGGGGGATGCTCGACGACGACGGCACCATGCCGGAGCCGAACATCAACGTGAAGCTGGCGATCAAGGTCCTCGACACGTACGGCGACTCGCTGCCGCTCAGCGGACTGGCGGCGCTGATCCCCTTGTTGGAGTGCGCGCTCGACGGGGCGCTGGTGAAGTTCCTGCTCGACGAGGTGTCGGACCCGGTGTGCCACCAGGTCTTCAAGCACATCAACTCCGACGAGGCCCGGCACATCACCGTCGACTTCCAGGTGCTCGAGCTCATCGGCGCAGGCCCGCTGCACAAGCTCCTCATCGAGTCGGCGTCGAACCTCAAGCCGCAGGTGATCCTCGGCCTCATCGTCGTGTTCGTCCCGCTGATCAACAAGATGCGCGACAACATCGTGGCCATGGGCTTGTCGGAGCAGAAGCTCTACAACGCGGTGAAGCGTTACAACACGATCGGCGGTCGTGGCGACTTCACGAAGCGGATCCCGGCGTACCACGTGCTGCGGACGCAGGCCGCCATGGTCATCGACCGTACCCACCCCTACCACCGGCTCCTCGCGGATCCGCTCGTCCGCGTGACGGGGTTGGTGCCCGCGCGTGTGCTCGGGAGGCCGCAGACCTGGGTCGACGAAGTCACGCACGAGGCGGTGGCGTCGTGAAGGTTCTCGTCGGGGACGAGTGGAGACACCAGGACTTCACCGGGCTCAGCGTCGGCGTTCTCGCGCCACCGGAGCTCACCGCGCGCATCGTGCCGGCAGTCGTCGGTTCGGCGCGCTCGGTCAAGGTCTTCCAGGAGGAGCCAGCCTGGGTGGTGCCGGTGGGCATCCCGCTGCTCGGCGCACGCCTCGCCCGGTGGAACCTCCGGCTCAGCGTGCGAGATGCGTGGACGCGGCGCCTCCTCACGCCGCGCCGTTTCGGCCGGCGCGACGTGCTCGTGAGCCCGGCGTACTACCGAGCCCTGCGGCAGCCCCACTGCAAGCTCATCGACTGGCCGGTGTACGCCGTGGTCGATGAGGGCGTGCGGTCTGCCGAGGGGATCGAGCACCGCTTCGACGTACTCGTCACCACCTACCTCCACCGACGGGAGCTGGCCGCATGACCGCACGACCGTCCGCACGACCGTCCGAACGACCCTCCGCAGGGCCGGACCACGAGGTCGCGATCATCGGAGGCGGCTTCTCCGGCATCGGCGCCGCGATCCTGCTCGACCGAGCCGGCTTCTCCGACTACGTGATGATCGAGGAGGGCGACGGGGTCGGCGGGGCCTGGCACTGGAACACGTATCCAGGTGTCGCGGTCGACATCCCGTCGTTCAGCTACCAGTTCTCCTTCGAGCAGGTCGCCGGCTGGTCGCGCGTCTACGCGCCGGGCGAGGAGCTCAAGGCGTACGCCGAGCACTGCGTCGACAAGTACGACGTCCGCCGCCGCACCCGGTTGCGCACCAAGGTGGTCGGTGCGACCTTCGACGACGAGTCACACCTGTGGCGGCTCGACACCTCGTCGGGGGACGTGGTGACCGCGCGGTTCGTGGTGGGTGCGACCGGGGTGCTCACGCAGCCGAAGGCGCCGGACATCGACGGGCTCGCCGACTTCGAGGGCACCGTCATGCACACAGCGCGCTGGGACCACTCGGTGAGCCTGCACGGGAAGCGGGTCGCGATCATCGGCACAGGTGCGTCGGCGGTGCAGATCATCCCGTCGATCGCGCGGGACGTCGCCGCACTCACGGTGTTCCAGCGGACGCCGATCTGGTGCCTGCCGAAGCCGGACCTGGCTCTGCCGGGCATCGCTCGGCTCGGCCTGCGCCTGCCCTTCGCGAAGCGCGCCACGCGACTGGCGAGCCAGACCTTCGTGGAGGCGTCGTTCCCCTTCGCCGCGCACTTCCACACCCTGCTGCCGATGGCGGGCCTCGGCGAGCGCATCGGCCACGCGCACCTGCGGCGGGCGGTTCGTGATCCCGAGGTGCGCGACAAGCTGACGCCACGCTACGCGCTGGGCTGCAAGCGGCCGAGCTTCTCCAACGAGTACCTCCAGGCGTTCAACCGGCGCAACGTCACGCTCGAGACCGCATCGATCGACTCGATCACGGCGGGTGGGGTGCGGACCGCCGACGGCGTCGAGCACGAGGCCGACGTACTCCTCCTCGCCACCGGCTTCAAGGTCTTCGAGAAGGGCAACATGCCTGCGTTCACCGTGCGCGGCGCTGCAGGGGTGGACCTGGAGAAGTGGTGGGAGGAGAACCGCTTCCAGGCCTACCAGGGGGTCTCCGTCCCCGGCTTCCCGAACTTCTTCACGATCCTCGGTCCCTACGGGTACAACGGCTCGTCGTACTTCAACCTGATCGAGACGCAGATGGCGCACATCGTGCGGTGCCTGCGTAGAGCCCGTCGCAGCTCGGCGACACGTGTCGAGGTGACGGCCGAGGCCAACGACCGCTACTTCCGGTCGATGCTGGGCCGGCGCAAGCACCAGGTGTTCTTCCAGGACAGCTGCTCGCTGGCGAACAGCTACTACTTCGACGTCAACGGGGACGTGCCGTTCCGGGCCTCGCCCACGCTGGAGACGATGTGGGCGGCAGCGCGGTTCGACCTGGACGACTACTCCTTCGAATCGGCCGAGCACGTCGCCGGATGAGGCGAGCCGAGAGCGATCGAGACTCGCCACGGCCCGCGTGCCTTCCGCCGTGCTGCCGGCCTACCGCGGCGCGCGCAGCAGCAGCTTGCCGGCGAGCACCTCGCACACCAGCTCACTACCGGGCCCGATCGAGTCGCCGTCGATCTGGCGGGGCGTCGGCGCAGAGGCACGGACCGCGATCTTGCGGCCGCTCATCCGCGTGACCGTCTCGTCCGACAGCGGACTGCGGCGCAGCACGCGGGCGACGATGCGCAACCAGGACAGGAAGCGGCGCGGGTTCAGCATGACCAGGTCGATGGTGCCGTCGTCGATGGCGGCGTCCGGCAGCAGCGGCAGTCCGCCCTGCAGGTTGCCGACGTTGCCGACCACGATGGTGCGGGCGCGATGCTTGGTCCACGGGCCGTCGTCGACCGACACCTCGACGCGCACGGCGGGGAACATCAGGTTGCGCAGCCCGGAGACGAAGTAGGCGAGGAAGCCCACCTTCTCCTTGAGCTGCTCGTTGACGCCCTCCATGATCGCGGCGTCGAAGCCCATGCCGGCCATGACCAGGAAGTGCTCCTGCTCATCGAGGCCGTCACCGGAGATGTGCACGATGTCGACCGCGCGGTCCTGGCCGTTGAGGCCGACGTCGATCGCGGAACGGATGTACAGCGGCAGGTCGAGGTTGCGCGCCAGCAGGTTGCCGGTGCCGGCAGGGATGACGCCGACGGGTACGCCGGTGCCGGCGAGCTCGCCGCAGACCGTTCGCACCGTGCCGTCGCCACCGCAGACGAGAACCAGGGAGGCGCCGCTGATCGCGGCCTGCTCGGCCATGGAACGGCCCGGGTCCTCGATCTCGGTGAAGTACCAGTCCGGGTTGAGGTAGCCCGCGTCCTTCGCCATCCCGTTGACGAGGTCCTGGAATGCCCCGATGTCCTCGACCTTGATCGGGTTGAGGATGCACGCGAGCTTCTTGTCGACGAGCACCGGGCTGGCGAGCGGCTCCGCGCTGATGAGGGGAGGCGCCGGGTCGAAGAAGTACGCCGTCCAGAGCACCGCGGCCGCTCCGAGGGCGTACCCCGCGACCACGTCCGTCGGCGTGTGCACCTCGAGCATCAGCCGGTCGAGGCCGACGAGCAGCGCGAGCGCCGTACCCACGACGCCGACGAGGCGGCGTAGCACCCGCTTGCGCAGGAACATCGTCGCCAGCACCATCGCGATGCCCGCGGCCGCGGCCATGTACGCCGCGTGCCCGCTCGGCAGGGCGTGGTTCTCGATCACCAGGATCGGGTCCTCGAGCACTCGCCTCGGCCGGGCGACGACAGCTTTGAGCAGGTAGCTCACCGTGATCGTGGACGCCATCACGATGACGACGAAGCCGGCGGCTCGGAAGTACTTCTTGAAGCCGAGCAGACCCGCGGCCACGAGTGAGGCGGCGGCCATCGGTATGGTGTTGAACGCGTCGGAGACCCACAGCAGCGGGTCCTCCAGCCACGCGTTCTCGCCGCGCCACCACCCGTGCCCCAGCTCGAGCCAGCCGTCGAGCTCGTCCAGCAGGTCCGAGTCCTGCCACGCCCCGACGCAGAGCAGCATGAGGACGACAAGCGAAACGCTTCCCCAGATGAGGAAGCGCCTGTGAGTGGCAGCGGTGAAAGACATGACCCCTCAGTATGACCGTTACCCCAGGTCACGCGTGCTTGCTGTGAGCAAGCGCACTCGGTGTGGTCCGGCTGCGCCGGGGTTTGGCAGCCTCAGCCTGCTTTGCTCGTCCAAACCCGGTTTCGCTGCCCCGAAAACCGGGTTGAGGCAAGCAAGCGGCCCAGCTCAACCGTGTCATTGACGGTTGCCCCGGCCCGGCGAAAGGCTCGGCCCAGCGGGAGGGATTGGCAGCGGCGCCCTTCCTCGGGAAAGCGGCACTGCATCACGACAAGGGGATGCACATGCGCGCAACCGCAGCACGATTCGCGATCGTCACGACCGCACTGGCCTCGGCCCTCCTCCTCGGTGGTACGGCGCAAGCAGCGCCAACGCCCGGGGACTGCAACAACGACAGCAAGCTGATCGGCCCGATCCTGCTCTCCACCGACGACGCACCGGGCACCTGGTGGCGGCTGACCAAGGAGGGCTTCGAGGCGGGCGGGATCCACGGCGAGGCTGCCTACAAGGCCTGGATCGACGCAGCGTTCGGTACGACGTTCGGCTCGCTCGAGGAGGCGGTGCAGGCGCTGGTCGACGCGGTCGTGTCTCTGGACCGCAACGGCAACGGCTACGTCTGTGCGACGAACGTGCGTGGTACCAGAGCATTCATCGGGGACCCCAACTGGACGTACTACTTCTTCGGCGTCCAGGACGACAAGCACGTGTAGGTGCTTGGCAGCCTCAACCCGGTTTTCGGAGGCTCAAAACCGGGTTGGGGCGAGCAAAGCCGACTGAGGCTGCCAAACCCCCGCGTCAGCGGGCCTGCAGCCGCACCAGCACGCTCTTGCTCACCGGCGTGTTCGACCGCTTCGCGACGGCATCGAGGGGGACGAGCACGTTCGTCTCGGGGTAGTACGCCGCGGCGCAGCCTCGGGCCGTCGGGTAGGCGACGACGCGGAACTCGGGGGCGACGCGGTCGCCGGGGCCGACGAGGTCCACCAAGTCGCCGTCGGAGAGTCCCAGCGACGTCAGGTCGGTCGGGTTCACGAACACCACGCGGCGGCCCTGCTTGATGCCGCGGTAGCGGTCGTCGAGGCCGTAGATCGTGGTGTTGAACTGGTCGTGGCTCCGGAGGGTCTGCAGGAGCAGGTGGCCGTCGGGGATCTCGAGCACGTCCAACGAGTTCCTGGTGAACCGGGCCTTCCCGGTCTCGGTCGCGAACTCGCGGGAGTCGCGGGGGGCGTTCGGGAGGACGAAGCCGCCGGGGACAGCCACCTTCCTCTCGAAGTCCTCGAACCCGGGCACCACCGCGGCGATGTGCTGGCGCACGAGGCGGTAGTCGGTCGCCAGCGCAGCCCAGTCCAGGTCGTCGCCCGGGAACAACGCACGCGCGACACCGCAGACGATCGCGGTCTCGGAGAGAAGGTGGTGGGACGCCGGCTTGAGACGGCCGTGCGACAGGTGCACCATGCCCATCGAGTCCTCGACGGTGACGTCCCCGGCCGCGTCGTGCTCGGTGCGACCCAGGCAGGGCAGGATCAGCGCCTCGCGCCCCGCGACGACGTGCGACCGGTTGAGCTTCGTCGACACCTGCACGGTGAGGTCCATCGACGCCATCGCCTCCTCGGTGGCGGCCGTGTCCGGTGTCGCGGAGACGAAGTTGCCTCCCATCCCGAAGAAGACGCGTACGTCGCCCGCGCGCATGGCGCGAATCGTGTCCACCGTGTCGTAACCGTGCTTGCGGGGAGGCTCGAACCCGAACTCCGCGCCGAGCCGGTCGAGCCACGGGTCCGGCATCTTCTCCCAGATCCCCATCGTGCGATCGCCCTGGACGTTGGAGTGACCGCGCACCGGGCAGACACCCGCGCCCGGCTTGCCGATGTTGCCGCGCAGCAGCAGGACGTTGACGATCTCCTGGATCGTCGCGACGGAGTCGCGGTGCTGGGTCAGGCCCATCGCCCAGCAGACGACGACCCGCTGCGACGCCATGTAGCGCGACGCGAGCGACGAGATCTCCTCGCGGGTCAGTCCGGTCGCCGTCAGGATGTCGTCCCACGACAGCGATGCCACGAACGACGCGTACTCCTCGAACTCGGACGTGTGCACGTCGATGAACACCTGGTCGACGGCACCTGCCTCCAGCGTGAGCTTCCCGATCGCCGCGAACAGCGCCTGGTCTCCGGCCAGCCGGATGGCGAGGTGCTCGTCCGCGAGCTTGGTCCCGCGCGCCATGCCGACCGGTGACTGGGGGTTGTGGAACGTCCCGAGCCCCGCCTCGGGCAGCGGGTTCACCGCGACGACGTACGCGCCGTTGCGCTTCGCCTTCTCGAGTGCGGTCAGCATGCGTGGGTGGTTGGTGCCGGGGTTCTGGCCGACCACCAGGATCAGGTCGGCCTGGTAGAGGTCGTCGAGCAGCACGCTGCCCTTGCCGATGCCGATCGTGTGGTTGAGGGCCGTGCCGGAGGACTCGTGGCACATGTTGGAGCAGTCGGGGAGGTTGTTCGTGCCGAATCGGCGGACCATCAGCTGGTAGACGAACGCGGCCTCGTTCGACGTACGCCCGCTCGTGTAGAAGGCAGCCTGGTCAGGTGACGGGAGCCGGCGCAGGTGGCCCGCGACGATCGAGAAGGCACGGTTCCAGGTGACCGGTACGTAGTGGTCGGACCCGGCCGCTCGGTACACCGGCTGGGTCAGCCGCCCCTGCTGCCCGAGCCAGTGCTCGCTCCGCTCCCGCAGGGAGGTCAGCGAGTGCTCCGCGAAGAACTCGGGCCCCACCCGACGTAGGGTCGCCTCCTCGGCGACGGCCTTGGCGCCGTTCTCGCAGAACTCCGCCTGGCTGCGGTGGTCCGGGTCGGGCCAGGCGCACCCCGGGCAGTCGAAGCCGCCCTTCTGGTTGACCTGGGAGAGCGTGAGGAAGGTACGGCGCGCGCCCATCTGGTTGTTGCTGATCGCCAGGCTGTTGAGCACGGCCTTCAGGCCGACCGCCGACTTCTTCGGGGCGCTGACCTCGAGGTTCTCGTCGCCGACGTCGGAGCGGGGAGCGCGCTTGGTCACCGTCACATCATCCCCCGCGGCACCAATCCGGGGTTCGCTCGTTGTCCTGACGTTGGTCACAGGAGGGGAAGCACGATGAGGACCCGGGCACTGCTGGCGCTCGTCGCCGCCGTGGCGCTGTCCTCCTGCGGCGTGCCCGAAGTCCAGCCGACCCAGCTGCTCGACACCGACACGGGTCCCAAGCGGGGGATCCAGGACACCGTCGTCGTCGAGCGCGCCGTCCAGAAGCTGGTCGACGACGACAGCGGCCGGTTCACCTCGACCCTGCTCATCGGTGGCGGGGACACCGACTACGTCGACTCCGCCGGGGCGTGGAGGTTCAGCACCCACGAGGGCAGCATGCGGACGAGCACCACGCCGCGCGAGGGGGCTCGGACGGTGGTGGACTACCGAGTCTTCGAGCGCACCTTCTTCTTCCGGGAGACCACGGGCCGGACCGTCGGGTGCTGGACCGCGCTGGGCACTCCGAACACACCACCCTGGACGCCGGCCGGGAACGTCGTGCTCCCGAGCCAGGTCCAGGCGCTGCTGACCGCGCGCGGGGCCAGGACTCGCTCACCGGCCGACGAAGCCCAGGGGACCGTGCAGCTCACCGCCGCCGTGGGGGTCTTCGGGGTGAGCTGGACCCAGGCGCTGAAGGAGTCCGGGACCGACGCCGACGACGTCCGGCTCCGCGTGACGTTCGCGCTGAAGGGTGACCGGTTCGTGGGCTGGAGCGTCCTGGGTCGTGACCTGCTGGAGGCCGTCAGGAAGGCCGGGCTCGAGCCGGACAAGATGCTCGCCTCCCAGCTGCAGGCGTTCTCGGTCGACGTGAAGCTCCAGGGCCTCGGCAAGGACGTAGACGTGGAGGTTCCCAGCGGCCTCTGCTGAACCGGCCTGCGGATACCCTGAGCAGCGTGATCGACCCGCGCCTCCTCCGTGAAGACCCCGACCGCGTCCGTGCCGCCCAGGCCAAGCGTGGCCTGTCCACCGACGTCGTGGACGCCGCGGTCTCGGCGGACGAGGAGCGCCGCTCGTCGATCGCCGCCTTCGAGGCCCTGCGCGCCGAGCAGAAGAACCTCGGCAAGCAGATCCCGCAGGCACAGGGCGACGAGAAGGCTGCGCTGCTCGAGCGCACGAAGACGCTGGCCGCGGACGTGAAGGCGGCCGAGGCGAAGCAGGGCGAGGCCGAGGAGGCCTACAAGCGGGCCGTGGAGGTGATCCCCAACCTCGCGGCGGACGAGGCTCCCGAGGGCGGCGAGGAGGACTTCGTCGTGCTCGAGACCCACGGCGACATCCCGCAGTTCGACTTCGAGCCACGTGACCACATCGAGCTCGGCAAGCTGCTGGGCGCCATCGACATCGACCGCGGCGCGAAGGTCAGCGGCGCGCGCTTCTACTACCTCACCGGTGTTGGCGCCGACCTCGAGTTCGCCCTCGTCAACCTTGCGATGGACCAGGCTCGCGCGGCCGGCTTCACCACCGTCATCCCTCCGGTGCTCGTGAAGCCGCGTGCCATGGACGGCACCGGCTTCCTCGGCCAGGCGGCCGACGACGTCTACCGGATCGAGGGCGAGGACCTCTATCTCGTCGGCACCAGCGAGGTGCCGCTCGCGGCGTACCACTCCGACGAGATCCTCGACGGCGCTTCCCTCCCGCTGCGCTACGCGGCCTTCAGCCCGTGCTTCCGCAAGGAGGCCGGCTCGTACGGCAAGGACACCCGCGGCATCATCCGGGTGCACTGGTTCGACAAGGTGGAGATGTTCTCCTACACCACCGTCGAGGAGTCGTACGCCGAGCACCTGCGACTGCTCGCGTGGGAGAAGGAGTTCCTCACCAAGCTCGAGCTCGCGTTCCGGGTGATCGACGTCGCGGCAGGCGACCTGGGCCTCTCCGCGATGCGGAAGTTCGACTGCGAGGCGTGGATCCCGACCCAGGGCAAGTACCGCGAGCTCACCTCCACGAGCAACTGCACCGACTTCCAGGCTCGCCGGCTCGACATCCGTGGCCGGTTCCCCCAGGACAACGGCGGCCAGGGGACGCAGACGCTGGCGACGCTCAACGGCACGCTCTGCGCGATGACGCGCACCATCGTCGCGATCCTCGAGACGCACCAGCAGGCCGACGGGTCGGTCCGGGTGCCCGAGGCGCTCAGGCCGTACCTCCAGGGCCGAGAGGTCCTGAAGCCTTTATGAGCTTCAGCCCGAAGCTGGTCGCACTCGACATCGACGGCACCCTGTTCGCGCCGGAGCCGGGGGCAGGCACCGTCACGGAGACGCTCACGCCCAGGGTGCACGCCGCGGTCCAGCGGGCCGTCGACGCAGGGGCCTACGTCGTGCTCGCCACGGGCCGGTCGACGTACGGCGTCACGCCGGTCTGGGACCTGCTGGGTCTTCCTCGCGACGGCGAGCAGGTGCTGTGTGTCGCCAGCAACGGAGCAGTGACGTTCTCCTACAGCCCCGTCGAGGTCCTGCAGGCGGTCACGTTCGACGCCAGCGAGGTCGTGCGCGAGCTGATGCTGCACGTCCCCCAGGCGATGGTGGCGGTGGAGGAGATCGGTGTCGGCTACCGCGTGAACCGGCACTTCCCCGAGGGTGAGATCACCGGTCAGATGCAGCTGCAGTCGGTCGAGGAGCTCGTCGCGGAGCCGGTCACGCGTGTGATCATCCGTGACCCGGACGCGTCCGCCGAGTCGTTCATCGAGCTCGCCGAGCGGCTCGGTCTGCACGGCACCAACTACTTCATCGGCTGGACCGCCTGGCTCGACCTCGCACCCGAAGGCGTCTCCAAGGCGAGTGCGCTGGCGGCGGTCGCCGCGCAGCTCGGAGTCGCGCAGGCCGACGTACTCGCCATCGGCGACGGCCGCAACGACACCGACATGCTCCGCTGGGCCGGCCGCGGGGTCGCAATGGGGCAGGCCGTCGACGAGGTCAAGGCTGCCGCGGACGACGTCACGCTCAGCGTGTACGACGACGGAGCTGCCGCCGAGCTCGACCGGTGGTTCTGACGGTGGGCGAGCTGTCGGTCGTGCTGGTCGCGGCGCTGGCCGGTGGGCTGCTGGCCCAGCTCGTCCGGCTGCCACCGCTGGTCGGGTTCCTGGTCGCCGGCTTCGCCCTTGCGGGTGCCGGCGTCGAAGAGCCAGCGCAGCTCCAGCTCCTCGCCGACGGCGGTGTCGCCCTCCTGCTCTTCGGCATCGGCCTGAAGCTCGACCTCCGGACCCTCATCCGCAGAGAGGTCGCCGTCACGGCGACCGTGCACCTGCTGGTGCTCTCGGGGGTGAGTGCGATGCTCGTCCTCGGTCTCCTCGCGGCCATGGGCGGACTCGGCATCGCCGCTCCGGACGGCAACGACGGCTGGGCCACGGTCTTCACCCTCGGTTTCGCGCTGTCGCTGTCCAGCACGGTCTTCGTGGTCAAGCTGCTGGACGAGCGCGGCGGCGGGCAGGCGCTGAGCGGCCGCACCGCCATCGGCATCCTCGTGGTGCAGGACCTCGCCGCGGTCGCCTTCCTCGTTCTCGCCCACGGTGAGCCGCCGAGCCCGTGGGCGGCGCTGCTGGTCCTGCTGGTCCCTGCCGCCTTCCTCGTCCGACCTGTCCTGACCCGGCTCGGGCACGCCGAGCTCCGACCGCTGTTCGGCCTGGCCGCGGCGCTCGTACCCGGGTACGCCCTGTTCGACGCGGTCGGGCTGAAGGGCGAGCTCGGCTCGCTCGTCGTCGGGATGCTGCTGGCCGTGCACCCAGGTGCCGCCGACCTGAGCAGAAGCGTCCTCGCCCTCAAGGACCTGCTCCTGGTGGCCTTCTTCCTCTCGATCGGGTTCGTCGGCCTGCCGGGGCTCGAGCACCTGCTGCTGGCAGCGCTGCTTCTGCTCATCCTGCCCCTGAAGGCGCTGGGCTTCGCCGTCCTCTTCTGGCTGGCCGGCTTCCGACGACGTACCTCGGTCCGGGGCGCGACGCTGCTGGCCAACTTCTCCGAGTTCGGGCTGATCGTCGCTGTGGGCGTCCCGTCCGTCCTCGGCGAGGAGTGGTTGGTGGTCCTCGCCACCGCGGTCGCGGTGAGCTTCGTGCTCTCCGCGCTCACCAGCAGGCGTCCGGACGTCTTCGTGGACGCGGCTCGAGCGGTGCTGCCCGACCGGGAGGGCGAGCGGCTGCATCCCGAGGACCGCCCGATCGACGTCGCCGACGCCCAGGCCGTGGTTCTGGGGATGGGCCGCGTCGGACTCGCGGCGTACCACCGCCTCACCGAGGAGTTCGGACTGACCGTCCTCGGCGTCGAGAGCAAGGGCGACCGGGTCGAGCACCTGCGACGGTCCGGGACCCGAGTCGTCGAGGGGGACGCCACCGACCCCGAGTTCTGGTCGCGCATCCGTTCGGGCCACGTCGACCTGGCCGTGCTCGCGATGCCGTTCCACAGCAGCAACGTCGACGCCTTGGTCCAGCTGCACGCGCACGACTTCGCGGGAACCGTTGCCGTCGTCGCCCAGTACGACCAGGAGCTCGACCACGCGCAGCGGCTCGGGGCGAGCACCGGGGTCCAGCTGTACGACGGCGCCGGCGCCGAGCTGGCCGACCGCGGGGCCGCCGAGGCAGGTTTCGAGCCCCGGTCCGCGGACGACTAGGCCTGTGCCGCGAGCCGTTCTCTCACGGCCGGTGCGAAGGGGCTCCACGCGAACCACCGGGGAAGGTCGCGCGTCATCCGTGGTGGCCCGGTGACGGTGATCTCGCCGTTCCTGCTCGCCTCGGCGTAGGTCGTGATGCCGGAGAACACCCGCATGAGCGCGACCGGCTCGGTGCTGACGACCACGTCGCTGTCGAACCCGGGCGGATCCGTGCACACCGAGGACTCGCTGCGCTCCAGCACGATCCAGATGCGCGTCGGTTCGTCGCCCGTGTAGTCGAACTGCACCACGGTCCGCTGGGCGGGGATCTCGCTCGGCACCAGCCGACGGGACATCCACCAGGTGAGCGTGACCGGGTCGACCTCTCGCGGCTCGGGCTCGCTGAACATCCACTTCACCGCCCACTCGCCGACGGCCATGATGACGCCCTCGAGGTCCCGGCCGGCCGGTGTCAGGTGGTACTCGTGCCCCCGCCCCTGCCCCAGCTCCACCCGCTCGACGACACCCTTCCGCTCCAGGTGGTCGAGGCGCTGCTTGAGCAGCGAGCGGGAGATGCCGGGCAGGCCGCGGTCGATCTCGTTGAAGCGACGCCCTCCCAGCACCAGCTCACGGATGATCAGCGGCGTCCATCGCTCCGCGATGACGGCGCTGGCGAGTGCGACCGGGCAGTACTGGGCGTAGTCCTTCACCCCCTGATTCTGGCCGCGGTCCCCAGCCAGGTCCAGAATCTGTCCCGGTGAGGTCCAGAACCAGTCCTGGAAGCGCCTCGCGCGAGCTGGCCACGATGAGGACATGACAACGACCTTCGATCCCGTCGCCTTCAAGACCACCACCCGCGCCCAGTGGCAGGACGCAGCCGAAGCCTGGTTCCGGTGGGGGCCGGCCATCGAGCAGTGGCTGGGGGACGCGACCGAGCTCATGCTGTCCGAAGCAGGCGTTGGCGAGGGCTCCCGGGTCCTCGACGTCGCCGCGGGCGCGGGTGGTCAGACCCTGCTCGCCGCCCAGCGAGCGGGCAACACCGGGCACGTGCTGGCCACCGACATCTCGCCGGCCATCCTGGACTTCGCCCTCTCCGCCGCCAGGGAGGCCGGCTACGACACCGTGGCGACGCTCGAGGCGGACGGCGAGGACCTGTCCGCCGTACCCGACGCGAGCTTCGACGCCGCCATCTCGCGGGTGGGGCTCATCTACTTCCCCGACCGCCACCAGGCGTTGAGCGAGATCCACCGCACCCTCCGCTCCGGGGGAAGGCTCTCGTCCGTCGTCTACTCGACTCCTGACCTGAACGGCTTCTTCGCCCTGCCCGTCGGCATCATCCGGCGGATCGCAGGACTGGGGGCGCCGGCGCCCGGGCTCCCCGGCCCGTTCAGCCTCAGTGGTCCCGGCGTGGCCGAGGCGGCCTACGAGGCCGCCGGCTTCACCGACGTCACGGTCACCTCGGTCCCCTCGCCGGTCAGGATGGAGAGCGCGGCGGAGTGCGTCCGGTTCGAACGCGAGTCCTTCGGAGCCCTGCACCAGATGCTCGCGGGCGTCTCCCAGGAGGAGCGCGACGCGGCGTGGCAGGAGATCCAGGAGACGCTGCGCCAGTTCGAGGGTCCCGACGGCTTCGTCGGCCCGTGCGAGATGCTCGTGGTGACCGGCACGAAACCGTAGCCGCCCAGACGCTACGTTGACGGCGTGCTGAAGCTCGTCGCGACCGACCTCGACGGCACCCTCCTGCACACCGACGGCACGGTCACGGAACGCACCCGTCGTGTGCTCGCCGCTCTCGACGAGCGCGGCGTCACCGTCGTCTTCGTGACGGGCCGCCCGATCCGCTGGATGGACGACCTCTGGGAGCACGTCGGCGGGCACGGCATCGCGATCTGCAGCAACGGCGGGATCGTGTACGACGTGCAGCAGCACGCCGTCATCGAGGCCAGGACGATCACCCGGCCGATCGGACTGCAGGTCGCCGACCTGATCCGCACGGCGATCCCGGGCTCGGCGTTCGCGATCGAGAAGACCGACGGCTTCGCCAAGGAGCCGGTCTACCGGCCCGACGCCGAGATCCCGCCCGGGCTGGTGATCGGCGAGCTCGAGGAGGTGTACGGCGAGAACGTCGTCAAGCTTCTCGCGCGCCACGAGGAGCTGCCCCCGCAACGCTTCTGGAACGAGGTGGAGGCGCTCGTCGGCCACTACGTCACGACCACGTGGTCCTCGGTGGACGCTCTCGTGGAGATGAGCGGGCACGGCGTGACGAAGGCCAGCACGCTGGCGCTCTACTGCGAGGAGCACGGCATCGGACGTGAGGAGGTGGTCGCCTTCGGCGACATGCCCAACGACGTACCGCTCCTCAAGTGGGCCGGGACGTCGTACGCGATGGCCAACGCGCACACCTCCGTGTTCCCCGACGCCACGCACACGGCGCCCCGCAACGACGAGGACGGGGTGGCCGCGGTGCTGGAGGATTTGTTCGGCCTCTAGGCTTGGTTCATGCGCACCAAGGCCGTCACTGCTCTCACCATGCTCCTCGCGCTGGTGGTGACGTCTCCGGCGTACGCCGCGACCGTGCCTCCGTCGGAGCCCCCGCCCACGGACAACGGCCGTTGGGTCGGCGTCATCTCGGTCATCGTCATCGTGGGCGTCTTCGGCTTCCTGATCTTCCTCGCGAAGGCCTACTCGAAGAACAACAGCAACCAGCTGTAGGAACCGACGCGGG
Organism: Nocardioidaceae bacterium; assembly: GCA_035699605.1. GTDB lineage: Bacteria > Actinomycetota > Actinomycetes > Propionibacteriales > Nocardioidaceae > SSC3. The sequence continues at coordinate 29,959 of DASSPN010000015.1, read as the reverse complement.
TCACCGCGCGTCCCAGACAGCATGCGACGTGCCCTGCTCCTGCTCCTGATCCTGCCGGCGCTTCCTCTTGTTCTCGCTCCCGCGCCGGCGTTCGCGTGCTCGTGCGGGATGGCTTCGGTGCAGGAGTACGCCGACCAGGCCGACGTGGTCGTGCTGGGTGCGGTCAAGGAGCTCGACGACGAACGGGCTCTGCTGCGGGTGGACCGGGTACTCAAGGGCGAGGTGCCTTCAGAGCTCGAGGTCGTCAACGGGAACTGCAACGGCCCGGCGCTCTCCGCGCGGCAGAAGGGGGCCTTCTTCCTCCGGCGGACCGACGACGGCCTGCAGGCGGACCTGTGCGGCGGCAGCGGGTTCATCAAGCCGCAGGAGGTCATTGCTGCTCTGGGCGACGGCGCGGAGCCCGGCGACGGCAACGCACCCGTGACGGAGTCGGCGGTCATCGATCGTGACGAGCCGGCGCAGTCGGCTGTGCCGTTGTTCGTGGTGGTGACGGCCGGGCTGCTCCTTCTGGCCGGCGCCGGTGCCGCGGTCGTCGTACGCAACCGTCGCCCCTAAACCGCGTTTCCCCTTTTCAAACGGGGACTTCCGGGGAAGACTCAGCCGCACTGACGAATGTGAGCCAGGTCACCGGAGGTTGGTCACCATGACGCAGGACGCCGTCGCCGCCGCGAAAGCGGCCATCGACTCCCTCACCGCCGCCGCTTCGCGCGTCGCCAACGAGTTCGGGGACACGCTGGGGGTCAAGCGCCTCCTGTCCGACGTCTCCCGGCTCAAGGACGACCTGCTCGAGATCGGCGACCCGAAGCCAGGGCACAAGGCCCCCGGCGAGCAGGAGATCGTGCACATCGACGACACCCCCTACGACGACAACCTCTGGGACGGGAGCGACTCCGAGGCGCAGCACGCTCAGTAGCAGCCGCGCTCCCGTCGCCCCGCACCAGGAGGAGGAATTCGCACCGATGTCGACCGGCGTCCGCAGTCCCCGCCGTGCCCAGATCCCCGACAAGACCCTTCGCCAGGACAACTGGTGGCTCGCCCCGCTGGTCACGTTCGTGGTGTTCACGGCGTTCGTCGTCTATGCGACCTGGCGGGCCTTCTCGGGTGACCACTACTACTCGTCGCCGTACCTCTCGCCGTTCTACTCGCCCTGCCTGACCGACGACTGCGTCGAGGGGTCGAGTGACTTCGGCACGCCGTTCAGCTGGTGGCAGCTCTCCCCCGCACTGGTGATCCTGATCTTCCCGCTGGGCTTCCGGATGAGCTGCTACTACTACCGCAAGGCCTACTACCGGGCGTTCTGGCTGAGCCCACCGGCCTGCGCCGTGGCCGAGCCGCACGGCAAGTACACCGGTGAGAAGCGGCTGCCCCTGATCCTCAACAACATCCACCGCTACTTCTGGTACGCCGCACTCGCGGTCGCCTGCATCCTGACCTTCGACGTGGTGCTGGCCTTCCGCAACGAGGACCACGAGTGGGGCCACATGGGCCTCGGCACGCTGCTGATGCTGATCAACGTGGTCTTCATCTGGCTCTACACGCTGTCGTGCCACTCCTGCCGGCACGTGCTCGGTGGGCGGCTGCGGCACTTCTCCAAGCACCCGGTCCGCTACCAGGCCTGGACCCTGGTCTCCAAGCTCAACGCCCAGCACTCCCTCTACGCGTGGGTGTCCCTCTTCTCGGTCGCACTCGTCGACCTGTACATCTACCTGCTCGCCAACGGCACCTTCGACGACCCGAGGTTCTTCTAAGTGACTGAGTCCAGGCATCCCATGACCGGCAACCGGATGGACCCCGGCGCCGACACAGGGATCGAGACGCACGAGTACGACGTGGTGGTGATCGGGGCCGGTGGCGCCGGCCTCCGGGCCGCAATCGCGGCCCACGACGCGGGTGCTCGGGTCGCGGTCGTCTGCAAGTCGCTGCTGGGCAAGGCGCACACGGTGATGGCCGAGGGCGGCATCGCCGCCGCGATGGGCAACCTCTACCCGGAGGACAACTGGGAGGTGCACTTCCGCGACACGATGCGTGGCGGGAAGATGCTCAACAACTGGCGGATGGCTCAGCTGCACGCCCAGGAGGCGCCCGAGCGGGTCATCGAGCTCGAGGAGTGGGGCGCCCTCTTCGACCGCACCCAGGACGGGCTGATCTCCCAGCGCGACTTCGGCGGCCACCGCTACGCCCGGCTCGCCCACGTCGGCGACCGCACCGGCCTGGAGATGATCCGGACCCTGCAGCAGCGCACGGTGGCGCTCGGGATCGACGTGTACATGGAGTGCACGGTCACCGAGCTCTTTGTCGACAAGTCGACCTCGACGCCCCGGATCTCCGGCGCTTTCGCCTACTGGCGCGAGACCGGCCGTTTCGTGAGCTTCGTGGCGCCCGCCGTCGTGCTCGCCACCGGCGGGATCGGCAAGAGCTACCAGGTCACCTCGAACTCCTGGGAGTACACCGGCGACGGCCACGCGCTCGCGCTCCGCGCGGGCGGCAGCCTGATCAACATGGAGTTCGTCCAGTTCCACCCCACCGGGATGGTCTGGCCGCCCTCGGTGAAGGGCATCCTCGTCACGGAGTCGGTGCGCGGCGACGGCGGCGTGCTGAAGAACTCCGAGGGCGAGCGGTTCATGTTCAACTACATCCCCGAGTTCTTCAAGAAGGAGACGGCCGACACGATCGAGGAGGCCGAGGGCTGGTACACCGACAAGAAGAACCACCGTCGCCCGCCCGAGCTCCTGCCCCGCGACGAGGTCGCGCGCGCGATCAACTCCGAGATCAAGGCCGGCCGGGGATCACCGCACGGCGGTGTCTTCCTCGACATCGCCTCGCGGCGGGACGCGGACTTCATCCGCCGCCGGCTCCCCTCGATGTACCACCAGTTCAAGGAGCTCGCGGACGTCGACATCACCACCGAGCCGATGGAGGTCGGCCCGACCTGCCACTACGTGATGGGTGGCGTCGAGGTCGACGCGGACACCGAGGAGTCGCTCGTCCACGGCCTGTACGCCGCCGGCGAGGTCGCGGGCGGTATGCACGGCTCCAACCGGCTCGGCGGCAACTCGCTCTCCGACCTGCTGGTCTTCGGCCGCCGCGCCGGACACAACGCGGCGTACGCGTCGTACCGGGCTCGCGAGGGCCGTCCCCAGGTCACTGACGAGCAGGTCAAGGCGGCCCAGCAGCGCGCGCTCGCCCCCTTTCACGAGGAGGGCGGGGAGAACCCCTACACCATCCAGAAGGACCTCCAGGACGTCATGCAGCGCCTGGTGGGGATCATCCGCCACGAGAGCGAGCTGCGAGAGTCCCTGGTGGAGATCGAGAAGCTCAAGGAGCGTGCCAAGAGGCTCTCGGTGGAGGGACACCGCCAGTACAACCCCGGCTGGCACCTCGCGTTGGACCTCGCGAACATGCTCATCGTCTCGGAGTGCATCGCCAAGGCGGCCCTCGAACGGCAGGAGTCCCGCGGCGGGCACACGCGCGACGACTACCCCGGCCCCAACCCCGAGTGGGGGGCGCTGAACCTCGTGCTCACCCTCGCCGAGTCCGGGGAGTCTGTCGACCTCAAGCACCAGCCGCTCCCGGTGATGCCGGACGAGCTCAAGACACTGTTCGAAGGAGCGTGACGTGAGCTACGACCTGAAGATGCGCGTCTGGCGCGGCGACCAGTCCGGGGGGTCGCTCCAGGACTACGTGGTCGGCGTGGAGGAGGGCGAGGTCGTCCTCGACGCCCTGCACCGGCTGCAGGCGACCCAGGCCGGCGACATGGCGATCCGGTGGAACTGCAAGGCCGGCAAGTGCGGCTCGTGCTCCGCCGAGATCAACGGGCGTCCGCGGCTGATGTGCATGACGCGCCTGGCCGACTACGACCCCGAGGAGACCATCACGGTCACCCCGATGCGGACCTTCCCGGTCATCCGCGACCTGGTCACGGACGTGTCCTACAACTACGAGAAGGCCAAGCAGGTCCCGGCCTTCGCGCCCACCCCTCGCGATGCGGACGGCAAGCGCCGGATGATGCAGGTCGACGTCGAGCGCGGACAGGAGTTCCGCAAGTGCATCGAGTGCTTCCTGTGTCAGAACACCTGCCACGTCGTCCGTGACCACGAGGACAACAAGCCCGCCTTCGCCGGCCCGCGCTTCTTCCTGCGGTACGCCGAGCTCGACATGCACCCGCTCGACACGAACGACCGGCGGAAGCTCGCCCAGGACGCCGCCGGACTCGGGATGTGCAACATCACCAAGTGCTGCACCGAGGTCTGCCCCGAGCACATCAAGATCACCGACAACGCGATCATCCCGATGAAGGAGCGCGTGGTGGACCGGAAGTACGACCCGGTCGTGTGGCTCGGCGAGAAGATCTTCCGGCGGGACCGCTCGGGGCGCGACGAGGTGTGACCGGTCCTGTCCCGGGCGAACGGGACACCGGCACCATGCGCAGGGACGCCTTCTGCGGCCAGCGTGGTGCCATGACCAAGAAAACCCTCCTCACCAGCTCCGCCCTTCTCGCCAGCCTGGGTCCGCTCGTCGGCAACGGGATCTACGCCGGCCCCGAGGGGACCGGCCAGGAACGGCTCGACGTGCTCGCGCAGGGCCTGCCCACCCCGGCGTACGTGGCCATGGCCCTCGAGATCGCGGGCTTCCTGGCGGCGATCGTCCTGCTCGGGATCCTCAGCGTCCGGCTCCGCGACCGCGCGCCCGTGGCGGCAGTGGTGACCGCGATCGCCGCCGCCGCCGCGACCGCGGTCAAGCTCGCGACCGTCGCACCCGTGATGGTCGCCTACCGGGACGCCGAGGCCCTCGGGGCCGACCTCGTCGACGCGCTCGTCGCCATCGGAGGCATGGGCTTCGTCCTCTACGGGTTGCTGCTCAGCACTGCACTGTGTGCCGTGGGCGTTGGCCTGCTCCGGACCGAGACGTCGCGCTGGCTGGCCTGGTGGCCGGCGGTGGCAGGAGCCCTGGGGGTCGTGGCCGGTGGCGTCGGTGTCGCCGCGCCGGACAGCTACGTGCCGATCCCGTTCCTCCTGCTCCTCCTCTGGATGATCGCCCTGGCCGTCGTGACGGCGATGTCGCGCACCGACGACGCGGAGGGTGCAGTCGGCGCGAACCCCGCCCTGACGGGCGTCGGTCACTGAAGAATGACCACGTGAGTACGACGCGCGCAGCCACGGTCGCCGGATGGTGGCCGTGGCTGGTGCTGCCTGCTGCCGCCTGTGCTCTCGTGGCGGTCGGGCTCACGCTCGGTCTCACCTCGTCGCAGGGCGACTACATCAAGGGTGAGGCCTGGGTGAACGTCCCGCTCGCCCTCGGCTTCACCACGGTGGCGGCGGGCATGTGGTCGACCCGGCCCCTTCCGGTTGGCCTGCGTCGGCTGGCGGTGTTGTACACGGTGGTGGGTCTGGGCTCGTCGCTGGTGCTCCCGGCCTACGCCTGGGCTCGCGAGGGACTGCCCGCGACCGAGCTCGTGGCCTGGCTCTCCAGCTGGGTCTGGGCGTTCGGAGCCGCTCCCCTGCTCGGCCTCGGCCTCGTGCTCTACCCCGACGGGCGGCTGCCCGGTCCGCGGTGGGTGCTGGCTCCGATCCTGGGCGTGGTGGCGACCCTCGGGCTGGCGAGTGCGGTGGCACTCACGCCCGGGCCGTTGGGCGACCACCCGTCGGTGACCAACCCGGTGGGCATCGGCCGCGAGGGTCTCTGGTCCGCGGTCGGCAGCGTCTCCTTCCTCCTCCTGCTCGTCAGCGCCGTGCTGGGGCTCGCGTCCCTGGCCGTGAAGTACCGACGCGCGAGCCCCGACAGCGACCTGCCGGGCCAGGTGCGCGGGTTCGCGATCGCGGGGCTCCTCGTCGTCGTGGCGGCTTCGCTGCCCTCGGGGAACGGTCCCGCCCAGTCATTGCTTGCGCTGACCGCCGGGTCCGCGCTCCCGCTCACGGTCGGCGTCGCGGTGCTCCGCCACCGCCTCCTCGACCAGCGGGCGGACGTCGAGGGCCTGCACCGCCGGCTCGACTCGTTGTCGGCCTCCCGTCGGCGCCTGGTCGGCGAGCGTGAGGAGGAGCGGGTTCGGCTCCGCGCGAGCTGCACGACGGACTCGGCCCGTCCCTGGCAGCGATCGGGCTCGGGCTGCGGCAGCTGGAGAGCCGTGCCGGTGACGACACCCCGACGGTTCATGCCCTCGCCGATGAGGTCCAGCGCGCGGTCGCCGAGGTCCGGAGGATCTGCCAGGGTCTGCTGCCGGCCGGCCTCGACGAGCTCGGGTTCGAGGCTGCGCTCGCCGACGCGGTTCAGGGGCTCGAGCGCTTCGGGCCAACCATCCAGGTCACGACCGGCCAGCTTCCGGCCTTGCCGGCTGCGGTCGAGGTCGCAGCCTTTCGGATCGTGCTCGAGGCGGCGACCAACGCCGTCCGGCACGCGTCGCCGTCGCAGGTCGACGTCGAGGTCGGGTACGACGGCGGGCTGGTCCTTCGGGTCGCGGACGACGGCAGCGGCATCGATCCGGCGGCCTCGCCGGGTGTCGGGCTGCGCGGCATGGTCGAGCGTGCGGAGGAAGTCGGAGGCTGGCTGACCGTCGGCACCCGTCCCGCGGGGGGCACCGAGGTCGTCGGGTGGCTTCCCGGAGACAGACGGTGACCGCCGGCCTGGTCCGGGTGCTGGTGGTGGAGGACCACCCGCTGTACCGGCAGGCGGTGGTCAGCCTGGTGGCCTCGATGGTCGGCTGGGAGGTGACCGGCGCGTACGGCGATGCCGAGTCCGCCCTGCCGGCTGCGGCGTCCGCCGACCTCGCGGTGGTGGATCTCGGCCTACCCGGCATGGACGGCATCGAGGCGACGCAGGCCCTGAGGAGGGCCAACCCTGACCTGGCCGTCGTCGTCCTGACCATGTCCGAGGAGCCTGCCGTCCTGGCAGGCGCGGTCCGTGCCGGCGCACAGGGCTACCTCGTGAAGGGCGCCGAGCCGGAGGACATCGAGCGGGCACTGCGCAGCGTGGCCCGGGGACAGGCCGTCTTCGGGGAGCAGGTCGCGGCCGCCCTCCTGCTCCAGGCGGGGCGTCGTACCGGTTCCGCAGGAGCCCCCGCCTTTCCGGGCCTCACCGAGCGCGAGCTCGAGGTGCTCGACCTCGTGGCCGCTGGTCGGTCGAACGCCGAGATCGCCACGGCCCTCTTCCTGTCGCCGAAGACCGCCCGCAACCACGTCTCGAGCATCCTCACCAAGCTGGGTGGCACGCGGGCAGACGTCGCCGCGCGCGCCCGGGATCAGGGGCTGGGCCGGCGCCGAGCCCCCTGAGGTTTGGCCGCTGGCTCCCAGGGGACCCTGCATTGCGAACCCCCGCGTTCACGATTTCCCTGACGGCCCCTTCCTCCACTTGGGAGACTTCTCCTTATGTCTTCCCCGCTCGTCGACGTCACCGCGCTCTGGGTCCGGTTCGGACCGGTCGATGCCGTTCGCGGCATCGGCTTCCAGGTCCAGCCCGGTAGCGCGACCGCCCTGCTGGGTCGCAACGGAGCGGGCAAGTCCACGACCATGCGGGTCCTGGCCGGTGTCATCCCGCCCACCGGCGGCATCGTCAACGTCTGCGGGCACGACATCCGCACCGACACCCTCGCCGTGAAGCGGCTGACCGGCTACTGCCCCGACGTGGGCGGCACCGTGCCACGGGCCACGCCGTGGGAGCACCTCCAGCTCGCTGCCCGGCTACGCCGGGTGGAGGAAGGCTGGGAGGAAAGGGCTCGCGAGCTCCTGGAGCGCTTCGACCTCGGTGCGGCCGCCCACCGCGTGACCGCGGGCTTCAGCCACGGCATGGGACGTCGACTGTCGGTGATTCTCGCCGCGTTCCACCAGCCCCAGGTGCTGCTCCTCGACGAGCCGTTCGACGGCGTCGACCCGCTCGGCGTCGAGGCCACCATGGATGTCATCGCCGACGCTCGTGCGCGCGGTGCGGCCGTGCTCGTCTCCACCCACCTGCGTGAGCTCGCCGTCGAGGCGTGCCAGGACGCCATTGTGCTCCGGGGCGGCTCGGCTGTGGCCGCCGTACCCGCCGCCGAGATGAAGGGGGAGGCGGGCGCCGGTGTCTACCGCTCTCTCCTCGACTGAGACCTCCCGCGCGAAGGAGGGCTGGTTCGGCGAGGCGCGTCGGGCGACCGCCGACGCACGTGCGCTCTTCGCCTTCCGTGCCGGCACGCTCCGCGGCAAGTCACGCCGGTACGCCGCGATCGGCGTCGGCACCATCGTGGTCATCACCGTCCTGGTGTCCTGGCTCCCGGCGTACCTCCCCGAGGGCGACGGCCGTCGGCTGAATGTCGCCACCCTGCTTCCGTCGGCGCTCCTCGGCGTGCTCGTCATCTCGATCGTGTCCGCCGCCGCCACCGGCGGCGGCCGGGAGCTGCTGCCGCGTGACCAGGGCGTCGCGTTCCCGGTCAGCGCCACCACCGACCACCTCGGCGCCCTGATGATGGCTCCGCTCAACGTCGCGTGGCTGCTGCAGTCGTGGACGCTGATGGGCTCGGTCTCGTATGTCGTGGGACCGAGCTGGAAGATCATCCCGTCGGAGCTCCTGGTGATGCTCTGGCTCGCCACCGGCACCTCGATCGCCCAGGTCGTCGCCTGGGGCATCGAGTGGCTACGTCGCGGTCCGGGCGGAGTCTGGGGCGTGCGGGCGCTCGGGGCGGCCAGCACGATCGGGATGGCCTACCTCGTGGCCGATGACAAGCTGGTCCCGCTCCTGGACAACAGCCGGGTGCCGCTCTGGATCGTCCAGCCGATCCTGTTCGACACCCCCGACCTGCTGCCTTGGGTGCTGCGCTTCGCCGCCCTGCCGGCGGCGATCCTCGTCGCCGTTGCGCTCGGGGCGATGGTGGCCGGAGCGGTCGCCGCCCGTCAGCCCCGCGACGAGCTCAAGCTCGAGTCGGCGCCGTACCGCCCGCGGGCGACGCCACGCACCGAGCTCGCTGCCCTGCTCCGCACCGACAGGGTGGGGATCTGGCGCTCGGTGCCGCTGCGCCGCGGCCTGTTCGTGCTCGGCCTGATGCCGGGTGCCGTCGCCGTCGCCGGCGCGCTGGAGTGGTCGATGCTCACGATCCTTCCGGGGCTGGTCGCCTCGGGAGGTGCGCTCCTCTTCGGCGTGAACTCCTGGTGCCTCGACGGGCGCGGTGCCCTGTGGCGTGACAGCCTGCCCGTCGCACCGAAGCTCGTGTTCGTCTCGCGGGCGGTCGTGCTCACCGAGGTGCTCCTCTTCGCCACACTGCTGACACTTGTGCTCGCCTCCCTACGGGCGGGCGTCCCCACGGCGAGCGAGCTGGTCGCCGTCCTCGTCTGCGCCCTCGTCGTGGTGCTGCAGGTGGTGTCGCGCTCGCTGCGCTGGTCCGTCAGCCGCCCCTACGCGGTGGACATGCGGAGCGCTCGGGCGACGCCGGCGCCACCGTTGGTGATGGTCGGCTACTCCTCGCGGCTGGCGCTGACGACGACGCTGACCGGCATGCTCTTCGCCGTGACGTCCCGGGTCGGTGTCGACTGGACGCTGATCCTGGCGACACCGTTCCTGATCTTCTCGGCCTACCGGCTGGTGCAGACGGCCGCTGCATGGGCGGACCCGGAGATCCGCTGCAACGTCGTGTCCACGGTCGCGTCCTAGTCCTGCTCCTGCTTCTCCTCCAGGACCGCTCTCAAGCAGTCCGCGAGCTCCTGCGTCGTCTCCTCGTCGAGGCCCGTCCCGGCGCGGCCCATGTACGCCTGCACCAGGTACGCGTGGAACCTCTCGTCGTCGAAGGCCGCGCCGAAGCAGGCCTTCACCTCGGCACCCGCTCCTGACTCACCGCCGCCCGCGAGGGTGGCGCTGAGCATGTCCTCCATGCTCACGCAGGCCTGCGTGGCGTCGGCGGCGAGGTTGGCGTCGGTCTCGTTCAGCTCGACGCCCTGCATCCCCTCGACCAGCTGCTGCTGCTCGTCGAGCACGCCGGCCGCGGTCAGCTCGTAGACGCCGATCCGTTCGACCATCTGCTCTCCGACGCAGCGCGCCTGCTCGGGTGTCATTCCCTCGCGCTTGCCGAGACCGCCGGAGATCGCGTTGACCGCGCGAGCATCCGCCGCCGCCGTCGACATGCAGTCACGCCCGGCCACGACGTACACGTTGTCGACCGGGTCTCCCTGCAGGTCGGCAACGATCCAGCGCTCGACGGCGTCGCCGGTGACCTTGTCGTCGATGCACGCGGACTGCTGCTCGTCGGCCTCGAAGAGGCTGGTGACCATGCCGCTCACGAGGGCACGTACGTCGGTGCAGTCGTCGAAGCCGGCGTACGCCTCTGCCGCGTCGTCCTCGCTCAGCTCCACCTCGCGGACGTTCCCGACGAGGGTGTCCTGCTCACCGAGCAGGCCGCCCTTCTTCAGCGCCGGGCGACCGATCTCCTCGACCCAGTGCTCGGCGACGCAGGTGGCTTCCTCGGCGGTGAGACCGGTGTACTCGGCGGGCAGTGCGTCGGCCAGCAGGTTCGCGACGTCCTTGTCGGCGCCCTCGAGCCCGCAGCCGGTCAGCGCCAGAAGAGCCAGGGCGATCGGGATGCCGTACCTACTTCTCAACACACGTCTCCATCGCCGTCGTGACCTCGTCAGGGGTCGCGTCGGCGGGCTGGCCCTGCATCTGCGAAGACATCGCCTCGATCATCCGGTCGCGGCCGTACGCGTCCGCCAGGCACTGGGCAACGGCGTCGTCGGTGAGCTGGTACTGCTGCGCCATGATCCCGGGCAGCGTCAGGCAGTCGACAACGATCGTGGCGGCTTTCGGGGCGTCCGCCGCCGACTTGAAGCCGGTCGCGATGGTCGTCGAGGTCTCGAGCTCGTCGTCGAGGATGCCGAGGTCCTGGAGGTGAGGTACGCCGAACTCGGCCACGGTCTTCTCGCCGAGGCAGTCGGCCTTCTCCGCCGCGATGCCGGTCGCCTGCCAGTACTCGGCGATGCTGGTGGAGGCGGTCTTCTCGTCGGCCTTCCTCTGGGCCTCGGCGGCGTCGTCGTCGCCACCGCCGCACGCCGTGAGCGCGAGCAGCGCCAGGGCGCTCGCGAGCGTGCGGTGACGGGAGGTCCTCATGGTGACCGGAGCATATCCGCGGAACCTGAGAGCCCGCGGTCCTTCTCATTCCAGGGCGAGGAGCGCCTGGAGCGCGGACGTGCAGTGGGTCGCGAGCGCCTCGGGGTCAGGAGTCGCCCGGTCGGTCGCCCGGTCGGTCGCCCGGTCGGTCCAGGACAGCCCGCGGTCCTCGACGTAGGACCACCAGGCGTGGACCAGCGGTCGCCGGGCCTCGTCCAGCGCGAGGGCGGCCAGGACGCGGTCGGTGAGCACGGTACGGACGTTCTCGTGGACCTGCACCAGGCGCGGGTCGTGGGCCGGCTGGATCAGGGACAGGTAGAACTCGCGGCGGCGGCTGATCCGCTCCAGCAGGAGCCTCACCATGCTCGCGACCTGGACGTCACCGGGCTCGTTCTCGTCCGGCTTGGTGGTGCGGAGGATGCGGCGGCCGGCCGCCGCCATGCACTCGACGTAGAAGTCGTTCTTCGTCGGAAAGTAGTGGAAGAGCAGGCCGCGGGAGATCCCGGCCTCGGCCGCGACCTCGTCCAGGGAGAGCTCCTGGATGGGCTTCTCGATGAGCTTGGACAGTCCGATCCCGAGCAGCTGGCGGCGACGGTCGTCGGCACTCAGCCGCTTGCGTGATCCATCCGACACACTATTGAGCATTGCTCAACAAGCGACTAGGGTCAAGCCCATGGACTTCGGACTCTCCCCGCGCGCAGCGGACCTCCGCGACCGCGTCCGCGCGTTCGTCGACGCCGAGATCGAGCCGGTCGAGGCTCAGATCCACCACGACATCACCCAGGCACGCCTGAGCGGAGGCGACGCCTGGACCCCGCACCCGCTGATCAAGGAGCTGCAGGGGAGAGCCCGTGCCCAGGGCCTCTGGAACCTCTTCCTGCCGGCCGAGCACGCGGGCCGCTACGCCGCCGACTTCGGCACCGACGGCGGGCAGGGCCTGTCGAACACCGACTACGCGCCCCTGGCCGAGGTGATGGGCCGCTCGTTCCTCGCACCCCTGGTCTTCAACTCGAACGCTCCCGACACCGGCAACATGGAGGTGCTGCTCCGCTACGGCACGGAGGAGCAGAAGAAGGAGTGGCTCGAGCCGCTCCTGCGGGCGGACATCCGGAGCGCCTTCTGCATGACCGAGCCGGCCGTCGCTTCGTCGGACGCGACGAACATGGCTGCTACCGCGATCCCCGACGGCGACGAGATCGTCATCAACGGCACCAAGTGGTTCTCCACCGGTGTGGGCAACCCGGACTGCAAGATCCTCATCTTCATGGGCCTGTCCGACCCGGACGCCGACCGGCACTCTCGCCACACCATGGTGCTCGTCCCGCGCGACGCCCCTGGCGTGACGATCGACCGGATGCTGAACACGATGGGCTACTACGACGAGCCCCTCGGCCATGGTGAGGTCACCTTCGACAACGTCCGGGTGCCCGCGTCCAACGTCCTGCTCGGCCCCGGCCGCGCGTTCGAGATCGCCCAGGGCCGTCTTGGTCCGGGTCGCGTCCACCACTGCATGCGTGCCATCGGTCTTGCCGAGCGTGCCCTCGAGCTGGCGATCAAGCGCGCGACGGAGCGGCAGGCTTTCGGCAAGCCGATCGTGAACCTCGGCGGCAACCGGGAGCGCATCGCCGACGCCCGCATCGCGATCAACCGGTCCCGCCTCCTGGTCCTGAACGCCGCCTGGCTGCTCGACCAGGGCATGTCGCTCGAGGCGCTCTCGGCGGTCAGCGAGATCAAGGTCGAGGTCCCGAACATGGCGCTCGACGTGATCGACATGGCGATCCAGCTGCACGGCGCCGGTGGCATGACCGACGACTTCCCCCTGGCGGGGGCCTGGGTCGGTGCGCGGTCGCTGCGCCTCGCCGACGGCCCCGACGAGGTGCACCGCGGGGTCATCGCGCGGCTCGAGCTGGGGAAGTACAAGTGAGGGTTCTCGTCACCGGGGCTGCCTCCGGACTCGGCGCCGCGCTGACGAGAGCCTTCCGGGCTCGTGGGGACGAGGTGCTCGCGACCGACCGGGTCGATGGGGAGTTCACCCTCGACATCACCTCGGACGCCGACTGGGCGTCGGCGTACTCCTGGGTGCAGGCGAACTGGGGCGGGCTCGACGTGCTCGTCAACAACGCCGGCGTCGCCGGCGGTGGTCGCATCGACCTCTGCACGCTGGACGAGTGGGAGTGGATCACGAACATCAACCTGTTCGGCGTCGTCCGCGGCACGAAGACCTTCGTGCCGATGTTCAAGGAGCAGCGCTCCGGCCACATCGTGAACGTCGCCTCGCTCGCCGGCCTGGTGCACCCGGCCGGCATGGGTTCCTACAACGCGGTCAAGGCCGCGGTCGTGGCGTTCACCGAGACCGCGGGCCACGAGCTCGCGCAGTACGGCGTGAAGGCGTCCGCCGTCTGCCCGTCGTACTTCCGCACCAACCTCGTCGACTCGATGCAGGGCTCGGACGAGACGGTCGGCAAGGTCATCGGCAAGCTGGTGGCGAGCTCGAAGGTCACCGCCGACGACATCGCGGCCGCCGTCCTCGAGGGCATGGAGAAGGGCGATGACGTGATCGTGCCCGATGAGGCTGCGCGGTTCGCGTACTTTCTGAAGTGGTCCGACCGGCCGGCGTACGACCGGATGATGCGCGACCAGGCCGAGAAGCTGGACCGGGCCGACAGCGAGAGGGCTTAGAACGTGAACGACCGACCCGTCCGCGACGAGGACGCCTTCGACGTCAACGCCGTCTCGGTGTGGCTGAAGGAGACCGCCGGCATCGAGGGCGAGCCGGAGGTCCGCCAGTTCTCCGGCGGCGCCTCGAACCTCACCTACCTGCTGCGCTACCCCGCCGGTGCCGGAACCAGGGACCTGATCCTTCGCCGCGCCCCGATGGGCACCAAGGCCAAGGGCGCGCACGACATGCACCGCGAGTTCACGATCCAGTCGAAGCTCGCGCCCGTGCTGCCCTACGTCGCGCCGATGATCGGGTTCTGCGACGACCACGCCGTCATCGGGTCTGACTTCTACGTCATGGGTCGCATCGACGGCGTGATCCCCCGGAGCGAGTGGCCGGCCGACGTACCCCTGTCGCCGGAGCAGGCACGTCAGCTCTGCCTCAACGTCGTCGAGGTGTACGCCGAGCTCCACTCGGTCGACCCCGCCGCAGCAGGACTGTCCGAGCTCGGCAAGGGCACCGGCTACGTGCGCCGCCAGGTCGAGGGCTGGTCGACGCGGTACCGCAACGCACGGACGCCCGACAACCCCGACCTCGAGAGCGTGATGGCCTGGCTCGACGCGAACCAGCCCGAGGACGTCGCGACCTGCGTGATCCACAACGACTTCAAGATCGACAACATGGTCTTCAGCAAGGACGACCCGACGAAGGTGGTCGGCATCCTGGACTGGGAGATGGCCACCCTGGGCGACCCGCTGATGGACCTCGCGGGTGCGATCGCGTTCTGGGTGCAGGCCGACGACCCGGAGGATGTGCAGCTGATGCGGCGGGTGCCCACGCACCTGCCCGGCATGATCACGCGGGACGAGTTCGTGACGGCGTACCTCGAGCGGATGGGCTTCGACCTCACCCCCGAGCAGTGGCGCTTCTACGAGGTCTTCGGACTGTTCCGGAACGCCGTCATCGCACAGCAGATCTACTACCGCTACTTCCACAAGCAGACGTCGAACGAGCTGTTCGCGCTCTTCGGTCCGGGCGTGCAGATCCTCGACCGACGCATCCAGGAACTCCTGGGATGAGCGTGATCCTGCTGGTCCGGCACGGCCAGGCGTCGTTCGGCGCCGCCGACTACGACAAGCTGTCGGCGCGGGGCGAGGAGCAGGGCCGCATCCTCGGCCAGGCGCTCCGGGACCGCGGCATCAAGCCCGCGTACGCCGTACGCGGCTCGATGCTGCGGCACCGCGAGACCGCCGAGTGCGCCGGCTTCGACGACGCGGTCGAGGACGCCGGCTGGAACGAGTTCGACCACCTGCAGGTCCTCGCTGCGCACACGCCTCCGGACGCCGACGACGCGGCCATCGAGCGCCGCGCCTTCCAGCGCTGGTTCGAGCAGGCCACCGAGGAGTGGATGAAGGGCGGCCACGACGACCGGTACGACGAGTCGTTCGCGGCGTTCACGTCGCGGGTGGACGCAGCCCTCGGTCGCGTGCTCGCCGCGATCGCGCCGCAGGACACCGCCGTCGTCTTCACCAGTGGCGGCGCCATTGCCGCGGTCGCGTCGCGCCTCCTCGGGGGTGGTCCCGACCTCTGGCAGAACCTCAACCGCGTCACGACGAACGCGAGCATCACCAAGCTCGTGGTCGGCCGGTCGGGCACCTCGATGGTGTCCTACAACGACCACGTCCACCTCGAGCCAGACCACGTCACGTACCGATAGGAACCGTTGATGACCACGAACGTCCTGATCACCGGCGCCAGCTCCGGGCTCGGCGCCGAGATGGCCCGGCAGTTCGCCGCCAAGGGGTACGACGTCGCGGTCTGCGCCCGCCGTACCGAGCGGCTCGAGGAGCTGCAGAAGGAGATCGCGAACGAGCACCCGAACGTGAAGGTGCTCGTGAAGGCGCTGGACGTCAACGACCACGACGCCGTCTTCCGGGTCTTCCACGAGTTCGCCGCCGAGCTCGGCCATCTCGACAAGGTGATCGTGAACGCCGGCCTCGGCAAGGGCCAGCCGCTCGGCACCGGCCGATTCGACGCCAACCGGCAGACCGCGGAGACGAACTTCATCGGTGCGCTGGCGCAGACCGAGGCCGCGGCCGAGATCTTTCGCAAGCAGAACGCCGGCCATCTCGTGATGATCTCCAGCGTCTCCGCCGTGCGCGGCATGCCGAAGAACCTCACGACGTACGCCGCGACCAAGGCCGCAGCCGCCCACCTCGCCGAGGGCTTCCGCGCCGATGTCTACGGCAAGCCGATCAAGGTGACGGTGCTCTACCCGGGCTTCATCATCTCGGAGATGTCGGCCCGCTCCGAGACGTCGTTCCTGATGGCGTCCACGGAGAAGGGCGTCAAGGCGATGGTCAGCGCGATCGAGAAGGAGAAGTCGTCCGCCCGCGTTCCGGGCTGGCCGTGGGCGCCGCTCGGGTTCGCGCTGAAGCACCTCCCACTTGCAGTGGCCCGCAAGCTCATGTGACTAGGGTGGCTGGATGGTCTCGGACGCCGCCATCCTCTACCCGTCCCGCTTCCTGCACGCACTCGCCACCAGCTCAGGGATCCCCGGCCACCGGATCAACCGGCGGGTGCTGCGTGCTTTCCAGGAGATCGTCGTGCACGCCGGAGCTCGCCTGACCCTCGAGGTCGGCGCGTTCGAGGCGAGCTTCAGCCGCTGGGCGCGGGAGACGCTGCCCGAGGCGGAGGTGATCGCCTTCGAGGCGAACCCCTTCGTGCACGCGCGCTGGAAGGACGAGGTGCTCGCGGCCGGGGTGGACTACCGCAACCTCGCCGTCGGCCCCGAGACCGGCCCGATCACGCTCCATGTCCCGCGGGACTTCGACGGCTTCGACTTCGCGCGGGTCAACCAGATGGCCAGCCTCAGCTCGAACCTCCGCACCGAGCACACCGAGCCCGTCGAGGTGCAGTGCGTCCGGCTCGACGACGTGGTGCCTCCGGACGACCGACCGCTCGCGGTGTGGATCGACGTCGAGGGTGCGACCGAGGTCGTGATCGCCGGCAGTGAGAAGACGTTGCGGCGGGCGGCGGCCGTCTACATCGAGGTCGAGAACACCACCATCTGGGACGGGCAGTGGCTCGACAGGGACGTGTTGCGCTGGTTCGGCGAGATCGGGATGGTGCCGGTGCTGCGGGACGTGCAGCGGGACTTCCAGTACAACCTCGTGTTCGTGAGTGCCGCGCTCGCGGCCGACCCCTGGGTCGTGGAGCTCGCTGCACGGACGTACCGCCGCGGACCGCTGCTCCCGCAGGACGACCAGGCAGAGGACGACTGACCGGGCTACTGGCTTCGCCAGTTCGCGACCCCGATCACGACCATCTGCAACTGGCTCTCCGCGCGCCGGATCACCTCGTCCTCCCAGCCCGGCTTGCTGGCGGCGCCGTTGATGATCGCCTCGACGACGCCGGTCATGGCGGTGACCATCAGGTTGGCGACGGTGCGCAGGTCGTCGTTCGACCAGGGGCTCGGGACGAGGCGCCCGATGTCCATGGCGAGCTCGAGCTCGATCAGCTCCATCTCCCGTCGGAACGCCTCGCGGACAAGCGGCGGGCCGGCGATCCGCTCGACGGCGACGAACCGGAAGTGGTCGGGGCGCTCGTTGACGTTCTTGACCAGGATCTTCACCGAGTTCGAGATGACGCTCTCGATGTCGCGGGTGTCACGGCGGACTTCCCGGAGCATCTCGCGCAGCGAAGCGAACGACTCGTCCACCAGTGCGAGGCCGAGCTCCTCCACCGAGGCGAAGTGCCGGTAGAAGGCCGTGGGGACGATCCCGACTCGTTTCGCGACCGAGCGCAGCGACAGCGTGGCCAGGCCGCCCTCGGCGCTGAGCTCCAGCGCGGCGTCCAGGATGGCCTGCCGGGTGCGCTCCTTGCGCTCGTTGCGGCTCAGCTCCTCGGTCATGTACCCAGGTTACACCCCAGTGAACACATGTTCACTGACGTGGTGGGCATCACCCTGGTTCCTGTTGCAATCCCAGTGCACACCTGTGCACTCTATTGGT
This sequence comes from Nocardioidaceae bacterium, assembly GCA_035699605.1. Classification (GTDB taxonomy): domain Bacteria; phylum Actinomycetota; class Actinomycetes; order Propionibacteriales; family Nocardioidaceae; genus SSC3. The sequence continues at coordinate 12,235 of DASSPN010000015.1, read as the reverse complement.
GTACGGATGTTCACTGAATCCAGGGAGAAACCATGAGCATCACCACCACGATCCTCCGGTCGCCCGTTGTCGCCGCGCTCACGTCGCCGCACGGAGTCGACCGCTACCTCGAGATCGTCAACCCGATGTGGGCGGCCGAGGAGGTCCGCGCCAAGGTCGTCTCGGTCACCCGCGAGACGCAGGCCGGCGCCCCCGTCGCGACGATCGAGCTCCAGACCACCAAGACCTGGAACGGCCATCTGGCGGGCCAGTACGTCCAGCTCGGCATCGAGATCGAGGGCGCCCGTCGAACGACGCGCTGCTTCTCGGTCAGCTCGCCGGAGAGTCGCCGCGGTGACCGGATCACCATCACGCTCCGCGCGAACCCCGACGGCCAGGTCAGCAAGTACCTCGTCGAGAAGGCGAAGCCGGGCACGATCGTCCACCTGTCCCAGGCCGCCGGGGACTTCACCCTCCCCGAGCCGCTGCCCACCCATCTGGTCTTCATCTCGGGCGGCTCGGGCATCACGCCGGTGATGTCGATGGTCCGCACGCTCATGCGTCGCGGGTACGGCGGCACGATCACCTTCCTGCACTACGCGCAGTCGGCTGACCACCAGATCTTCGCCAAGGAGCTGGCGTCGCTCCCGCCGAACGTGCACCGGCACCTGATCTACCCCGAGGCCGGCCAGGGAGAGTTCTTCACCGCCGAGGCGCTGCGCGAGCTCGTGCCCGACTTCGAGACCGTCGACACCTGGGCCTGCGGCCCGGCCGGCCTCATCGACAAGGTGCAGGCGGCATACGTCGCCAGCGACAAGCTCCGCGTCGAGTTCTTCAAGCCCCCGATGGTGGCCACCGGCAACGCCGAGGGCGACGTCACGTTCACCAAGGCGGGCAAGACCGCCCCGAACAGCGGCGCCTCGATCCTCGAGCAGGCCGAGGCTGCGGGCCTCACGCCGGAGTCCGGCTGCCGCATGGGCATCTGCTTCAGCTGCGTGAAGAACAAGCCCGAAGGCACCGTCAAGAACATCCTCACCGGCGAGGAGTCCAGCCTCCCGGACGAGCAGATCCGGATCTGCGTCTCCCAGCCCGTCGGTTCCTGCTCGATCGAGCTCTGACCACCGCACCTCCACCACGAAGGAGAACCCCATGACTCTCATGGACGAGCGCCCCGCGCTCATCGAAGACACCGGCACCACCGGCACGTACACCCGCACCCGCTCCAGCGGCAAGCTCACGCCGGAGGAGATCGAGGCTTTCGGCGCCGAGCTCGACGCCATCCGGCAGAAGGTCGTCGCCAGGCTCGGCGAGGAGGACGCGGCGTACATCCGCAAGATCGTGAAGTACCAGCGTCGCTTCGAGGTCGCCGGTCGCGCGCTCTTCTACCTGCCGCCGGCCTGGCCCCTCGCGGTCGCCTCGCTGTCGATCAGCAAGATCCTCGACAACATGGAGATCGGCCACAACGTCATGCACGGCCAGTACGACTGGATGGGTGACCCGGGGCTCTCCAGCCGCATGTTCGAGTGGGACACCATGGCTCCCGCCGAGAACTGGAAGTACGGCCACAACTACATGCACCACACGTACACGAACATCCTCGGCAAGGACCGTGACGTGGGGTACGGCATCCTCCGCATGGACGAGGACCAGAAGTGGCGTCCGTACTACCTGGGCAACCCCGTCTACGCCTTCCTGCTGATGACGTTCTTCGAGTGGGGCGTGGCTCTCCACGACCTCGAGGTCGAGAACATCAAGAACGGCACCCGCAGCTGGGACGAGACCAAGCCGGTCCTGCGCCGCATCCGCAAGAAGATGGGCAGGCAGGTCCTCAAGGACTACGTGCTGTTCCCGGCGCTCACCGGCCCGTTCTTCCTGAGCACCCTGGCCGGCAACGCGGTCGCGAACCTGGTCCGCAACATCTGGGCCTTCAACATCATCTTCTGCGGCCACTTCCCGACGGGCGTCGCGACGTTCACCGAGGAGGAGGCCGAGAACGAGACCCGCGGCCACTGGTACTACCGGCAGCTGCTCGGCTCGGCGAACATCAGCGGCGGCAAGCTGCTGCACGTCCTCTCGGGCAACCTCTCGCACCAGATCGAGCACCACCTGTTCCCGGACATCCCGGCCCGCCGGTACCCGGAGATCAGCGTCGAGGTGAAGGAGATCTGCGAGCGCTACGGCCTGCAGTACAACACCGGTTCGCTTCCCCGGCAGCTCTGGACGGTGGCCCGCAAGATCGTGCGGCTCTCCCTCCCGACGCCGAAGCGGGAGACGAGCGTCACGTCCTGAGCGTGTGTGGCGTCGGATGAGACGGGCATCTCTTGTCCGACGCCACGACACCTTCCAACACTGGAAGTGCACCCACGACGAAGGAGTCGACATGAATCTCGGACTGCAGTCCTACGGCCCCCCGCCCCGTCCCGACGTCTCGGAGGCAGCCGCCCGGCTGACCGAGCTCGACGTCTTTCCGGGGGCCACCAAGAGCGACATCAAGAAGATCGCCCTCGCCGGTCACCTGGTCACCATCCGTGAGGGGTGGTCGCTGATGGCGGAGAGGACCCCCGCAGACAAGGCGTACGTCGTCCTGCGTGGCCTCGCGTCGGTCCGGCACGGCCAGGAGGAGTTCGCCCAGATCCACGAGGGCGAGCTCGTCGGTGAGCTCGCGATCGTGAACCACCAGCTGCGCACCGCCACGGTGATCGCGGCCACCGACCTCGAGGTCCTCCACTTCACCAGGGAGGCTGTCGAGGAGCTGTGCGCCACCGTTCCGGCGTTCCGCGCGGTCGTCGAGCGCACCGCCTTGGCGCACACTGCGTGACCCACGACCCTCGGTGAGGCCGCAATCACGTTGTGGCAGGTGGGTTCCAGCCCGGACACTGGAATCCACCCACCGAGGAGACGCACCCATGAAGGTTCTTGGTTTCGGCATGCGGCGGCTCGCCCGCCAGGAGGCACTCGAGGTCTCGTCCCGACTGGAGGAGCTCGACGTCTTCCCGGGCGCGAGCGTCGAGCAGCTGCTCACGATCGCCAAGCGCGGCACGGTGATCTCCGTCGTCGAGGGCTGGTCCCTGATGATGGAGAAGACGCCCGCCGACAAGTCCTACGTGATGCTCGAGGGCACTGCATCGGTCCGCAAGGGCGACCTCGAGATCGCCACGGTCGCCGCCGGTGACCTGATCGGCGAGGTGGCCCTGGTCAACCACAAGCTTCGGTCTGCCACGGTGGTGGCCACGTCCCCGCTCCGGGTGCTGCACTTCACCAAGGAAGCGGTCGACGAGCTCCGCCTCGAGGTGCCGGCCTTCGGCCGGGCGATCGAGGCCAGCACGAAGACCCACTCGCGCTGAGGACGGGAAGGACACGATGAACGACCGCTTGAGCAAGGCCGAGATCGGCAAGGACGCGGTGGAGGGCACCCTCGACGCGGCCGCGGAGACCGTGGCCAAGGTGACCTCGATCGTGACGCACGCAGTGCGTGACGTGGCGCGGGCCCTGGGCGAGTTCGGCACCGAGCTGTTCGAGATCCGCGACGCGGCGCGCAAGGCCTCCGACAAGGACTAACCAGGTTTGGGGATGTGGGCCACGGGTCCGGCAACCAGACTGAGGTGCAACCTACGCAAGGAGTGCACCCATGAAGGTTCTTGGCTTCGAGTTTCTGCGCCGCCGCACCATCGAGGCTCGTGAGGCCGCCCAGCGGCTGCGCGCGCTGAACGTCTTTCCGGGAGCCAGCGCGGAGGACCTGCTGGCGATCGCCAAGGCGGGTCGCCTGATCTCCACCCCCGCGGGCTGGTCCTTGATGGTGGAGAAGACACCGGCCGACAAGTCCTACGTCCTGCTCGAGGGTTCGGCGTCGGTCCAGAAGGACCACCGCGAGCTCGCCACCATCGAGCCGGGCGAGCTCGTCGGTGAGCTTGCGCTGCTCCACCACAAGCTCAGGAGCGCAACCGTGGTGGCGACGTCGCCCCTCCACGTCCTGCACTTCACCCGCGACGCGGTCGAGAAGCTGGTGGATGAGGTCCAGGTCTTCCGCGAGGCCGTCGAGCGGAACGCAGTCGCGCACTCCCGCAGGGACAGCGAGCAGATCGTCTGACACGCAGACACGTCAACGGGCCACCGGCGATCGCGCCGGTGGCCCGTTTCGTCGTATCGAGGTCAGGCCTTGGGTGCGACCACGACCCGCTGGTCGGTCAGGATCATGTCCGTGAACGTCCGCTTCTGCGCGTCCCACAGCGGCCAGAGGAAGCCGAGGTAGCAGGGGATCGAGTCGATGATGTGCACGAAGTACCGTGCGATTCCCATCCCGGCGCCTACCGGCTGTCCCGTGTTCACGTTGACGAGCTTGATGCCGGCGATCTTCTTGCCCATGCTCTGGCCGGTCGTTCCACCGACATAGCCGTAGTTGTAGACGATCCAACCGATGGCAGCCAGCCAGCCGAGCATGATGATCGCGCCCGAGTCGAGCGCGGCGCCGATGATCGCGAACACGAGGTAGATCGCGATGGTGGGTGCGATCGCGTCGATGAGGAAGGCGAGGGCGCGCTGAGGCCACTCGGCGAGCTCGTAGCCCCCGACCGATGCCGGCTGCGGGGCGCCGTACCCGGGGGGCGGCGGGGGTGGCGGCGGGACGTCGCCGGGTGGCGGTGGCGGTGGCGGGGGCGGTGGTGCCTGGTCGCTCATGGGGTTCCTCCTCCTGGGGCTGCTCTCGCTCGGAGCCTAGACCGGTCTCTGTCCCGAATCAGGGAACCCGCGACTGCAACAAAAAGTCAGGCTTGACTGTTTGTTTGTCCAGGACCACGATGGGCGCGTGACGTCGCCGGCCGCACCCGCTCGCGTTCCCCAGGAGGAACGCACCCGCGCCATGCGTCTGCGTCTGCTCGAGGCGACGGTCGCCTGCCTTGTCGAGAAGGGCTGGTCCGGCACGTCCACCACACTCGTGTCCGAGCGGGCGGGGGTGAGCCGCGGCGCTCAGCTGCACCACTTCCCGACCAAGAACGACCTGGTGATTGCGGCCGTCGAGCACCTCACGGAGATCCGCAACGAGGAGCACCGAAGCGCTCTCGAGGAGCTGGAGGACGGCCCTGACCGAGTACGCCGTGTCGTGCACGTGCTGGGGGAGCAGTTCTCGGGCGACCTGTTCGCGGCTGCGCTCGAGGTGTGGGTCGCCGCCCGCAACGACGCACTCCTGCACGCGGCTGTCGTCGAGCTCGAGCGCAAGACCGGTCGCGGGACCCACCGGCTCCTCGTCGATGCGCTCGGCGTCGACGAGTCCGTGCCCGGCGTGCGCGAGCTGGTCCAGGCGACCCTCGACCTGGTCCGCGGTCTCGGCCTGGCCAACACGATCACGGACGACTCCGCTCGTCGCCGCAAGATCCTCGACCAGTGGGCCTCCACCCTCGACAAGGAACTGAAGGAGCTCAACGCATGACGAAGCTCGACGACGTCCTCGCCGACCTCGCGGCCGAGGGCGACCAGCTCGAGCAGCTGGTCGCGTCCCTCTCGGACGAACAGTGGCGGACGCCCACTCCGGCTGCGGGCTGGGACGTCGCCACCCAGATCGCGCACCTCGCCTGGACCGACGAGGTCGCCGTCATCGCCGCGACCGACAAGGAGGCGTGGGATGCCGGCGTGCTGGAGGCGCTGAAGGACCCGGTGCACTACGTCGACAACGCTGCCCTGGAGGGTGGCCAGGCCGAGCCCGCCGACCTGCTCGCGCGCTGGCGCTCGGCGCGGCCGGCCCTCGTGAAGACCCTGCGGGAGTACCCGGAGGGCGAGAAGCTCCCGTGGTTCGGCCCGCCGATGAGCGCCACGTCGATGGCGACGGCTCGCTTCATGGAGACGTGGGCGCACGCTCTCGACGTCTACGAGACCTTCGACGCCGTACCCGCTCCGACGGACCGGGTCCGGCACGTCGTCTTCCTCGGGACGATCACCCGCACGTTCGCCTTCATCACCCACGGGCTTCCCGCTCCGGAGGAGGACGTGTTCGTGTCCCTGACGCTGCCGTCGGGTGCCGCGTGGGAGCACGGCTCGCCCGACGCCGCGAACACGGTCTGCGGCTCGGCGTACGACTTCGCACTGCGGGTCACCCAACGCCGGCACCGCGACGACCTCGACCTCGTGGCCACCGGCTCGGTGGCCGACCAGTGGCTCGACATCGCGCAGGCCTTCGCCGGCCCTCCTGGTGAGGGAAGGGTGGCGTCGGCATGACCTACCGCATCGCGAACTGCAGCGGCTTCTACGGCGATCGTCTCTCGGCCATGCGGGAGATGATCGAAGGTGGTCCCGTCGACGTCGTGACCGGCGACTACCTCGCCGAGCTCACCATGCTGATCCTGGGCAAGGACCAGCTGAAGGACGCGTCACTCGGCTATGCCCGCACCTTCGTCCGCCAGGTCGAGGACTGCATCGCGCTGGCGCTCGAGAAGGGCGTCAAGATCGTCAGCAACGCGGGTGGGCTCAACCCTGCCGGCCTTGCGGAGAAGCTGCAGGGCCTCGGCGCCAAGGTCGCGTACGTCGACGGCGACAACCTGGTCGCGCGTGCCGACGAGCTGGGCCTCAGCAATTCGAGATACGGCAAGCCGCTGACGGCGAACGCCTACCTCGGAGCCTTCGGCATCGCGCGGGCCCTCGAGCGCGGCGCCGACGTCGTCGTGACCGGCCGCGTCACCGACGCCTCGGTCGTCGTCGGCCCGGCGATCGCGCAGTTCGGCTGGGGCCGCGAGGACTACGACCAGCTGGCGGGGGCCGTGGTCGCGGGGCACATCATCGAGTGCGGGACGCAGGCGACGGGTGGCAACTTCAGCGGGTTCCGCTCGCTGTGGGGCAAGGGCCTGGACCTGCGCCCGCTCGGCTTCCCGATCGCCGAGCTCGAGGCCGACGGGTCGTTCGTGATCACCAAGCACGAGGGGACGGGGGGTGCCGTCACCGTGGACACGGTCACCGCGCAGCTCGTCTACGAGGTGCAGTCCACGCGCTACCTCGGCCCGGACGTGACCACGCGGCTCGACACCATCGAGATCGCCCAGGAGGCACCAGACCGGGTTCGGATCTCGGGCGTCGTCGGCGAGGCGCCGCCGGACACCACGAAGGTGTGCGTGAACGTGCTCGGCGGCTTCCGCAACCAGGCCGAGCTCGTCCTCACCGGGCTCGACATCGACGCCAAGGCCGACTGGGTCCGCGCCCAGGTCGAGGCTGCCTTCGAGGGCAACCGGCCCGAGCACGTGGACTGGTCGCTGGCGCGCACAGACCACGAGGACGCGTCGACGGAGGAGGCCGCGAGCGCGCGGCTCCGCGTCGTCGTCCGCGACCCGTCGCCCGACCGGGTCGGCAAGGGCTTCACCGGGCCGCTCGTCGAGCTCGCACTCGGGTCCTACCCGGGCTTCACGATGACCGCGCCACCCGCCCCCGGCACGCCGTACGGCGTCTACCAGCCCTACTACGTCCCCCAGGCCGCCGTACCCCACGTGGTGCACCACCACGACGGGACCGTCGAGCACGTCGAGCCGGGCGTGTCGGGTGGTTCAGCCGGGCATGTCGGGAACGAAGAACCCCGGCTCAACCCCCCGACACGCCCGGCTCAACCGTCACGCCGCGCGCCCCTCGGCACCTTCGTCCACGCCCGCAGCGGCGACAAGGGGGGCGACGCGAACATCGGGCTGTGGGTGTCCGAGGGCCGGCAGGACCGCGCCGACTGGTTGCTCTCGACGATCACGCCCGAGCTGGTGCAGCGGCTCCTCCCCGAGGCCGAGGGGCTCGAGGTCGAGGTGTTCGCGCTGCCGAACCTGCGCGCGGTCAACGTCCTGATTCACGGGCTGCTCGGTGAGGGCGTGGCGGCCAGCAGCCGCTTCGACCCGCAGGCGAAGGGCCTGGGCGAGTGGATCCGTTCCCGTTACGTCGACATCCCCGAGGAGCTGCTGTGAGTTTCTGGACCGCCGAGCAGGAGGCGCTGCGCGACACCGCCCGCACCTTCGCGCAGAGGGAGATCTTCCCGTTCATCCCCGAGTGGGAGGCGAACAAGGAGATCCCGCGCGAGCTGCACAAGAAGGCCGCCAAGCAGGGCCTGATGGGCGTGGGCGTGCCCGAGGAGGTCGGCGGCGACGGCGGCACCTACCTCGACTCGATCGCCGTGCAGGAGGGCCTCTTCGAGGGCGGGATGAGCAGCGGCGTGTCCGCGTCGCTCTTCACGCACGGCATCGCGCTGCCGCACATCATCATGAGCGGGAACTCCGACCTGATCGACCGCTACGTCCGACCCACGCTGGCCGGAGAGCTGATCGGCTCGCTCGGCATCACCGAGCCGAACGGCGGGTCCGACGTCGCCAACATCAGGACGACGGCTGTGCGCGACGGCGACGACTACGTCGTCAACGGCGCCAAGACCTTCATCACCAGCGCGGTGCGCGGTGACTTCGTCACGACGGCGGTCCGCACCGGCGGCCCGGGCTACAAGGGAGTCAGCCTGATCGTCATCGACAAGGGCACGCCCGGCTTCGAGGTCACCAAGAGCCTCGACAAGATGGGGTGGCACTGCTCCGACACGGCCGAGCTGAGCTTCACCGACGTACGCGTCCCGGCCAGCCAGCTCGTCGGCGAGGAGAACTCCGGGTTCGTCCAGATCGCCCTGGCCTTCGTGGTCGAGCGGCTGTCGCTCGCGGTGCACGGCTACGGCATCGCGCAGCGGGCCTTCGACCTGACCGTCGAGTACTGCAAGCTGCGCGAGACCTTCGGGAAGCCGGTCATCGCCAACCAGGTGGTGCAGCACAAGCTCGTGGAGATGCACCGGGCCATCGACACGACGCGCAGCTACACCCGCGACGTCGCGCGCCGGTACGTCGCCGGTGAGAACGTCCTCGTCGAGGCGCTGCACGCCAAGGCGATGGGCGTCGAGTGCAGTCGCTTCGTCACCGACGAGGCCGTGCAGCTGCACGGGGGCATGGGCTTCATGCGCGAGTCCGAGGTCGACCGGCACTACCGCGACCAGCGCATCCTCGGCATCGGCGGTGGCGCCACCGAGATCCTCAACGACCTGACCGCGAAGCTCCTGGGGTTCAAGTGACCGAGACAGTGACCGACTCGCCGGCCGAGCCGCTGACCCGCCGCGAGGCGATGGAGCAGAAGCTCGCCGACCTCCACGCCGAGCAGGCGAAGGCGGTCGCCGGTGGCGGCGAGAAGTACCAGGAGCGCCACAAGAAGCGCGGCAAGCTCCTGGCCCGCGAGCGCATCGAGCTGCTCATCGACGAGGGCTCCGCGTTCCTCGAGCTGTCACCACTCGCCGGCTGGGGCTCCGACTTCACGGTCGGCGCCAGCTGCGTCACGGGCATCGGTGTTGTCGAGGGCGTCGAGTGCATGATCATCGCCCACGACCCCACGGTGAAGGGCGGCTCCCTCAACCCCTTCTCGGTCCGCAAGCTGGGGCGCGCTGCGCAGATCGCCGCCGAGAACCGGCTGCCCACCATCAACCTGGTGGAGTCGGGCGGCGCGGACCTCCCGACCCAGAAGGAGATCTTCATCCCGGGCGGCCGTGGCTTCGCCGAGCAGACCCGGGCGTCGGCGGCCAAGCGACCCATGATCGCGATCGTCTTCGGCAACTCGACGGCGGGCGGTGCGTACGTCCCGGGCATGAGCGACTACGTCGTCATGGTCAAGAACAACGCCAAGGTGTTCCTCGGCGGCCCGCCGCTGGTGAAGATGGCGACCGGCGAGGAGTCAGACGACGAGTCGCTCGGCGGTGCCGAGATGCACGCCCGCATCTCCGGCCTCGCCGACTACCTCGCGGTCGACGAGGAGGACGCGATCCGGATCGGCCGCCGCATCGTGGCGCGGCTGAACTGGAAGAAGGCGATCGACAGGACCGAGGAGTACGCCGAGCCCGACCTCGACGTCGACGACCTGCTCGACCTCATTCCCGCCGACCTCAAGGAGCCGTTCGACCCGCGCGACGTCATCGCCCGGATCTGCGACGGCAGCAGCGCCTGCAACGAGGTCGTGTTCGACGAGTTCAAGCCGCTCTACGGCTCGTCCCTGGTCACGGGCTGGGCCAAGATCCATGGCCGTCCGATCGGCATCCTGGCCAACGCCCAGGGCATCCTCTTCTCCGAGGAGGCGCAGAAGGCGACGCAGTTCATCCAGCTCGCCAACCAGACGAACACCCCGTTGCTCTTCCTGCACAACACGACCGGCTACATGGTCGGCAAGGAGTACGAGCAGGGCGGCATCATCAAGCACGGCGCGATGATGATCAACGCGGTGTCGAACTCGAGGGTCCCGCACCTCACCGTGATCATGGGTGCCTCGTACGGAGCCGGCAACTACGGCATGAACGGCCGCGCGTACGACCCGCGCTTCCTCTTCACCTGGCCGAGCGCGAAGTCGTCGGTGATGGGTCCCGCCCAGCTCGCCGGAGTCCTGTCGATCGTGGCGCGAGCCGCTGCGGAGTCGAAGGGACAGCCGTACGACGAGGAAGGTGACGCCGCGATGCGTGCGTTCGTCGAGCAGCAGATCGAGGAGCAGAGCCTGCCGTTCGTGCTCAGCGGCATGGTGTACGACGACGGGGTCATCGACCCGCGTGACACCCGGACCGTTCTCGGGATCTGCCTCTCCGTCATCGACAACAACCCCATCGAGGGGACCGACCGGTTCGGAGTGTTCCGTCCATGACCATCACCAGGCTCCTCGTCGCCAACCGGGGCGAGATCGCCCGCCGCGTCTTCAAGACCTGCCGCGACCTCGGCATCGAGACGGTGGCGATCCACTCCGACGCCGACGCCGGCATGCCCTTCGTCGCCGAGGCCGACTTCGCCGTACACCTGCCGGGCAACACGCCTGCGGAGACCTACCTCGACATGGACCTGGTGCTGGCGGCCGCCGCGCAGAGCGGCGCCGACGCGCTCCACCCCGGCTACGGCTTCCTCTCGGAGAACGCCGAGTTCGCTCGCCGCGTGGCGGCCGCTGGGATCACCTGGGTGGGGCCGACCCCCGAGTCGATGGACAAGATGGCCACCAAGGTCGAGGCCAAGCAGCTGATGGACGCGGCCGGCGTGCCGGTGCTGAAGGAGCTGTCACCCGACGCGATCACCGCAGCCGACCTGCCGGTGCTGGTGAAGGCCAGCAGCGGTGGTGGCGGTCGTGGCATGCGGGTCGTCCGTTCACTCGAGGACCTCGCCAAGACCGTCGAGCTCGCGTCCAACGAGGCGGCGAGCGCGTTCGGCGACCCGACCGTCTTCTGTGAGCCGTACGTCGAGAACGGCCGGCACGTCGAGGTCCAGCTGGTGGGCGACACCCAGGGCACCGTCCTCGTCGTGGGCGAGCGCGACTGCTCGCTCCAGCGCCGGCACCAGAAGGTCGTCGAGGAGGCCCCCGCGCCAGGGCTCAGCGACGAGACGCGCAAGGCTCTGCACGAGGCGGCACGCACGGCGGGCGAGGCGATCGGGTACGTCGGCGCGGGCACCGTCGAGTTCCTGCTCGACGGCGACCGCTTCTTCTTCCTCGAGATGAACACCCGCCTGCAGGTCGAGCATCCCGTGACCGAGTGCGTCACCGGGCTCGACCTGGTGGCGCTCCAGCTCGCGGTGGCCGAAGGTGGTGCAGTCCCCGACACCACGCCCGTCGTGCACGGCCACTCCGTCGAGGTCCGCCTCTACGCCGAGGACCCGGCGAACGGCTACCAGCCGCAGAGCGGGCGGCTGACCGCCTTCGACCTCCCCGGAGTGAAGGCCGAGTTCGAGAACCCCGCGTCGTACGGCATCCGCCTCGACTCCGGGGTCGGAGCGGGCAACGAGATCGGCACCTTCTACGACGCGATGATCGCGAAGGTGATCGTGTGGGGCGCGACGCGCGACGAGGCGATGCGCCGTCTGGCCGGGGCCTTGCAGAAGGCGCGCATCCACGGGCTCAGGACCAACCGTGACTTCCTGGTCAACCTGCTGCGCGACCCCGTCCTGCTCGGCGGAACGATGCACACGACGTACCTCGACAGCGTCGACCTCGCACCGCTCACGACGAGCGGGTACGACGAGGCGGGGCTCGCCCTCGCCGCTCGTGCGGCCGTCCTCGCCGACCGCGAGGCGATCCATCGCGGCGCGAAGGTGCAGAGCCGGATCCCGACCGGCTGGCGGAACGTCTTCTCCGCGCATCCCGTCACGAAGCTGCTGTACGGCGACGAGGTCCTCGACGTCACGGGGCAGGGTGAGGCGAAGGTCGTCGCGGTGAGCGCCGACGAGGTCGTGCTCGACGACAACGGTGTGAGGCACACCTTCCGGAT
>DASSPN010000014.1:0-47358 GCA_035699605.1 Nocardioidaceae bacterium | reverse complement strand
CGCGACGACGCCGAACGACACCGCGCTGCAGTTCGTCGGGAGCCAGGGTCACGCCCAGGGCGCGGCGTACTTCTCGCGGCTGGAGGGCCAGATCTACGACGACGGCATCGTCTACTTCACCTCGACCCAGGGCGGCGGTGCTGCCGAGACCGGACCGGAGCTCAGCTCCGGTTTCGGCAACGGGTCGGGCCAGGTCTGGGCCTACGACCCCGCCGCGGAGAAGCTGCGCTGCGCGTTCCAGTCGAGCGGTCCTCTCGTCCTCGACCTTCCCGACAACGTCACCGTGTCTCCGCGTGGCACCGTGATCGTGTGCGAGGACAACGTCAACGACAACTTCATCCGCGGGCTCAGCCCGGACGGTGAGCTGTGGGACATTGCCCTCAACCGGCTGCGCAGCAGCCTCACCGGAGCAGACCGCTCGAACGACGAGTTCGCGGGATCGACGTTCAGTCCCGACGGTCACACCCTCTTCGTGAACATCCAGGCGAGCCGCGGCATGAGCTTCGCCATCTGGGGGCCCTGGAAGAGCATCGGGGTGTAGCGGGGCCGGCAGCGCGTCGGGAGGCTTGCGGGTCCCGGCGATCTTCGATCGCTCTCCGGCCGCCTCGACCGGAGACACGCTCGGCCAGATGGATCAGCGGCCCTCGAGGTTCTGCACCCGCAGCTGCCCCCGCGAGATCAGTCGCCCCTCGGCGTCGACGGTCTCGACGATCCACACCTGCTGGGAGCGGCCCTGGTGGATCGGGGTGGCGGTGCTGACCATCGCGCCCTCGGACACCGCTCGGAAGAAGTCGGTGGTGTTGCTGACGCCGACCACCTTGCCGCGCTCGCCGAACCACACGGCCGAGCCGATGCTGCCGAGCGACTCCACCACCGAGGCGTAGACACCGCCGTGCACGATGCCGTACGGCTGGTGGTGCTTGGCGGACGCCGTCCACTCGGCGATGACCTTGGAGCCGGTGAGCTCGGTGATCCTGAGGCCGAGGTGGTCGACCCACGGTCCGTTCAGCGCAGACAGATCCATGTCCGGATCCTACGAACCAGGGTTCAGCGGAACGCAGCCAGCCCCGTGATCGCCTGCCCGAGCACCAGCGTGTGCATCTCGACCGTGCCCTCGTAGGTCAGCACCGACTCCAGGTTGTTCATGTGCCGGATGACGGGGTACTCCAGCGAGATCCCGTTCGCGCCGAGGATCGTCCGGGCGGTGCGGCACACCTCGAGGGCATCGCGCACGTTGTTGAGCTTGCCGAACGACACCTGCTCGGGCAGCAGTCTGTGCTGCTCCTTGAGCCGGCCGAGGTGCAGGGCGAGCAGCTGCGACTTGCCGACCACCAGCGCCATCTCGGCCAGCTTCTGCTGGGTGAGCTGGTAGCCGCCGATCGGCTTGCCGAACTGCTCACGGGTCTTCGAGTACTCCGCCGCCGCGAGGTACGACGAGCGCCCGGCTCCGACCGATCCCCAGATGATGCCGAAGCGTGCCTCGGTCAGGCAGGACAACGGCCCCTTGAGCCCGACGACGTCGAGCACGTGCGACGACGGCACACGTACGTCGTCCAGCACCAGCTCGGAGGTGACCGACGCCCGGAGCGACATCTTGTGCTTGATCAGTGGCGCCGAGAACCCGGGGGAGGAGGTCGGTACGACGAAGCCGCGGATCCCGTCCTCCGTGCGGGCCCACACGACGGCCACGTCGGCGATCGAGCCGTTGGTGATCCACATCTTGCGGCCGTTCAGGACCCAGTCGTCCCCGTCGCGCACCGCACGCGTGCGCATGCCGGCCGGGTCGGAGCCGTGATCCGGCTCGGTGAGACCGAAGCAGCCGATCGCCTCGCCGGACGCCATCCGCGGAAGCCACTCCTGCTTGACGGCCTCGGACGCGTACTTCCAGATCGGGAACATCGCGAGCGACCCTTGCACCGACACCATCGACCGGATGCCGGAGTCGACGGCTTCGAGCTCCAGGCACGCGACGCCGTACGCGACCGGTCCCATGTCGGCGCAGCCGTAGCCGGACAGGTGCATGCCGAGCAGGCCGACGGCGCCGAGGTCCCGGGCGAGCCCTCGCGGGTCGTCGAGCTCGCCGCGCTCGAACCAGTCCGCGACGTACGGCGTGATGCGGTCGTCCGCGAGCTTGCGCACCGACGCGCGTACGGCGAGCTCCTCCTCGGTCAGGAGCGAGTCGACGGAGAGGGGATCGGCGGGATCGAAGGCCATGCCGTCAGATTAGGCGGCCGCCTCCGACGACAGGTACCGGGTCGCCGCGAGTGCGGCGGCACGCCCGGCCCGCGTCGCGCCCAACGTCGAGGCCGACGGCCCGTAGCCGACGAGCTGGATCCGTGGGTCGCGCACGACGGTCGTGCCCTCGACCCGGATCCCGCCACCGGGCTCGCGCAGGTGCAGGGGAGCGAGGTGGTCGAGGGAGGCTCGGAACCCCGTGGCCCACAGGATCACGTCGGCAGGGACGAACGAGCCGTCGGCGAAGCGCACGCCGTCGGGCTCGATCGAGGTGAACATCGGGCGAGCCAGGAGGATGCCGGCGTCGATGCCGCGCTGGTACTCCGGAGTGAGCGGCAGCCCCGTGTTGGAGATGACGCTGCCCGCCGGCAGCCCGGCGCGCACGCGCGCCTCGACCCGCTTCTCGACCTCACGTCCCCACTCGGGGTCGAACGGCCGAGAGACGAACTCGACCGGCCGCCGGGTCACCCACGTCGTGGTCGCAACGGGTGCGAGCTGGAGCAGGAACTGCACGGCGCTCGTGCCCCCACCGACCACGACGACGTGCTTGCCGGCGAGGGCTGATGCGGACACGAAGTCGTGAGTATGGAGCTGCTCTCCGAGAAAGGTCTCGCGCCCGGGGTAGTAGGGCCAGTGCGGCTTGTCCCAGGTGCCGGTCGCGTTCAGCAGCACCGCGGTTCGCCAGGTCCCCTCTGACGTGGCGACTTCCAGCAGGTCCCCCGACGACGTCACGGCGGACACCCGCACGGGTCGCTCGACCGGTACGCCGTACTCCTGCTCGAACCGCCCGTAGTAGTCCGCCACCACCTGGGAGGCAGGGAGGGACGGATCGGGGGAGCCCAGCGGGAAGCCGGGAAGGTCGTGGACCCGGTGTGCCGCCCCCAGCGTCAGGGAGGCCCAGCGGTGCCGCCAGGCTCCGCCGGGGCCGTCGTTCGCGTCGAGCACGACATGGTCCACGCCCTTGCGGAGCAGGTGGTACGACGCGGAGAGGCCCGCCTGGCCCGCTCCGACGACGACCACGTCCACGTCCTTCACACGAGAAGAACACGCGCGAGACTGGGTTTCATCCCTACGCCGCGTGCGCGGCCGGCACGACCTCCTCCGGAACGGGCGGTCCCGGCGGCGTGCCGTCGCCGAACGGACGGCCGCCCAGCTGCTCTCGGCCGTGCGGGGTCAGCCAGCCACTGACGTCGGGCCCGCGAGGTACGACGCCTGTCGGGTTGATGTCGCTCTGGACCACGTAGTAGTGCTGCTTGATGTGCTCGAAGTCCACGGTGTCCCCGAAGCCCGGGGTCTGGAAGAGATCGCGCGCGTAGGCCCAGAGCGCAGGCATCTCGGTGAGCTTGTTGCGGTTGCACTTGAAGTGACCGTGGTAGACGGGATCGAAGCGCACCAACGTCGTGAACAGGCGTACGTCGGCCTCCGTGATCGTGTCGCCGACGAGGTAGCGCTGTGCCGTCAGCCGTTCCTCGAGCTGGTCGAGTGCCGCGAAGAGTCGCTCGTACGCCCTGTCGTACGACGACTGCCGGCCGGCGAAGCCACAGCGGTAGACCCCGTTGTTCACGTCCCGGTAGACCCAGTCGTTCACCTCGTCGATCTCGTCGCGGAGCCGTTCGGGGTAGAGATCGGGAGCACCGGGCCGATGATGCTCGACCCACTCGGTGGAGAGGTCCAGGGTCAACTGAGGGAAGTCGTTGGTGACGACGAAGCCGGTGGCGACGTCGACCATCGCCGGCACGGTGATCCCCTTGTCGTAGTCCGGGAACCGGGCGAGGTAGCACTCCTGCAGCCGCTCCACCTGCAGCACCGGGTCGCGACCGGTGGGTGAGAGGTCGAAGCTCCACGACCGCTCGTCGTGCGTCGGCCCGCAGATCCCCATCGACACCACGTCCTCGAGGCCGAGCAGCCGTCGTACGACGATCGCGCGGCTCGCCCACGGACAGGCCCGTGACACCACCAGCCGGTAGCGATGCGGCTCGACCGGCCAGCCGTCTCGGCCGTCGCGCGTGATGCGGTCCGGGATGTACTTCGTGTCCCTCGTGAAGTCGTCCTCGACGTAGCGGCCCATGAGGTGCGCGTTCCCCGAGTCGCCCGAGCCATGCCTGTCAGGGGCGCGCGTACAGCTCCACGAACCTGCGCACGAGCGCCATCGGATGGCGTACGTCGCTCGCTCGTGCCGCGTCCTTCAGGTCCTCCGCCGACGCCGGGTCGAAGTAGCCGTAGGTCTTGTAGGCCTCGATCCGCGTGACGATGCCCGGCACGTCCAGCTCGGGGTGGAACTGGGTGGCGTAGACGTTGGCGCCGACCCGGAACGCCTGCACCGGGCACGCCTCGGACGACGCCAGGGACACGATCCCGTTCGGCAGCTTCGAGATCGCCTCCTTGTGCCCGACGAACGCCTCGAAGGAGGAGGGGAGTACGCCGAGCAGCGGGTCGTCCCGGCCGGCGTCGGTCAGCGTGAGCGTGGTGGCTCCTACCGGCTCCGGGAACGTCCGGTCGACCACCGCTCCGACGAAGGTCCCGATGATGCCGATCCCGTAGCAGGCACCCAGGAAGGGGAAGTCGCGGTCGACGACCTCGCGCATCAGCGAGGCGAGCTCGGCTTCGACCCGCACCTGCACCGGTGACTTCTTCTCCGGCGGATCGGTGATCGTGAACGGGCTGCCGCCCAGGATGATGCCGGAGTAGCCGTCGAGGTCCACCGCACCGAGCGGTCCCTGCTCCAGCCGGCGCCGTTCCAGGTCCTCCGGTGCCAGCCCGCCGAAGCGGCGGAACGCGGCGTACTCCTGGTCCGCCGGTGCCGCCTCGGCCCGCGTCGCGAGGAGCAGGAACGGCTTCACTCCGGCTACTCGGCGTCGAGCGCGGCGGCCACCCGCCTGTGCGCTGCCCAGATCTCCTCCGGCAGCCCGTCGAACTGCGCGAGGTGCTTCTCTCGGTAGCCCATCTCCTGCTGCCAGCGGTCGACGTCGATGCTGAGGACGGTGTCGAGATCGGCGAGCGTCTGCTCGTCGCACCCGTCGAGGTTGAGCTCGTCCCGCGCGGGGATGACGCCGACCGGGGTCTGCACGCCCGAGACCTCGCCGTTCCTGAACTGCATCAGCCACACGAGCGGACGGAGGTTCTCGCGGTAGCCGGGCCACAGGAAGCGGCCGTCCTCCCCGCGCTGGAACCAGTTGACGTGCGCGAAGATCGGCTTGGTCGTCGCACGGCCGATGACCTCGAGCCAATGCGCCGCGTAGTCGGCCTCTGAGTACGACATGAACGGGCGCATGGACATCGGGTCGTAGCGCAGCACGCCTTCGAGACCGTCGGCAGCGGCGGTCGCCTCCGCACCCAGGGTGAGCCCGTCGTACACGCCCTCGGCGACGTCGGTGATCGCCCGGATCAGCGGCTCGCGGTCGCGGGTGCGCCCACCGAAGATGATGCCGTGGATCTCGACACCCGCCGGGTCCTCGAAGTCCTTGGCGACGTTGGGCACGTTGGCCAGGGTCGTCGTGAAGCGGCTGTTGGGGTGCGCCCACGGGTCGTCGGCGTGCTCGGGTGCCCGGTCGGCGATGAGCTCGCCCTTCCAGTCCTCCCAGCCGTCGAGGTCCGCCGGCTTCTCGCCGCGGCCCTCCCACCAGACCTCCTGGGTCTTGGGGTTGTACGCCACGTTGGTGAAGATGGCCCCCGAGCCAGGGTGGATCGAGTCGATCGCGGTCGGGTTGGTCTTCTCGTTGGTGTCCTTCGCGACTCCGAAGACGCCGTTCTCCGGGTTCATCCCGTAGAGCTTGCCGTCGTCGCCGACCCACAGCCACGCGATGTCGTCACCGTAGAACTCGACGTAGTACCGGTCGCCGAGAGCATCGGGCGCCAGCGTCATCGCGAGATTGGTCTTGCCCGACGCGCTGGGGAAGCCGCCGCAGATGTTGTACTTCGCGCCGGTCTCCTTGTCGGTGATCCCCAGCAGCATGAACTGCTCCACGAGGAAGCCGTTCTTCCAGCCGTCGTACGACCCCTGGCGCAGACCGTGGGCGATCTTTCCGAGCAGCGCGTTGCCGCCGTACGACGACCCGAAGTGGAGGATCGTGCGTTCGTCGGCAACGGTCACGAAGTAGCGCTTGTCGTCCGCGGTGCCCTGCCCGAGGTTCGGCAGGTCGCCCGTGACGTGGACCGCACGCACGAACGAGTCCCCGAGGTCGTTGATGTACTCGACGCCGACCCGGGCCATCCGGATCATCTGCAGCACGACGTTGCGGTTGTCGGTCAGTTCCACGCCGGCGGCGAAACGCTCGAGGGGGGATCCCTGCGGGGCCATCAGGTAAGGGATGACGTACATGGTCTTGCCGGCGGAGGCGCCGCTCATGAGGTCCTGGAGCTTGGGCTTCATCTCAGCGGCGGGCTTCCAGTTGTTGTAGACGCCCTTGTCCGCCTCGTTGCTCGTCGCGACGATGGTCCGCTCCTCAGCGCGAGCGGTGTCCTTGTGGTAGCTGCGCGAGTAGTAGCGCCCTTCACCGGCCGGCAGCAGCTCACCGGCGTCGAGCGCCTCCTCGATCAGTCGGGCGTCGTCAGCTGCGCTGACCACCTCGACCCGGGATGCGCCGGTGTGCCCGGCCCACTCGGCGACGAACGCGCGCACCTCCTCGTTGGTGAGCCCCGCGTCGTCCAGCGCCTTCGTCACGTCAGCCATGGTCGTCCGTGTGTCCTCTCGCGTTCGGCCTGTGGAGGGGAGGTTATCCCGTCCAGCGATCGGCAGGTTACATGAGTTGAAGAACTGTTCAAGTCGTGTACTCTTCAAGTGAGACGAGAGAAGGATCCAGCCGTGGGCGTGCCGCTTTACCAGGCGAAAGCCGAGTTCTTCCGCACCCTGGGGCACCCGGCGCGCATCCGTATCCTGGAACTGCTGAGCGAGCGGGACCACGCGGTCCACGAGCTTCTCGAGCGGATCGAGATCGAGCCCAGCAACCTCTCGCAGCAGCTGGCCATCCTGCGCCGCGCCTCGATGGTGGTCGTCCGCCGCGAGGGCGGTGAGGTGGTGTACTCCGTCAGCGTGCCGGCGGTGCGGGACCTGCTCCTGGCCGCGCGCACCATCCTCCTCGGCATCCTGGCTGCGCAGGGCGACCTCGAGGCGGAGCTGTCCTCCACTCCCTCCCGCACCTGATGACCCGGTGGCGGGCCTTGCTGCCGACCCGGCAGGACTGGGCGCACGCCAGCCCACGTCGTGACCTCGTCGCCGGAGTGATGGTGGGCCTCGTCGCGCTGCCCCTGGCCCTCGGGTTCGGCGTCAGCTCGGGTATGGGGGCGGGAGCCGGCCTCGTCACGGCGATCGTGGCGGGCGCCGTCGCCGCTGTCTTCGGCGGCAGCAGGCTGCAGGTCAGCGGGCCCACGGGTGCGATGACGGTGGTCCTGGTCCCGATCTTCGCGACGTACGGCGCCGACGGGGTGCTCGTGGTCGGCCTCCTCGCCGGCCTCATCCTCGTCGGGCTCGCCCGTGCCGGCGCGGGTCGCTACATGCGCTACGTGCCGTTGCCCGTCGTCGAGGGGTTCACCCTCGGCATTGCCCTGGTCATCGGCCTCCAGCAGCTGCCGGCGCTGCTCGGAGTGGAGGTGCACGCGGAGAAGGTCCCCGTGCTGGCGGGTCGGGCGATCCGCACCTGGATGGCGGCGCCGGACTGGACACCGCTGCTGCTCGGAGCAGGAGTGTGCGCGCTCGTGCTTCTGGTGGCCAGGGTCCGTCCCGGGCTGCCCGGTTCTCTCCTGGCGATCCTCGCCGCGACGTCGGCCAACGACGTACTCGGGCTCGGGGCCACCGCGATCGGCCGGATCCCCGAGGTCCTGGCGCCGCCGGCGGCTCCCGACGTGCCGTGGACGGAGCTGCAAGCTCTGCTGCTCCCGGCGCTGGCCGTCGCGGCCCTCGCAGCGCTGGAGAGCCTGTTGTCGGCAACCGTGGCTGACGGCATGAGCGTGGGCGAGCGACACGACCCGGACCGGGAACTGCTCGGTCAGGGTCTCGCCAACCTCGCCAGTCCGCTGTTCGGGGGCATGCCGGCGACTGCGGCCATCGCACGGACCGCCGTCAACGTGCGTTCCGGCGCGGTCTCCCGGCTGGCTGCGCTGAGCCACGCCGCTCTCCTCCTGGCGGTCGTGGTGGCGGCCGCCCCGCTCGTCGAGCGGATACCGCTGGCTGCACTCGCTGGTGTGCTGATCGCCACCGCCGTCCACATGGTCAAGGTCTCGAGCCTGCGCGCCCTGGTCCGAGCCACCCGCGGCGATGCGGTGGTGCTCGTGCTGACCGCTGTCGCCACGCTCACCTTCGATCTCGTCACGGCGGTCCTGGTCGGACTCGTCACCGCAGGGTTCTTCGCCCTGCGCCAGACCGCACTCGCCGCCCGCCTCGAGGAGATGCCCCTCGAGCCCGGGGACCACGTCGAAGAGGAACAAGCGCTGCTCGACGAGCACATCGTCGCCTACCGGATCGACGGGCCCCTCTTCTTCGGCGCGGCCCACGACTTCCTCCTCGAGCTCGCCCAGGTCAGCCGGGTCCGTGTCGTGGTGCTGCGCATGTCACGGGTGACCACGATCGACGCAACCGGCGCCAGTGTCCTCGGCGACATCATCGGGCGCCTCGAGGCGGGAGGGGTCACCGTGCTGCTCTCCGGGGTTCGCGCGGAGCACGAGCAGGTGCTGCGCCAGCTCGGGGTGTACGACGAGCTCGCTCACGAGCGGCACCTGTTCGCCACCACCCCCGAGGCGATCGCGCATGCGCGGGTGCACGCGGCCCGCGTCGTGCACGGCCCGGAGGCGGCTCACTAGCGAGCTGCTCGGGCCGCCTGCTCCACCTTTTCCCGGTAGGCCACCCACCAGGCTGCGTCGCCGGGAGCCAGGTTGGAGTTGTCGGCGCGGAGGCCCGCCTGTCCGTCGATGGTCTCCCGGACGATGTCGGCGTGCCCGGCGTGCCGGTGCGCCTCGGCGATCATGTGCACGAGGATCTGGTGCAGGGAGACCTGCCGGCGGTCCTCGGGCCACCAGGGGACCTCGCCGACGGCGTCGAGGCCGAGCTCCCGCACGGTCGCGTCGGAGTGCTCCCAGACCCGGCGGTACAGCGAGATGATCTCCTCGCGCGACTGATCTGCCGGTGCCCACATGTCGGCGTTGTCCTCGGCGTCCTCGGCGAACCACGGGAGCTTCTCGGGCGAGGGGCGTCCGAAGCAGTCGCCGAGGTAGCCCGCCTCCACGCTGGCGACGTGCTTGACGATCCCGAGGAGGTTGGTGCCCGTCGGGGTCAGGGGGCGACGCACGTCGTACTCGCTGAGGCCCTCGAGTTTCCAGAGCAGTGCCTCGCGGGCGGTCTGGAGGTACCTCAGGAGCGTGGTCTCGGGATCAGGGGGCGTCATGGGGCCAGTGTGCCTCCTGGTTCGAGGAGGAGAGAGGTTCGTGAGGTTGTGAGGGACTGCGGACAGGGGTGGAGAAGGACCAAGGTCCATGGCCGTGGGCGGTGTACCCCAGGACCATCGAAGGATGGGCCGGCGTTCCCTCCTCGCCTACCTGGCGATCACGCTCGTGCTCTCGGTCTCGTACGTCGCTCTCCCGACCCCGCCGAGAGCGCTGTGGACTGCCATCGGCCTGATCAGCCTGGGCGCAGTCGTGGTGGGCGCCACGCGGAACGGTCCACGACGCCGGGTGGCCTGGTGGCTGGTGGCCGCGGGGATCCTCACCTTCGTCACGGGTGACCTCACCTACGACCTGCTGACCGGCCAGTTCGGGATGGACAACCCCTTTCCCTCCGTTGCAGACGTCCTCTACCTGTGCATGTATCCCCTGCTCGCGGGCGGGCTGCTGCTGTGTGTGAGGTCTCGAACCTACGGCCGCGACCGTCAGGCGCTGCTCGACGCGTTGATCCTCACGGTGGCGATGGGTCTCGGCATCTACCTGTTGCTCATTGCGCCGTACGCCGCCGACCGGTCCTCGACGCCGTTGCAGAAGGCGTTCTCGATCGCCTACCCGCTCGGGGACCTGCTGCTCCTGGCCGTGCTCGTGCGGCTCCTCGTCGGTGGCGGGCGACGACTGGTCTCCCTCGGACTGCTCACGCTGGGCACGGTGGCGCTGACCGCCTCCGACCTCCTCTACGGACTGGCGCAGCTGGGTGGAGCCTGGCAGACCGGTGGGCTCGTCGACGTGGGCTGGCTGACCTTCTACATCGCGTGGGGTGCTGCCGCGCTGCACCCCGACATGGTCCACCTGACCGAGCCCGTGCGAACCCCGCCGGTGAAGACGTCGCCGGTCCGCTTCGCGATCCTCGGCCTGGTGTCGGTCATCCCGCCGGCTGTGATCGTCGTCGAGACGCTCAGCGGCAGGTCGGAGTACCTCGTCGTGACCGCGCTCGCCTGCGTGGCCATGTTCGCCCTGGTGACTCTGCGCCTGGGCGGCCTGGTGGGGGTCGCGACGGAGTCCACGCGGCGCGAAGCCCTGCTGCGGCGGTCGGGCGAGGTTCTCGTCGGCGCTCCGGACCGAGGCCACGTGTACGCCGCGACGGCGGACGCGATCCTGCGCATCACCCAACCGTCCGAGCGGCACCGCGTTCTTCTCGCCGTCAGCCGCGGCGGCCGGTACGAGCTGGCGCACGACTCGGCGGCCGCTCCGGGGTCCGTCCCCCACGGCGCGTCGTGCCCGAGCCTGGACGACCTCGTGCAGCGGCACCAGTGGCAGCTCCGCACGAACTACTTCTCGCTCACGCGCTCCGACCTCGAGGGCGGGCTCATCGCCGAGCTGCTGGGCCCCGGTGTGCCCGTCCTCCTCGCTGCCGCCCTCCGCGAGGGCGCCGTCGCGGGCGTCGTGGTGGTGGCCGGGGAGCAGGTCGAGCGGACCGACCTCATCGACGCGGTCTGCGCCGTGACGGCCCAGATGTCCCTCGCCCTCGAGACCGCCGACCTCGTCGAGCTGCAACAGGCTGCCGTCACACGTCAGGAGCGATCGGACGAGCGCGCCCGGATCGCCCGGGAGATGCACGACACCCTCGCTCACCGCATGTCGCTGGTGGGGATGTATGCCGGCGCGCTGTCGTACCGGTCGGACCTGACGTCTGCTGAGATGCGGGAGATCGCCGAGGTGATCCAGACGCGGACCAACGAGGCGCTGACGGACCTGCGCGACGTGCTCGGCGTCCTGCGCTCCGGTGCGGATGGTGAGGGACCGAGCCCGCGTCCCCAGCCCGTGTTCGCCGACCTCAACGAGCTCGTCGAGGAGGTGCGGCACGCGGGGATGCGGGTCGACCTCGAGAGCACTCTCGCCGGCGGGGTCGGCGACGAGGTCGGTCGCACCCTCTACCGGGTGGTCCAGGAGGCGCTCACCAACGCGCGCAAGCACTCACCCGATGCCAGCGCGTCGGTGCGGATCGCCGACGTCGGGGGCGGTGTCCAGGTCACCGTCTTCAACCGGACCGAGGCCGGCCATCGATCCTCGACGGCGGGGGCCGGGCTCGGGCTGGTGGGGCTGGCCGAGCGCGTGGCCCAGGCCGGCGGTCGGCTCGGCCAGCGGTCGGACCACGACGGGTTCACCCTCACGGTCTGGCTGCCGGCCGCGCGGCCCGTCGCGGCTGCGGGCGCCGGAGGGCCGGCCGGGCGATTCCCCTGACAACCCGCGCAGCTAGGTGTACAAAAGGGACATACCATCGACACGAGCCTGGGAGGGTAGCCACCGTGGAGAGGAACAGCGCCAGCGACCCGTTCGCGTACCAGCTGCACTGGTGGGACGACCACCCGCCGGCCAACCCCGACACCGAGCCGCTCTACGCGGCGATCCTGGCCGAGGTCAGCTGAGCCCGTTCTTGCGCTAGGCCCGCGGGGTATCAAGGTTCCATGACCGACGTACCCGTTGTGGGGCAGGTCGTCCTCGACTGCGAGGACGTGCGCGCCCTAGCCGAGTTCTACCGCGAGCTGCTGGGCCTGGAGTACCGCCGCGGCGACGAGACGCCCGAGGCCGACGAGGACTGGCTCGTCCTGCGCAACCCGGGCGGAATCCAGCTCGCCTTCCAGCAGGTGCCCGAGCTGCCGCGGTCGACCTGGCCGGCCGACGGCGTGCCGCAGCAGCTGCACCTCGACATGACCGTTCCGGACACGGACGCCCTGATCCGCCAGCGCGACCGCGCCCTCGCCCTCGGTGCTCAGCTGCTGCTGGACCGCTTCGAGGACGAGGACGAGCCCCTCTACGTCTTCGGGGACCCCGCGGGCCACCCGTTCTGCATCTTCGTGGACTGACCGGTCAGCGGGAGAGCAACTGGTCGAACGGGGTGAAGCTCACGCCGTTCCCCGCCGTGCTGCCCGGCTGCGCCGCCCGGGGAGCCTTGCGACCGACCACGAGCTCGGTGAGCTCCTCGGCTGCGCGCTCCACGCGCTCCTGGAGCCCGGCGTGCCCGAAGTCCTCGGTCGCCGCGAAGACCGCCGTGGGTACGACGACCGCGCGCAGGTAGCTGAAGAGCGGCCGCAGGGCGTGCTCCAGGGCGAGGCTGTGCCGCGCCGTGCCCGCTGTGGCCGCGATCAGCACGGGCTTCCCGGCCAGCGCGTCCTTGTCGAGCACGTCCACGAAGGTCTTGAAGAGTCCGCTGTACGACGCGGTGAAGATGGGCGACACCGCGATGAGGGCGTCCGCCTGCTCGACCGCGCTGATCGCGTCAGCCAGGTCGCCGCTCGGGAAGCCGGTGACCAGGTTGTCGGCGAGTGCGTGCGCCAGGGCCCGCAGCTCGATCACCTCGAGCTCGACCGGCCGTCCGGCCGACTCGACGCGTGCCTGGGTAGCCGCGGCGAGCCGGTCCGCGAGCAGCCGGGTCGACGAGGGCTGAGAGAGTCCGGCGCTGATCACGACGATCTTCGTCATGCCGTCACCTCCTGGGTGGCTGCCGCGAGCAGCGACTGGTGCGTGGGTGCGTCCGGGACGTGGGCGGGCCGGCCCTCGGCGAACCCGGCCCGCAGGTCGGGCAGGATCTCGCCGAGCAGGTCGAGCTGCTCCAGGACCGTCTTCAGCGGCAGGCCCGCGTGGTCGAGCAGGAACAGCTGACGCTGGTAGTCGCCGACGTACTCCCGGAAGGAGAGCGTGCGCTCCAGCACCTGCTGCGGCGACCCGACGGTCAGCGGCGTCTGCGCCATGAAGTCCTCGAGCGACGGGCCGTGCCCGTAGACCGGCGCCACGTCGAAGTAGGGGCGGAACTCGTTGACCGCGTCCTGGCTGTTGCGGCGCATGAAGATCTGCCCGCCGAGCCCGACGATCGCCTGGTCGGCCGAGCCGTGCCCGTAGTGCTCGTACCGCTCGCGGTAGAGCCCGACCATCTGTTGCGTGTGCGACGCCGGCCAGAAGATGTGGTTCGCGAAGAACCCGTCGCCGTAGTACGCCGCCTGCTCCGCGATCTCGGGGGACCGGATCGAGCCGTGCCAGACGAAGGGGGGTACGCCGTCCAGCGGGCGCGGAACGGAGGTGAACCCCTGCAGGGGCGTGCGGAACTTGCCCTCCCAGTCGACGACCTCCTCGCGCCAGAGGCGGTAGAGCAGGTGGTAGTTCTCGACCGTCAGCGGGATGCCGTCGCGGATGTCCTTGCCGAACCAGGGGTAGACCGGGCCGGTGTTGCCGCGGCCCATCATCAGGTCCATCCGGCCGTCCGACAGGTGCTGCAGCAGCGCGTAGTCCTCGGCGATGCGCACCGGGTCGTTGGTGGTGATCAGCGTGGTGCTGGTCGACAGGATGATCCGCTCGGTCTGGGCCGCGATGTTCGCCAGCAGGACCGTCGGGTTGGCCGGCGCGGCGAAGGGCGGGTTGTGGTGCTCCCCGGTGGCGAACACGTCGAGACCGACGTCCTCGGCCTTCTTGGCGATCTCGATGGTCGCCTTGATCCGCTCGTTCTCGGTCGGCGTCCGTCCCGTCGTCGGGTCCATGGTCAGGTCCCCGACAGTGAAGATCCCGATCTGCATCGCCGCTCACTCCTCGTTGGTTGACGTTTCAACTGTATCAACCGAAGGGTGTCCGGGTCTATTCCGTCCACAGGTTCACCTGCCGGGAGATGCGTCCCCCGCCGGGACGCAGCACGATCGCGCCCGTGGACGAGCTGACCCGGCAAGCCGGCGTGATCGCGCGCGCCCAGCTCCTCGAGGCCGGTCACGACGACGCCGCGATCCGCCGCATGGTCCGGAGGCGGGAGCTCACCCGCATCCATCCCGGCGTGTACGTCGACCACACCGGCCCGCCCACGTGGCTGCAGCGAGCCTGGGCGGCCGTGCTCTACGCAGCCCCCGGCGCGCTCTGTGGCGAGTCCGCGCTGAGGGCAGCAGAGGGACCCGGGCGTAGGGACCGTGACGAGAGCGTCATCCATGTCGCCGTTGAGCGTGGCCGCAGGGTCGTCGCCCCTGACGGCATCGTCGCCCACCGGATGCAGCACCTACACGACCGGGTGCTCTGGAACACCAGCCCACCGCGCCTGCGCTACGAGGAGGCGGCACTCGATGTCGCCATCGACGCAGACTCGGACTTCGCTGCGCTCGGCATCCTGGCCGCTGCCGTCCAGAGCAGGCGTACGACCGCTACGAGGCTGCTCGTGGGCCTCGAGGCCCGCCCTTACGCCGGGCGCCGCCGCTGGCTTCACGACGTACTCGTCGACGTGGCGGAGGGCACCTGCTCGGTGCTCGAGCACGGTTACCTGACGCGCGTCGAGAGACCGCATGGCTTGCCGCGCCCTCGGCGACAGCAGGTCGCCGCCGGCGCCTCCGGACGTGTCTATCGCGACGTCGAGTACGACGGCGGTCTCATCGTCGAGCTGGACGGGCGGTTGTTCCACGACTCCGCACGTCAGCGAGACCGTGACTTCGACCGAGACCTGGACGCGGCCGTGGACGGTCGGGCGAGCATCAGGCTCTCGTGGGGGCAGGTCTTCGACCGCGCCTGCGCGACCGCGAGCAAGGTCGCCACGTTGCTTCAGCGGCGCGGGTGGCGGGGGCAGCCGAAGCCGTGCGGCCCGTCCTGCACAGTTTCGCGGTAGATCGCAGTCACCAGGTGACTGGGATCTACCGCGAAATCGCGAACACGTCGCGTGTCAGGAAGGCGAACTGCGCCGGCTTGTGCGGCAGCTCCACCTCTGGCCCCAGCTCGAATCCCAGCCGCTGGACCAGTCGCACCGCCCGGTGGTTTCGCGCGTCGGGCTCTGCCACGATGCGCTGCACTTCGGGCCGCTCGAAGAAGGCGCTCAGCATGTGCGCGGCCACAGCGGGCGTCAGCGACGCGCGGTCGGGACCCATGAAGAAGTGCAGCCCGAGGTCACCGGCGGCGCGCTCGTAGTAGTCGCCGATCTCGTCCACGAAGGGGTCGTAGGTCTGGACGAGCGCGACCGGCTCGCCGTCGGCCTCGACGAGGTACGCCGCGAGATGGTCCTGGTCCTGGATCCAGCCGTAGATCTCCGCCACCTCCTCCCGGGTCCGGTCGGTCATGCCCCAGAAGGTGGCGCGCTCGGCCGAGACCCATGCATGCAGCAGGTCGGCGTCGGCCTCGGCGTCGACATCGCGCAAGGTCAGGCTCATGTGCCCTCCTCTTCCAGGCGCTCCCAGTCGGTGACCACCGGCACGAGCCGGCCCTCCGCCCAGAGCGCCAGCTGGTCGTGCGAGTGCTCGCCCGGCACCCCCGAGGCGCCGAGTGGGACGACCCAGCGGCTGTTGTCGCGGTCGGCCAGGTCCCACACGTAGCGGGCGACCGGGCCCCGGGAGCACACCGGCACCCCGGGGACCGTGTGCATCGCCTGCACGCAGTCGTTGTCGCCGACGAGAGGTACGGCGGTCGCCGCGTGCAGCGCGTCGACGAGGGCGGACTCGACACCGAGCTGCTCGAGCCCGTGCAGCGGGTGGAAGCGGTGCGGCCAGCCCTCGTCCACCTCGTCTCCCAGCTCGTCACTCAGCTCGTCACTCAGCTCGGGGCCCCGTGGCAGCGCGCGTGAGATGCGGTAGAGCAGGTGGAACCAGGGGTCGTAGATCGAGCCGTACGGCGATCCGCCGCGCAGCGGGTCGAACGCAGCGCGCGCCCCGATCCGGGCGACCAGGGCGTCCCGCGCCCCGATGTAGCGAGCGCCGACCTGGCGCAGGTCGCCGCCGGCCGCGTAGCTGTGGGTGTCGGTCAGGATCGCGGCGAGGTCGTCGACCGTGAGCCCGCGGCGGTCGCCGAGCAGCTCGGTGATCCGGTCCGCGCGGTCCGGGCAGGCGAAGTCGTCGCCGATCCGGTCGAAGTCGTCCGACATCCGCTGGTTGGCGGAGACGACCACCCCGTCGGTCCCGACCGGCGTGCGAGGGAGCTCTGCCCACCCGACCCAGTCGTCCGACGCGGGTACGGGGAGACGGCGGTTCTCCAGCGGCCGGACCGGCACCTTGCCGGCGACCCGGTGCAGCACTGTGCCGGTCGAGTCCGCGATGACCACGTTGTTCACCGGCTCGACCCAGTGCGCGAAGGCGGCATCGACGTCGCCGACCGTGCGGGCACGCAGCAGCGGCAGCAGCGCCTCGAACCCGAGGTCCTCGCCGACGTACGACGCCGTGCGCAGGCTGAACGTCTCCTCGCCGTCCACGACCACCGGGCCACGTGGCGTCACCACGACCTCGACACGGACGGACTCGCCACCACGCACCTCGACGAGCTCGGTCCGCCGCTCCTCCGTTCCGTCCAGCTCTTCGACGTACAGGTCCTGGTAGTCGGCCATCGCGTTCGTGATCGCCCATGCGACCGACCCCGCGTGCGCGAAGTGCTGCACCCCGGGGACGCCCGGGAACGTGAAGCCGGCGACGTCGAACTCCGGGCAGGCGAGGTGGACCTGCGCGTAGACGTTCGGCGCCTCGAAGAGCCGGTGCGGGTCGCCCGCGACCAGCGGCCGCCCCGACGCCGTACGACCGCCCCCGACCGCGAAGGCGTTGCTGCCCGAGAGTGGCATGCCCTCCTGCCTGAACCACGAGAGCCCCTCGTCACCGAGGTGCCGGTGGACGTGGTGGCGCCAGAGCTTCTGCGGGTACGTCGCGAACAGGACGTGCTGGACCAGGAAGACCGTGAGAGGGGTCCACGGCTGCCAGGTGCCGGGCCGTGCGTCGAGCTCCTCGTGCTCCGGCGCGGGAGAGAGCCCGGCGTTGACGCCCTCGACGTACGCAGTGACGAAGGCCTGAGTCTCCGGCGAGAGGTTCGCGAACGCGCGCTGGGCGGTCGGCTCGATCAGTGCCCTTCGCGCGAAGACGTCCCACTCGATGCCGGGCGCGCCGACGAGCTCGGCCACTCGGCCCTCGCCACGCACCCGCTCGAGGTCGAGCTGCCACGAACGGTCGGCGGCCGCGGTGTGACCTTGACCGAAGGCGAGGTCCTCGACCGACCCTGCCCTGATGTGCGGAATGCCGTAGGTGTCGCGGAACACCTCGAAAGCTCTCATGGGTTGGGTCTACCAGGTAGCGAACTAGAACGCGTTCTAATAAACTCGCCGCATGACGACAGCCCTCCCTGAGCCCGTCCACGTCGAGGACGTCACCTCCTGGTCCGACGAGATCGACGTCCTGGTGATCGGGGCAGGGATGGCCGGCGTGGCGGCTGCCCTCGAGGCGCGGGCTGCCGGAGCCAGCGTGCTGCTCGTCGAACGCGGTGGGCGCCTGACCTGTACCAGCGCGATGGCCGGCGGCCACTTCTACCTCGGCGGCGGCACCGCCGTGCAGCAGGCGACGGGCTGGGAGGACAGTCCCGAAGAGATGGCCAAGTACCTCACCCTCATGTCGCCGACGTGCGACCCGGAGAAGATCCGGCTCTACGCCGAAGGCAGTGTCGAGCTCTTCGACTGGCTCGAGTCGCTCGGTTTCGAGTTCGAGCGGTCGTTCTACCCGCGCAAGGCGGTCATCCAGCCGAACACCGAGGGCTTGATGTTCACGGGCAACGAGAAGTGCCTCGACGTGAAGGCCGTGGCCAAGCCGGCTCCTCGCGGCCACAAGGTGCCCAAACCCGGTGACACCGGCGGCGGTGGTGTGGTGGTCGGACTGGCCCTCGACAAGCTCGCCGAGCAGGGCGTCGAGATCCGTTACGAGACCGGCGCCACCGCGCTCGTCCTCGACGGCGACCGGGTCGTCGGTGCCACCTGGAAGTCCTTCGACGAGGTCGGCGCCATCCGCGCCCGCTCGGTCGTCATCGCGGCCGGTGGCTTCGTCAGCAACCGCGCCATGGTCGAGGAGTACGCCCCCGACCTCCTCGCCATCGAGGAGAACGGCATGGCGCTGGGCAACACCTACGACGACGGCCTGGGCATCCGCATGGGCCAGTCCGTCGGCGGCGTCGCCGAGAACCTCGAGCGCGTCTTCATGACCGGCCCGTTCTACCCGCCGGAGGAGATGCTCCGCGGCATCGCGGTCAACAAGGACGGTCAGCGCTTCGTCAACGAGGACTCGTACCACTCGCGGACCTCGGCGTTCGTGCTCGAGCAGCCGGACCGCACGGCGTACCTCATCCTGGACTCGGCCACGATGCTCGAGCCGGCGTACGGGTTCCAGCCGCTGGTCGACGGCTGGGACACGATCGACGAGATGGAGGCCGCGCTCGGCATGCCCGCAGGCTCCCTCACCAAGACCATGACCGCCTACAACGAAGCGGCCCGCGACGGCCAGGACCCCGAGTTCCACAAGGCGCCGGAGTACGTCGTGCCGCTCGACCAAGGACCGTGGGGCGCCTACGACCTGTCCGCAGGCAAGTGCTTCTACGCGGGCTTCTCGTGCGGGGGTCTGCAGGTCGACGTCGACGGCCGGGTCCTGCGCGCGGACGGCAGCCCGGTCGAGGGCGTGTATGCCGCCGGCGCCTGCGCCTCGAACATCGCGGTCGACGGCAAGGGCTACTCGTCCGGCACCCAGCTCGGTGAGGCGTCGTTCTTCGGTCGCCGGGCGGGGCGCCACGCTGCAGGCGCCTGGCTCGCCTAGGCTCGCGCTCGTGAGCCAGGACGCGATGGAGTGCGACAACTG
Source organism: Nocardioidaceae bacterium (assembly GCA_035699605.1). GTDB lineage: Bacteria > Actinomycetota > Actinomycetes > Propionibacteriales > Nocardioidaceae > SSC3. The sequence goes on along the minus strand of DASSPN010000014.1, from coordinate 28,159 downwards.
CGGAGCGACGATGCGGTGGGAGACCTCGCACTCCCGGTGTGACCGCTGCGGCCACATCCGGCCGTGCTGCGAGGGTGCGCCGGTGTCCGCCAGCTGCATGGTGCCCGAGGGGCGCTGAGCGGCTAGTCGGGCTCGTTGCCCGAGTCGTCGCCCAGCTCGTACGGCGTCGTGACGCCGGCGTACATCAGGTGTGCGATCAGTCCCTCTGCCGCGTGGTTGAGGTTGTGGCAGTGGTCGGCCCAGAGACCCGGGTTGTCCGCGAGGAAGGCGATCTCGTACTCCTCGCCGTCCTCGACGTCGAGCGAGTCCACCCACCACGGGCTGCCGGTCGCTTCCTCGCCGTTGCGGGACAGCACGACGGCGTGGTGCCCGTGCAGGTGCATCGGGTGGATCTCACCGCTGCTGTTCTTGATCCGGAACCTGACGACGTCGCCCTCCTCGACCGTGAACATGGGGATGTCGGGCCACAGGTGGCCGTTGATCGACCACCAGAACCCGGGCACGCCGTCCACGAACCCGGGGCGGCGACCGATCCGGTAGTCGAAGTCCCGATCGGTCGCGCCCGCCTCGAACGGCAGCTCGGCGGGCGAGCCGTAGCTCAGCAGGTCGACCGTGTCACGAGGCTGTCGGACGGGCTCGCTGTCCTCCCCGACCACCAGCGCCGTCGAGCCGCCGATCTGGACCCGGGCCGGCGCCACCACCTCGAGGTCCACGCGCCCGCCGGCCGGAACGGCGTACAGCTTGCCGTTCACCGTCGTCGGCTCGTTCACGTCGTACCCGTCCACCGCGAGGACCTTGTACGGCGAGCCGCTCCACACCGGGATCCGGCCGTTGTCGGTGTTGATGACCCGGACCCGCGTGACCTGACCGGAGGTGGCGGGGACCGTGACGGCTCCCTCCTCGCCGTTGATGGTGCGCACCCCGCCGTAGGTGTGCGCGAGGGCGGTGACGTCCAGCCGGTCGTCGGGCTCGGCCGGGAGCACGATGACAGCGCCGAGCAGGCCGCGGACCACCTGGCGGTGCGAGACCTGGTGGGAGTGGTACCAGTACGTCCCCACCTGCTCGGCCACGAACCTGTAGACGTGCTCCTCGCCCGTGCGCACGGCGTCCTGGGTGATGCCGGCGACGCCGTCCTGCGAGTTCGGTACGTCGATCCCGTGCCAGTGGATCGTCACACCCGCGGGCACGTTCTCGTTACGCAGCGTCACCTCGACGAGCTCCCCGACGCGTGCCGTGATGGTCGGCCCGGGGGAGGTCCCGTTGACGGTGAACCCGTTGACCGAGCGGCCCGAGGCCAGCTCGAAGCGCTCCTCACGTGCAGTGAGCACGAAGGTCACGTCGCCCTCGCGGTCGTCCTGGACGCGAAGATCGTCGACGCTCACGTCGGCTGCGTGGTGCCCTCCGGTGGTCGGGCCGCCGCCGTGGTCGACGTACCCCATGTCCATCACGTTGTACGTCCCGGGCATGCGGGACTGCTGCCAGAGATAGGCCAGCGGCCCGACGATCGCCAGGGTTGCGAGAACCCCGACGAGGTAACGGCGTTTGGTCACCCGGCCTGGTTCACCCGACCATGGCGGGCTCGTCGACGCTCGTCGTCTTCGCCGCCCGGCCGGCGCTGATCGCGGCGTAGAACAGGAGGAACGCGTTGATGCCGTGCAGCAGACCGAGTGCCGGCGCACCGTGGGCGAAGAGACCCAGCGCCACCTGCACGACGATCAGGCCGAGGACGATGCCGGCCCACTTGGTACCGCCTCGCACACCGGCGAAGAAGGAGATGATCAGCAGCACCAGGCCCAGCAGCGGGATCAGGAACATGCCGCTCATGCCGTGGATCGGCACGCCGATGGCGCCCATCCAGGTGGGAGGGTCAGCGTCCCAGCCCTCGATGACGCCCTTGTCGAGGAAGCCCTCGTCCTCCTCGATCCAGTAGAAGAGTCCCGCGACGGCGAAGACCATCACGGCTGCCTGGATCGTCACGAGCCCCGCGATCGTGTGGGCGAGGATCTTGTAGGCCTTCTGCATCTGAGCCCCCTGCGTTGGTTGGTCCCTCCAGCCAAGATCATGGACTGGATCTGTCCCGCTGTCTGTCCTTCGGTCGGACTAGTCCAGGCGTGTCGCGAGGTACCCTCGCCCACGTGCTGACCCTGGGCCGCCGTACCTTCGCCGACACCGACCTGCTGGTGATGGCGATCGTCAACCGCACGAAGGACTCGTTCTACGACCAGGGCGCCACCTGGGCCGAGGAGAAGGCGCTCGACCGGGTGCGCGTCGTGGTCGAGCAGGGCGCCGACCTGGTCGACATCGGCGGGGTGAAGGCGGGACCGGGGGAGGTCGTCGACGAGGCCGAGGAGCTGCGCCGCGTCGCCGGGTTCGTGGCGAAGGTGCGGGCGGAGTTCCCCGACCTCGTGATCAGCGTCGACACCTGGCGAGCGAGCGTCGGGCGCGCGGTCTGCGAGGCCGGCGCCGACGTCCTCAACGACGCCTGGGGAGGCTTCGACCGCGGCCTCGTCGACGTGGCCGCCGAGTTCGGTGCCGCCTACGTCTGCACCCACACCAACGGAGCCGCACCGAGAACACCCCCGCACCGACCGTCGTACGACGACGTGGTGGCGACCGCGATCGCGGACACCGTCGCTCTCGCCGAGTACGCCGAGCGGCGCGGCGTGAAGCGCGAGAGCATCCTCATCGACCCGGCCCACGACTTCGACAAGAACACCTGGCACTCGCTCGAGCTCACGCGCCGGCTCGACGAGATGTGTGCGACCGGGTGGCCGGTGCTGGTCAGTCTCTCGAACAAGGACTTCGTCGGCGAGGCACTCGGGAAGCCGATCGGCGAGCGGGTGCTGGGCACGCTCGCTGCGACGGCGGTGAGTGCCTGGCACGGCGCCCAGGTGTACCGCGTGCACGAAGTCGCCGAGACGCGGCAGGTGCTCGACATGGTCGCGGCGATCAAGGGGACGCGAGCCCCCGAAGCGGTCGTCCGGGGGCTCGCATGATCGCCGCCGTGCTGTGCCCGCACCCGCCCCTTCTCTTTCGCGAGCTGACCGGACGCCAGGACGTCGCCGCGGAGCTTCGGGCGGCCTGCCACGACGTACTGAGCGAGGCGCTCGCCACCGCACCGACGCGGGTGGTCGTGGTCGGAGCGGCCGACGAGGCACGCGAGTGGACGGGCGAACCGGCCGTGCGCCGCTTCGGCACGAACGAGGAGCGCCGGGAGACCGACGAGCTGCCGCTGTCCCTGGGGGTCGGCCGCCGGCTCCTCGACGAGGCCGGCTGGTCGGGCGAGACCGAGCTCGTGAGCCTGACCTGGGACGCCGGCGACGAGGTCGTCGACGCGCTCGGCGCTCTGTTGCGGCAGTCGACGAACACCGTCGCGCTGGTGCTCGGGGAGGGCAGCACCCGGCGGGGCGACAAGGCTCCAGGCTTCCTCGACGAGCGCTCCTTCCCGTTCGACAGCGCCACCGCCGCCGCCCTCGAGTCCGGTGACGCGACAGCACTGCGAGGGCTCGACGTCGTACTGGCCGACGAGCTCATGGTCCTCGGGCGTACGGCGTTCCGCGTCCTCGGTGCTCTGGGACGTCCGCTGTCGGCACGGCTCGCGTACGACCACGACCCGTTCGGCGTGGCGTATCACGTGGCCCTCTGGCGCTACACGTGATCGACTGACCACATGGCAGTCCCGGGCACCCCGCCTCCCGACCTGGCAGCGACCGAGCTCTTCTCGGTCGACGCCTACGTCCGCGCGTTCGAGGCGAAGGTCGCCGACGTCGATCCTGAGGGTCGTCGGGTCCGGCTCAGCCGGACCGCGTTCTACCCCGGCGGCGGGGGACAACCGTGCGACCTCGGCACGATCGCCGGACGCCCGGTCACCGGTGTGAAGCGCGAGGGCGGAGCCGTCTGGCACACGCTCGACACCGCTGACCTGCCCGAGCCCGGCTCCGAGGTCGAGGGCGTCCTCGACTGGGACCGGCGGCACGCGCTGATGCGAACGCACACCGCCCTGCACATCCTCTGCGGTGTCATCTGGGCCGACTACGCCATCCCGGTGACCGGCGGGAACATGGAGCCCCTGAAGGGCCGGCTCGACTTCCCCTTCCCGTCGATGTCCGCCGACCTCGGCGCACGGATCGAGCAGCGCATCAACGAGGAGATCGAGCGCGCGCACGAGATCGTCGTCGACTTCGTCCCCCGAGACCTCGCGGATGCCGACCCGGCGCTCATCCGGACCGCGGCGGACCTCATCCCGCGGGAGATCGACCCGTTGCGCGTGATCGACATCGTGGGACTGGACCGTCAGGCCGACGGCGGTACGCACCTCCTGTCGACCGCCGAGGTGGGAGCGGTGCGGGTCACGGGCACGGAGAGCAAGGGCAAGGACAACAAACGCGTCCGCATCGAGGTCATCTCGCTGCCGGCCTAGCGCCGAGCGATGAGGAGGGCCTGGGCCGATCGCGCCACCAGCCCCTTCTCGTCGTACACCGACGACGTCGCGAGCCCGACGCTCCCGCTCGAGAGGCTGGTCTCCGCGTCCAGGCACAGCCACTCGCCGACAGGGGGGCGGAGCACGTGGACCGACAGCTCGGTGTTGAGGAACCCCCACTGGCTGGGGTCGAGCGCCGAGGAGACACCGGATGCCGAGTCCACGAGCGTCATCAGGCGAGGGACGGGCGACCACTCCTCGTCGTCGACGAGAGTCACGTGCGGCCGCATCCACACGGTGGCCCTGCCCTCGTGGACATGTCCGACCACCCAGCGCCACTCCGTGGCCTCGATGTAACCGCTCTGCCAGGCCGGCGGGAACGGCTTGTGCTGCCCGTCGAGCGGGCCGTGGCCGAGCGGGGACTCGGACACGACGAGGCCCGACTCGGCATCCGGGAAGTGCCAGGCGGTTGCTCGTGCCACGGGCCGTTCAGCGATGAGCGTCGCCTCGACGAGGGCGACCGAGCGGCCCGGGCGCAGCAGCCTCGTCTCGACGGTGAGCGGAGCGACGGGGATGGGCCCGAGGAGGTCGACGGTGATCCTCCCGATCACCCGTCCCGCGGCCTCGGGCATGGCCTCGATCGCCCGGGCAAGCAGGGCGGACGGAGGGCCGCCGTGCTGGTGGAGGGGACTCCAGGCGGAGGGTGTCGTGGGCTGCGAGTCGAAGCCCCCGTCGGCGCGGGAGACGTAGAAAGAGGACGGCACGGAGGTCATCATGCCCCGATTTCCTACCGGGCCTCGGGCCTGTGTATTCTTCTCTGCCGTTGCCCCTTTAGCTCAGTCGGCAGAGCGACTCCATGGTAAGGAGTAGGTCTACGGTTCGATTCCGTAAAGGGGCTCTGGGTAGGCAACCGCCCATGGCGGGATAGCTCAGTTGGTTAGAGCGCACGACTCATAATCGTGAGGTCGCGGGATCGTGCCCCGCTCCCGCTACCAGCACTCGTTTTGGTCAGAGCTTGCCCCCTAGGGCAGAATTGACCGCTGCATCACCCATCGACGACCAAGAAGAGGCACGACCGTGGCCAGCAAGACCAGCGACGTACGTCCGAAGATCACCTTGGCCTGCACGGAGTGCAAGGAGCGCAACTACATCACCAAGAAGAACCGGCGCAACGACCCGGACCGTCTTGAGCTGAAGAAGTTCTGCCCGCGCTGCCGCAAGCACACGGACCACCGCGAGACCCGCTGACGCCCAGCGGAGTCCCTCGCTCGAGGAGCGATCCCCACCGGGGGGTCGCTCCTTTTCGTTGAAATAGGGTGGGCGACATGCCAGTCGATCCGTCCCTCGCCGGACGCACCTTCCCGCCAACGGCGCCGTACGACGTCTCCGAGGCCAAGCTGCAGGAGTTCGCGGCTGCCACCGGCAACGAGTACGCCGGCGGACCGGCTCCTGCCACCTTCCCGATCGTCGTCGCTTTCCAGGCCATGACCGCGCTGATGCAGGACCCGAGCGTCGGGATCGAGCTGCATCACGTCGTCCACGGCGAGCAGCGGTTCTCCTACCGCCGTCCGGTGGTCGCCGGTGACCGGCTGACCGCGACGCTGACGGTCGAGACCCTGCGCCAGATCGGCGGCGCCGACATCATCGGGACCCGCAGCGACCTGACCGACGCGGACGGCGAGCTCGTCGTCACCGCGTACGCCACTCTCGTGCACAAGGCCGGTGACGCATGAAACCGGGTGACGCCCTCCCCACCCAGACGTACGTCGTCACGCGGGCCGACCTGGTCCGCTACGCAGGGGCGAGTGGCGACTTCAACCCGATCCACTGGTCCGAGCGGGTGGCGACCTCGGTCGGCCTGCCCGGAGTCATCGCGCACGGGATGTTCACCATGGCCCTCGCCGCGCGGGCGCTCGACACGTGGGCCGGTGGCCCGGGTCGGGTCAGGGAGCTCGGCTGCAAGTTCACCAAGCCGGTCGTGGTCCCGGACGACGACGAGGGGGTGGCCCTCCAGGTGGCGGGCACCGTGAAGGACGTCGGCGACGAGGGCATCGTGGTGGCGCTCGAGGTGACCTGCGGTGGCGAGAAGGTGCTGGGGCTCCCCAAGGCAGTTCTCGCGCGTGACTCCACTCCATGAGAGCGCTCGCTTCGCTCATGCTTCCACGGGGACCCCGGTGACTGACCTGCGTGAGCTCACCACCTTGCGGCTCGGCGGACCCGCGGACCGGTTCGTCCGGGTCACGACCGAGCAGGAGCTGCTCGACGTCGAGCGCGACCTCGACGACGACGGGGGCTGGGTACTCCTCGTCGCCGGAGGTTCGAACCTCGTGGTCGCGGACGACGGCTTCCGGGGCACCGCGCTCCAGCTCGACACTCGCGGGATCCAGGCCGAGGGCGACCTCTGCGGCGGTGCCTACGTCGAGGTGCAGGCGGGGGAGCCTTGGGACGACTTAGTCGCTCATGCGATCGAGCAGGGCTGGAGCGGCATCGAGGCGCTGTCCGGCATCCCGGGCAGCGTCGGGGCAACGCCGATCCAGAACGTCGGTGCCTATGGCGAGGAGGTCTCCGAGGTCGTCGCGCGCGTGCGCTGCTGGGACCGCGGCGACCTGGCCCTCAGGACGTTCACGGCCGCCGAGTGCGGCTTCGGCTACCGCACCAGCCGCTTCAAGGCAGAGCCGCAGCGCTACGTCGTCCTCTCGGTCACCTTCCAGTTCAAGCTCGGCACGCTGAGCGCCCCCGTCCGGTACGCCGAGCTCGCCCGCACCCTCGGCGTGGAGCTGGGGGGTCGCGCCCCGATGGGGGACGTCCGGGCTGCCGTGCTGGAGCTGCGCCGGAGCAAGGGCATGGTGCTCGACGCCGCGGACCACGACACCTGGAGCGCCGGCTCCTTCTTCACCAACCCCTTCGTCGCCCAGGCGCCGGACGGCGCGCCGGCGTACCCCCAGCCGGACGGCACGGTGAAGACGAGCGCCGCCTGGCTCATCGAGAACGCCGGGTTCGCGAAGGGCTACGGCAACGAGCGCGTCGGACTCTCGACCAAGCACACGCTCGCGCTCACCAACCGGGGGACCGGCAGCACCGCCGAGCTCCTCGCGCTGGCTGAGGAGATCCAGCGGGGCGTGCACCAGCGGTTCGGGATCTGGCTGGTCAACGAGCCGGTCCTGGTCGGCTGCTCACTGCCGGACGGGCCGTAGGCCGGCAGCGAGTCGGGAGGCACGTCGAGTCCCCGCGATCTCCGGTCGCCCTCCACTCGCCTCGCCCGGAGAGTCGCTCGGCCCAGGGGACTAGCCTTGGTAGATGCCGTCGTCGTCGAAGGTGACCGGCTCGTCGAAGCCGCCAGAGACGCCGATGCCGATGGCCACGATGACGTAGACGGCCATCAGGATCAGCACGACCGTCCCGATGATGCCGAGGACCCGGCCGGCCTGTGCCTGGCCACGCCCTCCGAGCCGGCCCATCGAGGAGTCGATCTCCTTCAGGGCCCTCCCGCCGATGACCCAGGCGAAGGGCGCGAGGACACCGCAGCACACCAGGCCGAGGATGCCGAGGATCATCGCGGTCGTGGCCTTGGGATGGTCGGCCGGTACGACGTACTGCTGGCCGTAGGGGTTGAACGCCGGCTGCCCGTAGGGGTTGTAGCCGGGCTGGCCGTAGCCGGGCTGCCCGTAGGGCTGCTGCTGGCCGTAGCCGGGAGGAGGAGGCGGCGGGGGCGTCGGACCGTAGCCGGGTGGTGGCTGGTGCGGCTGTGGCGGCTGGTACGGCTGCTGCTCGTCCCCCGGGGTCTCGCTCATGCCGGTCAGTGTGTCAAAGCCGGCCTCCGGTCCGGGGGCGAACCCCCGGATCCAGCGGTCGGGAGGTCAGGCCGCCTGCTCGCCGTCGGTCTCGGTGCCCGCGAGGACGCTCTCGTCGAGAGCAAGGTCCTCGTGGGAGAGGTTGCGAGTCCGGTTGGGATTGGCGACGGTGCTTGCGTTGTCGGTCATGGTCTCCCCAGTCCCCAGATATCTTGATGTCAAACTAATTCTGGCACGGGTTCGTGTCGGGAGTGAAACCGCGCGGTGACGTCTCAGGAACCGGAACGCCAGGCCTCCACCTCGGCGAGCAGCCTGCGCTGGAGGGAGTCGGGTGCGGACGACGCTCGCACCGACATGGCGGCCAGGTCCGCCAGCTGCCCGTCGTCCAGGTCGTGCGCCGTCCTCATCGCGGCGTACTGGCCGGCCAGGCGGGACCCGAAGAGCAACGGGTCGTCGGCGCCCAGGGCGACCGGGACTCCCGCGGCCAGCAGCTCGGGGAGAGGGACTGACGCCGGGTCGGAGTAGACGCCGAGCGACACGTTCGACAGCGGGCACACCTCGAGTGCGACCCCTCGTGCGGCGACCCGCTCGAGGAGCGCGGGATCCTCGACGACGCGGACACCGTGCCCGACGCGCGAGGCGTGCAGCTCGTCGACGCAGATCCGGACGCTCTCCGGCCCGAGCAGCTCCCCGCCGTGCGGCACCAGCCGCAGCCCCGCACGCTCCGCGATGCGGAAGGCCGGCGCGAACTCGCGCGTGCTGCCGCGGCGCTCGTCGTTGGAGAGCCCGAACCCCACGACGCCGGCGTCGGCGTAGCGCGCGGCGAGTCGGGCGAGCGTCCGGGCGTCGAGGGGGTGGCGGGTGCGGTTGGCCGCGACGACCACCGCCATGCCGATACCCGCGTCCCGCGATGCCGTCGCCACTGCATCGAGCACGAGCTCGAGGAAGGCCGTGATCCCTCCGAAGCGCGCGGCGTACCCGCTGGGGTCCACCTGCAGCTCCAGCCACCGTCCGCCGTCTGCAGCATCGTCCTCGGCGGCCTCGCGCACCAGGCGTCGTACGTCGTCCTCGGTGCGCAGCACGGACCGCGCCACGTCGTACAGCCGCTGGAAGCGGAACCAGCCCTTCTCGTCCTGCGCGGACAGCCGAGGAGGCCAGTCCGCCACGAGCGCGTCCGGGAGCACATGACCGTCCCGCTCGGCGAGCTCCAGCAGCGTGGCGTGCCGCATCGAGCCGGTGAAGTGCAGATGCAGGTGCGCCTTGGGGAGCGCGAGGAGGTCTTTCAGGAGAACAGCTTCTGCAGCCTCGTGACGCCCTCGACCAGGTCGTCGTCGCCGAGCGCGTAGGACAGCCGCAGGTAGCCCGGGGAGCCGAAGGCCTCGCCGGGGACCACGGCCACCTCGGCCTTGTCGAGGATGTACGACGCCAAGTCGCTCGAGCTCTCGATCAGCCGTCCGTCGTACTCCTTGCCCAGCAGGCCCTTCACCGACGGGTACACGTAGAACGCTCCCTTGGGCTCGGGGCAGAACACGCCGTCGATCTCGTTGAGCATGGCGACGATCGTGCGGCGGCGCCGGTCGAAGGCGACCCCCATCTCCTGGACGGCGGTCAGGTCGCCCGAGACGGCGGCGAGCGCGGCTCGCTGCGAGACGTTGGCGACGTTGGACGTGGCGTGCGACTGCAGGTTGGTGGCGGCCTTCACGACGTCTGCGGGCCCGATCAGCCACCCCACGCGCCAGCCGGTCATCGCATAGGTCTTGGCCACACCGTTCACGATGATCGAGTTGTCGCGCAGAGCAGGCACGGCGACAGGCATCGACACCGCCTCGGCGCCGTCGTACACGAGGTGCTCGTAGATCTCGTCGCAGACGACCCACAGCCCGTTGTCCTCGACCCACTGGCCGATCGCCTCGACCTGCTCGCGGCTGTAGACCGCCCCGGTCGGGTTCGAGGGCGAGCAGAAGAGCAGGGCCTTGGTCTTCTCGGTGCGTGCTGCCTCTAGCTGCTCGACGGTGACGAGGTACTCCTGCGTCTCGTCGGCGAGCACCTCGACCGGGACGCCGCCGGCGAGCTTGATCGCCTCGGGGTAGGTCGTCCAGTACGGCGCAGGGAGGATCACCTCGTCGCCCGGGTCGATGATCGTCGCGAAGGCCTCGTAGACGGCCTGCTTGCCACCGTTGGTGACGACGACCTGCGAGGCCTCGATGTCGTAGCCGCTGTCCCGGCGGGTCTTGTCGGCGATGGCCTCCTTGAGGGCGGGCAGCCCTCCGGCCGGGGTGTAGCGGTGGTTCTGTGGGTCGGCGCACGCCTTGACCGCAGCATCGACGATGTACGGCGGCGTCGGGAAGTCGGGCTCGCCGGCGCCGAACCCGATCACGGGTCGCCCGGCCGCCTTGAGCGCCTTCGCCTTGGCATCCACGGCGAGCGTGGCGGACTCGGCGATGGCGCCGATGCGGGCGGAGATGCGGGGCTTGCTCGAGGCGGCGGCGTCGGTCATGCGGCCTATCGTTCCACCCGCGGTGGAGGCGTCGCATCCCGGTTCGACTTCCGTCCCACCGATCCGTAGACTCTGCCACTGGTGGTTTCTCACCCTTGGTTGTCATGCCCGCAATCAGTCGCCTCCTTCGCGAAGCGCGCTCGAAAACGGGCCGTGGACCAGAGTGGATCGCCACCGAAGGGCACTAGCTCAACTGGCAGAGCATCGGTCTCCAAAACCGAAGGTTGGGGGTTCAAGTCCCTCGTGCCCTGCGAGACAGAACGCAACGAGCCATCCGGGAAGTAGGTGCAGGTCGGTGACCGAGAGCCGTTCAGCGTCGGCGTCGTCGTCGAGCGGGAAGCGCACGAGTCCCGCGACGTACTACCGCCAGATCGTCGCTGAGCTGCGCAAGGTCGTCTGGCCGACGCAGCAGCAGCTGGTCACGTACTTCATCGTGGTCCTGGTCTTCGTGCTGATCGTGATGACGATCGTGTCGCTGCTCGACCTCGGTTTCGGAAAGCTGGTCTTCGAGATCTTCGGAGGACAGCCGGAGACCAGTTCCAGCTGAGCCCCGGCTCGGCCCCCTGGCAAGCAAGTCCCGGCCCCCGGGCAACGAATAGTGAAGGTGACGGACAACCGTGTCGCAGTACGACGAGGAGCAGCTCGAGCCCACGACCGAGGACTCGGTCGAGGCCGACGAGGCCACCGAGCCCTCCGTCGACCCCACTGAGGCCGACGTGACCGAGCCCGAGGCTGCGGGTGACGAGGTGATCGGTGAGCCCGCTGAGGACATCGCGGAGCCTGCCGAGGAGCTCGAGGACCAGATCGCCGACGAGGTGGCCGACGTGGTCGCCCTCGACGACGAGACGCCCGACGAGACCTCCGACGAGACGCCCGACGAGGCGTCCGACGAGGCCTCCGACGACGCGCCGGTCGACCAGGCAGGCGACCCGCTCGAGGAGTTCCGCGCCGCGCTGCGGGACAAGCCCGGTGACTGGTTCGTGATCCACACGTACTCCGGCATGGAGAACCGCGTCAAGGCGAACCTCGAGACCCGCATCACCTCGCTCAACATGGAGGACTACATCCACGAGGTCGTGGTCCCCACCGAGGAGGTCGCCGAGATCAAGAACGGCCAGCGCAAGCTCGTCAAGCGAACGGTTCTCCCCGGCTACGTCCTGGTCCGGATGGACCTCACCGACGAGTCCTGGTCGGCCGTGCGCCACACGCCGTCCGTGACCGGGTTCGTCGGCCACAGCCACCAGCCGGTGCCGCTGAGCCTTGACGAGGTCGAGAACATGCTCGCCCCGGCGATCGTGGCCGAGGCAGAGGCCGCCTCTCCCGAAGCCGGTGGCACCGCTGCCGCGCCCACGAAGAAGAAGGTCGAGGTCGCCGACTTCGACGTGTCCGACTCGGTCATGGTCGTCGACGGCCCGTTCGCGACGCTGCACGCGACGATCACCGAGATCAACGCCGAGTCGCAGAGGGTCAAGGCCCTCGTCGAGATCTTCGGCCGGGAGACCCCGGTCGAGCTGAGCTTCAGCCAGATCCAGAAGGTCTGATCGCTCAGCGCTACTGAACCACAACTGAAGACAGCAACACCCGTGGCAGGGGATCTCCCCGTCATGACCACACGAGAAAGAGAAGGCACATGCCTCCCAAGAAGAAGATTGCAGCGCTGGTCAAGGTCCAGCTGCAGGCCGGAGCGGCCACTCCCGCTCCGCCCGTCGGTACCGCTCTCGGTCCGCACGGTGTCAACATCATGGAGTTCTGCAAGGCCTACAACGCCGCCACCGAGGCGCAGCGCGGGCAGGTCATCCCCGTGGAGATCACCATCTACGAGGACCGCAGCTTCACCTTCATCACGAAGACGCCCCCGGCAGCCGAGCTGATCAAGAAGGCAGCGGGTCTCGCCAAGGGCTCGTCGGTCCCGCACAAGGACAAGGTCGGCAAGCTGACCCGGGACCAGGTGCGTGAGATCGCCGCGGGCAAGCTGGTCGACCTCAACGCCAACGACATCGAGGCCGCGATGAAGATCATCGAGGGCACCGCCCGTTCCATGGGCGTCACGGTCGAGGGCTGAGGGAGAGATCACGATGCAGCGCAGCAAGAACTACCGTTCCGCAGCCGAGGGCGTGGACAAGGACGAGGTCTACTCGCCCCTGGCCGCCATCAAGCTCGCGAAGGCCGGTGCGAACACCAAGTTCGACCAGACCGTCGACGTGGCCATGCGCCTCGGTGTCGACCCCCGCAAGGCCGACCAGATGGTCCGCGGCACCGTCAACCTGCCGCACGGCACCGGCAAGACCGCTCGGGTGCTGGTCTTCGCGACCGCCGAGAAGGCCGACGCCGCCCGTGAGGCCGGCGCCGACTTCGTGGGTGCCGACGACCTGATCGAGAAGATCAGTGGTGGCTGGCTCGACTTCGATGCCGTCGTCGCGACGCCGGACATGATGGGCAAGGTCGGTCGCCTCGGCCGCGTCCTCGGTCCGCGCAACCTGATGCCGAACCCGAAGACCGGCACGGTGACGCCCGACGTCGCCAAGGCCGTCTCCGACATCAAGGGCGGCAAGATCGAGTTCCGGGTCGACCGGCACTCGAACCTGCACTTCATCATCGGCAAGGCGTCGTTCGACGAGACCCAGCTCGCGGAGAACTACGCGGCCGCCCTCGAGGAGGTGCTGCGGCTCAAGCCGTCCAGCTCCAAGGGTCGCTACGTCAAGAAGGTCACCTTCTCGACCACCATGGGCCCGGGCATCCAGGTCGACCCGAACCGCACCCGCAACATCGCGGTCGACGAGGAGGCCTGAGCCACCGGCTCGGTTGCCCAGCAACGAAGAACCGCCGCCAGCCTCAGGCTGGCGGCGGTTCTGTGCTCTGCCCCGACCGGGTCCTGCGTCGCGCTACTCGGTGAAGACGCGCTCGTCGAGGAGCTGCTCGGTGGTGAGCCGACCGTTGGTGTCGTAGCGGCTCTGCTCGAACATCTTGCGGAACTCCATGTCGATGCCGGCGAGACCGTTGCGGTTCTTCTCGATCGACATGACGGCCCAGCGCTGGTACTCGTCGACGTTCTGCAAGTTGTAGACGAGGTGGTGCCGCGCGACGATGTCGGCCTTGTTGTTCAGGACGAGGATCGTGTCGGCCTCGTAGCCCAGCGCCGAGGTGCCGCGGAAGTGGTTGATCCGCATGCGCTTGCCGCCGCCGATGCCTTCCTTGTCGGAGGCGACCACGGCGACGATCGGGATGTCGTGGTCGAGGGCGAGGTCCTTGAGCCCTTCGACGACCTTGGTGATGCGGTCGTTCTCGTCGAGCTTGTCGCCCGGCGTCGGGACCTTCTGCAGGTAGTCGACGACGACCATCGGCGGCTGGCCCGTGTCGGCCCGCACCTTCTGGATGGTCTCGTTGATGACCTCGAGGCCAGTCGAGGAGCCGGTGGACCGGTGCACGACCAGGCGCTCGGCGTACTCCCGGACGATCTCGATGGCCTCGGCGCCGCCGTCGGTGTCGCTCAGCCGCTCGGCCAGGCCGTGACCCATGCCGTCGGTGGCCTCGAAGGACTGCCGGATGCGCTGGACGCTCGGTGCCTCGGCGCCGCCGACCATGCCCGCCTCCAGCGCTACGAGGCGGATCAGCGAGGCCTGCTGGTCGTGCTCGTAGGAGAACACGAGAACCGCGCGACCCGCCCGCGCGATGTTGCGCGCGATCTGCATCATCAGCGTCGTCTTGCCGAGTCCCTGCGCGCCACCGAGCAGGATCAGGTCACCCGAGCGGAATCCGCCGCTGAGGTGCTCGTCGAGCGGCGTGAAGCCCGTGGGCCAGACGCGGGACGCGGAGTGCGCACCGGCCTTGACCCGGTAGTCCGCCTGCTCCAGCGTGTCGTTCAGGTTCTGAAGAGAGAGGTCCACGCGGTCATTGCACCACCAGTCACACGGCCCACGGGGAGGATTGGCCAATTTGGTCGGAAGGCGAGCCTCCCGTAGTCTTCTCCGGTAACCAGAGACCGCCGGTCGTCGGGGCAACCCGACTGAAGGTCCCGCAGAGCGGGCGGCCTGCGCAGGTGACACCGAGTGACCCGCCTACGGCGTACGCCGTGAGCCGCCGCCCTGTGCCGTCTGCGCTGCAGATCGTCAGCACGGGGCTTCTTCGTTTCTCCGGCAGTCTCCAGACGTGTAGTGCGGAAGGAGACCCATGGCGCGGCCAGACAAGGCAGCCGCTGTCGCGGAGATCGTGGATTCGTTCCAGGAGTCCGCTGGCGCTGTGCTGACCGAGTACCGCGGTCTCACCGTTAAGCAGCTGCAGGACCTGCGGCGAGCTCTCGGCGAGAACGCCAACTACGCCGTGGTGAAGAACACCCTGACCCAGATCGCGGCCAAGGAGGTGGGCGTCGAGGGCTTCGACGACCTGCTGACCGGCCCGACCGCCATCGCCTTCATCAACGGCGACGTGGTCGAGGCGGCCAAGGGTCTGCGCGACTTCGCCAAGGCCAACCCGGCCCTTGTCATCAAGGGCGGGTACATCGACGGGTCCCTCATGGACGCGAAGGAGATCGGCAAGCTCGCCGACCTCGAGTCGCGCGAGGTTCTGCTGGGCAAGCTGGCGGGCGCGATGCTCGCCTCGCTGTCCCAGGCCGTCTACCTCCTCAACGCCCCGCTCTCGCAGGCCGCCCGACTCGTCGGCGCTCTGGAGGCGAAGGCTCAGGAGGACCCCACGATCCTCGCGGGTGGTGCCGGCACGCCGGCTGCTGCAGCCGCCGAGGAGGCCCCCGCTGCGGAGGAGGTGCCGGCCCAAGAGAGTGCAGACGAGACCCCCGAGTCTGCCGACGAGCCGGTTGCCGAGGCCGCAGAGGAGACCGCCGCCGAGTCCGCGGACGCCCCCGCGGACGAGGCGTGACCACCACCCACCAGTAACGGAAGGAATGCCACCATGGCGAAGCTCAGCACCGACGAGCTGCTCGACGCGTTCAAGGAGATGACCCTCCTGGAGCTCAGCGAGTTCGTGAAGCAGTTCGAAGAGACCTTCGGCGTGACCGCGGCCGCCCCGGTCGCCGTCGCCGCCGCTGCCCCCGCCGCAGGCGGCGGTGACGCCGGCGCGTCCGCCGCTGAGGAGCAGGACGAGTTCGACGTCGTCCTCGAGTCGGCCGGCGACAAGAAGATCAACGTCATCAAGGAGGTCCGTGGCCTGACCTCGCTCGGCCTCAAGGAGGCCAAGGAGCTGGTCGAGGCCGCTCCGAAGGCCGTCCTGGAGAAGGTCAACAAGGAGGCCGCGGACAAGGCCAAGGAGGTCCTCGAGGCCGCCGGCGCCACCGTCTCCGTCAAGTGACGCTCTGACTCGAGCGCGCACAGCGACACCAGCAGCACCGGAACGGCGGTCACCCCCCCAGGGGGTGGCCGCCGTTCGGCGTTCCTGCGACGTCGGAATCCGTCTGATCCGGTCGTCTCATCCTGAGAGCGAGACCGGCACCTACGTGACAGATCGGACCGCTTTGGACAGACTGTGGGCGAGACACCCGGGGGCCAACTGGGTGTCGACTCCTGCGTAACCCCCGTCACACCTACTCGTTGGTAGGTGTGACCGGGACCGTGGGACCCAGGCCGCGACAAAGGGAGGCACCCAGTGGGCGTCGAGATCAAGATCGAGCACCTGACGAAGAGCTTCGGCAAGCAGCTCATCTGGGGTGACGTGACGCTGACGGTTCCGGCCGGCGAGATCTGCGTGATGCTCGGTCCGTCCGGCACGGGCAAGTCGGTGCTCCTCAAGACGCTGATTGGTCTGATCAAGCCCAACAACGGCAGCATCATCATCGAGGGTCTGGACATCGCGAACTGCAGCGAGAAGGACCTGTACGAGATCCGCAAGCTGTTCGGGGTGCTGTTCCAGGACGGCGCGATGTTCGGGTCGATGAACCTCTACGACAACGTGGCGTTCCCGTTGCGTGAGCACACCAAGAAGTCCGAGTCCGAGATCCACAAGATCGTCATGGAGAAGATGGACCTGGTCGGTCTGATCGGCGCCGAGGACAAGCTGCCCGGTGAGATCTCCGGTGGTATGCGCAAGCGCGCCGGCCTCGCCCGGGCTCTCGTGCTGGACCCCGAGATCGTGCTCTTCGACGAGCCGGACAGTGGTCTGGACCCCGTGCGTACGGCGTTCCTGAACCAGCTGATCGTCGACCTGAACGCGCAGATCGACGCGACGTTCCTGATCGTGACCCACGACATCAACACCGCCCGGACCGTGCCGGACAACATCGGCCTGCTGTACCACAAGCACCTGGCGATGTTCGGTCCCCGCGAGATGCTGCTGAGCTCGGAGGAGCCGGTGGTGCGTCAGTTCCTCAACGCCCAGCGGGTCGGTCCGATCGGGATGTCGGAGGAGAAGGACGCCGACGAGCTCGAGGCCGAGAAGGACCAGGAGCTGCCGCCGCTGCCGCCGATCCCGCTGCAGCTCGAGCCCTCCAACGGCATCCCGCGCCGGTCGCAGCGTCCCCCGGGCGAGTGGTGCCGCCTCAACGGCATCATCCCGCCGCCCGGATCGTTCGCCTCGGCCAACGCCGGCCTGGCTCCGGGGGCCTGACCTAGCCGATGTCCTCCATCACCTCGGCGAGAGTCCTTGCGCCGATCGGGACAGCCGGCAAGCTGTTCGCCTTCGGCCTGGACGTTGGACGGGGGCTGTTCCGCAGGCCGTTCCAGACTCGGGAGTTCCTCCAGCAGGCGTGGTTCATCGCGTCGGTCACGATCATTCCGACCGCGCTGGTGGCCATCCCGTTCGGTGCTGTCATCGCACTCCAGGTCGGTGGCCTGATCAAGCAGTTCGGCGCCCAGTCGTTCACCGGTTCGGCGTCCGTCCTCGCCGTCGTCCGTGAGGCCGGCCCGATCGCGACCTCGCTCCTCATCGCCGGTGCCGGTGGCTCGGCCATCGCGGCCGACCTCGGCGCTCGCAAGATCCGCGAAGAGCTCGACGCGATGATGGTGCTCGGCATCGACCCGATCCAGCGGCTCGTCGTACCTCGCGTGCTCGCCTGCATGCTCGTCGCGGTCTTCCTCAACGGGCTCGTGAGCGTCGTCGGTGTCATGGGCGGCTACGTCTTCAACGTCGTTCTCCAGGACGGCACCCCTGGTGCCTATCTGGCGAGCTTCACCGCGCTCGCCCAGCTGCCCGACCTGTGGCAAGGCATGGCCAAGGCACTCGTGTTCGGCCTCATCGCCGCCATCGTCGCGTCGTACAAGGGCATGAACGCTGGTGGCGGACCCAAGGGTGTCGGCGACGCCGTCAACGAGTCCGTGGTGATCACGTTCATCCTCCTGTTCGTCGTGAACTTCGTGATGAGCGCTCTGTACTTCCAACTCGTCCCCCCCAAGACAGGTTGACGCCGTGGCCGACGTGAGGGCGATCTATCGCCGCCCCCTGAGCCAGCTCGACCACCTCGGGTCGGAGCTGCGCTTCTACGTGACCGCGCTCGCGTGGAGCCCACGCACCATCGCGCGGTACAAGAAGGAGATCCTGCGGTTGCTCGCCGAGGTGACGCTCGGCTCCGGTGCGCTGGCGGTCATCGGCGGCACCGTCGGCGTCATCACGATGATGTGCTTCTTCACCGGCACCGAGGTCGGCCTGCAGGGCTACGCCGCCCTCAACCAGCTCGGCACCGCGGCGTTCTCGGGCTTCGTCTCCGCGTACTTCAACACGCGCGAGATCGCCCCGCTGGTCGCGGGCATCGCTCTGGCGGCGACCGTCGGATGCGGCTTCACGGCGCAGCTCGGCGCCATGCGGATCTCCGAGGAGATCGACGCGCTCGAGGTCATGGCGATCCCGTCGCTGCCGTTCCTCGTGACCAGCCGGATCATCGCAGGCCTCATCGCGATCGTGCCGCTGTACGTCGTGGGCTTGATGATGTCCTACTTCGCCACGCGCATCACGGTGACGCAGTTCTTCGGGCAGTCGTCGGGCACGTACGACCACTACTTCCAGACGTTCCTGCCACCCGGTGACGTGCTGTGGTCGTTCGGCAAGGTCCTGGTCTTCGCCGTCGTCGTCATCCTGATCCACTGCTACCACGGCTACAACGCCTCGGGTGGTCCCGCAGGCGTGGGCATCGCCGTGGGCCGCGCCGTCCGGACGTCCATCGTGGCGATCAACGTGATCGACCTCTTCCTGTCGATGGCCATCTGGGGCACGACGACGACCGTCAGGCTGGCCGGCTGATGGCGCGCCAGGAGAAGGTCGTCGTCGCCCGCACGCTGGGCGTCGCGTTCGTCGCGCTCTGCGTCGGCTTCGTGTGGTTCACCTACGCCATCTTCACCAAGCAGTTCGCCGACTACGACATCGTCACGCTCAAGGCCAGCAAGATCGGCCTGCAGCTCCCGGCCCGCGCCGACGTGAAGATCCGAGGCGTCATCGTGGGTGAGGTGCAAACCGCCACGGTCACCGACGAGGGCGTGGACCTCGAGCTCGGGATCTACCCCGACGAGACGGGCACCATTCCGGAGAACGTCACCGCCGAGATCCTGCCCAAGACGCTGTTCGGTGAGAAGTACGTCTCCCTGGTGGTCCCCGAGAACCCGTCGCCCGACGCGATCGAGGCCGGCGACACCATCGAGCGCTCGGAGGTGGCGATCGAGGTCGAGCAGGTGCTCTCCGACATCTACCCGCTGCTGCGGACGGTCCAGCCCGAGCAGCTCAACTACACGCTGACGGCACTCGCCAACTCGCTGGAGGGCCGGGGCGAGAAGATCGGTGAGGGCCTCGAGACCCTCGACGACTACCTTCGGCGGATCGACCCTCAGCTGCCCCAGCTGATCGAGGACATCAAGCTCCTGGGGGAGACCTCGGCGGTCTACAACAGCGTCGTGCCCGACCTGGCCAGGCTGCTGCGCAACACCGTGGTCACGGGCAACACCTTCGTGACCCAGGAGGACAAGATCCAGGCGCTCTTCGAGGACGTGGCGTCGTTCTCGTCGACGAGCCGCGACTTCCTCCAGGCCAACGGTGACAACATCATCCGGCTCGGCGAGCTCGGCCAGGCGACGCTGCCGCTGTTCGCGAAGTACGCGCCGGAGTACCCCTGCCTGTTCGCCGCGCTGACCAACGCGATCCCGCGCGAGACCGAGGCCTTCCGAGGACGCAAGCTGCACATCATCTTGGAGCTGCTCCCGCGCCAGCCGCGCGGCTACACCGCGGCCGAGTTCCCGAAGTACGGCGAGAAGGCGGGACCGTTCCCGTACTGCAACCTGCTGTACCAGGGCATCCAGGGCAAGTTCGGCCAGGACAACCTGCCTGACCCGGTCCTCGCGCGTCCGCTGAACGACGGCATCAACTACCCGCTGACCAAGCGCGTCGCGCCGGGCTACGACGTGACCTCCGGCTACGCCGGGACCGCAGCCGAGAAGTCGGTAATCGCCGCGATCCTGGCTCGGGCGAACGGTGTCACCGTCGACGAGGTTCCCGACATCGCGACCCTGCTGTTCGGCCCGCTGGCACGGGGGGCGGAGGTGAACTTCCGATGAGGCTTCCTGACAAGCGCACCGTCGCCGACGCCACCAAGCTCGGCATCTTCATCGTGGTCACCACCATCGCCACCGCGATGCTGGCCGTGACCATCGGCAACCTCAGCTTCGGCTCGACCCGCGAGTTCAAGGCCGTCTTCAGCGACGCCACCGGGGTGACGGCCGGAGACGACATTCGGATCGCGGGCGTCAAGGTCGGCAACGTCACCGGTGTCGAGATCGTCAACCGGACCCAGGCGCAGGTGAGCTTCAAGGTCGACGTCGACGCCCCTGTGACGGTGGGCAGCACCGCGACGATCCGCTACCGCAACCTCGTCGGGCAGCGCTACATCGCCCTGACGCAGGGCACGGGCGGCACCGAGGCTCTCGAGTCCGGCGGCACGATCCCCCTGGCGCGCACCAAGCCCGCGCTCGACCTGACCGTGCTCTTCAACGGTTTCAAGCCGTTGTTCCAGGCGCTGTCACCCGCCGACGTGAACAAGCTTGCCTACGAGCTGATCCAGGTCTTCCAGGGCGAGGGCGGCACGCTCGAGGGTCTGCTCCAGCGGACGGCATCGGTGACCAACACGCTCGCCAACCGTGACGACGTGATCGGCGCACTGATCGAGAACCTCAACACCACGCTGCAGATCTTGGGTGACCGCCAGGGTCAGCTGTCCGACCTCGTCGTCCAGCTGCGGCGGTTCGTGGGTGGGCTGTCCGACGATCGCGAGGCGATCCTCGGCTCGCTCGACGACATCTCCGCCCTCTCGGTGCAGGCCGCGGACCTGGTCACCGGCATCCGCCCGAGCCTCGTCTACGACATCAAGCAGCTGCGTCAGGTCGCCGGCACGATCTATCGCAACCGCGGCGAGGTCGACCGCGCACTGAAGGTGCTGCCGATCAAGCTCGAGAAGGTGGGACGTACGGCGATCTACGGCTCGTGGTTCAACTTCTACCTCTGTGACTTCAAGGCGCGGGTCCGGCTGCCGGGAGGCACCACCTTGCCGATCGACTACGCCGTCGGCGGGAGGTGTAACAACGGATGAGCATCCCCTTCCGTGAGCGCAACCCCGTCGTCGTCGGCGCGGTCAGCCTGGCCGTGATCGCCGCGCTGATGCTGGGTGCCTTCCGCGCCGACAGCCTCCCGATCATCGGGGGCGGCGACACGTACTACGCGGCCTTCTCCGAGGCCGGCGGCCTGGCGCCCAACAACGAGGTCCGCATCGCCGGTGTGCGCGTGGGCAAGGTCAAGAGCGTCGAGCTCGACGGCGACCAGGTGCTGGTGAAGTTCCAGCTCGACCAGGATGCCGAGTTCGGCACGGAGACGGGTGCGGCCATCAAGATCAAGACGCTGCTCGGTGCCGTGTACCTCGCTCTCGAGCCCAAGGGTGAGGGTCAGCTCGAGGAAGGGACGACCATCCCCATCGAGCGCACCGCGGCGCCGTACGACGTGGTCAAGGCTTTCGAGGGTCTCGCCGAGACCACCGACAGGATCGACACCGACCAGCTCGCGCAGGCTCTGGACGTCCTGGCGATCGAGACCAAGTTCGCTCCGGAGGACTTCCGCTCCGCGCTCCAGGGAGTCTCGCGGCTGTCGGAGAACATCGCGGCACGGGACGCCGAGCTCGGCTCGCTGCTGGGCAACCTGCGCAAGGTGTCCGGAGTGCTCGGCGACCGCAACGAGGACATCATCGGCCTGATGCGTGACGGTGACCGCCTCTTCAGCGCACTGGTCGAGCGGCGCCAGGCGATCCACGACCTGCTCGTGTCGACGTCGAAGCTCTCCGCGGAGCTCACCGGGCTCGTGCGTCAGAGCCGCGCCGACCTCAAGCCCGCGCTCGACAACCTGTACGGCGTGGTGCAGCTCCTCGAGGCGAACCAGGCAAACCTCGACAACAGCCTGCGTCTGATGGCGCCGTTCTACCGGGTCTTCGCCAACACTCTGGGCTCTGGCCCGTGGTTCGACACGATCATCCAGAACATGCCCCCCGTCCCGGCGGTGGGAGGCTGACATGGCGAAGCTGAACGGAGTCACTCGCATCATCGCGCTGGTCGCGGTGGGACTGCTGGTCGTCGCGGCGCTGCTCCTCATGCGCGACGGCACCGACAAGCGGTACGTCACCGCGCTCTTCCCGCGCACCGTCTCGCTCTACGAAGGCTCGGACGTCAAGATCCTGGGCGTCTCGGTCGGTCAGGTGGAGACGGTCGAGCCGGCGGGCACGGCCGTGAAGGTCCGCTTCTGGTACGACGCGAAGCACAAGGTTCCTGCGGACGCGGACGTGGTGCTGATCGCACCCGCGATCGTGGGCGACCGCTTCCTGCAGATGACACCGGCCTATACCGGGGGAGACGAGCTGGCGAACAACGCCGAGCTCGGGCTCGACCGCACCGAGGTGCCCCTGGAGCTCGACCAGATCTACCAGAACATCGACGACCTGATGGTCGCGCTCGGACCGGAGGGTGCGAACAAGGACGGCGCGCTGAGTCGCCTCCTGGACACGACTGCCAGCAACTTCGCGGGCAACGGTGCGCAGTTCCGCGAGAGCATCGAGAACCTCGGGCGACTGACCTCCACCCTCGAGGCGAACAAGGACAACCTGTTCGGTGCGGCGCGCGAGATCGAGCGCTTCGTGTCGGCCCTGCAGCGCAACGACCAGACCGTCCGGGACTTCAACGACTCGCTCGCCGCGGCGTCCGGAGTGCTCGAGGACGAGCGTGACGATCTGCGTGCGGCGCTGGCGAACCTCGGGGTCGCCATGCGCGAGGTGTCGACGTTCGTCAGGGACAACAAGGAAGCCCTGAGCAAGAACATCAAGGGGCTGAACACGATCAGCAAGGTCCTGGTCAAGCAACGCGACGCTCTCGACGAGATCCTGACCGTCGCCCCGCAGGCGCTCGACAACCTGTACCACACCTACAACCCGACGGCCGGGACGCTGGACACTCGTGCGAACCTCGGCGAGAACCTTGCCGACGTCACCACCCGGCCCGATGTCGTGCTGTGCGGACTTTTGGGCCAGGTCGACGGCTCCGGCCAGATCTGCAACCTGCTGACCGGCGCGCTCGGTCGAGCGGCCGCGCTCAACAAGTCCCACGCGAACGACGTCGTCGTCGTCGAGCACATCGACAAGACCCTCGGTGGCGTGATCCCGGGAGGCACGTCGTGATGAAGAGACTGCGCCTCCTCGCGGCCGCCGCCAGCCTGGCGACACTGGCCGCCTGCGACCTGTCGGTGACGAGCCTGCCTCTGCCCGGCGGTGCCGACCTCGGAGACAACCCGTTCACGGTGAAGGTCGAGTTCCGTGACGTGCTCGACCTCGTCCCCCAGTCGTCGGTGAAGGTCGACGACGTCACGGTCGGCCGCGTCGAGGACATCGAGCTCAAGGGCTACACCGCGCTCGTGACGCTCAAGGTCCGCGGCGACGTAGACCTACCGGGGGACGCCGTCGCCGAGATCCGCCAGACGTCACTCCTCGGCGAGAAGTTCGTCCAGCTCGCCGAGCCCGAGTCCGGCGGGAGCTCCGAGAAGCTCGGAGAGGGCGACGTCATCCCGCTCGACCGCTCCGGCCGGAACCCGGAGGTCGAGGAGGTCCTCGGTGCCCTCTCGCTCGTCCTCAACGGTGGCGGCGTGGCACAGCTCAAGACGATCGCCACCGAGGTCAACAACGCCCTCGAGGGCCGGGAGAGCGACGTGAAGTCGGCGTTCCGTCGCATCACGGCCTTCCTGACCCGGATCGACGACAACAAGGGCGCCATCGTCACCGCACTGGCGCGGGTCTCGGAGCTCTCGAAGAGCCTCAACGCCCAGGAGCAGACCCTCGACATCGCCCTGGACAACCTGCCGCAGGCCCTGAGCTCCATCGACCGCCAGCGTGACGACCTCGTCAAGATGCTGCGTGCCCTCGCCGAGCTCGGCGACGTCGGCACGCGCGTGATCCAGCAGTCGAAGGCGGCGACGATCGACAGCCTCGAGGCGCTCGCCCCGACCCTTGCCAAGCTCGCGGAGGCCGGCGACGACTTCCCGCGCTCGCTGGAGCTCGCGCTCACCTTCCCCTTCCCGGACGCCGTCGTGGGGCGCAGCGCTCAGCAGGCGAGGGACTTCCACATGGGCGACTACACGAACCTGTCGGTCCAGATGGAGATCGACCTGCGCAACGGGCTGCCGAACCCCCCGGGTCTTCCCGGTGGGCTCTCCCTTCCCGAGCTCCTGGAGCTGTGCGCGGACAGCCCGCTCGACCCGCTCTGCAAGCAGCTGGGCAACCAGACGCTCCCGCCCCTCGACCTGCCGCTGCCCGACCTCGGACTGCCGACGGTGGCGCCGCCGCAGCCGCGGTCGGCTCCCGGCATCGGCGCCAACGCGCAGCAGCAGCCGACCGGCAGCAACGCGTCCTCGGAACTCGGGGCCCTGCTCGTGTGGGGGATGGTGAGCCGATGATCACTCGCCGCACGTACATCCAGCTGGTGATCTTCGTGGTCATCACGGTCCTCGGAGTGTCCTACGTGGGCGCGCGGTACGCCCAGCTCGACCGCTTCTTCCGAGACACGAGCTACTCGGTCACCGCACACTTCGCCGACTCCGGCGGCATCTTCGAGGGTGCAGAGGTCTCGTACCGCGGTGTCCAGGTCGGGCGCGTGGGTGACCTCGAGCTCACCTCCAGCGGCGTCGACGTCGTGCTCGACATCGACAACCGCTACGACGAGATCCCGGCGGACGCCTTCGCCCTCGTCGCCAACCGTTCCGCGGTGGGTGAGCAGTACGTCGAGCTCCAGCCCGCGACGGACGACGAGCCCTTCTTCGAGGACGGCTCCGACATCCCCGTGGAGCGAACGGCGATCCCGATCGCCAGCAGCAAGTGGCTACTCGACACCGACCGTCTGGTGAAGTCCGTCGACAAGCAGAGCCTGGCGACCGTGGTCAACGAGCTCGGCAGCGCGTTCGCCGGCACGGGCGAGGACCTGGCGCAGATCATCGACACGTCGACCGCGTTCATCGAGGCGGCCAACGCCAACTTCGACATCACCAGCCGCTTGATCCGCGACAGCAACACCGTCCTCAACACGCAGCTGGACAAGGCCTCGGCGATCCGTGAGTTCGCCCGCAACCTCGGGCTGGTCTCCGACACCCTCGCCGCCAGTGACGCCGACCTGCGCACCGTCATCGCCAACGGCAGCGCCACGGCGACCGAGCTGCGCACGTTCCTGGAGCGCAACAAGGTCGACCTCGGCCAGCTGATCAACAACCTGGTCACGACCGGCGAGGTCGCGGTCAAGCACCTCCCGGGCACCGAGATGATCCTGGTGCTCTACC
Source organism: Nocardioidaceae bacterium (assembly GCA_035699605.1). GTDB lineage: Bacteria > Actinomycetota > Actinomycetes > Propionibacteriales > Nocardioidaceae > SSC3. The sequence goes on along the minus strand of DASSPN010000014.1, from coordinate 2,685 downwards.
CGTACGTCGCCGCCGGCGCCTACGTGGTCATCGACGAGAGCCCCGGCACGGGTCTGCTCGACGCGCACTTCGGCATGGTGCTGACCGACCACCCCGTGGTCTGCCACAAGGGCTACGACCCCAGGGAGCGGCGTCAGCCCAACGACTTCCGCAACCTGCCGATGGACATGGACGCCCGCTGCACGGAGCCGCGGACCAAGACCAACGCTCGCGGTGCCGCCTGGGCGCCGCGCACGGCTCCGGTCGCGACGTACGATCGCAGCACGGGCAGGGTGACCTACGCCGACGAGGACGCACCGGTCGTCTCGTACGACGGCGGCGCGTCGATCTACGGAAAGGACTCGTGGCGCTGGCTTCTGCTCCAGCCCTTCGCCACGGAGTGAGTGCATGATCGAGGACCACGACGAGGACCCCAACGGGTCCGCGGGCGCTGCAGCGCGCACCGGGAGATCGCTGCGGGCGATGACCTGGGTGCTGAGCGGCTTGGCCGTCATCGCCCTGATCGCGATCGTCACGGAGGCCGCGTGGCTGCGGCCACGGCACGACGAAGTCACCCAGGAGCGGCAGGACCGCACCGAGGTGCTCGCTGCGGCCACGCGCTGGGCGACGGTCGCCAACACGTACACGCCCGAGACGTTCGACGACTGGATGGGTGACGTCTCGGCGCTGCTGACGACGAAGTTCAGGGGCGAGTTCGAGAGCCAGACCGAGGCGTTGCGGCCCACGATCCAGCAGATCAAGCTCACGTCGACGGGCACCGTTCTCAAGACCGGTGTGTCCAGCATCGACGACGACTCGGCGGTGGTCCTCGTCGTCGCCGACGCCGACACCACCAGCACGATGCGCAACTCCGAGCGGCACTTCCGCTGGCAGGTGGACCTGGTCAAGGTCGACGACGAGTGGCTGGTGGACGACTTCGCTGCGGTGCAGGACCCGGCTCTGGGGGCGCAGCCGTGAGCACCACACCCCCTCCTCGCCGCCGGCGCATCGCCGGGGAGCGCCGACGCCCGGAGGACGCGCCGACCGCGCCCGCCGCCACCACCCCACCCGCCACGACCCCACCCGCCGCGACCCCACCTGCCACGAGCAGCCCGTCGCCGGCCCCCGCGCCCCCACCGCCCTCGACTGCCGACGAGATCGCGCCGTCCGGTGGTGACTTCCCCCCCTGGCGCTTCGCGGCGGCGCTCGTCGCCGCGCTGGCTCTGGTCGTCACGGCACTCGTCCTCGGGCTGGTGACCTGGGACTACCGCGAGGTGACCAAGCACGACCGGATCGCCGACGCCCAGGACAACGCGGCGGCGGCCGCCGAGCGGGCCGCGGCGGCAGTCCTCACCTTCAGCCACGACAGCCTGGACGCCGACCTGGCGAAGGCGGCTCGCTTCCTCAGCCCCACGTCGTACGACGAGAACCCCGCCTTCCGTGACGTCTACACGGAGACGTTCACCACCGACGCCCGACCACGGGCGATCGAGACCCAGGCGACGGTGACCGCGACCGTGCTGGCCAGTGCGGTGGTGACTGCCACCGAGGAGCGAGCGCAGATCCTCGTCTACGTCGACCAGACGACCACCAGCACGGTCAACGGCGGCCGGCCGCAGGTGGCGTTGAACCGCACCACGTTCGACATGGTCAACGAGGGCGGCAGCTGGCTCGTTGCCGGGATCACGTCGTACTGACCGGGTGAAGACCCCTGCGTGCTTGACTCCCGGGCGGCGCCGGTTCATGCTTGCGGTGCGTTAGCGAGCCGCTGATCAGGCTCTCTCGCCGGTCATATGGAGGGCTGGGCGATCGAGGGTGACGAAGGCGTGCTCTCTCTAGTTGTGCCCACAGAGTTCTTGGGCTAGGCTCGCTCTTTGCGCCTGCCCTCACTCCTGCCTCGGACCGCTATGCCCGTTTCGCCCGGTCCAGACATGTGCGTTGTCTCGCGCCAGCACCGATGAGTCCGAAGCTTCGGAAGGACCCCTCTTGGCCGCCTCGCGCAGCTCCAGCAATACCCGCAACACCGTCGGAAGCCCCCGGCGCATCTCATTCGCCAAGATCTCGGAACCGCTCGAGGTTCCCCGCCTCCTCGCTCTCCAGACCAACAGCTTCGACTGGCTGGTCGGCAACGAGCGCTGGCAGGGCGAGGTCCAGGCACGGACGGACGCCGGGGAGGATGTGAGCCCCAAGTCCGGCCTCGAGGAGATCTTCGAGGAGATCTCCCCGATCGAGGACTTCTCCGGGACCATGTCCCTCTCCTTCGAGAACCCGGTCTTCTACGAGCCGAAGAACACCGTCGAGGAGTGCAAGGAGAAGGACTTCACCTACTCCGCTCCGCTCTACGTCTCGGCGGAGTTCACCAACAACGACACCGGTGAGATCAAGGGCCAGACGGTCTTCATGGGCGACTTCCCGCTCATGACCGACAAGGGCACGTTCATCATCAACGGCACCGAGCGCGTCGTCGTGTCGCAGCTCGTCCGCTCGCCGGGCGTGTACTTCGAACGCACCGCCGACAAGACCTCGGACAAGGACATCTTCACCGCGAAGATCATCCCGTCGCGTGGCGCCTGGCTCGAGTTCGAGATCGACAAGCGCGACATGGTCGGCGTCCGCCTCGACCGCAAGCGCAAGCAGAACGTCACGGTGCTGCTCAAGGCCCTCGGCTGGACCAACGAGCAGATCCGCGAGGAGTTCGGCGAGTAC
>DASSPN010000013.1:0-2333 GCA_035699605.1 Nocardioidaceae bacterium | reverse complement strand
CGCTCCGCATGGTGAGGGCAGAGAAGGGGCCCGAGGTGGCCTAGTCATACGTCCGGTTCGACTTGTGTCGTTTCGCCCCCCGAGGCGTGCCCTGCGTGGTACCACAGACGCGTGTCCACCATGCTCTCGGTCGTCGTGCCGATGTACAACGAGGAGGCTGTCGTACCCCTCTTCGTGGCGCGATTGCGTCCGGTGCTGGACGAGGTGGTGCGACGCACCGACAACCTGACGTACGAGGTCGTCTGCGTGGACGACGGGAGCCGGGACAGCACGGCCGAGGTCCTGCTTGCCCACCGCCACGAATGGCCCGAACTCCGGGTGGTCCGGTTGCTGCGCAACGCCGGGCACCAGGCGGCGCTGACCGCCGGGCTCACGTCCGCGCGGGGCGACTTCGCGGTGACGATCGACGCAGACCTCCAGGACCCGCCCGAGACGATCGCTGACATGGTGCGGATGGCTCGCGATGAGGGCCTGGACGTTGTCTACGGGGTGCGGTCCGACCGCTCGGTGGACTCCCGCCTCAAGCGTGGCACGGCCGGTCTCTACTACAGGCTCATGCGGCGCCTCTCGGGGCCCCAGCTGCCCGACAACGCGGGTGACTTCCGCCTGATCAGCAGGCGCGTCATGGACGCTCTCTCCGCCCTTCCGGAGCACGGCCGGGTCTACCGCCTGGTGATCCCATGGTTCGGCTTCCCCTCCGGTCAGGTGGAGTACTCGCGTGAGGCGCGCGCGGCCGGTCGGACCAAGTACCCGATGCGGCGCATGGTTGCGCTCGGGTTCGACTCCGTGACTTCGTTCTCGGCCGCGCCGCTTCGGTTCGCCACGCTTGCCGGGCTCTTCGGAGCCACGCTCTCGGTGCTGATGATCGCGTGGGCCGTCGTGGGTCATTTCACCGGCGGCACGGTGCCTGGGTGGACGTCGATGGTGGCGACCGTCGGGCTCTTCGGTGGCGTTCAGCTTCTCTGCCTCGGGCTGCTGGGGGAGTATGTCGCCAGGCTGTTCGTGGCCAGCCAGCAACGGCCCACGTACCTGGTGGGCTACGACTCGCTGGCCCAGCAGGCGGCAGAGCACCGCGAGCGCGCTGCGTCCGCGCCGAGCACCGACGGCGACACGCTCCGACTGCCGTCGTGACGGCCGTATCAGTCGTCGTCCCCACCTACAACAACGCCGCTCATGTGGGGGCGACGCTCGACTCGATCCTCAACCAGACGTTTCGCGACTTCGAGCTCGTCGTTTCCGACCACTCGTCAGACGACGCGACGTGGGAGATCGTGCAGCGATATGCCGCCGACCCCAGAGTCCAGCTGTACCGCGTCGATCCGGGGGGCGGGGCCGAGCGCAACTGGAACCATGCGACCGGGCTGGCCACGGCGCCACTCCTGAAACTGGTGTGCGGGGATGACGTCCTCGAGTCGACCTGCCTGGAGCGTCAGGTGTCGGCATTCGAGGAGCAGGGCGAGGGCGTCGTGATGGTGGCTTCACCACGCCGCATCATCGACTCCGGAGGTCGGCCCATCATGGAGAGGCGGGGCCTGGAGGGTCTCGCGGGCCGGACCCCCGCGGCCGAAGCCGTCCGGCGGACAGTGCGGGCGGGGACCAACATCCTGGGCGAGCCGGCCTGCGTGATGTTCCGCCGTGACGCTCTGAGGGCGGTCGGCGGGTGGCAGGGTCAGGACGGATACATCATCGACCTGCGGACCTACTTGCGCGTCCTCGAGCACGGGGATCTGGTGGCCGTCCCCGAGATCCTCGCCTCGTTCCGAGTCTCCCGTCAGCAGTGGAGCGTCCGGTTGCAGCGTGAGCAGTCGCGACAGGTGGAGTCACTGTTCGAGGAGCTCTCAGCGCGGTGGCCTGGTGTCATCGACGCTCGCGACGTCGCTCGCGGGTGTCGACGTGCCCGCCTGGCCTCCGTACAGAGGCGCCTGCTGTACCGATTTCTGGCACGTCGCTTGTGAGGCTGGTGTGACGTGTGTGACACCTGAGGCGTGGTCGGACTGGACAACGAGGCGACACGCGCCACACCCGTTTGCTGCCTCCCGAGACAGAGTCGTAACCTACTCGTTCAGCACCTGCACAAGCCGGCCAGACCGGGCGGGCTCAGGTGCTGCGTCGAGTCTGGGAACCGCCGGGGGCTGCGGAGACCGGAACCGGGGACCCAGGTACCTGGGGTGAATCGCCCGCTCGACCCGCTACTGACCGTGGCAGGACGAGGGTGCGTAGGGCTTCTTTGCCGGCCCGAACCCGTCAGCTAACCCGGTAGGCGTGAGACAAAGAGGAGACCGTCCGCTCGTGACGAACGGCCGGAAGCGCACCGCCAGCTTTCTCGCGACCCT
>DASSPN010000012.1:0-31411 GCA_035699605.1 Nocardioidaceae bacterium | reverse complement strand
GAGCAGGACGTCCCGCCGGCGCACGAGCCCGGCACGTAGGTCTGGTTGCCGGAGATCGTGTCCTTCACGATGCCGGTGGCCGGACCGTTCCCGCTGTTGGTGACCGCGATGCGGTACTCCAAGGTGTCGCCCGGCGACGCGGTTGCGCTGGTGCCGAACTGGCCGTTCGTGGTGACGTTGCGGACGTTCTTGACGCCGTTGGTGTTCGGCACGGCAGTGACGTTCACCGTGGTCTCGTTGGAGTTCTTCGGTTCCTCCTGGGCCGTGTCGACCACGGCGACATTCTTGACCGTAGCCGAGCTCGTGAAGGTGCCCAGGGTCGTGGAGAAGGTCATCACCACGCTGGCCTTGCTGGCGACGTTGCCCAGGTTCCACGTAACGGTCTTCTTCGAGTCGTCGTACGAGCACGTCTGCGTCTGCGTGTTGGGCGAGCACGAGCTCGCGACATAGGTCTGGTTGCCCTGAATGACGTCGGTGACGACGACCGAGTTCGCGGTGACCGGACCGTTGTTCGTGTACGTGAGCTGGTACTGAAGCGTGTTGCCCGATGAGGCGCTCGCGGTGTCAGCGAACTGGCTGTTGGTGACGGAGGCGTTGCGGACCTTCTTCACGACGGACGAGTCGGGGCAGGCGCCGGTCTGCACCGGCTTCTTCGCGGTGCGGTCCTGCAGCGCCGAGTTGATCTCGACCGACGAGCGCGACTTCATGAAGACGGTCGAGAACTCACCACAGGTCACGTCCCCGATGGTCTGCGTGAGGTTCAGAACTGCTTCGCCGAAGTTGCCGGTCTTGTTGGTTCCGTCGCCGTTGGTTGCGCCGTCCCACAGTGTGCCCTTGCTGTTGGGCGGTACCTTGTCGGACTGCACGAACGTGGAGCCATTCCACTCGAAGACGCGTACCAGGATTACCTTGCCGCCGTTGTCGGCGTCGAACGCGATGACCAGGTCGCCCACGGAACGCTTGGGGAGGGCAGGACAGGACGGGTTGAGCTCGGTGGACTTGTTGAACTCGAAGTCGATGTCAGCGGAGCCTTCGGTCGCCTTGCGTGTGAAGTTCATGTAGACGTACTGGTCGTCTCCGATGGTCCGGAAGCCGATGTTGCCGCCGGGGGTGATGTCACCCTTCTGGGGCGATGGCCCGTTGATGCACGACCAGTTCTGCGGCTCTTCCTGCTTCGACCCCATCCCGAAGCTGTCGTCACTCTTGCCGGTTCCGTCGGTAAACGGCGTGAGGGCGACCGTCGGTGCAGCGCTGGCCCAGTCGAGAGGGTCGCCAGGACCGGTGTCGTCCTTGGTGTTGCCCTCGATCTCGAACTGCCCGACCTCGTTACCGGCCACCGCGGGCGACAACGAAAGGGGACCGAGCCCCACGGTCGTCAGAAGAACCGACAGAATGGCAGCAAGCCACAGTCGCTTACGCAATTTCCCCACCGCCCCGCTTGAAAGGCGGGCGACGTTGGAGTCCTCCCCAGAACACCAACCCAGCTCGAACGCCAGCCCCCCGGCTGATCTAGAAACGGTAGGAATGCCCGATCGATCGGGTCAATGAGCAGGGCGGGCTGCGGTAGGTACCACCTATTCGGACTAGGGAGTCCGATGTACATAGCCCGCGTCGAATGACAAAGCCCTCCAAATCGGAGGGCCCTGTCGTGGTGTCCGAGGGGGGACTTGAACCCCCACCCTCTTTCGAGGACTAGCACCTCAAGCTAGCGCGTCTGCCTATTCCGCCACCCGGACAAAGGTGTCGCCCGCCACTCTAGATCAACCGAGATCGACCCGAACGAGTGGGGAGCGCGGCGGCAACTGTAGCAAAGACACGAGGCGAACCTGACATCGGCGAGCCGGCCGCGACGCGGTGTAAGGATGGCGGCATGAGCAACTCGGGCTATGACCCCAGCGCCGAAGTCGTCGAGATCTGTCGTGACCTGATCCGCATCGACACGACCAATCCCGGCGACGGCAGCGGGCCGGGGGAGAGAAAGGCCGCGGAGTACGTCGCGGGCCTTCTCGACGAGGTCGGGATCAGCTCAGAGATCTACGAGTCTGAGCCGGGTCGGGCCACGCTCGTCGCCCGGTGGGGAGGTACGACGGGGGAGCCGCTGCTGTTGCACGGCCACCTCGACGTCGTACCGGCTCAGGCGGAGGACTGGCGGGTGGACCCGTTCTCGGGGGAGATCGCCGACGGCTACCTGTGGGGTCGGGGAGCGGTCGACATGAAGGACTTCGACGCCATGGTGCTGTCGCTGGTCCGAGCCCGGGCACGAGCCGGAGCGGCCCCGGAGCGTCCCATCGCTCTGGTCTTCACCGCGGACGAGGAGGCCGGCGGGCACAAAGGCGCAGACTGGCTGGTGCAGAACCACCCCACGCTGATCGACGACTGCACCGTGGCGATCGGGGAGGTCGGCGGCTTCAGCACCCGGTTCCGTGACCGGCGGCTCTACCTCATCCAGGTGGCCGAGAAGGGCATGGCCTGGATGCGCCTCACGGCGCACGGTCACGCGGGGCATGGCTCGATGGTCCATCCCGACAACGCGGTCACTCGGCTCACCACCGCCGTCGCTCGGCTGGGACAGCATCAGTGGCCGGTCCGGCTGACCCCCACGATGCAGGTCCTGCTGGCGTCGGTGGCCGAGCTCGCGGGCACGGAGGCCACGCCCGAGAACGCCGAGTCGCTGATCGAGGAGTTCGGTGCGGCGTCGCGGATGCTGGGTGCCGTGCTCCGCAACACGACGAACCCGACGATGCTCGACGCCGGCTACAAGGTGAACGTCGTTCCCGAGCGAGCCGTGGCGCAGGTCGACGGACGCTTCCTCCCCGGCTACGAGGACGAGTTCTTCTCCACGCTGGCTGAGCTGGTCGGGGAGGGGATCGACCTGGAGTGGGTGAGCAACCAGGGCGCTCTGGAGACTCCGTTCGAGGGGGCTGTCGCGGACGCGATGACCGGCGCCCTGCTCGCCGCCGATCCGGACGCCCTCGTCGCGCCGTACCTCATGAGTGGAGGGACGGACGGGAAGCACTGGGCGCGGCTCGGGATGCGCTGCTACGGCTTCGCGCCCCTCAACCTTCCCGAGGACCTCGACTTCACGGCTCTCTTCCATGGCGTGGACGAGAGGGTGCCCACGGACTCCCTGGAGTTCGGTGCGCGGGTGCTGGACGACTTCCTCACGCGCTTGCCATAGTGCAGGTGGGACCTTGTTGTCCGGGTCACATGCGTCGGGGTGGGGTGCTTGCTAGCAGTTAGCAAGGTCACGTCGTAGATGGTTCCAGGAACCAGAATGGTTCCCTACGCTGGAAGCACTGCCAAGCCTAACTAGGGGTACTTGATGCGAACCATCCGACCGCTGACCGCGGCCACGACGGTGCTTGCTGCCAGCACCGCCTCGTTCGTCCTTGCCGTGCCGACCGCCTGGAGCGCCGTTCCGAGCACCTGCGACGGGAAGCCGGTGACGTTGACGAACACGACCGACGGCGACGACTTCTTCGTGCAGGGCACGCCTGGCGACGACGTGATCCACCTGGGCGCTGGTGACGACTACTTCCTCGGCAACGGCGGCAACGACACCGTCTGCGGCGGCGACGGCGCCGACCTGGTGCGTCTCGACGTCGACGGCGCCACCGGCGGCTCGCGCGTCTTCGGAGGCCCCGGTGCCGACACGCTGATCGGCACGGTCGCCAACGAGGTGCTGTGGGGTGAGGGCGGCAACGACCGGATCCAGCCGAACGGCGGCAGCGACAACCTCAACGGGGGGACCGGCAACGAGGACCAGGTGGACTTCCTGGGCTCCGAGGGCGGCGCGGTCGGAGTCAACATCAATGCCCAGAAGGGCGTGTACACGGTGCCCACCGGCAACGGCACGGTCAAGGCTGTCGAGCGGTTCACCGGCACGAACGCCAACGACGTGTTCCGCGGCACGCCGGGTCCGGACGACTTCAAGGGCCTGCTCGGCGATGACGACATCCGGACCTACAAGGGCCCGGACTACGTCCAGGCCGCGGGCGACTCGGTCGTTCGCACCGGCTGGGGCCGCGACCTGCTCAGCCTGGCTGGCAACGTGACGGCGTACGCCGGTCGCGAGCGCGACACCGTCCTGCTGACCGGCAACGGCGAGATCCGTGCCTACGGCCAGCGCGGGCCCGACATCTTCAGCATCACCGACGCGGGCTACGTCAACGGCGGTCCGGGGCGGGATGCCGTCACACTGCAGGCCCAGCAGGGGGACGAGGGCGTGAACCTCGACCTCCACACCGGCAAGGGCTTCTGGATCGACAACCCGGACAAGGGCCCCTTCTACGTCTTCCGCTCCGAGCGCATCACCGGGACGAAGCACCGGGACATCCTGAAGGGTCGTTACCACCGCCTTGACGTCTTCTACGGCGGCAGCGGCAACGACACCTTCTACGGTCGCGGCCGTGCCGACCGCTTCTACGGCGAGAAGGGCAAGCGCGACGTCGGCTACGGAGGCAAGGGCGACGACCTGTGCGACGTCGAGATCGCGCACAGCTGCCGCCGGCCGGATCTCACGAAGGCCTGAGAAAGCGTCCCTCAGCGCGCCCGGCGTGACGTCATGCGACGTACGTCGGGCGCTGCTGTCGGATGATCTTGCGGCGCAGGATCACCTTGCGGGTGCCGTCCGGCAGGATGCGAACCCTGGCGAGCTCCCAGCCGCCGTACTCCGCCTGGTCGGTGAGCAGCCGCGTGACGACGTTGCGCGACAGCGTGCGCGAGAGCGTCAGGTGCTCGAACTCGTACTCCACCCCAGGCCGCAAGGCTGCCCGGGGTGCACGACTCATAGGACTATGAGAGCACGCCGTCGGAAGAGACGTCGTCCAACGCCGCGGTGATCTCCGGCGGAAGCTCGCACTCCTCGACCGTCAGCGACCCACGCAGCTGAGCGGCCGTACGGGCTCCCAGGATCGGGGCGACGACGCCGGGCCGGTCACGGACCCACGCGAGAGCGACCTCGGTCGGCGACCACTGCAGGCCGTCGGCGGCCCGCGCCACGGCCTCGACGATCCGACCGCACCGCTCGTCGAGGTAGGACCCGACGAAGTTCGCGAAGTGCGGCGACGCGGCACGGGAGTCCGCGGGAGTGCCCATGCGGTACTTGCCGGTCAGAACTCCGCGCCCGAGTGGCGACCACGGCAGAACGCCGACGCCGAGCGCCTCACACGCGGGGATCGTCTCCGCCTCCACGCGACGGTTCACCAGGGAGTACTCCACCTGGTTGCTCGCGATGAGCGCGCGCCCCGGGACCGCCTTCTGCCACGTCGCCGCCTGCGCGGTCTGCCATCCGGTGTAGTTGGACACACCGACGTACGCCGCACGTCCGGTGGCGAGCGCCTGGTCGAGCGCCGAGAGCGTCTCCTCCCACGGGGTCTCGTCCGACCACACGTGCACCTGCCACAGGTCGACGTGGTCGACCCCGAGCCGCTGGAGGGAGCCGTCCAGGGTGCGCAGCAGCGAGCCACGCGAGACGTTGACCTCGCGGGCGCCTCGGCCGCGCGACACCCCGGCCTTCGTGGCCAGCACGATGTCGTCACGGTGGACCACGTCACCGAGGAGCGATCCGATGAGCTCCTCGGAGGCTCCGTCCCCGTAGCCCGCAGCGGTGTCGATCAGCGTCCCGCCGGCCTCGACGAAGCCCTTGAGCTGGTCCCTTGCCTCGTGCTCGTCGGTGTCGCGGCCCCAGGTGAGGGTGCCGAGGCCGAGGCGTGACACCTTGAGGCCGGTACGTCCCAGGAACCGTTGCTGCATGGCTGAACGTTAACCCCGACCACGGATTCCGCCGGGTTGCCTCGCCGCTACCCTTGGTTCGCAGTCTGCAACCCGGGATGAAGGGGATCCGTTGCTCGACTACCTCAAGGCAGCCGTGCTCGGCATCATCCAGGGACTCACGGAGTTCCTCCCGATCTCGAGCAGTGCCCACCTGCGGATCTTTCCGGAGCTGTTCGGCTGGGGCGACCCCGGTGCGGCGTTCACGGCGGTCGTCCAGATCGGCACCGAGCTCGCGGTCCTCCTCTACTTCCGCAAGGACATCTGGCGGATCGCCTCGGCCTGGGTGCGCTCCCTGTTCGACCCGTCCGTCCGCGGCGGGCTCGACGCCCGGATGGGGTGGTTCATCATCGTGGGCTCCCTCCCGATCGTCTGTCTCGGGATCCTGCTGAAGGACGTCATCGAGCAGGACTTCCGCAGCCTCTGGATCATCGGGACGACGCTCATCGTCCTCGGGGTCGTGCTCGGGGTGGCCGACCACGTGAGCCGGTCCGACCGCACGATCGAGCGGATGACGCTGCGCCACGCCGTGCTGCTCGGGCTCGCCCAGGCGTGCGCGCTGGTTCCCGGTGTGTCCCGGTCGGGCGCGACGATCAGCATGGGCCGGTTCCTGGGGTACGAGCGGGAAGCCGCGACCCGGTTCGCCTTCCTCCTCGCCATCCCGGCCGTGGTCGGCGCGGGCCTCTTCGAGCTCCCCGAGATCCCGCACGGGGAGAACGCCTACGGCCCCTGGCCGACCCTGGCCGCGACAGTCGTCTCCTTCATCGTCGGCTACGCCGCGATCGCCTGGCTGCTCAGGTACGTCAGCACCAAGTCCTACCTGCCGTTCGTGCTCTACCGGATCGCGCTCGGCACCTTCACCCTCACGATGGTGAGCGTCGGCGTGCTCGCGGCCAACGGCTGACCCGTAGATTGCAGCCATGGCGACAGTCATCCTCGCTCGTCACGGCCGGACGAGCGCCAACACCGGCGGCATCCTGGCCGGGCGCAGCAAGGGTGTCCACCTCGACGAGCTCGGCGAGAAGCAGGCTGCTGCCGCCGCCGTACGGGTCGCCGGCCTCCCTCTCGCCGCCATCGTGAGCAGCCCGCTGGAACGCTGCCGCGAGACGGCGGCCCACATCAGCAAGGCCCAGGCGACGCGGGTTCCCGTGCGCACCGAGCGGGACGCCGCCGAGGTGGACTACGGCGACTGGACCGGACAGCCCTTGAAGGAGCTCGTGAAGGAGCCTCTCTGGAAGACCGTGCAGGCGCACCCGGCCGGGGTCGTCTTCCCCGGCGGGGAGTCCATGGCTCGGATGAGCGCGCGTGTCGTGTCGGCAGTCCGCCGCTGGGACGCCCAGATCGAGAGCGAGCACGGCCCCGAGGCAGTCTGGCTCCTGAGCAGCCATGGCGACCCCATCAAGGCGATCCTCGCCGACGCGCTCGGCATGCACCTCGACGCGTTCCAGCGGATCGTCGTGGATCCGGGAAGCCTCTCAGTCGTGCGCTACTCGACGCTCAGGCCGTTCGTGCTCACCGTGAACTCGTCGGAGGGGGACCTGTCCTACCTGAAGGCGCCACCGGCACGTCGTACGACGAAGCGCGCACGTCCACGATCGAGCGATGCGGTCGTGGGCGGTGGCGCTGGACCGGGCGCATAGGCTCGACCCATGACCGTGGTGCACGCCTACGACCCGCCTGAGCGCTTCGTCGCCGGCACGGTCGGCGCGCCCGGCGAGCGCACGTTCTTCCTCCAGGCGCGAGCCGGGTCGCGGATGACGACCGTGGCGCTCGAGAAGCAGCAGGTGTCGGTGCTCGCCGAGCGGATCGACGACCTGCTCGACGAGCTGATCCGCGACGGGGAGGGCTCGTCGACCATTCCGGCTGTCACGCCGGTCGACCTCGAGGACGCCGCGCCGCTCGAGACGCCGATCGTCGAGGAGTTCAGGGCCGGGACCATGACGCTGTCGTGGGACGCCAAGGACGAGCGGGTCGTCGTCGAGGTGTTCCCGCTCGTCGACGCGGCCGAGGACGAGCAGGAGTCCGAGCCGGAGTACGACGAGGTCTTCCTGGTGCGCCTGCCGGCCGGCGCCGCTCGTGCGTTCTGCAAGCGTGCTCTGGGGATCGTCGCCGCTGGGCGGCCGCCCTGTCCCTTCTGCGGCGGCCCCCTCGACGCGTCGGGTCACCTGTGTCCGCGTGCCAACGGCTTCCGCAGGACGCAGCTCTGACCTCCGAGTTGCGTCTGCTCAGGGAGGGGACGCTCGAGCTCCGTGGCCGGATCATGCCTGCCTCGAACGCCACCTTCCTGGCCGATGCCACGCTCGGCGACGAGACGGTCGCGTGCGTCTACAAGCCGGTGTCCGGCGAGCGACCCCTGTGGGACTTCCCTGACGGGACGCTCGCGAACCGGGAGGTCGCTGCATACGCCGTGAGCGAGGCACTCGGCTGGGACCTCGTCCCCTTCACCCTGCTGCGTGAGGGGCCCGCGGGACCGGGGATGGTGCAGCTGTGGCGGGAGCCGGACCCCGCACAGGAGCCCGTGGACGTCGTGCGGCGCGGCGCTGCGCCGGCCGGCTACTGCCGCGTGCTCGACGCGTACGACGGTCAGGACCGCCCGGTGTCGCTCGTTCACGAGGACAGCGCCGAGCTCCGACGGATGGCGGTCTTCGACGCGGTCGTGAACAACGCGGATCGCAAGGGTGGCCACGTGCTGGCGATGTCCGACGGGCACCGGTACGCCGTCGACCACGGTGTCTGCTTCAACGTGGACCCGAAGCTGAGGACCGTGCTGTGGGGCTGGGCGGACCAGCCCCTCCTGGCCGATCATGCCGACGCCGTCGAGAAGCTGCTGGCGCACGAGGGCCTGCACACGACGCTGTCAGGACTGCTCGACGCTCAGGAGGTGCGAGCGTTCGACACCCGCTGTCGACAGCTGCTGAGGCGCGGACGGATGCCGGTTCCCTCCGGTGACTGGCCGGCGATCCCGTGGCCCGCGTTCTGACCGAGGGACCGGTTTCGATGTTGCTGCGAGTCAGCCTCTCGGTGACCGTTAGAGTCTGGCCATGCGTGCGTGGGAGGCAGTGGGGGTGCCCAGCCTGGAGCGATGGGGCGTGGGTCCTGCTGTCAGCGTGCACAACACCAAGTCCGGCCGGGTCGAGCTGACCAAGCCCGTTGACGGTGTCGCGCGGATGTACGTCTGCGGCATCACGCCGTACGACGCCACGCACATCGGCCACGCCGCGACCTACGTCGCGTTCGACCTGCTGTACCGCGCGTGGCTCGACGCCGGACACCAGGTGCGCTACGTCCAGAACGTCACCGACGTCGACGACCCGCTCCTCGAGCGTGCGAACGCCAACGGCGAGGACTGGCGCGGACTCGCCGACCGCGAGATCGAGCTCTTCCGCCAGGACATGGAGGCGCTGCGGGTGCTCCCCCCGGCGGCCTACGTCGGTGCCGTCGAGTCGATCCCCGCTGTGATCGAGCTCGTCCAGCAGCTGCAGAGCAAGGGCGTGGTCTACGAGGTCGACGGTGACCTGTACTTCTCCGTGCACGCGGACGGGCGGTTCGGGACCGTCTCCCAGTACTCCGAGGAGGCCATGCTGGGGGTCTTCGCGGACCGTGGCGGCGATCCGACCCGGCCCGGCAAGAAGCACCCGCTGGACTGCCTGGTCTGGATGGCTGCGCGACCTGGTGAGCCGGCGTGGAAGTCGCCTTTCGGGCCGGGGCGTCCGGGCTGGCACGTGGAGTGCGCCGCGATCGCGCTCACCGAGCTGGGGGAGAGCTTCGACGTCCAAGGCGGTGGCCGGGACCTGGAGTTCCCGCACCACGAGATGAGCGCGGCCGAGGCCCAGGCGGGCTTCTCCGGGCTGACGTTCGCGCAGAGCTTCGTGCACACCGGGATGGTGGCCCTGGACGGCGAGAAGATGTCGAAGTCCCGGGGCAACCTCGTCTTCGTCTCGAAGCTGCGTGAGTCAGGCTACGACCCGATGGCCATCCGGATCGCGCTGCTGTCACATCACTACCGGGCCGACTGGGAGTGGCGGAACGAGGACCTCGACCGTGCCCAGAGCCGGCTGGACATGTGGAGGAGGGCGCTCCCGACGGCGTCAGACCACCACGCGGACTCGCTGCGCACGTCCATCCGCAACGCGCTCTCCGACGACCTCAATGCGCCCGCCGCGCTCTCGGCTCTCGATGCGTGGGCGGCGGGCTGGCACCACGGGGACGGCACCGGGGCCGAGCAGGTCAGCAAGGTGCTGGACGCCCGCCTGGGCATCCGCCTGTGACCTAGTCGGTGTCGTCCTCGCGACGCTTCAGGTAGCGCTCGAACTCGCGAGCGATCGCCTCGCCGCTGGCCTCGGGAAGGTCCGCGGTGTCCCGCGTCTCCTCGAGCGCGCGCACGTAGTCCGCGATGTCCTCGTCCTCGGTGGCGAGCTCGTCGACCCCGCGCTCCCAGGCCCGTGACTCCTCGGCGAGATCGCCCAGCGGGATGCTGATCTGCAGGAGGTCCTCGAGCTGCCCGATGAGGGCGAGCGTCGCCTTCGGGCAGGGTGGCTGGGACACGTAGTGCGGCACGGCCGCCCAGAAGGACACCGCCGGCATGTCGTGCTTGACGCAGGCGTCCTGGAAGACGCCGACGATCCCGGTCGGACCTTCGTAGCTCGACTGCTCCAGCTCCAGCCGCTCGGCGAGCTCGGGCTCGGTCGTCGTACCGCTCACCGGGATGGGGCGCGTGTGCGGGGTGTCGGCCAGGAGCGCACCCAGGGTCACCACCAGCTCCGCCCCCAGCTCCTGGGCGGCCGCGAGGAGCTCGCCGCAGAACTGCCGCCAGCGCATGTTCGGCTCGATGCCGCGCAGCAGGATGACGTCGCGGAGCGCGCCCTTGGGGGACGCAACGGCGAGCTGCGTCGAGGGCCACGTGATGCGCCGCATGCCGTTCTCGTCGGTGCCGACGATGGGCCGGTTGACGGTGAAGTCGTAGAAGTCCTCGGGATCCATGGCCGCCACGACCCGGGCGTCCCACTCGCGCATGAGGTGGTCCACCACGCCCGAAGCGGCGTCCGCGGCGTCATTCCAGCCCTCGAAGGCAGCGATCAGGACAGGTGCCCGCAGGCCGGGGACCTCTTCGATCTCGATCACCTCTCCACCCTATGCGGCCGAGGCTCGGCTCAGGTGTCAGGATGCGGTTAATCGGCGGGTTCGTCGGTACCCCCGCCTAGGCTTGCAGGTGCGCACGAACCGCCCGCAGTCCCCCAGATGAAGGAAGCTCGTTGTCTGACTCGTCGCTGGTCCGCCCGGACGTCACGGAGGAGCTCTCCGCTCTCCTCCGTGAGCGCATCGTCATCCTCGACGGCGCCATGGGCACGGCCATCCAGCGCGACCGCCCGGACGAGGCCGGCTACCGCGGTGAGCGGTTCAAGGACTGGCCGAGCGACGTCGTCGGCAACAACGACCTGCTCACGCTCACGCAGCCGCACATCATCGCCGGCATCCACCGGGAGTACCTCGAGGCCGGCGCCGACATCATCGAGACCAACACCTTCAACGCGAACGGCGTCTCCCTGGCCGACTACGGCATGGAGGAGCTGGCCTACGAGCTGAACGTCGAGGCGGCCAAGCTGGCGCGCCGTGAGGCCGACGCCCTGTCGACCGACGCACGGAAGCGGTACGTCGCAGGAGCGCTCGGTCCCACCACGCGCACGGCGTCCATCTCGCCCGATGTCAACGACCCGGGCGCCCGCAACGTCAGCTACGAGCAGCTGGTCGACGCATACCTCGTGCAAGCACGTGGTCTCGTCGACGGCGGCTCCGACCTGCTGTTCGTGGAGACGATCTTCGACACGCTCAACGCCAAGGCCGCCATCTTCGCCCTGGAGACCCTGTTCGAGGAGCGTGGCCGGCGCTGGCCCGTCGTCGTCTCGGGGACCATCACCGATGCGTCCGGGCGCACCCTCTCGGGTCAGGTCACCGAGGCGTTCTGGAACTCCGTCCGGCACGCCCGACCTCTCGTCGTGGGGCTCAACTGTGCTCTGGGAGCGGCCGAGATGCGCCCCTACCTGGCCGAGCTCGCACGCGTCGCCGACTGCTTCGTCTCCGCCTACCCGAACGCCGGCCTGCCCAACGCGTTCGGCGAGTACGACGAGACGCCGGAGCAGACTGCCGCGATCCTCGAGGAGTTCGCCGCCAGCGGCCTGGTGAACATCCTCGGCGGCTGTTGCGGGACCACGCCGCCGCACATCGCCGCGATCGCCGGGGTTGCCGACGGCCAGAAGCCCCGCGTGCCCCACGAGGTCGCGCCGGCGATGCGGCTCTCCGGCCTGGAGCCGGTCAACATCACGGGGGAGTCCCTGTTCGTCAACGTCGGTGAGCGCACCAACATCACCGGGTCCGCACGCTTCCGGAACCTGATCAAGGCCGGGGACTACCCGACGGCGCTGTCGGTCGCGCGCCAGCAGGTCGAGGCCGGTGCCCAGGTCATCGACATCAACATGGACGAGGGCATGATCGACGGTGTCGCGGCGATGGACCGCTTCACCAAGCTGGTCGCGAGCGAGCCCGACATCTGCCGGGTCCCGCTGATGATCGACTCCTCCAAGTGGGAGGTCATCGAGACCGGCCTGCGCACCGTCCAGGGCAAGCCGATCGTGAACTCGATCTCGCTCAAGGAGGGCGAGGAGAAGTTCGTCGAGCAGGCCAGGCTGTGCCGCAAGTACGGCGCCGCGGTGGTCGTGATGGCCTTCGACGAGGAGGGGCAGGCCGACAACCTCGAGCGCCGCAAGGAGATCTGCGGCCGGGCCTACCGGATCCTGACCGAGGAGGTCGGCCTTCCGGCCGAGGACATCATCTTCGACCCGAACGTGTTCGCGGTCGCCACCGGGATCGAGGAGCACGCGACGTACGGCGTGGACTTCATCGAGGCCACCCGTTGGATCAAGGAGAACCTGCCGGGGGCTTTGGTCTCCGGCGGCATCTCGAACGTGTCGTTCTCGTTCCGGGGCAACAACCCCGTGCGCGAGGCGATCCACGCCGTGTTCCTGTACCACGCGATCCAGGCCGGGCTCGACATGGGCATCGTCAACGCCGGCGCCCTGGTCGTCTACGACGAGATCCCCACGGAGCTGCGCGATCGGATCGAGGACGTAGTGCTCAACCGTCGCCCGGACGCGACCGAGCGGCTCCTGGAGATCGCCGAGCAGTTCCGAGGCGACGGCAGCGCGCGGGAGACCGTCGACGAGGAGTGGCGATCCCTCCCTGTTGCGGAACGCATCACCCACGCCCTGGTGAAGGGCATCGACGAGTTCGCGGAGGCCGACACTGAGGAGCTCCGCCAGGAGATCTCGGCTCGGGGCGGTCGGCCCATCGAGGTCATCGAAGGCCCGCTGATGGACGGCATGAACGTCGTGGGCGACCTGTTCGGTGCCGGCAAGATGTTCCTCCCGCAGGTCGTGAAGTCCGCCCGGGTGATGAAGAAGGCGGTCGCCCATCTCATCCCGTACATCGAGGCCGAGAAGCAACCTGGTGACGCGGTCCATGCCAAGGGCAAGATCGTCATGGCGACGGTCAAGGGCGACGTCCACGACATCGGCAAGAACATCGTCGGCGTGGTGCTGCAGTGCAACAACTACGAGGTCATCGACCTCGGCGTGATGGTGCCGGCTCAGAAGATCATCGACACCGCCAAAGCCGAGGGCGCCGACATCATCGGGCTGTCGGGCCTGATCACGCCTTCCCTCGATGAGATGGTCAACTTCGCGACGGAGATGGAGCGACAGGGCTTCGACATCCCTCTGTTGATCGGCGGCGCGACGACGAGCCGCGCGCACACCGCGGTCAAGGTCGATCCCAAGTACCACGGTCCGGTCGTCTGGGTGAAGGACGCCTCGCGCTCGGTGCCCGTTGCGTCGCAGTTGCTGTCCGACGAGCAGCGGCCCCAGCTGCTCGAAGGGGTGAAGGCCGACTACGACTCGATCCGCGAGAGGCACGCGCAGCGGCTGAACGAGCGTCCGATGCTGTCGCTCGAGCGCGCCCGGGAGGCGGCCCCACAGATCGACTGGTCGACGTACCACCCGCCGCGTCCTCACCTGCTGTCCCAGCAGTCCAAGGACGTGTGGTCGCACGTGCCCGACGACAAGCACGGCCGAGCCACGCAGTTCATCAAGAC
This sequence comes from Nocardioidaceae bacterium, assembly GCA_035699605.1. Lineage (GTDB taxonomy): Bacteria > Actinomycetota > Actinomycetes > Propionibacteriales > Nocardioidaceae > SSC3. The sequence continues at coordinate 17,496 of DASSPN010000012.1, read as the reverse complement.
CTTCCAGGACTACGACCTCGAGGCACTGCGCAAGTACATCGACTGGCAGCCCTTCTTCAACGCCTGGGAGATGAAGGGCTCGTTCCCCGACATCCTGAACAACCCGGCGAGCGGCGAAGCCGCACGCAAGCTGTACGCCGATGCCCAGAAGATGCTCGACGAGCTGATCGGGGGGAAGTGGCTGACGGCCAACGGCGTCATCGGTCTCTTCCCCGCCAACAGGGTGGGCGACGACGACATCGAGGTGTACGCCGACGAGTCGCGCACCACGGTCCTCACCACGCTCCACCACCTCCGCCAGCAGGGTGAGCACCGCGAGGGCGTCGCCAACAAGGCGCTCTCGGACTACGTGGCGCCGCAAGGCGTCCCGGACTACATCGGCGCGTTCGCAGTGACGGCCGGGCTCGGCTCCGAGGCGAAGATCCTCGAGTTCAAGGAAGCCCTGGACGACTACAGCGCGATCCTGCTGGAGTCGCTGGCCGACCGGCTCGCGGAGGCCTTCGCCGAGCGGATGCACGAGCGGGTCCGCAAGGAGTTCTGGGGCTACGCCCCTGACGAGCACCTCGACAACGAGGCACTGATCAAGGAGAAGTACGACGGCATCCGGCCTGCCCCCGGCTATCCGGCCTGCCCGGACCACACCGAGAAACAGCTGCTCTGGGAGCTCCTCGAGGTCGAGGAACGGACCGGCATCCAGCTGACCGAGTCCATGGCCATGTGGCCAGGAGCCGCGGTGAGCGGCTGGTACTTCTCGCACCCCCAGTCGCAGTACTTCGTCGTCGGCCGGATCGGCCAGGACCAGGTTGCGGACTACGCGCGGCGCAAGGGCTGGACGATGGCCGAGGCGGAGAAGTGGCTCGCACCGAATCTTGCGTACGAGCCCGAGGACTGACTTTCATGGTCGAGCGTGTCTCCGGGCAAGGCGAGCGGAGAGCGATCGAAGATCGCCGGGGCTCGCAGACCTCCCGACACGCTGCCGACGGCCCGGTCGCTGTGCTCTGGGACATGGACGGCACGCTCGTCGACACCGAGCCCTACTGGATCGAGGTGGAGACCGAGCTGGTCGCCGCGCACGGGGGCACCTGGAGCCAGGCCGATGCGCTCAACCTGGTGGGCAACGACCTGATCGAGTCGGGGCGCTACATCCGCGAGCACGGCGGGGTCGATCTGGAGCCGGCGGAGATCGTCGAGCTGCTGCTCGACGGGGTGGTCGAGCACGTCCGACGTGAGGTTCCGTGGCGCCCGGGTGCGCTCGAGCTGCTTGCAGACCTGCAGCGGGTCGGGATCCCGTGCGCCCTCGTCACGATGTCCTACCGCAGGTTCGTGGAGCCGGTGCTCGACGCGCTCCCGCCGGGGACCTTCCAGATCGTCGTGACGGGCGACGCGGTCCAACAAGGCAAGCCGCATCCGGAGCCGTACCTCAAGGCGGCGGCGCTTCTGGGGGTGAGCCCGGCCGATGCCGTGGCGATCGAGGACTCCAACACCGGGGCCCGGTCAGCCGAGGCCGCGGGATGCACCGTGCTGGTCATCCCCAACCACGTCCCCGTGCTGGAGGGGGAGCGCCGCGTCTTCGCCGACACCCTCCCGGCCACCTGGCAGCACCTTCAGGAGGTCGTGGCCCCGCCCGGGTCCTAGTACCACCGGACAATGGCGATCCTCCCTCGACAGCCGAGAGGCTGAGGTCACCAGAACTGAGGAGGGAACCATGACCACACGTCGCCTGACAGCCGCCGCGCTCGGCGCGAGCCTGCTGCTGCCGTTGACATCGTGGGCGCCTGCCGTGGCGAGCGGCGGTGACGACGACCGGGTCATCCGGACGGGAAGCTGCACGGCGGGGGCTTCCTGGAAGCTGAAGGTCAAGACCGACGACGGGCAGCTCGAGGTCGAGGGGCAGGTCGACTCCAACATCAACGGCCAGTCCTGGCGCTGGAGGATCCGGCACAACGGCACCGTGTCAGCGCGGGGGATCGGGGTCACCCAACCGCCCAGCGGCAGCTTCAGCGTCGAGCGCCGCATTGTCGACCTGGCTGGCGTCGACCACGTGGTCTTCCGGGCTCGCCACCTAGGATCGGACCAGGTCTGCCGGGGAGTGATCCACTTCGGCTGACCGCGGCAGGCACCAGAGGGCGAAGGGAGGGCCGTGCGCTTCCTTCGCCACCCGGTGGCTCAGTACGTCGCCGCGGGCGTCCTCATGCTGGTGGTGATCGCCGGAGCCCTGTCCTGGCTCAGCGGCCGGGCTGCGACGACCGAGGCGCGCACTGAAGCGCGACGCACCACCGAGCTGCTGGGGCGAACGGTCGTCCAGCCGGCCGTCCAGCGTGGCCTCGTGCAGCTCGACGCCGGTGCCATCGACAGGTTCAACCGTCGGGTGCGCGACGCGCTCCGCACTGCTGACGTCGTACGTGTGAAGCTGTGGCGCTCGGACGGAACCGTCGTCTACTCCGACCAGAGCGAGCTGATCGGCCAGCAGTTCGCCCTCGGTGCGGCCGAGCGGGCCGTCCTCGAGGGGGCGCCGACCGAGGCGGAGATCTCGGACCTCGCACGACGCGAGAACCGGAACGAGCGCGACCAGGGCGGGCTGCTCGAGGTGTACACCGCCATCGAGTCCCCCGAAGGTGATCCGCTGCTCTTCGAGGCGTACTACTCCCTGAGGGGGGTGGACGATCGACGGACGGCGCTGCTGCGCGCCTTCCGTCCGATCACGATCGCCGGCCTCTTGGTCTTCCTCGCGGCCACCACGCCCTTGCTCGCGCTGCTCACGCGGCGCCTCGAGCTCGCAGCAGCGGAGCGTGAGCAACTGCTCCTCCTGGCGGCGGAGGCCTCAGACGCGGAGCGTCGGCGCATCGCCCGCGACCTGCACGACGGCGTCGTGCAGGATCTGGCGGCCACCGCCTTCAGCCTGTCCGCTGCGGCCCGGGACGCGGAGGCTCCGGACTCCTGGCGGGCAAGGCTCGAGTCCGCGGGCGCCTCCCTGCGGGACAGCCTTCGGGCTCTGCGGTCGCTCCTCGTCGAGATCCATCCACCCGACCTGCGAGCCGAGGGACTCGTCGCAGCCCTGGAGGATCTGGTCGCCTCGGCGCCGGCCTCGGGAGTGCGGGCGACCGTGAGCGCGGCCGACGTCGACGGCCTCACGGGCCGCGACGCCGCGCTCATCTGGCGGGTCGCGCAGGAAGCGGTCCGCAACTGCCTCCGTCACGCCGCTGCGACGAGACTCGAGATCACGGTTGCCCGAGAAGGAGACGGACACGTCCTCACCGTCCGCGACGACGGCAGGGGATTCGACCCCCAGCGGACGACGACGCCGGACCACTTCGGGCTCCGGGGTCTGGAGAGCCTGGCGCGGGACGGCGATGCCGCCCTCACCGTCCGGTCTGCGCCGGGCGCCGGGACTCTGATCCAGCTGAGAGTGAGCTCATGACGATCCGCGTCGTGCTCGTCGACGACCATGCCGTGCTGCGCGCCGGTCTCGAGGAGCTCCTGGGCAGCACCCAGGACATCATCGTGGTGGGCTCCGCCCCGGACGGTGCGAGCGGCGTCGAGGTCGTCCGACGGGAGCGCCCTGACGTGGTGCTGATGGATCTCCAGATGCCTGGAACCGACGGCGTGCGAGCGACGGAGCAGATCGTGGCCGAACGGCTCGGCGCGGAGGTGGTCGTCCTCACGTCCTTCTCGGACGGTGAGCGGATCGTGGCCGCGCTCGACGCCGGGGCGGTCGGCTACCTGCTGAAGGACTCCGAGCCTGACGAGGTGATCGAGGGGATCAGAGCGGCCAGCCGTGGTGAGTCACCCCTCAATGCCAGGGCGGCCCGGCAGCTGCTCGAGGTGCGCCGACCGCGCCCCGCCGTACCGCTGACGGCCCGTGAGCGCGAGGTGCTCGCCCTGGTGCGCGAAGGGCTGGCCAACAAGCAGATTGCACGACGGCTGGGAATCACCGAGCGCACGGTGAAGGCTCACCTGACCTCGGCGTTCGCCCGGATCGGGGTGCACGACCGGACTCAGGCGGCTCTCTGGGCGGAGCGCGAGGGTCTTTAGTCGACGTCCTCGGCTGCGAGGCCCGGGTCGCAGACCTCCGCGGCGGAGACCACGGGCAGCGGCGGGGGAGTGCCGCCCCAGGCGGGACACAGCGACTGGTGGGCACACCAGCCGCAGATCGCTCCGGGGCTCGGACGCCAGTCACCGGTGTCGGACGCGAGCTTGATGGCCTCCCAGAGCGCCTGCACCTTGCGCTCGGTGGCGAGCAGCTCGGCCTCGTCGGGTTCGTAGCTGAGCGTCTCGGTGTTGCCGAGATAGATGAGCTTGAGCATCGACGGGACCACGCCACGGGTGCGCCAGAGAACCAAGGCGTAGAACTTCATCTGGAAGAGCGCCTTGGCCTCGAACCACTCCCCGGGCGACCTCGAGGTCTTGTAGTCCACGATGCGGATCTCACCGCCAGCTGCGACGTCGAGTCGATCGACGAACCCGCGAAGCAGCAACTTCGACTCGAGCACCGTCTCGACGTACAGCTCGCGCTCTGCTGGTTCGAGACGCCTCGGGTCCTCGAGCTCGAAGTACCTGCCCAGAGCCGTGCGGCACGACGCGAGCCACGTCGTGATCTCCTCGCCCTCGTCGCTGGTGAACATCTCGGCCAGCTCCGGCGTGGCGTCGAGCATGGCCTCCCAGGTCGGCACCAGGAGCTCTGAGGCGCGGTCCGTCGTCCGCTCGGAAGCGGGCAGGTCGAAGAGATCCTCGAGGACCTTGTGGACCAGCGTCCCGCGGACCGCCTCGGGGGCGAAGGGTTCGGGAAGCTTGTCGATCGTGCGGAACCGGTAGAGCAACGGGCACGCCATGAAGTCACCCGCACGGCTCGGGGAGAGGGCACCGATCACGTCGACGCCGTCGACCACGGTCCGCTCCGGACCCACCCTCACCTCGACGGGTTCGACCACCTCGTTGCTCACAAGGGTGACAGTAGGTGACGGCGCCGACACTTACGGGCCGCACGATAGGTTGGGCGCCGTGGAGGAGCCCTCGGAGAGCAGACCGGCCGCGCGCCGTCCCGGCGGCATGCGGGTGGGCACGCTGGTCGGCGTCGACGTCTACATCAGCACGACGTGGGTCCTCATCGCAGTCCTCTTCACGATCACGCTCGCTCCGGCCGTCGACGAGGCGCGGTCGGGTCTTGGCAGCCTCAAGTACGTCGCGTCCTTCGCCTTCGTCGTGCTCTTCTACCTCTCGGTGCTGCTGCACGAGATGTCACACGCGGTCGCCGCGAAGAGGTTCGGCATCCAGGTGAACTCGATCACGCTGTCGTTCTTCGGTGGGGCGACGGAGATCGAAGGGGAGGCGGAGAAGCCCAGCCAGGAGTTCTGGATCGCGGTCGTCGGCCCGGTCACCTCGCTGCTCGTCGGCTTCGCCCTGCTCCCGCTGCTGCTCGTCGTGCCGGACGGCCTGCTTTCCCTGGCCGTCGGTGGCGTGGCGGTGACGAACATCGTGGTCGGAGTCCTGAACCTCGTCCCGGGGCTGCCTTTCGACGGGGGCCGGGTGCTGCGCGCCGGTGTCTGGGCGGCCTCGGGCAACAAGCACCGGTCCACGGTCATCGCCGGCTGGGTGGGGCGGGTCGTCGCCGTTCTCGTGGCCATGGGACCCCTGTGGATGTCGGCCGCGGGACTCCCCGTCCACGCAGTGGATGCCCTCTTCTTCCCCTTGCTCGGCTTCTTCCTCTGGAACGCCGCCACGGCGTCGATCCGCTACGCGTCGTTCCGCAGCCGCCTGCCGAACCTCAACGCGCGGGCGCTGGCGCGTCGTACCCTCGCGGTGCCGGGCGACCTTCCGCTGGCGGAGGCCGTGCGGCGGGCGCAGGAGGACGGCGCAGGCGGGATCGTCTCGCTCGACTCGGCCGGCCGGCCCACGGGGATCGTGGTCGAGGACGCCGTGCAGCTGGTGCCCGAGGAGCGGCGGCCCTGGACACCCGTCAACACTGTCGCGCGCACCCTGGTGCCTGGGATGACCTTCTCGGCAGACCTGTCGGGCGAGCAGCTGATCACCGCCATGCAGCGGACCCCGGCCACGGAGTACCTCCTCCTCGAGCCCGACGGGAGCATCTACGGTGTGCTGGCCACCGTGGACGTCGACCGGGCCTTCGCGGCGGGCACCTCCTAGACTGCGCGCATGCCCGCAGAGACGCCTGATACGAGCCTGCCCGAGAACTGGTCAGGCGTGCACCGCGGTCCGCTGAGAGAGGGCGAGTGGGTCCGTCTCACCGACACCAAGGGACGTCGACACAACTTCTGCCTCCAGGCCGGGAAGCGGTTCTTCAGCAACCGCGGCCACATCGAGCACGACGACCTCATCGGACGGCCGGAGGGGTTCTCGATCACGTCCTCGGTCGGCGGTGACTACCTGGTCTTCCGCCCCCTCCTCAGCGAGTTCGTGGTGTCGATGCCCCGCGGCGCCGCAGTCGTGTACCCGAAGGACGCAGCCCAGATCGTCGCGATGGCCGACATCTTCCCCGGCGCCCGCGTCGTCGAGGCGGGAGTCGGATCGGGGGCGCTGACCTGCTCCCTGCTCCGGGCCGTCGGCCCGGACGGGCTCGTGTCGTCGTACGAGCGACGGGCCGAGTTCGCGGAGGTCGCGGAGCGGAATGTCACGCAGTTCTTCGGGGCGCGGCACCCCGCCTGGCAGCTCACCGTCGGCGACCTGGCGGAGGCGCTGGCGGAGCGCGACGTCGACCGCGTGGTGCTGGACATGCTGGCGCCCTGGGAGTGCGTCGACGCCGTGGCCGAGGCGCTGACCCCCGGTGGCATCGTCTGTGCCTACGTCGCCACGACCACCCAGCTGGGTCGCACCGTCGAGACGCTGCGCGCGCATGGCGGGTTCACCGAGCCGCAGCCGTGGGAGACCCTGGTCCGGGACTGGCACGTCGAAGGGCTCGCGGTCCGACCGGGCCACAAGATGATCGGGCACACCGGGTTCCTGGTCACGGCACGACGCATGGCTCCGGGGGAGACCGCCCCGGTCAAGAAGCGTCGGCCGGCCCCGGGCGCGTACGGCGTCGACTACAGCGGACCGCGGCCCAGCGGGCTGCCGCCGATGGTCGCCGAGGAGTCGTTCGACGACTGAGCGGACGCTTGGACACGCCTCTGCCACTGTCTCGTCACGATCTGGCAACGGGGGGCATCCGGTCCTTGACCGGGGCTGGGGCCGGGGAAGAGGTTGGCGGATGCAACGGCGCATCCAGCCTGACGGGCGCCGGCTAGGAGGACGCCCGCGTGACCGCCCCGCTCGAACTGCCGGTGGGTGAGGAGACCCGCGTACTCGGAGAGACCGGTGCGATCGAGGGTCGATCCCTGGGGCAGATCGCCTGGCGGAGGCTGCGGCGTGACAAGGTCGCGATCGCGGGTCTGGTCGTCCTGGTCTTCCTGCTGCTGGTCGCGATCTTCGCGCCGCTGATCGTGAACCTGCTCGGCCACCCCCCGGACCAGTTCTTCCGCGACAAGATCGACCCCAACACCCAGGTGCCCACGGGGACGTTCGGTGGCATCAGCTGGGACCACCTGATGGGTGTCGAGCCGCAGAACGGCCGCGACCTCTTCAGCCGGATCGTCTACGGATCCCGGATCTCGCTGCTCATCGCCTTCTTCGCGACGCTGCTCTCGGTGGTCATCGGCGTCACGCTCGGAGTGCTGGCCGGTTTCGCCGGTGGTTGGGTCGACGCCGTCATCAGCCGCCTCATGGACATCTTCCTGGCTTTCCCGCTCCTGGTCTTCGCGCTCGCGCTCGTGGGCGTCATCCCGGACCACGCCTTCGGGCTCTCGGGCAACGGACTGCGGATCGTGATCCTCGTGTTCGTCATCGGCTTCTTCAACTGGCCCTACATCGGGCGGATCATCCGAGGACAGACCCTGTCGCTGCGCGAACGCGAGTTCGTGGACGCAGCCCGCAGCCTGGGCGCGCGAAGGGGCTACATCCTGATGCGCGAGATCCTGCCGAACCTCGTGGCTCCCATCCTCGTGTACTCCACGCTGCTGATCCCCACCAACATCCTCTTCGAGGCGGCGCTCTCCTTCCTGGGCGTGGGCGTCGTACCGCCGACGGCGTCGTGGGGAGAGATGCTCTCGCGAGCCGTGAAGTACTACTCGGAGCCCTACTTCATGTTCTGGCCGGGACTGGCCATCTTCATCACGGTCCTCGCCTTCAACCTCTTCGGTGACGGTCTGCGCGACGCCATCGATCCCAAGTCCCGCTAGGGACCCCCAGGTGTCCGGCTCCGCCAGGAGCCCTGACAGGAAAGGTGCGACAACACCATGAGAAGGAAGCACGTGAAGTCACTGGGCGCGATCGCCCTCGTGGCTGCGCTGACGCTCTCCGCATGTGGAGACGACGGCGGTGACGGCGGTGACGGCGGGGACGAAGGAGCCACTCCTGTCTTCAACGGTGCTGTCGGCGCTGTGTTCAACCCGTCCGACACGACAGGCGGCACACTCCGCATGGGCAAGTCGGGCGACTGGGGCGACTCGGTCGACCCCGGCGACACCTACTACGGCTACTCGTGGAACCTGCTCCGCAACTACGGCCGGGCTCTGACGATGTTCAAGGTCGGTCCGGGCAAGGAGTCCGAGGAGCTCGTCGGCGACCTGGCGGAGGACCTCGGCACGCCGAGCGACGGGGGCAAGACCTGGACCTACACCCTCCGCGAGGGCCTGAAGTACGAGGACGGGTCGCCGATCACGTCGCAGGACGTGGCGTACGCCGTGACGCGCGCCTTCGACCGTGAGGTGCTCCCGAACGGCCCCGAGTACTTCAACGCGTACCTGGACTACCCGGCGGACTACAAGGGTCCCTACAAGACGCCGGACATGGACATCAGCTCGGCGATCGAGACGCCGGACGAGCGGACCATCGTGTTCCACCTCAAGTCGGCCTACGCCGGCTTCGACTACTTCGCGATGACCCCGCAGACAGTGCCGGTGCCCAAGGCCGCGGACACGGGCTCCAACTACAAGGAGAACGTCGTTTCGTCGGGTCCCTACAAGTTCGAGAGCTTCGAGGCGGGCAAGAAGTACGTCCTCGTCCGCAACGACCAGTGGAGCCAGGACACCGACCCGAACCGGACGCCGCTCGTCGACCGGATCGAGATCGAGCTCAACCTGAACGCCGAAGACGTCGACAACCGCATCCTCGACGGTGACCTCCAGGTCGACATCGCCGGCACCGGTGTGCAGCCCGCCACGCTCCCGACGGTCCTCAACGACGACGAGGTCAAGGCTCGCGCGGACAACCCGGGATCGGCTCGCACGTGGTACACCTCGATCATCCCCACGGTGAAGCCGCTGGACAACATCGACTGCCGCAAGGCGATCATGCTGGCGATGGACCGCTCGCTCTACCAGGCGGCCTACGGTGGCCCGCTCGCGGGTGGTGACATCGCCACGTCGATGCTGCCGCCGGTCATCCCGGGACACGTGGAGATCGACCCCTACTCCACGGCGGCCGAAGGACCGGACATCGAGGGTGCCAAGCAGGCGCTGGCCGACTGCGGGCAGCCGGACGGCTTCGACACCAACATCGCCTACCGGACCGAGCGCCCGAAGGAGCAGGCGACCGCCGAGGCGTTCCAGCAGGCGCTGAAGGCCGTGGGCATCAACCTGACGCTCAAGCCGCTGGCGGAGGGGACCTACTTCTCCGACACGGTGGGCAAGCCGAGCTACCTGGTCGAGAACAACATCGGCCTGGCGACGAACGGCTGGGCGGCGGACTGGAACGACGGCTTCGGCTTCCTGTCGCAGATCGTCGACAGCCGGGTGATCCGTCCGACGGGCGGTTCGTCCAACCTGAGTGTCCGGATCCCGGAGGTGGACAGCCTCCTCGACGAGGCGATCAGCGAGCTGGACACGGCCAAGCGTGAGGCCATCTGGGGCCAGATCGACGAGCTCGTGATGAACGAGGCCGTCGTCTACCCGGGCATCTGGTCGAAGTCGCTGACCCTCCGCGGTGAGGGACTGACCAACGTCTTCGTCAACGAGGCGTTCGGCCAGTACGACTACATCTCGCTCGGCGTTCAGTAGAGCAACTCCCTGAAGGAGGGGCGAGCGTGGCCGGTCGGGGCGATCCCCGACCGGCCACGTAGCGCCGACCACCGTGATCGCATACATCATCCGAAGGCTCGTCTGGGCGGTGGTGCTGCTGTTCGTCATCAGCGCCGTCACCTTCGCGATCTTCTTCCTCATCCCGCGTCTCCTCGGGTCGTCGGCCGAGTCGCTGGCGACCCGGTACGTCGGCCGCACCGCGACCCCGGAGACCGTCGCCGCCATCGCCGAGAAGCTGGGATTCAACGACCCGGTCCACGTGCAGTACGCCACCTGGGTCAAGGGGATCTTCGTCGGTGCCGACTACGACTACGGCTCCGGCGTCGAACGCTGCCCGGCACCGTGCCTCGGGTACTCGTTCATCACTCGGCAGCCGGTGCTGCCCGACCTTCTCGACCGGATGCCGGTGACGTTCTCGCTCGCCATCGGCGCGGCGGTGATCTGGCTCGTCTTCGGTGTTGCCGTCGGGGTGCTCTCCGCGCTGCGCAGAGGCTCGTTCTTCGACCGCGCCGCGATGGCGGTGGCCCTCGGAGGCGTCTCCCTGCCGATCTTCTGGACCGGCCTGATGTCCCTGGCGTTCCTGTCCTACAAGTGGGACATCACGGCGAAGGGCTCGGCGTACACCCCCATCACGGAGAACCCGCTCGACTGGGCCTACTCGTTGCTCCTGCCCTGGGTGACGCTCGCGTTCCTCTTCTCGGCGCAGTACGCCAGACTCACCCGAGCGGGGATGCTCGAGACGATGAACGAGGACTACATCCGCACCGCTCGCGCCAAGGGCCTCCCTGAACGCACGGTGATCGTGAAGCACGGTCTGCGCGGCGCACTGACGCCGATCGTGACGATCTTCGGCCTCGACTTCGGACTGCTCATCGGAGGGGCCGTGCTCACCGAGAGCACCTTCGGTCTGCACGGCCTGGGGGAGTACGCCTACCTGGCGATCAAGGCGAACGACCTGCCCAAGATCCTGGGGGTCACGATCCTCGCGGCCCTCTTCGTGGTCATCGCGAACCTCGTCGTGGACATGCTCTACGCCGTGGTCGACCCCCGAGTGAGGCTGAAGTGACGTCACGCGTTCTGGTCGACGGGACCACCCCGACCTCGCCGCCGAGCAGCTTCCTGGAGGTGCGCGACCTACGGGTGCACTTCCCGACCGACGACGGTCTGGTCAAGTCGGTGGACGGCCTGTCCTTCCAGCTCGAGCGCGGGAAGACGCTGGGCATCGTGGGCGAGTCGGGCTCCGGCAAGAGCGTGACCAGCCTGTCCATCATGGGCCTGCACAAGCGTGGCACGGCCCAGATGGCCGGCGAGGTCTGGCTCGACGGGAAGGAGCTCGTCGGTGCCGACCCCGAGGAGGTCCGTCGTCTTCGCGGCAAGCAGATGGCGATGATCTTCCAGGACCCACTCTCGGCGATGCACCCCTTCTACACGGTGGGTGCGCAGATCGTCGAGGCGTACCGCGTCCACAACGACGTGACGAAGTCCGTCGCGAAGAAGCACGCCATCGAGATGCTGGACCGCGTCGGGATCCCCGAGCCCCACAAGCGGGTGGACGCCTACCCGCACCAGTACTCCGGTGGGATGCGGCAGCGAGCGATGATCGCGATGGCGCTCTCCTGCGACCCGGACCTCCTGATCGCCGACGAGCCCACGACGGCTCTGGACGTGACGGTGCAGGCCCAGATCCTCGACCTCATCCGCGACCTGCAGCGCGACTTCAACGCTGCGGTCATCATCATCACGCACGACCTCGGTGTGGTGGCAGAGCTCGCCGACGACATCCTGGTCATGTACGGCGGCCGCGCGGTCGAGTACGGCACTGCCGAGTCGATCTTCAACCACCCCGAGCACCCTTACACGTGGGGCCTGCTGGGCTCGATGCCGCGCTTCGACAGAGCTCGCAGCGAGCGACTGGTGCCGATCAAGGGCTCACCGCCCTCCTTGATCAACCTGCCCAGCGGGTGCGCGTTCCACCCTCGCTGCGCCTACGCCGACCTGAACGGTGGGCTCTCGACGACGCGCCGTCCCGAGCTCGTCGACGCCGCGACCGGAGCAGGCCACCTGGTCGCCTGCCACCTGCCACCTGAAGAACGCCGTCGCATCTGGTCCGAGGAGATCCAGCCCAAGCTATGACCGAGTCCAACGACGCCGTACGCCACCACGAGATCGGGGAGGAGATCCTCTCCGTCTCGGGGCTCGTGCGCCACTTCCCGATCCGCGCCGGGGTGCTGCAGCGCCAGATCGCCTCCGTGCAGGCGGTCGACGGGATCGACTTCTCGATCCGCAAGGGCGAGACGCTCTCCCTGGTGGGCGAGTCCGGCTGCGGCAAGAGCACGACCGGGCGCCTCATCACGCGCCTCGACCAACCGACGTCGGGCCAGATCCTCTTCGAGGGCAAGGACATCACCCATCTGGGCGAGCGTGCGATGCGTCCGATCCGCCGTGACATCCAGATGATCTTCCAGGACCCTTACTCGTCGCTGAACCCGCGGCACACGGTCGGTCGCATCGTCGGCGCACCGTTCAGGCTCCAGAAAGTCGACCCGCCGGGCGGGGTCAAGAAGGCGGTCCAGGACCTCCTTTCTCTGGTCGGGCTGAACCCCGAGCACTACAACCGCTACCCGCACGAGTTCTCCGGGGGCCAGCGGCAGCGCATCGGCATCGCCCGGACGCTTGCGCTGAAGCCGAAGCTGATCGTGGCCGACGAGCCGGTGTCGGCTCTCGACGTGTCGATCCAGGCGCAGGTGGTCAACCTCCTCGAGGACCTTCAGGAGGAGCTCGGCCTGACCTACGTCATGATCGCCCACGACCTCTCGGTCGTGCGGCACGTCTCCGACCGGGTCGCGGTTATGTACCTCGGCAAGATCGTGGAGCTCGCGGACCGGGACGACCTCTACGAGCAGCCGATGCACCCCTACACCGTCGCTCTCATGTCCGCCGTCCCCATCCCGGACACCAGCCGTCGTACCGCACGGGAACGGATCCGGCTGCAGGGCGACGTACCGTCCCCGATCAACCCCCCGCCGGCCTGCCGGTTCCACACCCGGTGCTGGAAGGCCCAGGAGATCTGCCGGACGGACGAGCCCGCGATGATCGAGCGCGGTCCCGGCCACCGCGTCGCCTGCCACTTCCCGGAGAACCTGCCGACGTCGCAGGGGAGTGGCACGCGAGCGCTGCCGTTGGCCCAGTAGATGTGCCCAGTAGATGTGCCCGGAGGACCTTCGTCCTGGCCCGTTCAGGCGGTGTCGCACCCTCCCGGTGGCCACATTGTGGCCAATTGGTGACCGACACAGGCGAATTCCCCCTTCACAACCTTCTGTGCGCAGGTAGGTTGGAGTTCAGGCACCGTGTGTGGGAGGTGACGGTATGGCGACATCCGACAGTGGATCGAGCAAGCCAGGACGCAACACGCCCGAGGAGCTGGAACGACAGGTCTCGTTCCTCGAGGACGAGATCACGGACCTGCGCCGACGCCTCGCCGACAGCCCCTCGTCCTCCCGGCTCATCGAGTCGCGCCTCGCGGACACCCAACGCTCGCTCGCTGCCGTGACCGCCCAGAACGAGCGGCTCGCCCAGACGCTGCGTGAGGCCCGCGACCAGATCGTCACGCTGAAGGAAGAGGTCGACCGGCTCGCCCAGCCTCCCGCCGGCTTCGGCACGTTCCTGAACCGCAACGAGGACGGGTCCATCGACGTCTTCACCGGTGGCCGCAAGCTGCGCGTGAATGTCAGCCCCTCGGTCGACGTGGAGAGCCTCCAGAAGGGCCAGGAAGTCATGCTCAACGAGGCCCTCAACGTCGTCGACGCCCTGGAGTTCGAGCAGGTCGGCGAGGTCGTCATGCTCAAGGAGATCCTGGCCGACGCACAGCGCGTCCTGGTCATCGCGAACGCCGACGAGGAGCGCGTGGTCCGCATCGCGGAGCCCCTCTTCGACCAGCCTCTGCGTGCCGGCGACTCGTTGCTCCTGGACTCCCGGTCGGGCTACGTCTACGAGAAGGTCCCGAAGTCCGAGGTCGAGGAGCTCGTCCTCGAAGAGGTCCCCGACATCGACTACGAGCGCATCGGTGGTCTGAAGGGTCAGATCGAGCAGATCCGCGACGCGGTCGAGCTCCCGTACCTCCACCCGGACCTGTTCATCGAGCACCAGCTGAAGCCGCCGAAGGGCGTCCTGCTCTACGGTCCACCCGGCTGCGGCAAGACCCTCATCGCGAAGGCCGTCGCCAACTCGCTGGCCAAGAAGGTGGCGGCGAAGACCGGTCAGGAGGGGAAGTCCTACTTCCTCAACATCAAGGGACCCGAGCTGCTCAACAAGTACGTCGGCGAGACCGAGCGGCACATCCGCCTCGTGTTCCAGCGCGCTCGTGAGAAGGCCAGCGAGGGCACTCCGGTCATCGTCTTCTTCGACGAGATGGACTCGCTGTTCCGCACCCGTGGGTCGGGCGTCTCGTCCGACGTCGAGAACACCATCGTCCCGCAGCTGCTCAGCGAGATCGACGGCGTCGAGACCCTGGAGAACGTGCTGGTCATCGGCGCCTCCAACCGTGAGGACATGATCGACCCCGCGATCCTGCGTCCCGGACGACTGGACGTGAAGATCAAGATCGAGCGTCCGGACGCCGAGTCGGCCCGGGACATCTTCAGCAAGTACCTCGTCCCTGAGCTGCCCCTGCACGCCGAGGACCTCGCGGAGTTCGGCAGCGACCGGCAGGCGTGCGTCGACGGCATGATCCGCGCGACCGTCGAGCGGATGTACACCGAGACCGAGGAGAACCGCTTCCTCGAGGTCACCTATGCCAACGGTGACAAGGAGGTCCTGTACTTCAAGGACTTCAACTCGGGCGCCATGATCCAGAACATCGTCGACCGCGCGAAGAAGATGGCGATCAAGGACCTTCTGGACAACGACCAGAAGGGCTTGCGCGTCACCCATCTGCTGCAGGCGTGCGTGGACGAGTTCAAGGAGAACGAGGACCTGCCGAACACCACCAACCCCGACGACTGGGCACGGATCTCCGGCAAGAAGGGCGAGCGGATCGTCTTCATCCGCACCCTGATCACCGGCAAGTCCGGCACCGAGCCGGGGCGCTCGATCGACACGGTGAGCAACACCGGGCAGTACCTCTAACGCGGGCAGTGAACCCTGCTGTCAGGCGGGCTCGGTGACGTCCGCCGTCTGGCCGTCGAGGGCGGCCACCAGGGCCGCTGCGTCGACCGTGAGCGCGAGACCGTGCGCGCCTCCGCCGATCGAGACCGGTCCCGCGAGGGTCTCGTCCGCGATCACTGGCCAAGCGGTCGAGCTGCCCAGCGGTGTGATCGTGCCCCGGACGTAGCCGGTCACAGCGAAGGCCTCGTCCGCGGGCGGCATCGACATCCGGTTGACGCCCAGGAGCGCGCGTAGCTTGGGCCAGGAGATCTCGCGTCCTCCTGGCACCAGGACGAAGCGGTAGTCACCCTCCGCGACGCGCACGACGAGCGTCTTGACGATCTGCGTGGGCAGCACCCCGCGTGCGGCAGCGGCTTCCTCCAGCGACGCGACCGGTCCGTGCCGGGTGACCTCGAAAGTCAGGCCCAGGCGAGCGGCCGCCTCCAGAGCGAGCTCGTCAGCCACGTGCCCTCCCGCGGTAGACGTAGCCGAAGGGTCGGGCGGGCGCGGGACCCGGCAGGTAGTCGTGCTCGAGCTCCAGGATCTCGAACCCGGCTGTCTCGACGAGCGTGGCGATCGGCCGGTCCAGGTGGCAGCCTCCGGCGATACGACGCTGCACCGGGGTGAGGCGTCGCTGCCAGCCCGCGACGCCCGCGGTGGGCGCCAGTCCATGCTCGAGGAAGTGGAACGTCCCTCCGGGCACCAGAACCCGGCGGACTTCGGCCAGCGCGGCCTCCACGTCGGGGATCGTGCAGAGGCTGAAGGTCGACAGAGCCGAGTCGTAGGTGTTGGCGGGAGCCTCGATCACCTGCCCGTCGAGCCCCGCTCGACGGATCGGAACGCCTGCAGAGGCCACGCGGCGCTCAGCCATGCCCCAGCCCTCACCGGAAGGGTCGATCGCGTCGACGCTCGTGACGGGCGGGGGATAGCGCCCGACGTTGAGCCCTGACCCGAACCCGATCTCCACCACCCGGCCGGTGAGACCGGCACAGGCCTGGTCCCGGAGCAGCATGACCGGCCGCGTGCTGAGTGCCCGGTCTGCGAGGTGCGGCACCACCCGGTCCGTCCACCAGCCCACGTGTCAGTCCTCCCTCAGCAGCGTCGAGTAGTCCCTGTCGCCCTCTCGCGCCAGACGCTCGAGCAGGGCGCGCGTATCAGGGACGAAGGGCCAGGTCGGGTCCGCCAGCAGTCTCGCAAACCCGGCCATGGTGAGCCAGGCTCCCCACACCACTTCGCCGTCGATGAAGGAGATGGGCCCGTCCCACGTGGTCTCGAAGCAGTGCTCGACGACCCGCGTCGCGTCGTCCTCGTAGTGGTTGAGGCCGAGGGGTCGCAGGGAGACCGGTGTGAAGCCGAGCTCCTCGGCGACCTCGCGCGCGGCTGCCTCGGACGGTTGCTCGTCGAAGCGGAGGATCCCCCCGGCCGCGGCATCGTGCTGCGACGGCGCCCAGTCCTTGTGAGCCGCCCGGCGGTGCACGTAGATCCGACCCTCCCCGTTGCGCACCAGCACCGCAGTTGCGCCGTGCCTCAGGTTGTCCCGCCGGACCGTCGCGCGCTCCTCGGTCCCGACGATCGCTCCCCGCTCGTCCACGAGCGCGACCAGCTCACGCACGGTCGCCCTCACGCATGGTCGTCCTCGAGGCCGGGAAAGTACAGAACCGGGACGGCCTGGTCCGCCCGAACAGCCGGGGGAAGGGGCGACCTGGCGGACATGGCCCCATCGTGGCAGACCGCCGGAGTAGCGTGGGACCGTGAGTGTGCGCCGCGTGATGGGGACCGAGACCGAGTTCGGCATCTCGGTCCAGGGCCAGCCGACCGCCAACCCGATGGTGGCGTCGTCGCAGGTCGTGAACGCCTACGCCAGCTCGACCCTGAAGGCTCGTCGCGCCCGGTGGGACTTCGAGGAGGAATCGCCGCTGCGCGACGCCCGCGGGTTCGACATGTCGCGCGAGATCGCCGACCCGTCCCAGCTCACCGACGAGGACATGGGCCTCGCCAACGTCATCCTGACCAACGGTGCACGGCTCTACGTCGACCACGCGCACCCGGAGTACTCCACTCCCGAGGTCACGACCCCTCTGGACGCCGTGCGCTGGGACAAGGCCGGCGAGCTGGTCATGCACGATGCGTGCCGGTTTGCCGCGATGATCCCGGGCGCGACACCGATCGCGCTCTACAAGAACAACACCGACAACAAGGGCGCGTCCTACGGCGCGCACGAGAACTACCTGATGCGCCGCAGCACGCCCTTCGGCGACATCGTCCGGCACCTGACCCCCTTCTTCGT
>DASSPN010000011.1:0-2153 GCA_035699605.1 Nocardioidaceae bacterium | reverse complement strand
GAAGGGCGCGGACATCACCTGGGACTTTCACGACTTCCCGGGCGCCTTCCCCGTCACCGTCCTAGACCCGTCTTCCGCACATGGCGGACGGGTCGGTCGTTGAAGTTTCTGTTCTGATCGTGCAGGAACGCGTCCGGGTGGGCGCGAAAGGGCTCCTGTGCCGAGACAGCGTTGGATCTATGGGCCGCCGAGCGTGGAGAAGACCTTGGGGTCGTTGCCCGTGGTGGCCGAGTTCTGCCGGCGCCTCGACGTGGCCGGCACGATCGACCGGCTCTGCCCGGTCCGTAGCGTGGCCAAGCTGACCCATGGGCAGGTGATCGAGGCGCTGATCGCGAACCGGTTGACGTCGCCGACACCGCTGCTGCGGGTCGAGGACTGGGCCCGTGAGTGGGCGGTCGAGGAAGTCTTCGGTGCGGTGCCGGAGACGTTGAACGACGACCGGATCGGCCGAGCGCTCGATGCGATCGCCCCCGAGCTCGACGGCATCGTCGGCTCCATCGGCGCGGCGGCGATCGCCGGGTTCGGGATCGACGTGTCCCGGCTGCACTGGGACATGACTTCGATCAGCTTGCGTGGCGCCTACGACGACGCCGAGGCCGGGTTCGTCGAGCCGGGCTACGGCAAGCCCAAAGACGGCCGCAAGGACCTCAAGCAGGTCCAGGCCGGTCTGGCCGTCACCGGCGACGGTGGCATCCCGATCTTCCATCAGGCCTATGACGGCCGCTGCGCCGAGGTCGCCCAAGTGGTCGACGCCATGGAATCGCTGCGCCGGATGGCCGGACCCCGGGAGTTCTTGTTGGTCGGCGACTCCAAGCTCGTCTCCTACAAGAACCTGTCGGCGATGGACCAAGCCGGCGTGACCTTCGTCGCGCCGGCACCCAAGAACGTCGTCCCTGCGTCGGTGCTGGCCGGCTGCGACAAGAACACCGCAGTCACCGTGGACTACGTGCCGGAACGCCGCCAGGGTCGGGCTCCCGTGCGGGACGGTCCTGACTACCTGGTGTGCGAGGACACCATGGTGCTGCCCGGGCCCCGCAAGGCCGACCCACAAGTGCACTGTCGGCGGGTGTTCGTGTGGTCCGCCGGCAACGCAGAGGCCGCCGAGACCAACCGGGCCCGCAAGCTCGCCCGAGCAACCGAGGATCTCGAACGAGTGGGCCGGGGTCTTGGCAGCCGCTTCTACGACACCACCGACAAGGTCCGCACCAAGGTCGAGACCATCGCCCGTGACCGGCGCGTCAAGGCCTACCTCGTCTTCACCGTCGGCGTCGACGACACCGGCCGACCGACCCTGAACTGGCACTTCGACCAAGACGCCGTGGCCGCCGAAGCTGCCCTCGATGGCTGGTATGCGCTGCTCACCAACCTCAACCCCGACGATGCTGACGCCGGCGAAGTGCTTCGCCGCTACAAGGGCCAAGAAGTCGTCGAGCGCCGCTACAGCGACTTCAAAGGACCCCTCGCTGTCGCACCGATGTTCCTCAAGAACAACCGACGCATCGAAGCCCTCGTCGCCGTCATCTGCCTCGCCCTGCTCATCTTCTGCCTCGTCGAACGCGAGGTCCGCAACGAGATCGCACCCGACACGAAGATGACCGGGATCTACCCCGAGAACCGCCCCATGAAGCCCACCGGCCGGCTCATCTTCGCCGCCCTCGCCGGCATCAGACTCATCCCCGCCACCGCCACCGGACCACCCGTGATCCCACGGCCAACCGACACCCAGCTCCGGCTGCTCGAGCTCCTCGGCACCGACCCACGAACCCAACGCTGAACCCACAACGGCCCCCGACACCGGCACCCTCACGATCAGCATGTGCGGAACACCGGCCTAGAGTCGGCCACCGATGCTCGATCACGTCTTCATCGACGCCATCGGCGCCCTGCGCGACGCCCTGGAGTCGGCGTTGCTCGAGCGGATGGTGCCCGAGGAGCGGTTCCAGGTCGACGTGCTGCTCGGCGACACCACCTGGGAGACCTGCTACGGCCTGCCCGGTGAGGGGAGCCCGCCGCGGGTGCGGGCCGACATCACGCTCGACTGGCCGACGTGGTCGCAGTCGGCGTTCCGGTCCTGGCTGCGCCGCGAGGAACCCGACGACGACCCCCGCATCGAGATCAGCGTGGTCCTGCGCCTCGAGCGCCTGGTGGAGGCG
>DASSPN010000010.1:0-4554 GCA_035699605.1 Nocardioidaceae bacterium | reverse complement strand
GGTGACTCAGCTCGCCGCGGTCTCCAAGGCCCTGGACCGCGCTGGTTTCGCCCTCGTCGCGTGCGGGCTGGAGCAGTGCCTTGCCGAGGGCGACGCGCTCGACAGCGTCGACGTCAAGAAGCTCGAGAAGGTCTTCCTCTCGCTTGCCTGATCCTCATGGACCGACCGGCCGCCGAGATGCCTGAGACCTGCTGACGGAGGAACGGACGCCCCGGTCAGTGGACGGGCACGGGCTGCGGGGTGACACTGGGGACACCTGCGTCGACAACGTGACTGGGGGAGGCTCGATTTGTCCGAGCACGTGGTCCTTCTGTCCCGGGCGTGACCGGGGACCGGCACCTCAGTCCGTCCGAGTCCGTCATTGCCACGCTGGCCCGGTCGTCGGAGGACGCGGTGATCGTGCAGGACCTCGACGGGACCGTCGAGGAGTGGAACGAGGCTGCCTCGGCCGTCTACGGGCACATGGCCGAGGACATCCTGGGCAGGAACATCAACGTTCTCATCCCGTCGGAGACCCGTGCCGTCGAGCGCGTCGTGCACAAGGACGTCGCGTCCGGGAAAGCGGTCTCGCGGCGCCGATGCACACGGGTGAGTGCGAGCGGCTCTGCCGTGCAGGTGGATGTCTCGATGGCACCCGTCCTCGACAAGGACGGACACGCGATCGGAGTTGCCTCCATCTCTCGACCCGTCCGGGATGTCGAGATCACTGCGGCACGGTTTGCGGCACTCCTCGACGCTGCTCCCGACGCCATGATCTTCGTGGACCGGACAGGACGGATCGTTCTGGTCAACGCGCAGGCCGGCACGTTGTTCGGCTACGACCGTCAGGAGCTCGTGGGCGCGGAGATGGAGGTGCTCCTGCCCGACGGTCTACGCCAGCGACACCGCGGCCACCGTGCCGACTTCGTGCGCCAGCCGGAGCCCCGACCCATGGGGTCAGGACTGTTGCTGCGCGCGCGCCGGCGCGACGGATCGACCTTCCCGGTAGAGATCAGCCTCGCGACGCACGAGCTCGACGGCGAGTCGTTGGTGATAGCCGCCGTGCGGGACGTGTCCGCCCAACGAGCGATCGAGGCTGAGGTCCGGGAGAGTGAGACCAGGCTGCGACAGCTGGCGGAGCACGTCGACACGGTCTTCACGCTTCGTCAGATCGAGCCACACCGCTATCTGTACGTCAGCCCTGCCTTCGTGGGCCTCACAGGGCACGACTCGGCGGAGCTCGTCGAGGACGCGGCGCTGCTGGCGGCCCTCGTTCATCCCGACGACCGAGATCGTGTCGTCGCCGACTACATCGAACGAAGCAATGCAGGCCTGCTCGCCGACTGCGAGTTCCGGATCATCCGCAAGGACGAGGAGATCCGTTGGGTACGGGCGGTGTCGACCCCGGTGGCCAGCGACCACGGCGACCCGGAGCGCCTCGTGACCGCCATGGAGGACATCACCGACCGAGTCCTGGCGGCCCAGTTCCTTCAGGACGCCGAGTCCTCCGCCCGCGGTGCCAACGCGGCGAAGAACGACTTTCTGTCGCGGATGAGCCACGAGCTGCGCACACCGTTGAATGCCGTTCTGGGTTTCGGGCAGATCCTCGAGCTCCGGCTCCAAGGCACCGAGCACGCTCAGGCGGTCGCCCATGTCCTGCGCGCCGGCCGGCACCTGCTGGCGCTGATCAACGAGATCCTGGACACCTCGCGGATCGAGGCGGGTGAACTCTCGGTCAGTGCAGAACCCGTCCCTGTGCTCGCCGTCGTGGACGAGGCCTCGCTGCTGATGAAGCCACTCGCGGAGACCGCCGAGGTGACACTCTCCGTCGCCGGGGGGCCGGCGGGCCTGTACGTGCTTGCGGATCGGCAACGCCTGCGTCAGATCATGCTCAACCTGATCTCGAACGCCCTCAAGTACAACCACCCAGGCGGCAGCGTCCGCTTGTCGTGGGCGGCGGACCTCGACGAGGTGTCGATCGCGGTCAGCGACACGGGCAGAGGCATCGCCCCCGAGCTGCACAGCAGGTTGTTCACCGCCTTCGACCGGCTCGGCGCCGAGGGGAGTGGGATCGAAGGCGTCGGTGTGGGACTGGCAGTGACCAGGGCTCTCACCGAGCTCATGAACGGCCGTATCGAGGTGCAGTCCGAGGTGGGCCTCGGCAGCGACTTCACCGTCATCCTGCCGATCGCCAAAGGGATGGTCAGCCCATCGCCGGGATCGACTCTGCACCCCCCACCCCACCGGCAGCCGGAAACCGGCCGATCGTCGGTCATGCTCTACATCGAGGACAACGAGCCCAATGTCAGGGTGATGGAGTCCGTGCTCGGGCTGCGACCGCAGTGGCGTCTCATCCATGCGGCCCTTGGCAGTCTCGGCCTGGAGCTCGCGCGCGCCCACCTGCCTGATCTGGTGATGCTCGACCTTCACCTCCCCGATGCGTTCGGCGCTGACATCCTCGCCGCGCTCAAGAGCGACCCGGCCACTGCGGCCATCCCCGTCGTGGTCCTCAGCGCTGACGCCAGTCCCCATCGCATCAGGAAGCTGTTGGAGGACGGAGCCCTGCGCTACCTGACCAAGCCGTTGGAGATCGACGGAGTCATCGAGCTGGTCGACGAGGTGGCAGCCGGCCCCCGGGTCCCTCCTCCGGTCGCGCCGTGACCGGCCGGCTGCGCCGATTCTCCTCGATGAGCGTGCTCATCGTCGACGACAGTTCGCTGAACCTCGACCTCCTCCGGACGGTCCTCGAGCAGGAGGGCCTGGGCCGCGTCACCATCGAGGCGGACTCACGCAAGGTCGCGGCCCGCCTCCCCGAGGTGCGTCCCGACCTGGTCCTGCTCGACCTGCACATGCCCCACCTCGACGGACATGCGGTCCTGGAGCAGATCGTCCGATTCGCCGCCGGTTCCTACCTGCCTGTTCTGGTGCTGACCGCCGACACCGCGCACGAGGCCCGCAACCGCGCGCTCGAGAACGGCGCGCGAGACTTCCTCATCAAGCCTTTCGACCTCGTGGAAGTCCTGCTGCGCATCGCCAACCTGCTCGAGACCCGCCAGCTCTACTCGGCGATGCTGTCGGCAGGCGACCGGGTCGCTAGTGCTGCGGTGGCCCCCCTGAACGGGACCGAGGGGCGCGTGAGGGACGTGTTGGAGAACAGGAGCCTCGCGCCCGTCTACCAGCGCGTGGCAGACCTGACGACGATGGAGACGGTCGGATTCGAGGCCCTGACCCGGTTTGCTGAACCCCACGTCCGTGGCCCTGTCGGCTGGTTCGGTGACGCTTTCGACGTCGGTCTCGGCATCGAGCTGGAGTGGTTGGCAGCGGTCTCGGCACTGCCGTTCGCCGATGACCTCCCGGTGGGCTCCTTCCTTGCGGTCAACATGTCACCCGCGACGATCCTGGAGCTCCAGGACCGAGAGCTGTGTAGACCCGACCTGATCCCTCGGATGGTCATCGAGATCACGGAGCACGTTCCGGTCCAGGACTACTCCGCCGTCGAGCGCGCCATGAGAGAGATGCGCTCGCACGGGATGCGTCTCGCTGCGGACGATCTCGGCACCGGGTACGCCGGGTTCCATCACCTGGTCGCGCTGGAGCCGGACATCATCAAGCTCGACATCTCCCTTGTGGCCGGCATCGACCGGGGGCGCGGCCGACGGGCTCTGGCGACCGCGCTGGTGGCGTTCGCGAAGGATGTGGGTGCGACGGTGATCGCCGAGGGTGTCGAGACCGAGGCCGAGCTTGCGGTGCTGCAGGAACTGGAAGTCCCTTGGGCCCAGGGCTTCCTCCTCGGACGCCCGGAACGCGCCACTCCCGGTGGGTTGACGCTGTAGTCAGTGCGTTCGCACTACGCGAAGCCCGCACTTTGTGTCATCCGGCCAGGGTCCTACCGCGCCGACACTGGTAGAGGGTGACCTATCGCCCCTGAGGAGCACCATGGCGACGGCACTGGCCGGGCAGGCGGAGCGCGTGGCTCTCGACCGTGCGCTCACGCTTCTCGACGGGGGCGCGTCGCCCGCCACCATCGCGGCGGCGCTCAACCACGACGGCCTCAAGCGATTCGACGGCAGGCGCTGGCACGCCACCTCGGTCCTCCGACTGCTCCAGCAGGTCTCCACCGAGCGACCCGCACCCAGACTCGGTCGGTCCCCGTCAACGCGGCCGGCTGTGCCGGGCGAGGCCCTGACGATCCGACTGCACCAGACCGAGGTCGTCCTGAACGCCGTGCGCGCCATGCTCCGTGTGGAGTCCGTCGAGCACGCGGTGGCGGTCCTGCAGGACACCGTCCGTCTCCTCGGCGGTGGCACCGTCCCCGCCCGCTCTGCGGGGTCGGACGCGATACCGGTCGACATCAGTCTCGGGCAGGGCGACCCCCTGCTGCCGGTGGCGCCCCTGCAGTCGCCGACCCGACGGGTGCTGGAACGGCTCGTTCCCGGGCTTGTCGAGGACGCTCGTCGCGCTGTCGACCTCGCGAGACAGAACCGCCGCCTCGTGAGCGAGGCAGACACCGACCCGCTCACGGGTCTGGGCAACCGGCGCAGGCTCGACCGGGTGCCGTCGCTGCGCGCCGAGGAC
>DASSPN010000009.1:0-4958 GCA_035699605.1 Nocardioidaceae bacterium | reverse complement strand
CGACCTTGGCGGACGCCCCCGAATTGGGCGCGTTTGCCCTGCTCAGGGACCATCCCACTAGGCGCGCGCCTGGTGAGGTAAACCGGACTGAACATGCGACGAGGGGCCGCGAGGCCCCTCGTCTACCAGTACGGAAGGTTCATGACCTCCGAACCGGCCTGGAAACCTTCGTTCTAGGTCATCGAGCGCTTCCGATCCAACCCCCAGGAGGAAGTGCGATGACCAGCAAGAACCGGCACGTGGTGCCGGGACGTAACGGCGGATGGGACGTGAAGGCCCCCGGCTCCAGTCGGGCAAGCTCGCACCACCCCACGCAGGCGGCCGCTGAACGCAGGGCGAAGGAGATCGTCGGGAACAACGGGGGCGGCGAGGTCGTCATCCACCGGCCCAACGGCCAGATCCGCGACAAGGACACGGTCGCACCCGGGAACGATCCGTTCCCGCCCCGAGACAAGAAGCACTGATCCCCGATGCTTCGCGAAGCCGCAGAACGGCCGACCGGTCCACCAGGTGCGCGCCTGGTGCTGACAAACTACAGATATGTCATTCGTCGGAGACTTGCAGCACGACGAGTGGATCGGGCTTCCCGAGGCAGCACGCCGGCTCGGTGTACACCGCACCGCCGTGAACGCCATGATCCTCGACGGTCGACTGGCTGGCGAGCGACACGGCCCGTACTGGAAGGTGCGGACCCAGGACTTCGAGGCCTTCGCAGCTCGGTACGAGCGGCCGCCGAACGTTCCGGTCCCCAAGAGAGACCCGAACGCCTTGCCGCCGGTCGCCCAGCGAGCGCTGACGTGGCTCTCCCGGTGGGGGACCGCCACCACGACGGAGCTCGGCGAGGTCATGCCGGACGCCCCGGGCAACATCAGGAAGGCCACCGACATCTTGCGTGTGCGCGGTCTCGCAATGCGGTCCGACTCCGGGACGTGGGCCCTGACCGACGCTGGCTCGAAGTTGGCCTCGACGCTGGGCGGCGAACCCGGGTAGTCGGGTCTGACGGCTGGTCGTCGCTCTGCGCGACCGCAGCAGACTCCGGATCTGACTGTCATACCCCCTGCGTAACGTCGGTCCTGACCGAGAGGATCGTCTGTGCGCCCTGAAGATGCTGTTGCACGACAAGTTGTCGCGCCGTCCCCAGACCTTGATGGTCTGTGGGAATCGATCATCACCGTCGACGACATCAAGGAGCGACTGCTCCGACACGCCGCTCTCGCACTAGCGGTCCGAGGACGGCTGCCGTTCTCTACCACCGCGCTTCACGGACTGCTGCTTCTGTACGGTCCGCCGGGGACCGGCAAGACGACCCTTGCCCGCGGTCTCGTTCACCAACTCGCCGACGTGGTCGGCGGTTCGGTGCGGCTCATCGACATCAACCCGCACGGGCTTATGAGCGCCGAACACGGTCAATCGCAGAAGCTGGTGTCGGCCCTGCTCACCGAGGTCATCCCCGGATACGCCGATGACGGCATGCCAACCATCGTCGTCCTCGACGAGGTGGAGTCAATGGCCGTCGCTCGAAGCGAGGCATCTCTCGCAGCGAACCCTGTCGACGTGCACCGTGCAACCGACGCTGTTCTGACCGCGCTCGACGGGCTCACGACCGCTCACCCCCACATCGTCACCGTGGCTACCTCCAATTTCACCAGCGGTCTCGACGAGGCATTCGTCTCGCGCGCCGATGCAGCGATCCACGTCCCGCTTCCCGCTCCGGACGCAGTCGTGGCCATCCTGCGCGACACACTGCAGGGCTACTCGGCGGCATTCCCCAACCTCGCCGGCTTGGCGACCAGCTCCGCCTTGAAGCGTGTCGCAGACGCGCTCGCCGGCGCCGACGGCCGGGCGACGCGAAAGCTCGTCGCAGATGCCGCAGCACGTCGCCTCGAGACGGCGATCGACCCCGGCAAGCTCACCGTCGAGGATCTTATCGCCGCTGCCACGAACCGTGAATGCAACCCACCGGAGGCTCGACGTGGCGCGGCATAGGGATATCGCAGCCAGTCCCGTCCGCACCGCTGCCGAGACGTGGGATGTCATACGGGACCTGATCGCGGCCACGCTCGACCGTTCGGAACACATCGATGGGGAGCTAGTGCGACGAGTGCTCGATGACGCTGCACCGGCCGGGACCGCCCTCGTCGCCGCGGGCTACACGGGAGGAGCCGATATCACCCTCGTGGCCGCGCCCCTGCGTCTCACGATTCGAACCGTCGGAGGCTCTGAGGCCTTCAAGGCCCACGCCGACGAGAACCTGAACCCCGTACCGGGAGCGGCGACCGCGCAGGATTGGACCGTGTACCTCCCGAGGCCCGCAGGACTGTCGGCACTCGTCGACGACGTGATCGGCGGCGCTGAACATCTGTCGTCCGGTCCGCCGCCGCAAGAGGCGCAGGAGTCCACCAACTCGAACTCGGCCGTGATCGATCTACGCAGCCTCGACCCAGCCCGGAGGTCCTGACCGTGTCAACCGCAACCACCACATACCTCGCCACAAGGACGCACACGGCGATCCATCTCAGCAACGCCGTCGCGGGTGCCATCGCCGAAGTCCTCACGCACCTCGGCATCTCCGCCCGCGGACTGATGACCGACTGGTCGACCGAGTACGACCCCGCCATCCGGGCATGGATCGTCGAAGGCTCGCTCGAGAAGATCGTCGTGGAGTGCCACCGGCCCAGTGGCGCAGTCGATCCGGTGCTCGAGTTTCCCATCGAGTACTACAGCGACGGTTCCGGGACGCTGTCACACCGCCATGTCGCTCTCGCTCGCCAGTGGGCAAAGCTCAAGTCCGTGCCCAACGGCACGACGTTCAAGGTCATCTGTACGTACTGCGGACCCCACACCGACCAACCTGGATGGGGGCCAGCGCAGAGGGCGTCAACGTCGGGGCTGAGGGGTGTGAGTCTCGGGACCCTTGCGGCCGGTGATCACGCCTCCGCGTCGATCCGATACCTGACGAGCTGACGATGAGCTACGTCGCGGATGCCTTCAGCAACCTGAAGAGCGCACTGGAGATCACCCAGACCGAACAACAGCAGGCGTCGAGCCGCCGCCAAGCGATCTACGACCACGTCGGTGACCACTGGGACATCACATCCGCTTTCCTGACCGGCAGCTACGACCGCCACACGAAGACGAAGAAGCTCAAGGATGTCGACATCTTCGTGGTGGCCGACCCAGACGGCGATCAGGCCTCGCTTCGCCAGCGAGGTCCTTCCGCCGTGCTCGATGACCTCAAGGTCGTTCTCGACCAGAAGTACCCCGGTCAGGTCGCCGTCGATGTCGTCGCGTGCGTGATCTCCTTCGGAACCGACGAGATCATGTCTTTCGAGGTCGTCCCCGCCTTCGACCGCCCCGGAGGTGGCTACGAGATCCCGGACACCGCCACCGGCGGCTGGATCGCGACTGACCCGACCAAGCACGCGGAGGCAACCACGGCCAAGAACACCGCATGCGACGGCAAGTGGGTTCCCTTCGTGAAGATGGTGAAAGGCATCAACCGCGAAGCGGGTGAGCCAATCGAGCCCTCGTTCCTCATCGAGGTCATGGCCCTGGACCTCATCCGAGAGCCGTTCGGTCGGTACCAGGACGAGATCGCCTCCTTCTGCGCAAGCGCCGCTGACCAGGTTGCCGACGACTGGCCTGACCCGGCCGGTCTCGGCCCCGCCGTCAACCGAACGATGTCCACTTGGGACCGTCAGCAGGCCGCGGCCCAGTTCAAGGCATGGCAGCTCACCGCCGAGCAGGCGATTGACCTCGAGGACGGCGGCAGCGAGCGCGCCGCAGTCGAGAAGTGGCGCGAGCTGTTCGGCAACCGAATGCCGCGGCCAGCCACATGAGCCACCAGTCGCCGATCGACCAGTTTCAACGTGACGCCGAGTCCGGGCGGCTCCTACGCGCCTTCACCTCCGAGTATCGCCGAGCGAAGCGATACCGGGCGCTCCGCATCGGCGGCAGCATGCTGCTCGCCATCACCGCACCCGTCGTCGCTCTTTCGTCGCTCACGGCAGCGGGCGTGGTCGGCGCAATCGCCGGCGTCTGGGTGGTCGCCTCACGCCTCGTGCTGATGCCGATCGAGCACAGCCATGTGGGTCTTGCCGTCCGGATCCAGGAGCGGTTCGACACAAGGCTGTTCAGCCTCCCTTGGGCCGAGTCCATGGCGGGACCGATCCCGTCCGAAGAGGACATCGCCGACGCTTCAAGGCGCCTCGCAGACGATGACAGGGTTGCCCAGCAGCACAGTGAAGGTTGGTATCCGTCTACCGACGGGCTTCCTCATCCTGTGGACGTTCTGGTGTCGCAGTGGTCCAGCGTCGCGTACGGACGCCACCAAAGCCGCGCCTACTTCCAGTTCGTAGCGGCCATGATCGTCATCGTCTCCGTAGGTGTCATTGCTCTGGGGGTCATCGTGGGCATGAGCCTCACGGACTGGTTGGTCACCTTCGCGTTGCCGTCGCTTCCTGCCCTCCTCGACGCCAGCGAAATCGCAGACGCCCATCGTCGTATCGCGGAGACGAAGGAGCGAGACGAGGACGAGCTTCTGCTACCGCTCTGGAACCGAGAGCTGAAGACGCCGGACACGCTCACGACCGACGACTGTCGCCGAGTGCAGGACGCATCCTTTCGGCTGCGCTCCCTGGGTCTCCAGGTTCCGGAATGGTTCTTCTGGAAACGGCGGGGTCGAAGCGAGGCGAACATGCATGACGCCGCCGCGGCCCGACGTTCGGAGTACCAGCGCGCGACGCAGACCGCCGAGGCCGGGTCGCCATAGGCCGACGAAGTGCTCGCACTTCGGGAGTGCAGGGGGAAACTTGGCGTCGTGAACGACCGACCTGAAGACGATGGCGACATCGAGAACGAGGACGACGCTGCGGGCGACTCCCAGCTGAGTGGTGAAGGCGAGCACGAGGTCGTCCCAAGCTGGCAAGTGCCGGGCATGGAGGCGTACCTCCGCAGTG
>DASSPN010000008.1:0-9364 GCA_035699605.1 Nocardioidaceae bacterium | reverse complement strand
CGAGCGGGTACACGGTGCCGGCGAGCTCGGCAGGCTGCACCACCTTCAGCTTGGGGAGCGTGCGCTCCCGGGCCCGGGACCGGCGGGGCTGACCCTCGCCGCCGCGCCGGGCGCGTCGCCCACCCCGGCCGCTGCCCGAGGGGGCCGGCGCCGCGGTGCGGGCCAGGTTGACCTCGGCCCAGACCGCCCGCAGGACCCGGAAGAAGAACAGGTAGAGCAGGACGAGCAGGCAGATCTTGAGGACGTTGAGCAGCGGTTCGGGCACCGGCTCAGCTCGCCTCGAACCGGAAGCAGGTGGAGCCGAAGGTGATCTCGTCTCCGTCCTGCAGCACCCGCTCGCTGACCTTCATGCCGTTGACCTTGGACCCGTTCGTCGAGCCGAGGTCGGCGAGGACGAAGCCGTTGCCCGACGGGCGGATCTCCGCGTGCTGCCGGGACACGTTGGGGTCCTCGAGCACGAGCGTCGACTCCGGGAGCCGCCCGATGCTCACCACCGTCTCGCCGAGCACGAAGCGCTCGCCCGAGGGCAGCACCAGCGAACCGGCGCCGGCACCGCCGTCGCCCTCCCGCAGCCGGGCCTCGATGGAGAACGCCCCGACCCGCATGCCCGGGTCGACCACGAAGTCGACCTCGACGGGGCCCATGAACGTGTAGCCCTCCTCGCGGGCGTGGTCGCGGCACAGGTCGGCCAGCTCGCGCTGCATGGTGTCGGTGACCTGGGCGAACTCGTCGGCGTCCTGCTTCGACAGGTTCACGGTGAAGTGGTTGGCCACCACGGTGCCGCCCCGCACCCCGATGGAGCGGCTGTCGTCCATCTCCCTGGTGAGCTTCCGCCCGATCTCCACGGGCCGCAGCCCGGACTTGAAGGCGCGCGCGAAGGCGCCCTCCACGATGCGCTCCAGGCGCCGCTCGAAGTTCCGCAGGACCACGGGGCCGGAGGCTACCGACCGACCGGGGGAATCGGGTGCGGCGGGGGTGGGCGGTAGCCAGCCCGGGCTGCGATCACGGCGGTGGCCCGACTGCCGCCCGGGCCGGCGGCTCCGACGGGCTGGGGCGCCGCCAGAGGCAGGCGGTATGGTGTCGCCTCCACTCGGGCGAGTGGCGGAATTGGCAGACGCGCTGGCTTCAGGTGCCAGTGAGGGCAACCTCGTGGGGGTTCAAGTCCCCCCTCGCCCACCACTCCCGGGGCAGTTGCCCCCGGAAAGAGTGTTTCAAGTGCCTACTTTGCGTTTCGGGTCCGACACCCGATCTGAGAACGTGGATCAGCCGGCACCGAGGGCCGGAAGCAGCCCCGATCGAGTGGCCCCAGCGGTCTGGCGTCCCCCGCCGATCCGGGCCTCGCGAAGCGTCTGGCGGCACGAGGTTCGGAGCCTCGTCGGCGGCTACCGGGTGTGCGTCCCGCAGCTCCCCGCCGTCCTCGGCGAGAAGTCGGTCGTGGTCGGCATCGCCGGGACGGACCACTGGGAGCTTCGCAGCCGCCGGCGGTCGGATCGCGTGACCACCGTCGTCAACGTCGACGATCGGATGCGGGTCGTCGTCCCCCAAGGCGTCCGCCACCGGCTCGGTCTCCACGACGAGGTCGTGGTCAGCACAAACCACGAGTTGGGCCTCGTGCGCATCTGGCCGACGGCGTGCCTCGACGACCTCGTCGGAGGTGAGGAATGAACAAGTCCCTGCGGGCGAAGGTCGCCCTCGCCGAGCTGGAGGCGATGGGCCTCACCGTCGACGACCTGCTCCTCGCCGCCGGCCCCGACCGTTCCCGGTGCCTGACAACGCCGACGATCGCCGAGTACGTGCCCGTTGTCGCCGCTGGGTACAAGCCTCGAACTCGACGGACCTACAACTCCTACTGGGTCCTGCTGGTCGAGCTGCTTGGCGAGCAGCACCTCGACCAGGTGACGGTCGAGCAACTCCTGGCGGTCGCCGACGAAGCCGAACGGCGGGCCAAGCAGCGCCGAGTCGGAAGCGACGGTCGGGCCAGCCGGGAAAGCTGTGTCGCCGCCGTGCGCGCCGTGTTCACCCGAGCGGTGAAGGCCGGGCACGTCCCGACCAACCCGGCGATGCTGGTCGAGAAGCCCCGACGTCTTCCGAACCGACGGCGTGCACTCACGAACGACGAGCTCGACGACGTGTGGGCGGCCGTGACCGCGACTACGAACGACCCAGAGCTCGAGCTCCTCCTGCTCCGGTTCCACCTTGAGTCCGGCGCCCGCCGGATCGGAGCGATCAACTTGAGGGTCCGCGACATCGACGCCACACGCCACACCGTCTGGCTTCGCGAGAAGTTTGGGGTCGAGCGCGAGCAGCCGATCAGCGGCTCGCTCATCGAGGCGATCTCTGCGCTCGCCGATGCCCGTGGTGCCATCAAGCCCGACGACAAGGCGCTCCGAACTCGCCGAGGACCGTCGCCGATCAGTGATCGAACCTACGACCGGATCTTCACCCGGGCCCAGGAACACGTGTCCTGGGCCCAGCGGACCCCACTCACCGCACACGTCCTCCGGCACACGGCGATCACCGCCGTGGAGCGTGTCGCCGGATTCGCTGTCGCTCAGGCGTTCGCCGGCCATCAGCCCGGCTCGGTCACCGGGACCTACACGAAGGCCTCGATCCACGAGGTTGCAGCAGCGGTCGCGACCCTCACCGGCGAGCCTCATCCTCTGGCAGTGTCGTGACCTCGTCCGTGGCGGAACTCGGCGAACGGTGCCAGATGCCGATGGTCCAGCCGCTTGGGCGGCCGGACGATGTCAGCTCGACGGCTTGCGGAACGGCACGAACCACTGAGTGGGGTGGAGGTTGACGACTCGGTAGACGGCCGCAACCTCGTTGTCGGGGTCGTCGATGCCGTCGAGGCTCGCGTCGTAGAGCATGAGCACGTCGTCGTCCTGCAGCAGGACGTCGCGTGCGCGCTCGAACGCGATATCGGCGGGGCCGTGATTAGGAAGTAGGTCGAGGGCCTCAGCGTCGATGTCGAACCCGCTGTCGAACTCGCGCTCGGCGACGTCGATCAACAGGTGAAGTGCCATCTCCTCACCGGTGCAGGTCGTGATCTCGTCCTCCGCAATCTGTCCGACGGCGATTCGGTCGGCTAGGACGTCGAAGCAGTCCACGAACTGCTCGTACCAAGCGCCGACAGCGTGAGGCCATGCGACCGGTGGAAGCTCCTCGACCAGGAACGGCCTCTCGCTGCCTGCGTGCCGCCACGTGTCGGCACAGAACAGCGCAGCTGTCCACAGGCGCCTCGCCAACCTCGGCGTGATCGAGACCTTGTCGCCGTAGAGCGTCGCGAAGTCGGGATCGTCGGGTTGTTCGACCGCTTCGCCCACGCGCCCATGATGGCTGGCGGAGCGACTCGCGCGCGACAGGTGACGCCCGTTCATTTCATTCGCCAACGAAACCTCGGGGGCAGGTTGGGAATGGGCATGGCGGGCGGCGTCTAGCGATAGCGGGATGGCCACTGAGCGAGCGTTGGAATGTCGATGGGTCAGCGGTCGATCGCAGACGCGTCGGCCGCAGCGAGGGCTGCGCGCAGGCGGTCCTGTTCGCCTTCGGGCCACGGTCCAGATTCGGCGAGTGGGATCTCGGCGATGTAGCGCCGCTCCCGTGGCGGGATGAGCCGTGCAACGCGCTCGGGGTCGTGGAGCGCAGCCGAGTAGAGACTTGGGCCGTCGGCGTAGAACGGATCTGTGAGGATGAGCGTTCCGTCGTGCCGTCTCATGATGTTGGTGGGGTTGGTGTCGAGCGGGCCGCACCACGGCAACAACGCGGCTCCTTCTTCGTGGACGCGGCGCAGGATCGTGGCGAGCTCGCGAAGCGATGGAGCCTCGGCTGCGATGTCGGCGAGGAAGTCGGCGGCTTCAGCACGGGGTGCGGGTTCGAGGTGTTCCATCACGAGCAGGTCGCCGCCGCCCTCGAGGCGTGCGTGGTGCGCGATCCGTGGGACGCGCCCGGTATGCGCTGCTTGTCGGTACAGCTCCGCCGTCATGGGGCCGGTGGGGTCGAACGGGCTGATCCGGGCGGCGAACTCGCCGTCCGGGGAGCGGAGCGCGATCGCCCAGTCGCCGGCGCCACAGCGCGTCCACCTTCTGTCCGCCAACGTTTGCTCGGCGGCGACATGATTCGTCGTAGGTCCGAGTCCGTCCCAGTCCGTCACGTCCCTACTGTCGCATCCGGGCGGAGTGGCCACGACGTCGGTTCGCTCGCGTCACCGATGAGTGTGTGCGATGAAGTCCTTGACGAGGTGCGCTACTGCGTCTGGCTGCTCGACCCATGGGAGGTGGCCGGCCCCGTTGATGCGGACAAAGTGGGAGTTTGGGAGGTGGTCTGCCAGTTCGATAGCTCCGATGTCGGGTCGTGGGTCATGCTCTCCGTGGATCAGGAGGGCCGGCATTTCGCACTGCTGGCAGCGGGCGAGGAGTTCTTCGGACGGGTAGAGCTCGGCGCGGCTCAGCGCTCGATTCACGGCGAAGTTGATGGCCAGCGGTGTCGTGGCCATCTCTTCGAGTTCGTCAGGTGTCGGGGAGTGCTCGACGAAGTCGGTCATCCACTTGAGTCGTCGGAACTCGAACTCCTCATCCCATGTGCGAGCTCGTGCTTCCAGGTCCGTCAACCGTTCCCGCTGTTGCTGGGTCAGCCGCGTCGTCGTGCGCTCGTCCGCGATCGCGTGGCCACGTTCGCGCCAGCATTCGGGTGTGCCGTTGCCGGAGATGTAGACGAACGCGGCGGTCGTCTCCGGATGCGCAAGGGCCGTGAGCAGCGCCAGGTAGGCGCCCCAGGAGTGCCCGACGACGACCCACTTGCCGTCGACGCCGAGGGCTGTACGAAGGTCCTGCACATCCTGTACCGCCCGCTCGATTCCGTAGTCATCGGCCGGTCCGCTGCGCCCGCAGCCCCGCTGGTCCCACCGGTGCACCCGGAACTCGTCGCAGAGCAAGCCCGACAGACCGCCGAGGTAGTCCCACAGGCCAGGTCCGCCATGACACAGCAGAACAGCAGGGCCGGTCCCCTCTGTGACCGTCCAGAGTGACGTGCCATCACTGGCCTGGACCACCGCTTCCTCCGCCATCGGATCCGCGCCGGCCGCCCCGCTGCCTGTCATGACCAGTTCTCCGGGAGAGCGGGTCCGGTCCAGGTAGGCGGTGGAGTCCAGTCGGCCCAGTGGTGGTCCCACCAGTGATCACCGGCGGCGAGCTGTCGTTCGAGGTCGCCGCCGAGGCGGCGGATCCAGTCGACAAGTTCGACGGTGAATCGGCCTTCGGCGACGCGGTCGTCGAGGACCTCGAGATCCTTGACGATCCAGTTGCCGTCGGGAAACACGACGAAGTCGAGCTCGAAGTCCTGCGTGTCGTAGCCAAGCTGAGTGCGCCGGAAGTCGGCCTGCAAGTTGATGTACCAGCAGCTGAAGGCCCTGGCTTCGCCGGTCCAGAAATGCCACACCGCATGGTGATCGCCCGGCCGTTGCACCATCAGGCACCCGTGGCCCTCCCAGCGCTCCTTTCCATACCAGGGGTGCCTGCCGTCGCGAGTTGGCCAGACGCCGTCGACAAACCCGATCTTCGCGGCCTCGGGGAGATAAGTGACGAGCTGATCGTCGGTGTCCTCGACGACGTACACCGGCACTGCCTCCCACGGTTGCCCGTACCAGGCAGGACGAGGCTCCGGATGAAACCCGGGCCCAAGGCCGAGCACCTCTCGTCGAACGGTCAGCTCTCCGGGCTCCCAGCGGTCGACCACCCCAATGATCCTGTCAGGTGCCGACCTGCCGGGGCGGTGGCAGGGTGGAGGCATGACCGGGGAGCTGGAGGGCGCAGACGATGTCCTCGCGGCCTGCGAAGTCCACCAGGAGCATCACTGCCGGGACCTCTGCCCAGCCCGAGGAGGTAGCCGGGTCCGGGTATGCGGGATAGAGCACGGAGCTCATCGCGGTGACGAACTGAGCGGCACGGAGACGCTCCGGGTCGGGGATGCCGTCGTACATGGTCTCTTCTCCTTGGGTGAGGTCGGTCAGCCGAATAGGTGGCGGTGGGCGGCTCGGAGTTCGTCGAAGGTCGCCCGGGTGTAGAGGCCAGTGATCCCGCCGGACTGGTCGCCGTGGCCCGCGTACGCGGAGGCGACGCGCTCGCCGCTGCTCATGCGGATGTCGGTCAGCGTCGAGTAGCGGATCCAGTGGAGGGAGACGCCGAGGGACTTCGCCCAGGGAAGGTGATCGCCGACGCGCTTGAAAAGCGTGTCGAACCGCCGGTCGGTGAGGGGTTGGCCGTCTCGGTACCGGAACAAGGTGTCCGTCGACGAAGGGCGCGCTCGGACGTGGGCCCGCAGCGCCCTCTCGAGCTGCTCGGAGATGGGGATCTCGCGCTGCTCGTCGAACTTCTCGTAGAGCATCACGGACGGGACCGGCTGCACATCGGCGACGCGCAGGTTGAGGATCCCTTCCCGCCGGCAGGCGGTCTCGCGTGCGAAGGCCAGGATGAGCACGTCGAGCTCTGGATCTCGGCTCGTCGCCATCACCGCGTCGAACAGCGCAGCCAGCTCGTCGGAGCTGAGGGCCCGTCGAACGGATCGCCGGCGTCGAGGCCGAGCGAGCGCAACGGACGGGTTGTCGCGGAGGTGGCCGGCCTTCTGAGCGCACGTGAACAGGAATCTGGTTGCGTTCACGAACGACTCCTGGGCGCCGAAGCCGTGCTTGGCGTCACGCAGCTCCAGGGCGTCCCGTCGAGTGCGCACCGCGAGGCGCTCGAGCTCCAGGGGCTGCACCTCGTCGAGGCGGCGGTCGCCGAACTCTTCGACCAAGCGAAGGATGTGATGGCGGTAGGTCCCGAGAGTTCGGCCGCTGAGCAATTCGAGCACTTGGCCGGCGAACTCGCCGAGCGTCGGGACGGTCGACGTCGACAGCGTCCCGGCGATCCGTTCGAGGTCCTCCCTCGTCGCCTCGAACTGCGCGGCGACCGCTCGCAGCGCCGCCTCTGCTTCGCGGTTCACGCGGTGGCCAACCTGACCACGATCCGGTGAGCGGGCGCGAGCACCCAGCCGGTGTCGCTCCGAGCCACAAGTACCCGGTCACCGGGCCGCAGCCCGGTGGCGTGCAGAACTCCTGCGGGGAGTCGCAGACGTCCTCGGCAGTCGATCGACCGGCTCGGTCCGCGATCGGCTGTCGTCGACAGCTCGATGTGCTCGCCGACGGCGCGGATCACCGTCGCCTGGGGTTGAGGCGCTCCAGTGGGCCAGGCGATCCGCCGCTCGCTGTCGATCGTGACGACGCCGTCGATGGCCGAGCAGCACACGAAGTCGACGGGCTCTGGCCCATCGGTGGCCTGGGTCCGATCGGAGCCGGCTGGGTTGTCTTGGCCGCCGGGGCTGACCCGGCGGACGTAGTTCGGGACGAGATCGAGCAGCAGCGGGATCACGCTGGCTTCGGTCGTCGGGGCAGGGGTCACAACCATTGACCCAGCGGGACTCGACGGTGCCGTTACCAACTTGCCGTTGCCGACCCTGCGGGTCGGGGTGCCGTGGCCCCGCCTGCGGCGGGGTGCCGTGTGGTCCGCCGCCCGGCCGGCGTCAAGCCCTTCGCTGCGCTCAGGGCCAAGCCCCTTCGGGTTGACCCCGGCCTTCACGGCGGCGGACCGGATGCCCCGTAGGGGCAAGGCCCGGCCAGCCGGTCGGGTCGTCGCCCCCGGTGGGGCCGGTCCCTTGGGGAAGTGGGCCGGCTCCGCCGCCACCGCAACGGAGCCCGACATGTCCACCACCTCCACCCAGCCCACCACCACAACCACCCAGACCGACGACCTCACACCATGGACGCTCGCCGTCGTCGCCTACCCGGATCCGGTCGTCGAGAACGCCGCCGGGTCGATCCCGACCGCGAGCGACGACGCCCTGATCTGGTGGACGCCTTCGGTTGGCCCGACCGCCATGTTGATGGCGCACCGCTTCGCCACCTACGCGGTCGAGGGCCCGTCGTCGTGGTCGCTGGTCGACCTGGCGCAGACCTTCGGGGCCGGCAAGTCGACCGGCCGGATGCTGCACACCCTCGACCGTCTGGAGCGGTTCGGGATCGTCGTCCGCCGAGGCGACATCGTCGGGATCCGGCTGTGGCTCCCGCCCCTCACGTCCCGGCAGCGGGCCCGGCTGCCCGAGTACCTCGCCTACGTGTACCCGCACGCATGACCGGGTGGATGGCCGATGCCGCGTGCCGGGGCATGCCCCCGGCACGCTTCTACCCACGACCGGGAGTCAGTGCCGCCGCTGCACTGGCCGTGTGCGACGTCTGCCCGGTCCGCAGCGAGTGCGACCGGCACGCCACCGCCACCGGCGAGGTCCACGGCATCTGGGGTGGCCGTCTCGAGAGCGAGCGGCGAGCCCGCCCGACGGAGCCTCGCCGGCCGGGACCGCCGCCGGTCGTCGCCGATGGCGACCTGGCCGACCTGGTCGAGGGCCTCGACCCTGACCGCCCCGCCGCCGGCCAGCTCCGAGCTCGCCTCGGCGTCAGCGTCCCGACTTCCTACAAGGTGCTGAGCCGAGCCCGTCGGCTCGGGCTGATCGAGCAGCGTGGCCGCAACCTCTATTCGGCCCGGTCCCACTGACGACTTCCCGAATCGGGAGCAAGTCCGGGACCAACTCCGGGACCGCGTGCCGGTAGTGGACCGCTCCCGTCGGGGCCGGGTGTGCCGTGGCCGCCCTGCGGGCGGGTGCCGTGGCCCGCCTGCGGCGGGGTGCCGTGTTGGGCCGCCGCGCGGGCCCTGTCAAGCCCCTCGCTGCGCTCGGGGCCGAGCCTCCCTCCGGTCGGTTGACAGGCCCCGCTGATGCGACGGCCCGAGGACGCCCGTAGGGCGAAGCCCCGCCCACGACACCTCGAAGGGACCCGACCATGAAGGCCAACGACCTGTTCGCCACGATCACCGACCAACTCGTCGCCGACATCGAAGCCGGCGCCGGCACCTGGCACATGCCCTGGCATGCCCTTGCCGACGCCGGCACCCCGACCAGCATCGACCGCCGCCCCTACCGCGGCATGAACGCCGTGTGGCTCCCGATGGTCGCCGCCGCCAACGGCTGGACGTCGGGAGTCTGGGCCACCTACCGCGGATGGCAGCGCCACGGCGCCCAGGTCCGCCGAGGCGAGCGCGGCAATCACGTCGTGCTCTGGAAGCCAACCACCGACAACAGCACCGACAGCCACGACGACGACGCCGACAGCACCGGGCCCCGCCGCCGCCTGCTCGCCCGCGCCTACGTCGTGTTCGCCGCCGAGCAGGCCGACGGCACCGACGCCATCCTCGAGCGTCGCGCCGCAGAACTCGCCGACCGTGACACCCCCGAGCGGATCGCCACCGCCGACGCCTACTTCGCCGCCGTCTCGGCCCGGGTC
>DASSPN010000007.1:0-2707 GCA_035699605.1 Nocardioidaceae bacterium | reverse complement strand
CGTCGACGCCGTCCTGATCCGCTCGGCGACGAGGATGGACGCCGAGGCAATCGCTGCTGCCAGGCGGCTCAAGGTCATCGCACGCGCGGGGGTCGGCCTCGACAACGTGGACGTCCGGGCCGCGACCCAGAACGGCGTCATGGTCGTGAACGCACCGACCTCGAACATCGTCTCCGCAGCAGAGCTCGCCGTGGGGCTGATGCTGGCCGCCGCTCGCCACATCGCCCCCGCGAACGCCGCCCTGAAGAACGGGGAGTGGAAGCGCAGCAAGTACACCGGCATCGAGCTCTACGAGAAGACCGTCGGCATCGTCGGTCTGGGCCGGATCGGTGTCCTGGTGGCCCAGCGCCTCAGCGCTTTCGGCATGCGTGTCATCGCCTACGACCCGTACGTTCAGGCGGGTCGCGCCGCTCAGATGGGGGTCAGGCTCGTCACCCTCGACGAGCTGCTGCGCGACGCCGACTTCATGTCGGTGCACCTCCCGAAGACGCCGGAGACCCTCGGCCTCATCGGCGAGGAGGAGCTGGCCAAGGTCAAGCCGAACCTGGTGCTGGTGAACGCGGCTCGGGGCGGGATCGTCGACGAGCACGCGCTGTACGTCGCGATGAAGGAGGGCCGCATTGCGGCGGCCGGACTTGACGTCTTCGCGTCCGAGCCGTGCACCGACAGCCCGCTGTTCGAGTTCGAGAACGTCGTGGCGACGCCGCACCTCGGTGCCTCCACGGACGAGGCGCAGGAGAAGGCCGGTGTCGCGGTCGCCAGGTCGGTTCGTCTGGCGCTGGCCGGCGAGCTCGTCCCGGACGCGGTGAACGTGCAGGGGGGCGTGATCGCCGAGGACGTGCGGCCCGGGCTGCCGCTCACGGAGAAGCTCGGCAGGATCTTCACGGCGCTCGCCGGCGAGGTCGCCCAGCAGCTCGACGTCGAGGTCCGTGGCGAGATCGCGCAGTACGACGTCAAGGTGCTCGAGCTCGCCGCACTGAAGGGCGTCTTCGCCGACGTGGTCGAGGAGTCGGTGTCGTACGTCAACGCTCCGTTGCTCGCCGCCGAGCGCGGCCTTGCCGTCCGGCTCGTCACCGATCCCGAGAGCCCCGACCACCGCAACCTGATCACGCTGCGGGGCACCCTCGCCGACGGTGGCCAGGTGTCGGTGTCGGGCACCCTCATCGGGATCGCGCAGCGCGAGCGCCTGGTCGAGGTGGACGGCTACGACGTGGACATCGAGCCGACGGAGCATCTTGCGTTCTTCCGCTACGAGGACCGTCCCGGCATGGTGGGGACGGTCGGCGGCATCCTGGGCAGGGCGCAGGTCAACATCGCCGGGATGCAGGTCGCCCGGGACACCAAGGGTGGCCACGCGCTCGTGGCGCTCTCGGTCGACTCGGCGATACCGGCCGAGGTTCTCGAGGAGATCCGCACCTCCATGGACGCGGCGTCCGTGCGGGCGGTCGACCTCACCGAGTGAGCCGGCGGCCCGCCGAGAGGGGACCCCTGCCCGGTCAGCTGCGGATCTCCAGCTCGTCGGGGTGCGCGGGCTCGGTGCTGTCGGTGGTGTCGTCGGCACCGTGCTCGGTGCGTCGGGAGGCGAGCAGGCTCGTCGCGGTCGTCACGACCAGCACTCCCACGATCACGCCGAGCGAGGCGAGGGTGGGGATCTCCGGGACGGACTCCCAACGCAGGTGGGCCCAGTGCAGGACGAGCTTGGCGCCGATGAACGCGAGGATCGCCGCGAGGCCGTAGCCGAGGTGGACGAGCTTCGACAGCGCGCCCTCGAGCACGAAGTAGAGAGCCCGCAGACCCAGGAGCGCGAAGGCGTTCGTGACGAACACGAGGTACGGGTCGGCGGTGATGCCGTAGACCGCCGGGACGCTGTCCACCGCGAACACCACGTCGGTCGCGAGGACGGCCACGACCACGAGCGCGAACGGGGTCAGGGCGCGTCCGGTGCTGGTCCGGGTCACGAGCCGCGGACCGTCGTACTCGTCGGTCACCGGCATGAAGCGACGCAGCAACCGCACGCTGCGCAGCCGGCTTACGTCGACGTCGTGGTCGGACCCGGTCACGGCGTCGCGCAGGATCTTCACGGCGGTCAGCACGAGCACGATCCCGAAGACGAGGAACGCGGCGTCGAAGCGGGAGATGGCCGCCGCGCCGAGCGCGATGAAGATCGCGCGGAGGACCAGCGCCCCCACGATGCCGTAGAGCAGGACGCGCTGCTGCAGCGCCTTGGGGACGGCGAAGGCGCCGAGCAGCAGCATGAAGACGAACAGGTTGTCGACGCTCAGGGACTTCTCGACGAGGTAACCGGTGAGGTACTCCAGGCCGCGGTCGGAGCCGTGCGCCTGCCAGACGTAGACGGCGAACAGCAGGGGGAGCGCGACGTAGAAGACCGACCAGCCGACCGCCTCGCGCATCGACACCTCGTGGGGGCGGCGGGTCAGGACGAAGTCGAGGGCGAGAAGCGCCAGAACGGCGCCGATGGTGATCGCCCACAGGGTGGGCGTGCCGATCGAGTCGAGCGCGGCGGGGGAGGGTGCGGCGGCGAGCCGCGCAGCGGTGATGTCCAACGGGTTCTCCTCAGACAGTGCGGGTGTCTGAGGTCTCCTTCACCGCTGGACCGCGGCTCCCGCCCGGGGCGGCCGTTGGGACCGCCGGAATGACCGGTGCGGGACGTGGGAAGTACTCCCCTCGGGCCGGAGTCTACCCGGTG
>DASSPN010000006.1:0-2013 GCA_035699605.1 Nocardioidaceae bacterium | reverse complement strand
CCCTCGTAGAGCAGGCCGAGCTCCCACAGCCGCTTCACGAGCCACCACACCGACTCCACGTACTCGTTCGTGAGCGTCCAGTACGCGTCCTTCGTGTCGATCCACACGCCCGACCGCGACGTCAGTGACGACCAGTCCTCGACGTAGCGCTGCACTGACTCGCGGCACTTCTGGTTGAACGCGGCGATGCCGTAGTCCTCGATCTGGACCTTCGACGTGAAGCCGAGCTCCTTCTCGACCTCGAGCTCGACCGGGAGCCCGTGGCAGTCCCACCCACCCTTGCGGGGCACGTCCTTGCCCCGCATCGTCTGGAAGCGCGGGTAGAGGTCCTTGAACACGCGGGCCCACACGTGGTGCAGCCCGGGCCGGCCGTTGGCCGTGGGCGGTCCCTCGTAGAAGATCCAGGGCTCGGCGCCCGCGCGCAGGTCGCGGACGTGGCGGATGATGTCGTGCTCCCGCCAGCGGGCCAG
Source organism: Nocardioidaceae bacterium (assembly GCA_035699605.1). Classification (GTDB taxonomy): domain Bacteria; phylum Actinomycetota; class Actinomycetes; order Propionibacteriales; family Nocardioidaceae; genus SSC3. Next base: position 1,543 of record DASSPN010000006.1, on the reverse strand, counting down.
GACGCGCTCCTCGAGCGCGACGAGGTCGAACGGCTCGACGGGACCGAAGGACATGGCAATGCAGGATATGGGCCGCCTCCCGAGCATCTAGTGGCGCGTCAGGCAACGTTTGCGCGCTTCACGAGCTCACGTAGGGCTCGGTCGTGGGCGTTGCGGTTCCGCCAGGCGATGTAGCGGCGGATCATGCGACCCTGCTCTTCGTGGGTCTGGTGGTCGGTGCCGTCGAGGGTGAAGTAGCGCAGCGCTTGGAACTGGGCCTCGATCCGGTTCAGCCATGACGCGTTGAACGGCACGTAGGCGAACTCGACGTTGTTCGCTTCGGCCCAGTCGCCGACGCGGGTGTCGCTCTTGGTCGACCGGTGCGGAGCGAAGTTGTCGAGCACGATCGCGATCCGGATCTCCGGCGGATGCAGCGTGCGGATGTAGCGACAGAACGCCAGGAACTCGGTCCGGGTCTTGTGCGCCTTGATGTGCCCGTAGAGCCGATCGGTCGACAGGTCATAGGCAGCGAGGAGGTGGCGGATGCCGCCATAGCGGTGATAGGTGGCCCGCCGCCTCCGCCGTGGCTGATCACCGCCGCCGCCGGCGGCCGCCCACTGCCGGCCGGGGTGTGGTTGCAGGTTGAGCGGCCCGAACTCGTCCATGCAGATCACGACATCGGGGTCGCCGTCGCCCGGCTCGACGATGCCGTCTGCGATGGCGTAGAGCTCGAGGACCCGGTTCTTCTTGGCCTCGAAGTCGGGGTCGTTGCTCACCTTCCAGGTCTTGATGCGTTGAAAGGAGACGCCCTCCTCGCGGAGCACCTGGCGGAGCCCCTCGTGGCTGATGTCGTCGACCACCCCCTCAGCGACGAGGAACTCAGCCAGCTTGCTGAGCGACCAGGTCGAGAACGGCAGGTCGTGATCCTGCGGACGGGACAGGGCGAACTTCTTGATCTCCCGGCGCTGCGGCAGCGTGAAGGTCGGCGGTCGACCACCGGAGTACTTCGGATACAGCGAGTCGAACCCGTCGTCGTTGAAGTTGTGCAGCACCTCACGGACCCGGTCCGGTGACGTGAACGCGACCTTGGCGATCTGAGCGACGTCCATGCCTTGCGCGGAGAGCAGCACCATCTGCGCTCGCCGCCACGTCACCACCGACCCCGACGAGCGCCGGACGATGCGCAGCAACCGCTGCCCCTCGTCGTTGCTGATCTCCCGAACCCGGATCCCCTCACGCACCCGCAACCCTCCCGAGCGACAACGCGTCGCTCAGGAGATTCGCGGTCCGCTCCGCGAGACCTGCCCGCTCAGCAAGCCAACGTTGCCGGACGGGGCACTAGCTCGGCCACGCGGGCCCATCGATGCTCACCCGCATCGGCCAGTTCGGGCTGCGCTTCTCGAGGAAGGCGGCCACACCCTCCCGCGCGTCCGGCTGCTCGAACAGCCACGCGCTGAGCACGGCCTCGCGGCGCTCCGACTCGCTGGGGTCGAGGGTCCAGCTCTCCCACAGCAGCTTCTTGGAGATCGACACCGCGACGGGCGAGGCGTGATCGGCGACGTCA
>DASSPN010000005.1:0-56141 GCA_035699605.1 Nocardioidaceae bacterium | reverse complement strand
CCCTCGTGCAGGCGGGCATCGAGCTCGACCACGTGAACCGGCTCGGCTGGACCGCGCTGCACGAGGCGGTCATCCTCGGCGACGGTACCCAGGACGCGCTCGACACGGTCCGCGTCCTCGTCGCCGCGGGCGTCGACGTGTCGATCCCGGCAGCGCGCGACGGCTTGACCGCCCTCGAGCACGCGGAGCAGCTCGGCTACGACGAGATCGCCGTGGTCCTTCGGGCAGCGAACGAGGACGCGACGGAGGATCCCGACAGCAGGCTGCTCGCCGCTGCCGAGACCGGCGACGCGGACACCGTTGCCGTTGCCCTGAGGGCAGGCGGCGACCTCGAGGTTCGAGACGCGCACCGCCGTACACCACTGCTCCTGGCGTCGGCAGCAGACCGAGTCGAGGCGGCGCGCGTGCTCGTGGCACTCGGCGCCGATCCCGACGCGCTCGACGACCGGCACGACACCCCCTGGCTGGTCACGGGCGTGACCGGCAGCGTTGCCATGGCCGAGGTACTGCTGCCGCACGACCCCGACCTGACGATCCGCAACCGCTACGGGGGGATCTCGATCATCCCGGCGAGCGAGCGAGGGCACGTCGACTACGTGCGTCATGTGGTGCGGACCGACATCGACGTGAACCACGTCAACGACCTCGGCTGGACCGCCTTGCTCGAGGCGGTGATCCTGGGTGACGGCTCGGCGCCGTACCAGGAGATCGTGCGGATCCTGCTGGCCGCCGGAGCGGACCCGTCGATCGGCGACCACGACGGTGTCACCGCGCTGCGCCACGCCGAGGCGAAGAGCCAGAAGCAGGTGGCCAGGATCCTGAGAGATCACACGCCGTAGCGGTCGTACAGCACCTTCTGCATGTGGTCGGCAGCAGCGGGGTTCGCAGCGGTCACCTGACCCAGTCGCTCCGCCGAGATCGCGAAGACGATGAGGTGACCGGACGCGGTGACCGTTGCCGTTCGTGTCCGGTGCTCGACCAGCCCGATCTCGCCGACGATGTCGTCGGCGCCCACGGTGCGGACGGGTACGCCGTCGATGGTCACCTCGGCTTCACCCTCGACGATCACGTAGCAGTCCAGCGACTCCGCGCCCTGGACGATGAGCCGGTCCCCGGCCTCGAACGCGAGGTCGTACGACGTGGCTGCGAGCACCTCGAGCTCGTCGGGAGCGCAGCCGGCGAAGAAGGGGAGCCGTTCGAGGAGCGTCCTGCGCAGCGCGACCACCTGCGGATCTGGCGGAGCGGTCTCCTCGGCGCGGCGGCGGTAGCTGGCGCGCCACGCCGAGTCGTCGCCGGTCGGACGGCTGGCGAGCGGTGCCGCGGTCCCGCGCACGGAGAGCCTGATCGGCACCTCGGCGGGTGCCTGGAGGCTGAGCCGGTCACGGTAGTGGTGCAGTTCTCCGAGCTCGGTGACGTCGTACTCCTCGATGAGGCGTCGGAAGAGGATCTCGAGCTCCATGTCTGCGAGCGAGGCACCGAGGCAGTGGTGCACGCCCCCGCCGAAGGACAGCGGGTGGATGTCGGTGCGGGTCAGGTCGAAGCGGTCCGGGTCCACGTAGCGCGCCGGGTCCCGGTTGCCCGCACCGATGAGGGGGTACACGGACTCGCCCGCGGGGATCGTCACGCCGCCGACCTCGACGTCCTCGACGGCGAACCGGCTGATCAGCTGCACCGTGCCGCTGTGCCGCAGGATCTCGGCCGTGAACGACTTCCACAGCTCCGGCTGCGCGCGCAGCAGCTCCACCTGGTCGGGGAAGTCGAGGAAGGCCAGGACCCCGTGGCCGATCATGTTCGTGGTCGTCTCGAAGCCGGCGAAGAAGAGCAGCGTCGCCAGCGCGCTGATCTCGCGGTCGGTGAGACCGTCGCCTTCGTCCGCCGCTCCGATGAGCCGGCTGATCAGGTCGTCGCCGGGACGGGCCCGCTTGCCGCCGATGAGTGCGTCGAAGTACGAGGTCATCTCGTCGGCCGCCGCATCCGCCTCGTCCAGCTGCTCGCGCGTCGCTCCGAGCTCGAACGCGGCGGTCAGCCGGAGCGTCAGGTCGCGAAAGGCGGGCAGGTCCTCAGCCGGTACGCCGAGCAGCTCGCCGATGACGCCGATGGGCAGCCGGAAGGCCACCTGCTGCATCAGGTCGCCCTCACCGAACTCGCCGAGCAGCTGGTCGACCATCGCCTCGACGGTAGGACGCAGCTGCTCGACGGAACCGCGGGTGAACCACGTGAAGACGTGCCGCCGCAACCGGGTGTGCAGCGGGGCGTCGAGGTTCAGCAGAGTCTCGCCAGCCCAGCGCAGCGCGGGTCGCTCGCGCCAGTGACGAGAGCGCGCGTCCATCGCCTCGTCGTACAGCTTCTGGAAGCGCGGGTCGCGCATGACCGTCCTGCAGTCGTCGTACCGCGTGACGAGCCAGCCCTTCGCGGCCTCGCTCCGGTGGACGGGTGCCAGCTCACGGAGCTGGTGGTAGAGCGGGTAGGGGTTCCGGTGGCCCTCCGGGGTCCGGATGAGCTGGTGAGCCACCGCCTCGGGCGAGGTCATGCAGCCATTCTGTTCACGATTGACGCTCGCGGGAAGCCAGTGGTCAGCAGGCCATCCCTCCGTCGACGGCCAGAACCGTTCCGGTCATCATCCGGGCCGCGGGGGATGCGAGGTAGGCGATGGCTTCGGCGATCTCCGCCGGGGTGCTCGGCGGTCCGGGCAGCAGTGCGAAGAGGCGGTCGGAGATTCGCGCGTCCAAGTCGGCCGGGTAGATCTCGGCGACCCCGGCCACGAGGGGCGTGTCTACCGTGCCGGGACAGATCGCGTTGACACGAATGCCCTCGGGGGAGAGCTCGATGGCGAGCGCGCGGGTCAGCATGGTCAGCCCGCCCTTGGCTGCGGAGTACGCCGCCGAGTACGGCTGGGCCGCGTTGCCGGCGACGGACGACACGTTCACCACCGTGCCCTTGGGCCGGACCCCGTCGCCGGCGGCGCGGAGCAGAGGCAGCGCCGCTTGGATCAGGAAGAAGGGGCCTTTCAGGTCGATGGCGTTCACCCGGTCCCACTCGGCCTCGGTGACGCCCTCGAAGTGGCCGAACTGCACGACGCCGGCCACGTTGGCCAGGACGTCGATGCGTCCGTGCGCCTTGGCGACGGTGTCGATCGCCGCGTCGATGTCGGTCTTGGACGAGACGTCGCAGCGCAGGTACGTGACGCCGTCCGGAAGGCCGTCAGCGATGTCGAGGCCGAAGACGTGGTCGCCGGCTTCGCGGAAGAGCTGGGCGGTCGCGTGGCCGATGCCGCTGGCGGCGCCGGTCACGACCACGACGCGGGGTTCGCTGCCGTCGGCAGACTTCATCGTTCCTCCAGGAGCGGTGAGGGTCAGGGGAGTGGAAAAGTCAGATGTTGCGAGAGGTCGCCGAGACGGCCCATGCCGATGCGGCGCTCGGTGAATCGCCAGCCCGCCTCGTCGTCGCGCGTGAACGTGTCCGCGTAGGTGCCGGTGATGATCGGCTGCAGGGCGAGGTCGGGGGTCGCCTGCAGCACGACGTACGTCGAGGTGGCGACCATGTCGTCGCCGCTCTCCACGAGATGGGTATTCGCGACGAGGTGCTGGGTCAGCGGGGTGCCGTCCGGGTACCGCCTGGTGGTCGACCCGTAGAGAGCCGCGACCTGGTCCGCGCCGGTGGCGAGAACCGTGCCGTTCTCGTCGCAGATCGACGCGTCGGCAAACAGCCGCCCGACCGCATCGAAGTCCCCGCCGTCCATCAGCCGGCAGTACGTCGCCAGCAGGTTGCGGATCAGGTCCCCGTCGGTGAGCACGGGCGTGGTCACTCGGAGGGAGGGACGGCGACGCGCGCCTCGTAGGCAGCCCGCGCAGGGTCCTGCAACGCGTCGAGAACGGCCCGCTCCCCACCGGTGACCTTGTTCAGCCAGTTGCCGACGCGCCAGGGCACGAACGCCGACGGCTTGAGCGCCACGCCCAGCGCCTTGGGCACGTACGCGTTCGGCCGCGGGTGCTGGATCACCGACAGCACGCCCTCGGCGACCTGTTCCGGGGTCACCCGCTTCACCGGGCCGACGTCGGTGAGTCCCGAGGCCAGCTCGGTCTTGATCATCGCCGGGTGCACCGCGGACACGTCGACCCGCAGTCCCTCCGACCGGAACTCGATGTCGAGGGTGTTGGACAGGCCGCTGACCGCGTGCTTGGTCGCGGTGTACGTCGCCGCCCCGGCGAGCGGGATGCGTCCCCCGGCGCTGGAGATGTTGACGACGTGCCCCTGGCCGTTGCGCGCCTTCACCCTGCGGGCGAGCTCACGGGTGCCGTAGATGACACCGAGCAGGTTGACTCCGACGATCGCCTGGGTCGCGGCGTCGGACTCCTCCTCGAAGTTGGACACGGGCATGATCCCGGCGTTGTTGACCAGGACGTCGATGTCGCCGAGCTCCCGCTCGACCTCGTCGAGCATCGCTGCGAACCGGGCGTGGTCGGTGACGTCCACGTGCAGCCCGACGACCCCGAGGTCGGCAGCGGTCTGCTTGACGAGTGCTTCGTCCACGTCGGCAATGGCCACCCGGGCGCCTCGCTCTCGCAGGAGGCGTGCGGTCGCCGCACCGACCCCGCGGGCGCCGCCGGTGATCACGATGACCTTGCCGGTCACGTCGCGCTTGCTCATGCCCGAACTGTAACGTGTTCTAGTTTCGCGATGCTAGTGTCACGCCGCTAGGCCAGCGGGGACTAGTCTTCGGCGCATGGACGACGCACCCACCTTCGCCGACCTCGGCATAGACAAGCGGGTGCTCAAAGCCCTCCAGGACGTCGGCTACGAGACCCCGTCGCCGATCCAGGCCGCCACCATCCCGGCTCTCCTCGCGGGCCGCCACGTGGTCGGCCTCGCGCAGACGGGCACGGGGAAGACCGCAGCTTTCGCCGTACCGATCCTGTCGCAGATCGACCTCAAGCAGAAGACGCCCCAGGCTCTCGTCCTCGCGCCCACGCGCGAACTTGCACTGCAGGTGTCCGAGGCGTTCGAGCGCTACGCCGCGCACCTGCCCGGTCTCCACGTGCTCCCCGTCTACGGCGGCCAGGGGTACGGCGTCCAGCTGTCGGCGCTTCGTCGGGGCGTGCACGTCATCGTGGGCACGCCGGGACGCATCATGGACCACCTGGACAAGGGCACCCTCGACCTCTCCGAGCTGCGGTTCCTCGTGCTCGACGAGGCCGACGAGATGCTCAAGATGGGCTTCCAGGAGGACGTCGAGACGATCCTGGCCGACACCCCTGCCGACAAGCACGTGGCGCTCTTCAGCGCGACGATGCCACCGCAGATCCGGCGGATCTCCAAGAAGTACCTCACCGACGCCGAAGAGATCACCGTCAAGAGCAAGACCACGACGGCCGCCCACATCACCCAGCGCTACCTCGAGGTCGCGCACCTGCAGAAGCTCGACGCCCTGACACGCATCCTCGAGGTCGAGAACTTCGAGGGCATGATCATCTTCGTCCGCACCAAGCAGGAGACCGAGCTCCTCGCGGAGCGGCTGCGCGCGCGAGGCTTCTCGGCCGCTGCGATCAACGGCGACGTCGTCCAGGCCCAGCGCGAGCGCACCATCAACCAGCTGCGGGACGCGAAGCTCGACATCCTCGTCGCCACCGACGTCGCCGCCCGTGGCCTCGACGTCGAGCGGATCAGCCACGTCGTGAACTACGACATCCCCACCGACACGGAGTCCTACGTCCACCGCATCGGGCGAACGGGCCGCGCGGGACGCGCCGGTGACGCCATCTCCTTCATCACCCCCCGCGAGCGGCACCTCCTGCGCGCGATCGAGAAGGCCACCCGACAGTCGCTCACGCCGATGCGGACGCCCACGGTCGAGGACGTCAACGAGACCCGGGTCGCCCGGTTCACCGAGTCGATCACGACCGCGCTCGGCTCCGAGCAGCTCGGCTTCTTCCGCGACCTCATCACCTCCTACGAGAACGACCACGACGTGCCGGCGACCGACATCGCCGCCGCGCTCGCCGTACTCGTGCAGGACGGGCAACCCCTCCTGCTCGACCCGGAGCCGGAGCCCGCACCGATCCGCGGCCGTCGCGAGACCGGCCGGGACGTGGGTCGTGAGGGCCGGGCTGGCCGGGACCGGCCCGACCGTCCGCGCCGCGAGCGCTCGAACGTGCCCATGGCGACGTACCGCATCGCCGTCGGCAAGCGGCACAAGGTCGAGCCGCGGCAGATCGTCGGCGCCATCGCCAACGAGGGCGGCCTGGGCCGCGGGGACTTCGGCCACATCGACATCCGCGGTGACCACTCCTACGTGGAGCTCCCCGCGGACCTCGGACCCGGCGTGTACGACGCGCTGCAGCGCACCCGGATCTCCGGCAAGCTCATCGAGCTGCGGCTCGACGCGCCCCCGGTGAAGCGCAGCCACGACAAGCCTCGACGCAGCGACGACAAGCCCCGCCGGAATGACGACAAGGCTCCCGGCGGCAAGAAGCCGCGGCAGCGCAAGCCTTAGATTGGAGCGGTGACCGCAACCCCCCTCCCGGACCGCGCGCAGGTCGTGATCATCGGCGGGGGAGTGATCGGCTGCTCCGTGGCCTACCACCTCGCCCATGCCGGCTGGACCGACGTGCTCCTGCTCGAACGCGACCGCCTCACGTCGGGCACCACGTGGCACGCGGCCGGCCTGATGACGACGTTCGGGTCGACGTCGGAGACCAACACCGGGATCCGCCTCTACTCCCGCGACCTCTACGCCAGGCTCGAGGAGGAGACCGGCCAGGCCACGGGCTTCAAGCCGGTCGGGCTCATCGAGGCGGCAGCGGACCGGGACCGGCTGGAGGAGTACCGCCGCGTCGCAGCCTTCCAGCGTCACCTCGGTCTCGAGGTCGAGGAGATCTCGCCGCGGGAGATGGCGGAGCTGTTTCCGTGGGCGAGGACCGACGACCTCCTGGCGGGCTTCCACGTCCCGGGCGACGGTCGGGTCAACCCGGTCGACCTGACCGTCTCCCTGGCGAAGGGGGCGCGGCAGCGCGGGGTTCGGGTCGTGGAGGGGGTGCGCGTCGAGGAGGTGCTCACGCGCGCCGGCCGAGTGACCGGTGTGTCGACCGGCGACCAGTCGATCGAGGCCGAGTACGTCGTCAACTGCGCCGGGATGTGGGCACGCGAGCTCGGCGCGAAGAACGGGCTCGTCATCCCGAACCAGGCCGCCGAGCACTACTACCTGATCACCGACACCATCGACGGGCTCGACCCGAACGCACCGGTCTTCGAGGACCCCGCCGCCTACGGCTACTACCGCGAGGAGGGCGGCGGGATGATGGTCGGTCTCTTCGAGCCGAAGGCCGCGCCCTGGAAGGTCGAAGGCGTCCCGGCCGACTTCTCGTTCGGCACGATCCCGCCGGACTGGGACCGGATGGGGCCGTTCCTCGAACGGGCGATGGCGCGGGTCCCGGTCACCCTCGAGGTCGGCGTCCGTACCTTCTTCTGCGGCCCGGAGTCGTTCACGCCCGATCTCGCCCCTGCCGTCGGCGAGGCGCCGGGGATCCGCAACTACTTCGTCGCCGCGGGCATGAACTCGGTCGGCATCCTGTCGGCCGGTGGTCTCGGGCGCGTGCTCGCGCACTGGATCACCACGGGGCGACCGGACGTCGACGTGACCGGGTTCAACGTCGACCGCTTCCGTCCGTGGCAGGCAGACGACGGCTACCGAGCTGCGCGGACGACGGAGATCCTCGGCACCGTCTACGCAGCCCACACGCCGGGCAAACAGCTGCGGTCCGCGCGCAACGCCCTCCTGTCACCGGTGCACCAGCGGCTGGTCCAGCACGGCGGCTACCTGCGCGAGGTATCGGGATGGGAAGGGGCGGACTGGTTCGCGGGGCCCGGGGCCACTCCCGTCGCCGAGCCGACGTGGGGAAGGGCGCCGTGGTTCGAGCAGTGGGAGGCCGAGCACCGCACCGTCCGCGAGGGGGTGGGGCTGATGGACATGAGCTTCATGGCGAAGTTCCGCGTCCGGGGTGAACGGGTCGGTGCCGCCCTCGACCTGATCTCGGCCGGCGCCGTGGACGGCGCGATCGAGACGATCACCTACACGCAGTGGCTCGACGAGAACGGCCGCATCGAGGCGGACCTCACCGTGACCAAGCTGGGGGAGGACGACTTCTGGGTGGTCTCGTCGGACACCGCGCACGGTCACACCCTGGCCTGGCTCGCCCGGTACGGCCTGGCCGAGCACGTGACCGACGTGACCGCCGACTACGGCCAGCTGAACGTGCAGGGACCGCTGTCGCGCGACGTGCTCGCGCAGCTGACCGACGCCGACCTGTCGACCGAGGTGTTCCCCTTCCGCACCGCGCGCTGGGTCACGCTGGCCGGTGTCGAGGTCCTGCTGGTCCGGATCACCTACCTCGGCGAGCTCGGCTACGAGCTCTACGTCCCGGTGTCCTCCGCACTCCACGTGTACGACGAGGTGCTGGCTGCCGGGGCGGCGTACGGCATCAGGCCGGTCGGCCTCAAGGCGCTCGCGAGCCTCCGGATGGAGAAGGCCTACCGCGACTTCGGCCACGACATCGACAACACCGACTGCCCGCTCGAGGCCGGCCTGGGCTTCGCGCTCGACCTCGACAAGCCGTTCGTCGGCCGCGACGCCGTCCTGGCGCGCAAGGCGGCCAACGCCGAAGCCGGAGGCATGGCGCACCGGATCGTGCAGGTCAGGGTGCTCGACCCCGAGCCGTTGCTGTACCACGCGGAGGTCGTGCACCGGGACGGCGTACCCGTCGGCTACGTGCGTGCGGCGTCGTACGGCTGGACGCTGGGCGGAGCCGTGGGACTGGCCTTCGTCTCCGGTGGCGGCGAGCCGGTCACACCGGACTGGATCAAGGCCGGCGACTGGGCGGTCGACATCGCCGGCGTCCGTTGTCCCGTCGAGGTCTCGCTGCGACCGCTCTACGACCCGACGTCGGCGCGGATCAAGGTGTGATCCGCGCCGACGTCGGGTATCTCCCTACTATGGCGACCCTCAGGGGGTACGGGGGCTAGACCGCCCTGAGGGACGTGCTCTTCTTCTTCCCGGGGTAGGAGCTGGCGTCGTAGGGGTCGGTCCCCTTCGCCGTCTCCTTCTGGTTGCTGTAGCCGTCGCCGTCGATGTCGCTGTCGCAGGCATCTCCCAGGCCGTCGCGGTCCAGGTCGGCCTGGCCGGCGTTCGGCGTCCGCTCGCAGTTGTCACGCAAGTCGGCGACCCCGTCGCCGTCACTGTCGACACCGGGAGCCTCGTGGACGACCGTGCGGTAGTCGGTGGCGAGAACCTCGCCGTCGTCCTCCCACACGACCTTCAGCTCGTGCGTCCCCTCGGGGACCGCCACGTCGAGGCCGAAGGTGTCCACCGCGTTGCTGGTGTCGACGTCCTGACTGCCGGCCAGCGCGCCGTCGACGTACACCTTGACGCGCTCGGTGGCCGGGACCGGACATCCCTGATACCCGGTGCCCGGGATGGTCGGGCAGACGTCGTCCGCGTCGGCAACCCCGTCACCATCGGTGTCCGCGCCGGGTGGCGGGTCGGTCGGGACCTGGACCAGGGTCGCCTGGAGGGTGTACCTGGTGCTCGGCACACCCACGACCAGGTAGGGGTCCACCTCGATCTTCAGCTGGCCCTGGACGTTCTTGAGCGTCACGACCTCGGGCTTGCCGGTGGAGGCACCAGAGCCGTTGCCCGCGCCGGTGACGTACAGGTCCAGGTCGCTCGAGTCGGTCCAGTTCAGGGAGAGCTCGACGTCGCTGCGCTCCGGGACGTTCAGGGTGAACGTGTCGCGGGTGCCGGTCGCCTGGCCGAGCGAGGTGTCGGCGACGGTGAAGGTGTTGCCACCGGGCTGCTCGAGGACAACCGTGCTGAGCACGCTTCCCGCCGACGTGCCGCCGCCAGAGGTTCCCGCCGTCGTTCCCGTGCTGCTCGAGCCGGCAGGCGCCGCCACTGCGACCATTCCGGCGTCGGGGGCGCGGTCGGCCGTCACCAGGGTGAACGTCCTGGTCGGCGCCTTCACGCTGGTCATCGCGAAGACGTCGTACGGCGCGGTGGCCCTCGCCTGGTTCGCGAGGAAGCTACGCGGGATGTGGAAGGTGACCGTGTTGGCCGCGGCGTCCCACTCCGACCACTCCGCCGGCAGGTTCTGCTCCATCGAGTGGTCGTACGTCGACACCGCGGCCGAGCCGCTGGGGTCGGAGACGAACGACTCGATCTCGCGGCCGTCGATGCTCACGCTGTACTTCGGCAGGCTCGTGACGTTGGGGGGCCAGAGCTTCTTGACCTTGATCGTCGTGGTGACCTCGAGGTCGGTGACCTCGACCTGGACGTTCTGGATGTCGGTCACCTCGCTGTGGGCGTCACCCTCGGGGTCGTCGACCGACGCGTACGGCGAGGTCGGCGGCGCGTTCAACGGCCGACGCTCGACGGTGCCGGCGACGTGGACGTGGCCGTCCGCGGTCTCGGCGCCGTGGTCAGGCGAGGTCACGTTGAGCACCGGGCTCGTCGTCTCCACCGGCTCGGGCTCCCAGTCGGTGGGCGTGCCCGGCAGCGTTCCCAGGTCTGGCTGCGGGCAGTCCCAGGCCGAACCCGTCGAGGACGCGTACAGGTGGTTGTCGGGATGCTGCACCTGGAACGAGTTGGCACCGTCGCCCGCGAGGTCGTTGGGCACGAGGCGGTCGGCCTCGTTGACCGTGCCATTTCCGTCCCGGTCGAGGTAGCGGCTCATCCGGAGCGCGAACGCCTCGACGTTCAGCGTGGAGACGCACTTGTTCTGGCCGGGTGGGTCATAGCTATAGGCCATGATGTCCGTCGTCGGCACCGGTCCCCACGAAGGAGTCTCGGCACCGTCGCCCACGTGGCCCAGGGTCAGGCAGTGGCCGGTCTCGTGCAGCACGAGGTCGAACATCGAGAAGGTGTCGGTCACCCCAGGCACGGGGTCGATCGCGCCGTTCACCGAGAAGCAGACGTTGCCACCCGAGCCGCCGCAGTCCTCGACGTAGATGCCGCCGCCCTCGCCGTGGTGACCGTCGTACCCGGGCATGCCTTCCCACGTGTCCATGGAGAACGGGTTCGGGATGTTGTGACAGGGGACGCCGTCCTCGTCGAAGATGCCGAGCTCATCGGTGAGGTACGTCGGGTCGACGCCGATGCCGGCGCCACCGACCGGGTTGGTGGCGATGATGACGATCTCGGGGTCGTACAGCGGGAAGGTGCTGACCTCCTCGCCCTCGGTCAGGCTCACGATGCTCGGCGAGATGTGGAACTGCACGCCGTCGCGCAGCCAGTCGAGGCCCATCTCGTCGGCGAGGTAGCGCAGACCTCCCTGCCAGGCCTGGGCAGCCTGCCGCAGGATCCGCAGGTCACGCTCGGCGGTCGGTGACGCCGGCACGAGGACGGCCACGTCGATGATCGGGGAGTCGAGGGTGTTGAGGCCGACCTTGGCGTGGTAGCAGACGTTGTCGGGGTTCTCCCGACTGCGGTCCACGATGCATCCGGGCGGCAGGTTGCCGTCGCTGTAGAACGGCCCGACGTAGTCGTCACTCGGACTGGCTTGGGCGGTAGGGAGGCTGATCGCGAGCACCAGGGGTGCTAGGGCCACGATCAGCGAGAGGAAGAGGGAGAAGCGCTTGCGCACCGGCGTTCCTTTCGGTGGCACCCCGGACCTCGGGTAAAGGCGGGGGCCGACAAGTGGCGCCCTGGCCGCGCCACGCAGTGCGCGCACCGTAAGTCACGAAGTTGTCCAGGTGCGGCCACTGGCCGAGAACGGCCAAAAAGAACACGTTCTCGTCAGATCCAGCCTCGCTCGGCAGCCTTGACGCCCGCGGCGAACCTCGAGTCGACGCGCAGCTCGGCCATCAGCTCCTTGATCCGACGGCGGACGGTCCGGTCGCTCACGCCGAGGTGGTAGGCGATCGCGGTGTCGGTCATTCCGGCGGCGAGCAGATGTGCCAGCTGGCGCAGGTCCCCCTCCGGCGTCCCGGCGAGCTGCAGCTCGTCGCCCGTGGGCGGCCTGATCTCGACCGCGTGCTGCCAGACCGACTCGAAGAGCGCGACCATGGAGTCCAGGAGCACCGACCGCCGGACGAGGACCGTCGCCTCCGGGGTCCGGCCGTCCGCGTGGAGCAGCGGGAGCATGCCCCACTCGCCGTCGATGATCGCCAGCTTCAGCGGAACACTGGCCACCCGGCCTTCCTCGCCGTTCTCCACCCCGCGCATGATGCGCCGGACGTGTGTCGGGTCGTCGAGGAGGGAGCGGTCGAAGACCGTCCGCAGCCGAAGGTCGCCGGTGACGAGGCGCTCCTCCTGCTGCTGCGTGCCCTCCTCGATGTCCGTGGCGTACGGCGGGCAGTCGAAGACCGCGATCTCCTGTCGGGCGCTCTTGATCACCTGGAGGAAGAGCTGCCGGACCGACCCCTCTCCGGACACGATCTCGATGAGCTCGGTGGGATCGACATCCTGAGTCACGCGGCGGACGCGGGCGGCCACCTCCGCGGCACTTGCCCGGACCGCCTGGAGGGCCCGCGTCTGCTCGGCGATGAGGACCTCGATGGCCTGCTCAGGAGGTGCGATGACGTAGTCGTGGTCGGGCCCGGCCAGCTGCCGGACCAGTCCCTTCGCGACGAGCGTCTCGAGCGCCTGCCGCTGTAGCCGCTCTTCCTGGCCGTCGGCGACCGCTTCCGCCAAGGAGATCCGGCCGCGCGTGACCAGGAGGTCGTACAGCCGTACCTCGGTGGGACCGAACCCCAGCGCTTCGAGCATGCTTCGCACCCTACGGAAGATGGTGCTCGAGCAGGGTCCTGGCGAGGGTCGCGACTGCCTCCGGCACCGGCTCGGGGGCGAGTCCCGCGGCGAAGCTCCCCAGCACGGCCTGTTCGACGGCCACCGCGGTGAGCCCGGGTGCCTCGTCCGCGACCGCGCCGACCGACCGCGGGTCGAACGGCTGCTCGAGCGCCCGGTAGACGGGGTCGAGGCACTCGGCGACGCGCTCGGCGTCGTCGACCTGGACCAGGGCGCTGAACAGCCAGGCGTCGCGAACGACCCGCTGTGCGGTGCCGACGAGCTTGGCGGTGCCGCGCGCATTCACCGAGTGGGCACCGGGACAGTACTCGCCCGGGACGTCGCCCAGCCTCGCGTCGACGCCGAGCTGCCGCAGCAGGTCGACGAGCTGCCCTCCGATGCGGAGGAAGCGTGCTTCTTGTCGGGCGACCGCGTCGGGCTCGTGGTGCACCAGGTCCAGGACGACCGCCTGCTCGGTGTAGGCAACCGCTCGTCCTCCCGTCGCGCGCACCGCCGGGGCGAAGCCGCGGACCCTGCCCGCATCGACGGCTGCCGCAAAACCCGGGAGCCGGGTGTCACGCCGTCCGAAGACCAGCATCGGTCGGGACGGGCGGTAGACCCGCACGGCATCGTTGCCGTCCCGGACCATCGCGTGGGCCAGCGCCAGCTCGAGGGCGGGGTCGTCGCCGGGCTCCTGGGGCAGGGCCCCCGTCAACAGGCGCATGCTGACATCCTGCCCGTTCCGTCGAGCCCGTACTGTCGAGTCATGACCCTGACCGAGCCCGGCCCCACCGGGTCCCGCCTCGGCACCGCCGTCCAGGTCATCGGCGCCTTCGTCGTCCTGCTGTACGTCGTAGAGGTGCTCGACCGGCTCTTCCAGCTCGAGGGCAACGGCATCGAGCCGCGCGAGGCCGACGGTCTCGACGGGATCCTCTGGGCGCCGCTGCTCCACGGCAGCTGGGTGCACCTCGTCGGGAACACCGTCCCGCTCCTCGTGCTGGGCTTCATGATCCTGCTGTCCGGGGTGCGGCAGTGGCTGTCCGTGACGGCGGTCGTGTGGCTCGTCGCCGGGGCTGGGACCTGGCTCACCGGGGGAGACAACACGGTGCATCTTGGCGCCTCGAGCCTGGTGTTCGGCTGGCTGACGTACCTGCTGCTGCGCGGATTCTTCTCGAGGCGGGTGGGCCAGATCCTGCTCGGCGTCGTCGTCCTCGTTCTGTACGGCGGAGCGTTGTGGGGCGTGCTGCCGGGCCAGCCGGGGATCTCGTGGCAGGGTCACCTGTTCGGGGCGATCGGCGGTGCGCTGGCCGCTGGGCGGCTGGGGGCCGGAGAGCGTCAGCCCCGGTGACGGCGCCGGTCCACCAGACCCCCGACCCGAGGACGCTGCTCCACGACACCCGCTGGGAGCGGATCCTCGTCGTCGTCGGGATCGTCGTGCTCGGGTTCAACCTGCGGCCCGCCGCCGTCAGCGTCGGTCCGGTCCTGAGCGAGCTGCGTGGCGCTCTCGACATGTCGCCGGTGGCGGTCGGCCTCCTCACCAGCCTTCCTGTCCTCGCCTTCGCCGGCTTCGGGGGCGCGGCTCCCTGGTTGGCCGGTCGGGTCGGCGTCCACCGGCTCACGCTCTTCTCCCTGGTGGCGGTCGTGGTGGGGCTCGGCCTGCGCAGCCTCACCTCCGTCGTACCTCTCTTCCTCCTCATGTCACTTGTCGCACTCGCGGGGATGGCTGCGGCGAACATCCTGCTGCCGTCGCTGGTGAAGCTGCACTTCCCCGACCGCGTGGGGCTGATGACGTCGCTGTACACGACGGCGTTGGCAGTCGGGCTGACGTCGTCCTCGGCGCTGACCGTCCCGATCTCCGACCTGGGCAACTCGTGGCGGTGGGGCCTCGGCGCCTGGGCCTGCACCGCCCTCGTGGCCGCGCTTCCCTGGATCGGGCTCGTCGGTCACGACACGAAGCTGCGGAGGGGGAGTCGGACGGTCGGCCTCGCTGCCGTCGCGCGCACGCGGCTCGGCTGGGCGATGGCGATGACGTTCGCGCTGCAGTCGACGCAGGCGTACACGATCTTCGGCTGGTTCGCGGAGCTCTTCCGTGACAGCGGCTACTCGGCGTCGGAGGCAGGTCTGCTGCTCGCCGTCGTCACCGGGACCGGCATCCCGCTGTCGTTCGCCGTGCCGTACGTCGCGGGCCGCCTGCAGAACCAGGCTCCGCTGATCCTCGCGTTGCTGGCCTGCTACGTCGTCGGCTACCTCGGGCTCCTTCTCACGCCAGAGACGGTCACCTGGCTCTGGGCCGCACTGGTTGGGGCCGGCACGTCCATCTTCCCGCTCGTGCTCGTGCTGATCGGTCTGCGGGCGAGGACTCCGGAGGGCACCGCAGCGCTCTCAGGCTTCACGCAGTCCGTGGGCTACCTGCTGGCCGCGCCCGGGCCGTTCCTCTTCGGCGTGCTGCACGACCGCACCGAGGGATGGGACGCGCCGCTGGTCATGCTCCTGGCGATCAACGCGGCGCTGACCGTGACGGCGCTCTTCGTGGCGCGCCCGCAGTACATCGAGGACCAGCTGCCGGCCTAGGTCTGGTGCACGGCACCGACATTCGGGCCGGCTCGCTGCGCCGCCGGCATGGCCGAGTCCCTGCGGGGTACGACGCGGCGGTGGCTGTGCAACGCGCTTCCGACCGATCCGTGCGTCCGGGCATCTCCCTGCTCACCGATGCCCTGGCTGTCTACCGCCTGACCGTGCTCGTCAAGGACGACAAGATCACTGCACGGGGGAGGGACGCGGTGTGGCGCCGCTACGGAGCTCCCGACGCAGAGGAGTCGGGGCTGGTCAGCTACCTGCTGACCTGTCCGTGGTGCCTGAGCATGTACTTCGGGGCGGCTGCGGTGATCGGCCGGCGCGCGATGCCACGTGCCTGGGACCCCGTCGCCCGCGTTCTGGCGTTCTCCGCCACGACCGGTCTCCTGGCCGAGGGCAAGGAGAAGCTCGCGGCCTAGATGCACAGGTCCACGGAATGCACGGCGGTTCGGGCGGCCTCGCCACCGGCGGCAGAATGACGGCCATGACCACGACGAACGCGAGCACGACGAACGCGAGCAAGACGAATCCGGGCAACTTCTTCGAGGACTTCACGGTCGGCCAGGTCATCGAGCACGCCACCCCGCGCACGGTGACCGAGGGTGACCGGGCGCTGTACGGCGCGCTGTACCCGACCCGTTTCGCGCTCCCGTCCTCTGCGGCGTTCGCCGCCTCCGTCGGCCTGAGCCCCGCCCCGGTGGAAGAGCTCATCGCCTTCCACATCGCGTTCGGCAAGACCGTTCCCGACGTCTCGCTCAACGCCGTGGCCAATCTCGGGTACGCCGAGCTTCGCTTCCATCAGCCGGTCGTCCCCGGTGACACGCTGTCGACCCGCTCCGAGGTGATCGGCCTCAAGGAGAACTCCAACGGCAAGAGCGGTGTCGTCTACGTCCGCTCCACCGCGACCAACCAGCGCGGCGAGGTGGCGCTGGACTGGGCCCGCTGGGTGATGGTGCACAAGCGCGACCACGCCGCGGCGGCGCCGGAGACCGTGCTGCCGGAGCTCGCGTCGGTCGTGTCGCCCGACGACCTGGTGATCCCCGAAGGCCTGGACTTCACGTCGTACGACTTCGCGGCGGCGGGGGAGCCGCACCGCCTCGGCGACTACCGGGTCGGGGAGAAGATCGACCACGTCGACGGCGTCACCCTCACCGACTCCGAGCACATGCTCGCGACGCGGCTGTGGCAGAACACCGCGAAGGTGCACTTCAACGTCGAGGCGCGGCCCGACGGGAACCGGCTCATCTACGGTGGGCACATCATCTCGATGGCGCGTGCGTTGTCGTTCAACGGCCTGGCCAACGCCCAGCTGATCGCTGCGATCAACGGTGGCTCGCACGTCGCCCCGGCCTTCGCCGGGGACACCGTGTACGCGTGGTCCGAGGTCCTCGACGCCGTCGAGACCGACGCTCCCGGTGTGGGCGCGCTGCGTCTCCGGCTGGTCGCCACCCGCGGACGCGACGAGTCGATGACGCTGCGGAGCGCCGAGGGCGACAACGCGGGGAAGTACGCCGAGGGTGTCCTTCTCGACCTGGACTACTGGGCGCTCATCCCTCGCTAGTCGAACACCTGTTCGATATCTGCGACACTGGCCCGATGGCGGGCGGTGGCATTGGGCGCAGAGGTGGCATCTCGCTCGAGCAGCGCGTCCGCGGAACCGCTGGCCAGCGAGGCGAGCCGATCGACGACTGCCCGGCCCGCCACTGCTGGGTGGCCGACGCGGCCGACCGCGCCGGTGTGAAGCGGCCCGGCCTCCTGGTCGAGTGGCGCTCGGTGACGGGTCGCTGGGAGGGCCGTGTCGTCTATCTCGCCAGACTGCGGTCCGACTCCTGGCAGGTGGTGGAGGAGTGGGTACCCGAGGAGCTGCTGACGCCGCGCTGACCCGCCTTCGCCGCCGGGAGGTTCCATAGAGCCAGTCGTGTGGTTAATATGAGTGAGTCAAGTGACTTAAACGTATAGCGGGGTCGCGGAGTGCTCACCGACGAGTGGCGGTTACCGGTCGCGCTGATGACGGTGGTGGTCGTCGGCCTGCTCGCGATCTTCGAGCAGTACGCCGAACTGGCCGCGGCGGTTGTCGCGCTCGCCGGGTCCTGGTGGGTCCTCGGCATCGGCGACCGGCATCGCACCGCACGGAAGGAGCCCTGATGGGGCAACCGTCGTCTAGGCCGACCCGGCAGATCTTCGTGCCGGGTCAGGGCTGACCCGGCACGAAGATCTGCCGGGTCAGCGGAACCTCAGTCGCCCTGCGGCTCCGTCAGGGCCTCGGTGAGCAGCGCCACCAGCGTCTCCACCTGAACGTCGGCCGACGACGAGACCTCTTCGTCGGAGCCGTCCAGCGCCCGGGCGGCGAGCCCCGCCTTGCTGTCGATCAGCTCGGCGATCTTGGCGTCGATCGTCTGCGCGGCGATGATCCGCCACGCCGTCACCGGCTCGCTCTGGCCGATGCGGTGCACCCGGTCGATCGCCTGCGTCTGCTCGGCGTTGGTCCAGGAGAGCTCGGCGAGGACGACGTTGGACGAGACCTGGAGGTTGATACCGACTCCGGCCGCGGTGAGCGAGCAGACGATGATCGACACCTCGGGGTCGTTGACGAACGCGTCGATCTCCTTCTGCCGCACCGAGGTGCTCTGGCTGCCGCGGATGGTCGTCGACTTCAGGCCGCGCTTGGCGAAGACCTCCTCGGCCGCGTCCATCACGTCGAGGTGCTTGGCGAAGAAGACGACCTTGCCGGCGCTGCGCGCCAGCTGCGCTGCGTAGTCGGCGGCGAGCTCGGCCTTGGCCTGGCCGATGCGACGCACCATCTTGAAGACGTTCTCGCCGGTGCTCTCGTCCGAGGCCTCGGCGACCTCGCGCTCCGCGACACGCCGCACCAGCTCGTGGTCGATCCCGTCGATGACGGCACCCTTGCTGCGGCGGTGCTCGATCGCGGCTTCGTAGCGTCCGACCAGGCGCTTGGCGAGCTGGCGCTCGGCCTCGCGAATCGAGCGACCCACGGCACCCTCGAGCTCGACCGGCAGGTCGGCGATCCGTCGCTCGGGAATCTCGGAGGCGACGTCGACCTTGCGGCGACGCACGATGCCGAGGTCGAGCACGCTCTGGCGGGCGGCCGGGTAGAACGCGTGGTCGGCCGGCGTGTAGCCGTGCTCCTCCAACGCGGCCATCAGGTCGTTCCCGGGCTTCTTCTCGTCGATCCACCCGAGGAACTGCCAGATCGCCCGGAAGTCCTCGATGTCGTTGATCAGCGGCGTTCCGGTCAGCGCCATGAGCAAGGGGCGCGCCACGCGGCGTCGTACCCGCTCCGAGACCTCGATGACGTGCTGCGAGCGCTGCGACTTCTTGTTCTTGATGTAGTGCGCCTCGTCGACGACCATGCCGCGGAAGCCGTGCTCGCCGATCCAGTCGACGTGCCGGTCCAGGACCTCGTAGTTGACGACGATGATGTCGGCGAACCCGTCCACGTCGTCACCATCACCGTGGACCACGCTGACCTTGCGCGACGGGGTCCAGATGCCGGCCTCGCGCGCCCAGTTCGTCTTGACGACGTTGGGGACGACGGCGAGCAACGGGTAGGCGTTGGCGACCTGTGCCGCCAGGAGTGCCTGCGCGGTCTTGCCCAGCCCGGGCTCGTCGGCGAGGAGGAACGTGCGGTGGCCGCCTGCGACTGCAGCGAGGAGGCGCGCCTGGTGCGGCATCAGCTCGACGCCCTTGGGCAGCATGGTCGGCTTGGGGTCGGGGAGCTCCATGCACGCGGCGGCGCCTGGCGAAGGGTGCTCGAACGCGTTGAGCAGCGGCCCGATCAGCTCCCAGCCCACGAGGTGGCCCTTCGGCTTCACTGCCACGGCGCTGTAGTCGGGCGGGAGGAACGGGTTCGCCAGCTGCGCCGCAGCCACCGACTGGGGGATGACCTTGCGCTCGGCGCGAGGGTCGGGAACCTCGACCTCGGCTGGCTCCTCCTCGACCACCTCGAGTCCGGCGGACTCGGACAGCTTGCGCTTCAGCTGTCGGGTGGACTCGGACACGTCGGCCTTCTCGTCGAGCAGGGAGAACAGCGCGGGCTGCCGCGCGGCGGACTGGGCCAGGATGGTGGCCAGGCCGTCGAGACGCTTGAGCTGGTGCTCGCGCTTGGCGTCGGTGAGGCTCGTGTCGGACAAGGTCCGGGCGCGCTCCTCGCGCGCGAGGAGGGCAGCAGCCTGGAACCGCGACCGCTGTACGGCGTTCAGCGGGCCACGCTGCACGGCAGCCTCGATCTCCCGGACGGCCTTGGCCAGGACCGGGATCAGTCCTTCGTCGTCCCTGCCACGTGCAGGTGCACGCCTCGCGGGGCGCCTCGCCCCTGAGGCTCGCTGCGGCTCTCTGGCCAACAGGCAGTTCTCCTTCTGCTGACGCGGGACATCCCTCACCGGGCCCCCGAAAGGCCCTCGGCAAGACAGGTCACGCGGGCGAGCTTCCTCGCCGGATGTGGTGCGCTTCAGCACGTTTGCGGCCGGCGTCCACTGAACGTGGGCGCAGAGTCGGTCGCGTTTCGTCGCCCGGCCGTGCCGGACAAGGACAGTCTACCCACTCCTGCCTCGGAGTGCTTGGGTTGGAGGGTGATCGAGCAGGTGGACGCCGACTATCTCGTCGTCGGAGCGGGCGCGATGGGCATGGGATTCACCGACGCGCTGATCGACCACTGCGACAAACGCGTCGTGATCGTCGACCGCCGGCACGGGGTGGGGGGCCACTGGCTGGAGGCCTATCCCTTCGTCCGGCTGCACCAGGCCAGCGCCTTCTACGGCGTACCCTCGACGCTTCTCGGAGGCGGACGTCTCCAGCAGCGGGGCCCCGAGGAGGGCCTGCAGGAGCGGGCCACGCAGCCCGAGATCTGCTCGTACTACACCCACGTCCTGGAGGACCGGTTCCTCGCTTCGGGGCGGGTGGAGTTCTTCGGTGCCTGCGAGTACCTCGGCCACCGCACCTTCGTGTCACGCGTGTCGGGCAGGCGCTACCAGGTGCCCGACTCCTGTCGCATCGTGGACGGCACGCTGCTTGCGCCGGACATCCCCGCGGAGTCTCCGCCGCCGTACGAGGTCGGTACCGACACGCGGGTGATCCCGGTGAACGAGCTGCCGCGCCTGGGTGACGCGGCGAGTCAGTACGTCATCACGGGGTCGGGCAAGACCGCCACCGACGCGATCGTCTGGCTGCTCGCCCAGGGAGTCGGTCCCGAGGCGATCTGCTGGGTGCGTCCGCGGGACCCCTGGATGGTCAACCGGGCCAAGGTGCAGCCCGATCCCGGGGCGTTCTTCGGGATGGCGGCGGACATGATGGAGGCGGCCATCGCGGCCGACAGTGTCGAGGACCTCTTCCTCCGGCTGGAGGACGTCGACGTGACGATGCGCATCGACCGCAGTGTCATGCCGACGATGGCGAAGGGCCCGACGCTGGCCACCTGGGAGCTGGAGCTCCTGCGCACGATCGAGAACGTCGTGCGTCGCGGTCACGTGCGCAGGGTGGAAAGAGGTGCGCTGGTCTTCGCCGACGGTTCGGTGAGCATCGCCGACGACGCCGTCGTGGTGCACTGCGCCGCGCCGGGACTCAAGTACCCCGCGGCGATCCCGGTCTGGACTCCCGGGCTGATCTCCCTGCAGCCACTGCGCGCCGGCTTCCCTTGTTTCGGCACCGCAGTCATCGGCTACGTCGAAGCCACGAGGGGCGGTGGCGAGGCGGGCGACGAGGAGAAGAACCGCATCTGCCTCCCCTCGCGCTACGGCGACTCGATGCAGCAGTGGGCGGAGATGAACTACCGGGGCGGCCTCGCCACCCGCGCGCTCAACGCCGAGCCCGACATCAAGTCCTGGCTCGACGGGATCGCGATCAACCCCGCTCGGGTGCCGGCCGGTCACCCGGGTTCGGCGGAGCTCGACGATGCGCTCGCGCGGCTTCAGGTCGCGACGCCGGCGGCACTGGAGAAGTTCGCGCTGCTGGGTGGCGTGGTTCCCTCTGCTGGCTGAGGCCCCAGCCTGCGCAGGCACAGCGCGGCCGGTATGGCGATGACCGCCGCGAGGAGGATCGCAGCCGGGACGACGGACATGGACGCAAGGTCGGGATGGCTGTCGTCGGCCCGGGCGCCCCACCACTGGTCGCTGGCAACGCTGAGCACTTCCACCACGTAGAACGTCAGGAGCCCGGTAGCCAGCAGAGCGCCCCACGTCGTCCGTGACCACGTCAGTGCCGCCACCACGAGACCCGCCGGCAACCAGAACGCGAGGTCCTGGACGTACACGGGACTCGTCAGCAAGCCGCTTCCCTCCAACAGGTCGGACGGCTGCTCGGCCACGGTGGCCGGCACGACCCGCGCCATCCACACCAGCCAGTTGACTATCACGACGAGCGCGAGCGTGACGCTCGCAGCTCGGTAGGGCATGGCGGGGTGAACCTGACGAGCCACCTCTGTCACGTCGAGCTGGAGGAAGAGCGCGATCAGGCTCCAGAGCGCGAGCCCGAGCATCGCGACATAGGACAGGAAGAGGGCGTTGAAGGGAGTGGCGAAGCAGAAGAGCACGCCCTGGTAGAGCAGGTAGGCGTGGGCACCCAGCAACATCGCCGCCCCGCGTGCCGACCCACGGCGCGTCGAGGCCAGACCCGCCAGAAGCAGCGGCACTCCGAGCACCAGCACGACGAACGCCGTACCTCGCAGATTGCCGATGGTGACCTCGGTTCCGCCGAGGAGGTCGGGAAAGAAGAGGCTCCCACCAGCCCCGACACCGGCAGCGAAGCAGGCCGAGAGGGACAGGGTCGCCATGCCGCCGTACTTCAGGTCGCGGGTGAGCGCTGCCATCGTGTCCTCCTGGTCTCCCTTCCACGCTCTCGCTCGGAGTCGCTCCGGGCGAGGGCCGAACGGCCCGTCGCGGGCTGCGGTCGGCCCTACCTGCGTCCGACGCGGCAGACGAGGGTGGAGGTATGGCAGGCACGAGTACGACGGCCACGCGGCGCACGTGGTCCGTCCTTGCGGGCATCGAGGCGTTGGTGGCCGTCGTTGCTGTCGCGCTCGACCTGTTCGTGGTGACGTTCGTGCTGCTGGCCATGCTCACGGTGTCGCTGGTGGCCCGTCGAGAGGGACCTTCTTCGATCGGTCTCCACCGTCCGGCGGGCGCGCACCTGGCTGGGAAGATGCTGGCGTTCGCGGTGCTCTGGTCCGTGTTCCAGCTGAGCGTGACGTTGCCCGTGGCAAGCCACGTCTCCGGAAAGCAGCAGGACCTCAGCGCCTTCGACGGCTTGAAAGGCGACCTGCCGCAGCTCGCCGCACTCCTGCTGCTCAGCTGGACGCTCGCGGCTCTCGGGGAGGAGCTGGCCTACCGGGGCTACCTGTTCACGCGGATCCGCCAGACCTTCGGTGAGCGTCCGGTCGGAGTGGTCGCCGCGGTCGGACTGTCGTCCGTGCTCTTCGGCTGGGCCCATTCCGAGCAAGGTGCAATCGGCGTCCTGGTGGTGGCGACGGACGCTCTCGCCTGGAGCCTCCTGCGGCTGCGCTACGACACGCTGTGGGCGCCGGTCCTGGCCCACGGGTTCAACAACACCGTCGGCTTCGTGGCGTTCTTCCTCGTGGGACCGATCCACGGCTTCTGGTAGCGAGGGACCTCAGTCCGACCCAGCCGTCACCGCGGACCGTCGGTCTGCAGGAAGACGACAGGTCCCTCGAGCTCGCCGCGCTCGTCCATCGCGAGCAGCTCCGCTGCCGCCTTTGCCGTGTAGACCGGATCGAGGTGGAGGCCGGCCGCCCCTGCCGCTTCCGTGGCCCGGGAGCCTTCCGGAGTCGAGTGGCCGTATCCGGCGCCGAGCTGGTCGCGCACCACGAGCAGCCTCCCTGTCAGGTCGACGGTGGGTAGCCGCGCGCCGCGGGCGCGCAGGAGCTTCTGGGTACGTCGGGCGCGGCTGGAGATCGTCGGCTCGTCGAGCTTGAGCTTGTCGTTGACGACCACGGCCACGACCTTCGTCCTCAGCCCGGCCAACGCCAGTCCCAGAGCCAGGCCACCGGCGGTCCCGCCGGTGCCGACAGCGGTCACGACGTGGCTGGGTTCCTGCAGGTCACCGCGCTGGACGGCGTCCGCGAGCTCGAGCGCGACCTCGACCGGGCCGAGCACCCCTACTGCGGAGGAGCCGCCTGCAGGAAGGAGGTACGGCGGCTTCACCCCGTCGCGGTGCTGCGCGAGCAGCAGGGGCAGGAGCGCGATCGTGCGTGCCTTCGAGTGGGTGAAGTGCAGCCGGGCCCCGGACGTCCTCAGGCGCCCCAGCTGAGCGCGGACGTGGTCGTCGACCGGCTGGTCGACGAGAGCGAGGCCGATGCTGAGACCGTGCTCCTTGCCGTACAGCGCAGTGGCCAGCCCCCAGTTCGTCCCGAGCCCACCGAACGTGAGGATCGTGCGACGGCCCCGGCGCTGCGCGTCGGGGATCAGCCACTCCAGCTTGCGCACCTTGTTGCCGCCCCAGCCGCCGTCACCGAACGCGCCCTCGTCCTTGACCCAGAGCTCAGCATTCGTGAGTCCCTCGATGCGGCGCAACGGGCTCGGGGACTGGCCGAGCGTCACGTGGGGGAGGGTGTCACGGAGCTCGGGGAAGCGGTCGTGCAGCAGGGGCATGGAGTCCAACCTAGGACTCCCGCTCGCTCAGCTGGGCCGCGCTTCGTCCGATAGAAGCGTCATGGAGGTGTCGCCGTCGGTGCAGAGTCCGGTGAAGGACGTCTACGGCCGGATGCGGCGGCTCTCCGAAGCCATCGACGACCCGGACAGCTCAGTCGGGCAACGCCTGCGCTGGACCGACGAGTACGTCGGGCTGTCGAGTGAGCTCGCCGGGGTGGTGGGCGCGCGCCACGCTGCGGGTGCCGAGCTGCTGGACCGGGCGACGCGACTGGTCGACGAGCCGGACGGGCACGTGCCGCGCGTCGCCCCGCGCGGGGACTCGGGCACGGACGTCTACCTCTGAACGACCACGCACGTATCGCTCGCCCCCTCAACCACTCAGGGGACTGTCTCCGCGTTGCCAAGCGATGACCGCAGCGTGGGCATTCGAGGCTGCCGCCGCGTCGTGTCGTTGGTGCAGCTCGCGTACGTGGTAACTCAGATGTTCTGCGAGCCTGGCTGTCGCTTCACGACCACCGCGACGGCATTGTTGGGCCTCGTCCTGGGTGAGTCGCACCGTTCCGCCGACGGGGTCGGCATTCACGTCCAGATAGAGGTCCGGCCCGTCCTCGAGCAGGTACCAGCCACCCCGGACATGATCGACGACGTGCATGACCTGCTCTCCTTCCGACCCGACACGATGAACCTACTCCACGGTCTGGCAAGGGAGCGGCGCGCCTGACGGGCTATCCACAGAAGATTCGAACAGTTCGAATACTGTCGGTCATTGCTCGTAGTGTTCTGGCATGTCGGGGGACACGGGGGATCAGGAGCAGCCGTCGGAGACCGCTGCGTCGACCCCCGTGGCCGAGCGGTCGCATCGGTGGCACTGGTTCGCGGGTCGGATGCATCAGTTCCTCGACGAGAACCCGGTGGTGCTGACCGCGACGATGACCGAAGTCGAGCGGGGCGAGACGCTCGCCGAGCTGACGAGGCTCCAAGACCGCCTCGATGCGATGGTCGGGACCCTGGTCGCTGACGACCCGCCGATGGCAATCACCCAACTACGGGCGCGAACGAACCTGACCGCTGCCACCGCCCGCCGGGTCAGCAGGCGCGCGACGGCTTTGGAGGCTCACCCGGAGGTGAAGACCGCTTTGGCCGGTGGAGAGATCCACACCGACCAGGCCGAGGTGATCACCCGCGTGGTCGACAAGCTCCCCGCCGAGGTCAGTCATCTCAAGGCCGAGGCGCGGGAGGTGATGCTGGAGCTGGCGTTGGACCACGACGCCCAGACGCTGAAGGCGATGGGGAACCACCTCATCCACGTCGTCGCCCCGGACCGTGCTGACGAGATCCTCGCCAAGCAGCTGGAGAAGGAAGAGCTCGACGCCCGTAAGGGCGCGTACCTCAAGACCTACCGCGACGGCCACGGGTCGCTGTTTGGGAAGTTCAAGATCCCCGAGCTGTCGGGACACATCCTCGAGACCCTCCTCCACGCGGTCGCCAACCCCGGGCGCCCCGAACCGATCGACCGGAACAACAAGGACCTGCCGGAGATCAAGGGCCAGGCGCTGTGCGAGCTGCTGGAGACCATCAAGACCAAGGACCTCCCCCAGACCGGCGGCACCACCGTCTCGGTGATCGTCACCATGACCCTCGACACCCTGACCGGCGGACTCACGGCAGCAGGGGTCCTCGGCACCGACCGGGCGCTCTCGCCCGGCGAGGCCCGGCGGCTCGCCGCACGGCACGGCGTCATTCCCGTCGTCCTCGGTGAGAAGTCCGAGATCCTCGACCTCGGCCGTAGGCGCCGTTACGCCACCAAGTCCCAACGCCTCGCCCTGGCCCTGCGCCAAGGCGGCTACTGCAACACCGTCGGCTGTGACATCCCCGCCGCCTCGTGCGACGCGAACCACCGCACCGACTGGGCCAAGGGCGGACGAACCGACCTCGACGACCTCGAGCTTCTCTGCCCCCGGGAACACCACGGCCACCACCACGGCATCAGCTACCCCAGACGCACGTGAGAGCGGCCAGCTACGAGTCATCCGTCGTTGAGCAGGGACTCCAGCGGGGCGACCGGTACGACCTCTGTTGCGTGAGCCGCGAGCTGCGGGTCCACGGTGACCAGGGCGTCCGCCTGCAGCCTGGCGACGGCCAGGTACTCCGCATCCCGCAGAGTCTCCCAGCCCTGCTCCCGTGCGATCCGCCATGCCGTCCAGCGGGACACCCGGTCACCGAGGGCGCGGATCTTCTGCTCGGTGATCCGCTCGTGGGCTGCCTTCGCCGACGCCTCCGTTCGGTCTCCTCGTCGGACGCCGTCCAGCAGCAGCTGCAGGGCCTCCGAGCGGATCGAGCTCGGCGCCACGAGCTGATGGCTGGGATGAACCGTCAGGTCGTGGTCGACGAGGTGCAACAGGGTGGGCGCGTCGATGACATAGCGCGTCATGTGCCCCAGGCTAGGCCGCGCGCCCTGTCGAGCCGGTCAGCCGGCGTCGATCAGCGTGCACCGCGCCAGCCGGACACTGCACCGCGCCATCCGCTCACCCGGGTCGCTCATCACGGCCACGATCAGGTGGTCGTTGTCCTCCCACGCCCAGGTGTGGACCCGGAAGTTCCAGCCTTCGGGTGCGGTCAGCGTCACGATGACATCGTCTCCGTTGACGTTGAAGGCGCTCAGGGTGGGGATCGCGGCGAGCTCACCACCGAGCGTGCCCTGTGGTACGAACATCGCCCACTGACCGTCGGGCGTGACTGCGAGATCGTCGTGCGGCGGAAGGTTGGCGATCCGCGTGAGGGCGCCGGCGTCGGAGATCGAGGCCAGGTAGAACTCACTCTCCGACTCGTCGGAGACGATCAAGCCCGCCGGCGTGGCGCCGTGGACTTGCTGGCCGGGCGCGGTCTCGTTGAGGTCGACGACGGTTCCCTCGCCGGCGTCCGGCAGCCACAGCCAGCTCTGGCCCTGACCTTGCACGACCACCTGGCGCTCGTTGGTGACCGCGCGGACGCGGACCGGGTCGCCCAGTGCAGGGTTGCCGGGGTCGATCGGGAAGCCGACGAGGCCCTCGCCGCCGAAGCGCGTCTCGAACCCCGTGACCACGACCCGACCACCTTCCCTGCGCAGCATGGCCACGGTCCTTGCGTCCGGCGAGATGACGGGCGGCACGTCGACGAGGTCGGTGAGTCGTTCGACCTGACGGCCGTTGCCCCACCACCAGCCGTCCTCGTCCCACCCGAGCCAGGCGTTCCCAGCACCGTCTACAGGGGCGCCGTAGACGCAGCACCAGTTCCCCTCCACCAGCGCGCCGCCGACGTACAGCTTGTTCTCGAACACGTACGGGACCATGGGTGGTGTGCGAGGGAGGGTCGCCTCAGGCTCTGGTGGCACAGGTGTCTCGGTCAGGGTCGGTTCGGGTGCGGGCGAGTGGTCGCCCTCGCTGGCATCGCTCACGACGAAGGCCACGGCGCCCGCGAGAAGGACGACGGCGGCCGCCCCGATGAGCACAGGCTGCCAGCGACGGGGGCGCGACGGTTCGGCGGCGGGCAGGGCCGGCATGACGGGGATCGGCAGCTCGTCTGCGACCTCGTGCAGCTCCCGACCCAGGGTCTCCTCGATGTCGGCGTACATGTCAGCCCTCCTTCCCGTGGTTGCCCGTTCGTTCGGTCTCGAGTGCCGCGCGCAAGGTCTTCAGCGCCCGGTGCGCGGTGGACTTCACGGTGCCCCGCGAGCAGCCGAGGGCCTCGGCGATCTCCTGCTCGGTCAGGTCCTCGTAGTAGCGCAGGACGACCACCGCTCGCTGCCGCGGCGGCAGCAGCTTCACGTGCGGCCAGAGCGACATCCGTTCCTCGAGGCCGCCGCCTGAGTCCAGGCGGGGTTCAGGGAGCGCGTCGGTGAGGACCTCGAGCCGGCGCTTCTTCGGTCGCCGGTGCGAGAGGTACGTGTTGACGAGCATGCTGCGCAGGTACGCCGCAGGCGTGTCCGACGCCTGCACGCGCGACCAGGAGCGGTAGGCCTTCACCATCGTCTGCTGGGCGAGGTCCTCGGCGTCGGCGTGGTTGCCGGAGAGCAGGTAGGCGGATCGGTACAGAGCCGGCCACGCCACGGCGGCGTACTCCTCGAACGCCGGTACCGCCGCGCGCCTGCCCGACCAGCTCTCCACGGTCTGCATCATCCGACACCACCCCCTTCTCCCGCGTCACCTGCCGTCGTACCTGCCTTCGAAGGGACTGACGCCGGGAGAGCGGGGGTGGGTTGCGCTGAACTCGCAGAAACTTCAGCGTGCGGCGCGAAGCATCTCCTCGCGACTCGGAACCTTCACGCGCAACCGGCCCTGCGGCTCACCGAGCGCGACCTCGTGGGCGTCGAGCCGCTCCCAGTGCTCGAAGGTCTGGACGTCGACCCCGCGCTCGGAGAGGTACGTCGTGACGGCGTCCGGCGAGCGCTCGGGAGCAGTCGGCGTGGTGTCGGCCAGCAGGTGCGCGACGGTCTCCGCGGCGTCGGACTTCGTGTGCCCGATGAGCCCGACCGGGCCGCGCTTGATCCAGCCGGTGACGTAGGTGCCGGGGATCGGCTCGCCGTCGAGGTCGAGCACCCGGCCGCCGTCGTTCGGGATGACCGCGGCGCGGTCGTCGAACGGGAGGCCCGGCAGGGCAGTGCTGCGGTAACCCACCGCACGGTAGACGGCCTGCACGTCCCAGTCGGTCTTCTCGCCGGTGCCCTCGACGGAGTGGTCGCCCACGAGACGGGTGCGCTCGGTGCGGAGAGCGGTGACCTTGCCGTCCTCACCGAGGATCGCGTCCGGCTGCTCGAGGAAGTGCAGGTGGATGCGGTGTGCCTTGCCACTGGGCTCACGGCCGACCCAGTTCGAGAGGGTGTCGAGCACCAGCTTGGCCTGCTTGTTGGAGGCGATGTGCTCCATGCTCGCGTCGTCGACCTCGAAGCCTTCAGGGTGCACGATCACGTCGACGTTGGGGGAGTGGGTCAGCTCGCGGAGCTCGAGCGGGGAGAACTTGGCGTACGCCGGTCCGCGACGGGCGAACACGTGGACGTCGGTGGCCTGGTTGAGCCTGAGGCCGGCGTACACGTGCGCGGGGATGTCGGTGGTGAGCATCTCGTCGGCGGTCTTCGCGAGGACGCGAGCCACGTCGAGCGCCACGTTGCCGACTCCCAGCACGGCTACCGAGCGAGCGGTGAGCGGCCACGTGGTCGTGACGTCCGGGTGGGCGTCGTACCAGGAGACGAAGTCGGCGGCGCCGAAGGACAGCTCCTCGCCGGGAATGCCCAGGTCGCGGTCCGCCATCGCGCCGGTCGCGACGACGACCGCGTCGTAGAAGTCGCGGAGGTCCTCGAGCTTGATGTCGACTCCGTACTCGACGTTGCCGAGGAAGCGGACGTCCGGGTGCGCCAGCACCCGCTGCAGCGCCTTGATGATCTCCTTGATGCGCGGGTGGTCCGGGGCGACGCCGTACCGGACCAGGCCGTACGGCGCAGGAAGCCTCTCGAACAGGTCGACGGACACCGTCGTCCCCCTCTCGGCCGCAGACTTGGTGAGGATGTCCGCCGCGTAGATCCCTGCGGGGCCGGCGCCGATGACTGCAACACGAAGACTCATGACGCCCAGTCTGGGAACTGCCGCCCGGTCACAGAACGAGGTTGTGGTTGTGGGGTCACAAGGCAACCTTGTGAAGCCTGTAGGGTGAGGGGCGTGCTTGGTCCTCATGTTCCGGAGCTTCGCGCCCTGGAGCTCCTCGTCGCCGTGGCGCGCAGCGGGAGCCTGACCGCTGCCGCCACGGAGCTCGGCATCACCCAGCAAGCGGCCTCCTCGCGGATGCGGACGATGGAAGCGCTGGTCGGGGAGTCGCTCCTCACCCGCACGACCGCGGGGTCGGGCCTGACGCAGACCGGCGAGCTCGTCGTCCAGTGGGCCGACCGGGTCCTGGACGCGGCCGCTGAGCTCGACGCGGGCATCACTGCCCTCAGGTCGGACCGGCGTGGCCACCTGGACGTAGCCGCGAGCCTGACCATCGCCGAGCACCTGCTGCCGGGCTGGCTCGTCGCCGTCCGCGCCCAGCAGGCCCAGCTCGGGCAGGTGCCGACCGAGGTCACGATGACGGCCACGAACACCGCCCGTGTGGTCGAGCTGGTCGCGGCGGGAGAGGTCGACCTCGGCTTCGTCGAAGGGCCTGATGCCCCGGCGGGGCTGCGCCGACGGTTGGTGGGCACGGACGAGCTGCTGGTCGTCGTGGGCCGCGAGCACCCGTGGGCGCACCGGAAGAAGCCCGTCCCGGCGGCGACTCTCGCGACGACCCCGCTGGTCGTGCGTGAGGCGGGTTCCGGCACCCGGACCGTGCTGGAGAAGGCCCTCCGGGCCTACACCCTGTCGCCACCCGCGCTGGAGCTCTCCAGCACCGCCGCAGTTCGAGCGGCGGTCGCCGCCGGCGCCGGTCCGGCCGCCCTGGGAGCTCATGCGGTACGCGACGACCTGGCGACCGGGCGGCTGGTCCGGGTGGCCGTGGACGGCGTCGACCTCACCCGCCGTCTGCACGCGGTGTGGAGGGGCGGTCCGAACCCGCCAGAAGGGCCGGCGCGGACGCTCGTCGCCCACGCCGCGGCCCAAGCTCGGCGCTAGGCCGAGCTCTCAGCGATGGACGTGCTCAGCCGCCCTGGTACATCAGCGACCCGGGCGTGGTGAGCAGCTCACCCGTCTCGAGCAGGGTCTTCAGGCCGGAGAGGATCATCGGCCAGCCGCCGTACAGCTCGGCGTTCGCGGTTGGTGGGAGCTGGTCGTGCACGACGGTCAGCCGGCACGAGTCACCGACCGGCTCGATCTCCCACGTGACGCGCGTGGTGCCCTGAGCCCTGATCTCGTCGCTCCACAGGGCGTTGAACGTCTGCACGAGCAGGCCGCGCTGGTTGTCCGCGGTGGGCGGCTCGACGACGACGTTCTCGCCGGAGGCGATGTCGACGACGCCCGGCACGCTCGCGGTGTACGACGACCCGGGCGTCCAGTCCGAGTGGGTCTGCACACCGAAGCTGTACTTCGCACGCTGCTCCGGGTCGGTGATCGCCGCCCAGACACGCTCGGCGGTCGCCTTGATGAAGATCTCGAACACGGCGGTGTCGCCGACCGGGGCGGTGCCGTCGGCGAACGAGACGGTCTGCGTGGTGTTCTGCGTGGTCATGACTCCTCCAGATCAGCCTTGAGCGCGGAGAGACTCGCGGCCCAGGGCTCGGCGTACTTGCTCACCCAGCGGTCGTGGATGAGCCGGATGGGGACCGGGTTGAGGAAGTGGAGCTTCTCGCGACCGCGCTTGCGGGTCACGACGAGCCCCGCCTCCTCGAGGACCTTGAGGTGCTTCATCACGCCGAAGCGCGTCATGGGCACCCGCTCCTCGAGGGCGGTCAGGGTCTGACCGTCGTGGGCGTACAGGGCGTCGAGCAGGTCGCGGCGGGTGTGGTCGGCCAGGGCCTTGAAGACCAGGTCTGCTGCCGCTTCCATAGCACCGAGAATAGGTGACCATTTGGTCACATGTCAACGCAGCCCCAAGCGAGCGTGGCCCTGAAGAGAACGGTCGGCGCGAACTGGTCAGGTCGACCCGCCGTCCGCCGATCAACCTCGTGGACAAGTCCGCGTTCATGGGAGGGATTCGTGACGGTCCGACGATCTCGCGCTGTCGTCACCTGGCTACCTGCGTTCTCGCTGCTCGCTCTCGTGCTGCTGTCACCTGGCTTGCCCGGACTCCACGTCGGAGCCTCGGCCAAGACGATCGCGGGCTCGCTGGACGTGACTCCGCGCAACTTCTACGCCGGTCAGGCCGTGGCCTTCGAGGGCGATCTCGGCTCACCGGGGCGTCGGCAGATCTGGCTCGAGTTCCACATGAACCGTCCGGGTGACTCCTGGACGCGGATCGAGCCGTCGACGACGTACTCCGCATCTGACGGAACCTTCTCGTTCCGCTACCCCGCGCGCGGGATGCTCAACATCTCGATGCGCGTGTCCTCGAGCGAGATCGCGACGCCGTCGGTGCTCTTCCAGGCGCACGACCAGGAGCTGGCCCTCTCCGTGGAGGGCGCGGTTCCCGGGACCTTCACGGAGTACCTGGCGTACCGCGCCCGCGCCGGACGGCCCTTCGTCGTGCTGGTGGACACCTCGCCCCCCACCCCCAACGGCGTCGACAGCCCCATCCTCGTCGGCCGGACGATCACGCTCCAGCAGCGGGTCGGGGCCGGGACGTGGCAGGACGTGGGCACCGCATCGGTGGACTCGCAGGGATTCGCCGACTTCGAGCTCCTGGTGCCCGACCCGGGCACTGTGGTGTACCGGGCCCGCGCGGAGGCGTGGACCGCCGACGGCAGCACCGTCGGGTGGTTCCCGTCGTTCCCGACGACCGTGGAGGTGAAGCCGTGAGCACCGCGCGGCGCGTGGCCCCCGTGCTCGCGACCACGATCCTGCTGCTCGTCGGACTCCTCGTCCGGGTCGGTGCGGCGGACGAGGCCTCGACCGACGTGACGGCGGGTCGCGGCGGAGTGAAGGCAACCACCTCGGCCAACAAGTACGGCTGGCACCCCGCGATCTTCGACTTCGGCTGGGAGTACGGCGAGTCGCTGACCGACAAGCCGGCGCGCGGCAAGCGGCTGCGGGGTGGCTGGGTCGACGCGTCCAACGGCTCCGGACGTGCAGCGCTGCACAACGCCGGCCTGATGCTGGAGAGCAAGTTCGGACGGGTCCGCCCGGGAGACGCCGGTCCGGGGGACCACGGCACCACGTCGGTCACCCTCAGGGGCAACGCGCAGACCTACGGTCGCTGGGAGGTCAGGATCCGCCCGTGGGTGATCGAGAGCGGAGGGCGGGACTACCGCGTCCGTTTCGAGCTCGTCCCTGACGACCCGACCAAGCGAGCGTGCGGCGCTCGCTCCATCACCGTCGCGGACGTCACGCCCCGCCAGCCCGAGGTCCGCTTCGGTGCCTTCACGCCGGTGAGAAGCAAGGCGTGGCGCGGCCGGGTCGGGTCGCTGACCATCTCGCGCGTCGCCCGTGCCTACGCGGTCGAGGTGGCCCGGGACCACATCTCCTGGTTCGTCGACGGGCGCCTGGTCGGGACCGTGCGCGACAGCAGCGCGATCCCGGGAGTACCGCTCACCATCAGGCTGTCCCTGGTGGGATCCGAGGACGGCGGTGGTCAGCTGGAGATGAACCACACCTACGCGATCATGGACTGGGTCCGGGCGTACGGCATCAAGAACGGTCAGCACCCGAAGCGCGGTGCGCGGCTCACGACCGGAAAGCACCCCTACGGCTGCTGACCACAGCCGCCGCGGCAAGTCAGTGCGCCGAGCCAGTCCGCCGAGTCAGTGCAGGGGGATGGTCATCCCCTCGCGCGCGATGACCACGTCGATGTCGGAGTCGATGTCCTGCCCGAGCAGGTCGAGCTCCGCGTCAGTGCGCACAGGGGAGTGGTGGAAGAGGACGAGCGTCTTCACGTGGGCCTGCTCGGCGAGCCGGATCGTCTCCTCGATGGTGGCGTGCCCGTAGTCTTCGGCGATGGGTCGCTCGTTCTCCACGAACTGCGCGTCGTGCAGGAGCACGTCGACGTTGTCGATGAGCGCCCAGACCTCGTCGGACATGCCGTTGGTCGGCGCGTGGTCAGGGATGTAGGCGATCGCGTGGCCCTCGTCCTCGACGCGGTAGCCGAGGGTGCGGCCTCCCTTGTGCTCGACCTCGGCCGCAGTGACAGTGAAGCCCTCCACCTTGAACTTCTCGTCCGGTGTCTCGTTGAAGGTCCAGGATCCCTTGAGCCCGTCCGGCGTGATCGGGAAGTGCGGTGGCGACATCATCTTGGAGAGCAGGTCGAAGGGTGTCTCGCCCCCCTGACCCGGGAGGTAGAGGTCCGCTCGCGTGTCCGGCCGGTCCAGCGCCCGTGAGAAGGGGATCCCCTCGACGTGGTCCCAGTGCAGGTGGCTCAGCAGGATCGAGCCGTTGAAGGAACCGGTCGCGAGCTTGTCCGTGAGGGTGCGTACGCCGGTCCCCGCGTCGAGCAGCAGGGTGGGCTCGCGACCCCCGTTGGGAACGACGCCGACGCAGGACGTGTGCCCGCCGTACCGCACGAAGTTGGGCCCCGGGGCCGGTGTCGACCCGCGCACGCCCAGCAGCCAGAGCTTCACGTCTTCGAGCCTACGGGTATCGGGCGGCCGGTGTGCGGGCAAAACTACCTAAAGTCGGGTGGCCCGAACGGGGCACTCGAGCGTGAGTCGCCTAGTCCGGACCTGTGCGGAATCCCTCGCGCCGATCGTTGTTAGAGGTGAGCATGAAGAAGATCGGGTTCCTGTCCTTCGGCCACTGGACGCCGTCCCCGCAGTCGCAGACGCGCAGTGCCGCCGACGCGCTCCTGCAGTCCCTCGACCTCGCCGTGGCGGCGGAGGAGCTGGGTGCGGACGGTGCGTACTTCCGCGTGCACCACTTCGCCCGGCAGCTGGCCTCGCCGTTCCCCCTGCTGGCGGCGATCGGAGCGCGGACGCTGCGGATCGAGATCGGCACCGGCGTCATCGACATGCGCTACGAGAACCCGCTGTACATGGCCGAGGACGCCGCAGCCGCCGACCTCATCTCCGGCGGCCGGCTCCAGCTCGGCATCAGCAGGGGATCCCCGGAGCAGGTCGTCGACGGGTTCCGCTACTTCGGCTACGAGCCGCCCGCCGGCCCCGACGGTGCGCCCGACCACGCGACGATGGCCCGCGAGCACACTCGCGTCTTCCTGCAGGTGATCCAGGGTGAGGGCTTCGCCCAGCCGAACCCGCGACCGATGTTCCCCAACCCGCCCGGCCTGCTTCCGCTCGAGCCCCAGTCACCCGGTCTGCGCGACCGGATCTGGTGGGGCGCCGGCACCCGTGGCACCGCGGAGTGGACTGCAGAGCAGGGCATGAACCTGATGAGCTCCACCCTGCTCACCGAGGACACCGGCGTGCCGTTCCACCAGCTCCAGGCCGAGCAGATCCAGATGTTCCGTGACGCGTGGAAGGCCGCGGGTCACGAGCGCGAGCCACGCGTCTCCGTCAGCCGCAGCATCTTCCCGATCGTCGACAGCCGCGACGCGGCGTACTTCGGCCAGGAGTCGCGCAGCACCGACCAGGTCGGCTACCTCGACGGGGGCGTCGCCCGCTTCGGGAAGACGTACGCCGGGGAACCGGACGAGCTGGTCAAGGCTCTGGCCGAGGACGAGGCGATCGCGGCCGCCGACACGCTGCTGCTGACGGTGCCGAACCAGCTCGGGGTCGACTACAACGCGCACGTGATCGAGGCGCTGCTGACCCACGTGGCGCCTGAGCTGGGGTGGCGCTGAGCTGGGGTGGCGCTGAGCTGGGGTGGCGCCGAGCTGGGGTGGCGCTGAACTGGGGTGGCGCCGATCAAGTCAGTCTTCGAGAGCCGGCAGCCTCGGCACACCACCGAGCCGCCGGTGGAACCGCACGTGGTCGGCGTACGAGTCGAGTGCCTCCCACAGCGCCTCGTGGGCGGCCCAGGGGAGCGGCTCGTCCCCGCGCTGCCAGCGGGCGCCGAACCCGATCCACACCGGGACCCAGGTCGCGGCGTCGTCCCACTCTCCGCGGTGCCCCACGATCAGTCGGCGACGGATCTGGAAGGCCATCCGGGCACCGTCGGTGTAGATCGGCGCCGTGCGGACAGGCCACACCCGGAGATCCAGCGTCATCAGCTGGAGCTCGAAGTCCTCGAGGACGTACGGGTCGACCAGGACGGTCGCGACGTTCTCGTGCGGAACGCGCCTCACCCGGGCAAGGTAACCCGACTGCTGGGTGCGTGTCAGGACACCCTGACCCGGCGTGTGGTCGTGGCGCGCTCCACGCTCTTGCTCTGCGGCAGCACGAGGGTGATCCGGTGCCAGCCGCGCGGCAGGGAGAGTCGCAGGATCGCGCCCCCACGGTGCAGGGGGAGCTGTGCAAGGAACCTGCCGTCGACCCGCACGCGCAGGGCTCCTTCGACCGTCTCCACGCCGCGCGCGGTGACGTCGACGTCGACGACCAGGCGGCCCGGGCGGGGGACCTCTGACGAGACGTGGAAGCGCGGTCGCACCCGGATGCGTGCCGGTGCCTCTGCGCGCTCGACGAGCGTGGTGTAGCCCGGACGCGTGAAGGTCACCCGCGCGACGATGCGGGCGCCGAGGTCAGCCTCGGTCAGCCGGTACGTGGACGAGGTGGCACCCGGCACGGCGCTGCCGTTGCGGAGCCACTGCACGTCGAGACCGGCGGCCGGGGTCACGCCCAGGTCGCTGAGGGTCAGGGTCTCGCCCGGCCGCGGAGTTCCGGTCACGGTCGGTGTTCCCTGCAGGGTCAGGGTTCCCGGTGCGACCGGGGCGGTCGGGCTCGAGGTGACCACGAGGTCGTCGTACCCGGACCGGCTCGCGGTCGTGCGCACGGACAGCGCCTTGCCGACGACCTCGGGGCCGATCTTGAGGCTGGGCTGGGTCGCGCCGACGACCGGCTCGCCGTCGGCCAGCCACTGCAACGTCACGGAGTCGGGTGCTGGGTAGTAGGAGCCCGCGGCCGCGACCACCGTCGAGTCGACCTTCGCGGTCCCGCTGACGGACGGCGTGACGACGGCCTTGAGCTGCCCGGGGAGCACGGCCTCCGTGGCCGACGAGAGGGCCGACGCCGTCGGGTAGCCCAGGCGGGAGGCGGTCACCTTGACGGTGATGACCTTGTCGAGCTGTGCCTCGGTCAGCGTGAGCGACGACGCGGTCGCGCCCGTGATGCGCTTGCCGTCGGCCCGCCAGTTGTACGTCGTCGTGACGTCGGACGGCTTCCACGTGCCGGTGGAGGCGGTCAGGGTGCCGCCGACCTTCGCCGTACCCGTGATCGTGGGCGCTGCGGTGTTGAGCATCGGTACGTCGTTGAAGTGGATGAAGCCGCTGGGCCAGCCCTTGCCCCCGCGCTGCACCACTGCCCAGCTGAACGTGCCGCCCCAGCTGTCCTGGCTGATCACGATCTCGTCTGCGGAGATGACCCTCTCGACGTACGCCACGTGGCCAGATGAGCCGGCTGGGGACGCGTACGCCTTCCACCAGGCCACGGCCCCGACCCGGGGGGTTCCGTCGGTGATGTCGGCCATGGCGATGCCCCAGTGCGAGGCGTTGCCCTCTCCGGACCACGGCCGGATGTTCGGAAGACCGCTCTTGACCATGCGGTAGGCCGCATAGTTGGTGCAGTTGTGGCCGGCGTACATCCGCCAGTACATCGTGCTGTTGTTCTTCGCGTAGCCCGCGTTCGAGTAGCCCTGCTGGGCGCAGCCGGCGTACGTCGTGCACAGCGTCGTCATCGTGGCCGTGGCCGGGGCCACGGCGAGGCCACCCAGGGTCACCGCGAGGGCGCCGAGGGTCGCGAGGACGATGCGGGTGCGGGCAGTCACTCGTGTGAGAGTAGTGACTCCTGAGCACTTGTGTGAACTGAATGGCGAAAAGTCAAGGCGACACGCCGTCGTACTACACCGTTGTAATTAGCGAGAGAGCTGCCCGTGCGCCACCAGCCGCAGCGTGGTCGCCGTGGTCAGCGCCTGCGCCGCGAGGAGTCCGATCAGGACCAGCACCTGGGCGGCACCGGCTTCGAGGGGCGTGCCGCCGCCCAGCAGCACTCCGATGAAGGCGCCCGGGAGGGTCACCAGCCCCACAGTCCGCGTCTGGTCGAGTCCGGGGACCAGGGCCTCCGCGGCGGTGGGCTGGATGACCAGGGTGGCTGCCTCGTGCCGTAGCAGTCCCAGGGCCAGGCCGGCCTCGAACGAGCCGCGCTGCGCCTCGAGCTCGGCCAGCGCTCGCCGCCCGCTCAGCGTCGCCGCGGTCATCGCGTTGCCGATCACGATGCCGGCGATCGGGAGGATGCCGACGCCGTTGAACGGCACCACACCCGACGCCAGCACGAGCGCCACCACGGGGCCCGCGCCGGCGGCGACGGCACCCGCGACCCACAGGCTCTGTCGTGCCGTCACGCCGAGCCGACGGGTCGACGTCAGGACCGCGACGCCGAACATCAGCAACAGGAAGGCGAAGGTCAGCCCGAGGGACTCCAGGACCGCCGTGAGCACGAGTGACACGGCAGCGAGCTGGAGCACGGCTCGTCCGGCTGCGACCACCTGCTCACGTTCGGCGCCCAGCCCGGCCACGACCGACGTCGTCGCTGCGATGGCCACGAGCACCAGCAGCACGGCCCCCAGACGCCAGTCGACCTCAGGGGCCGGGCTCGTCGCCAAGGGGTGCACGCCACGAGCGTGCCATGACCGGCCGGCAGCGCGGCGGGAGGCACGCGAGGCTCACGCTCGCTTGCGAGCGCGTGCCTTGGGGCCCCACCCGGAGCCGCGCTCGGTCAACCGTTGAACAGCGTTGCTGGCGACCGACGGCCCCAGGTCCTTGACCCGGCGCCCGATCCACGGCAGGACCTCGGCGCGCACCCAGCGCAGCTCGTCCCAGCGCGTCGCGTCGAGGCCGTCGAGGTCGAAGCCGGGTCCGTCGAAGCTCAGCCCTCGCTCGTCGAGCAGGGCGGCGAACTCGTCCGCGACAGCCCGGTGGCCGAGCTCGGAGGGGTGCAGCCGGTCGATGGACCAGAACTCGCGGTCGTAGACGCCGGGGTGCTGCGACAGGTCCAGACGGACGCCGTGGTGACGCTGGTGGATCTCGTCGTAGATGTCGTTCAGGGCTGCCGTGCGCGACCGCAGCGGTCGAGCGAGGACGCCCGGGAG
This sequence comes from Nocardioidaceae bacterium, assembly GCA_035699605.1. Lineage (GTDB taxonomy): Bacteria > Actinomycetota > Actinomycetes > Propionibacteriales > Nocardioidaceae > SSC3. The sequence continues at coordinate 17,460 of DASSPN010000005.1, read as the reverse complement.
GTGGAAGAGCTTGCTGTGGTCGTGGAAGCGGACCGTCATCAGGAGCGTCCCCTGCTCCGCGAACCGAGCCGCGCAGTGGAGCAGGTCCTTGCGGATCTGCGAGGGGTCGAAAGCGGCCCGCATGGTGTCGTTCAGGCCCACGATCAGGGATGCCACGTGCGGCCGGTGGTCCAGGGCCGCCTTCAGCTGCTCACTGCGTACGTCGGCCACGAGCGAGCCCGGGCGCGCGAAGTTGCAGAACGAGACGTCGTGGTCGTGGGTCATCGCCCCGGCGAGGATGCGGGCCCAGCCCCGGTAGCCGTCACCGTGAGGGTCGCCGATCCCGGCGGTGAACGAGTCACCGACGGCGGCGAAGCGCACGTAGCTGCGACTGACCCCGTCAGCGCCGAGGCGCGAGTGGACTCCGAGGATGGCGGGCGGACGGATCGGCTCGGCGGTCATGGCGGCTCACCGCTCCTGGCTCTCGTGGTCCCAGCGCGCGTCGCAGTTGTCGTCACCGTGCTTGTCGGCGACCCACGAGCCGTTCGAGGCGAAGTGGACCCTGCCGCCCCAGCTCTCCGAGTTCCAGTCGATCATCTCGACCACCTACTTCCGTCCTGCCTCGTGCGTCAGGCGCAGTCCTCTCGAATCTGTTCCCCCGGGTGGGAGATTCCGGGTAGTGAAGGAAGAGATCGGCATGGGACGCCCTGATCCAAGCAGGTGCGGGTCATCCGAACGGACAGACCTGGGCGCGCCAGCAGGCCAAGGAAATGGGTCAGGCGGACGTGACGTCCAGGGCCAGCGTGTCGTCCCCGTCGTAGGCCATGGACAGCATCACCCGGTCGGCCAGCCCCTCGAAGCGCTCGCGCAGGGCCGCACCCACCCGGTCCAGCTCGCCGACCACCGCCAGCGTGTGCAGCACCTCGTCGTCGACCAGGTCGGGAAGCTCGTCCCAGCGGCCGCGCAGCGTGAAGGCGTGCGCCTCCTCGTGCAGTGCGCCCCAGCCGTGGTGGTCCAGGACCGGCTTGTACGCCGGCGTCGAGGCGTAGAACCCGATCTGCCGCTTGGTGGCCGCGATGGCGTCAGTGAGCTCCTCCTCCGTCCTGGCCGTGGCCACCATGGACATGGCGCACACGGTGAGCGGCCTGGACTCGCCCGACCGGTTCTTCGCCAGGGCGGGCCGGAGCTCGTTCTCCAGGTAGCTGCGCGAGAGCAGCGGGTGGCAGAGGAACCCGTCGGCCTCCGCGCCGGCCAGTGCCACCATGCGCGGCCCGACGCCGGCCAGCCAGATGTCTGGTGGTCCACCGTCGACTGGGCCCGGGTTGAACAGCGGGGGCATCAGCGTGTGCGAGTAGAACTCACCGCGGAAGTCGAGCTTCTCCCCGGTCTGCCACGTGTGCCAGATCGCGCGGAGGGCGGCCATGTACTCGCTCATCCGGTCCGTCGGTCTGGACCAGGGCATGTCGTAGCGACGCGTGATGTGCGGCTTGATCTGCGACCCGATGCCCAGCACCAGCCGACCTCTCGACAGCCGCTGCACGTCGTACGCCGAGTACGCCATGTCCATGGGCGACCTGGCGAAGGCGAGCGCGATGGACGTCCCGATCTGGATGCGCTCGGTGCTGATCGCGGCGAGGGCCAGCGACACGAACGGGTCGTGCTGGGCCTCGGCGACGAAGAGGCCGGCGACCGAGCCGCGCTCCTCGATCTCGCGGGCCACACGGGGGAGGCGGGCGGGGTCGCCGTGGAAGGCGATGTCCATACCGAGGGGCATGCCCGTACTCTGCCAGACAGGTGTCCAGGCGGGGTCGATCGCCCTGCGTCAGGCGGCGCGGCGCTCGGTGACGTGGCCGTCGGGGTAGATGCAGCCGCCGTCGTAGAAGGCGATGACGCCGTTGCACAGCAGGTACCAGCCCTGCTCGGGGTGGTCGGCGCGGACGTGGGCCGAGCATGCGTCGGCTGAGTCAGCGGACGGACAGCACGGGATGTGGTCGCACATTTCTCGTCTCACCTCCTCGGTTCATCCGGTCAGTCTTCGGATCAGTACGGGAGCACTCGGCCGGACGGCGTCCGGGTGTCGATGGGCTGCGGCAGGCGCGGTCGCGCCGGCTTCGGCTTGATGATGCGGATCTGGGCCATCGCTGCGCTCCCTTCGGGTGCCCGCTCGAGTCTTGGTGGTGCTCCTCGGTGTACTGACTTCTCCTGGTAACAAGAGTCATCGGCTGAAGAGGCTTGCGCATGCGTAGAAGTACCTGGATGCGTACTTAGATTGATCCGTCGTGACTAGGGAGGTCCGCCGTTAGTCGGCGGTCGCCGCCGTAAGTACGGCGGCTATGACCTGCCTCGTCTCCGCAGGGTCGATCACGTCGTCGATCTCGAAGAACCGCGCCACGTTGAGCGCCTTCGCGCGCTCGCGCTCGGCCGCGACGAGCTGGCGTACGGCGTCCTCGCGCTCCTCGTCCGAGCCCATCCCGGCGAGCTCCTTGCGCAGCGCCAGGCGTACGGCGCCCTCGATCCCCATCGCCCCGAGGTGCGCACCCGGCCAGGCGACCGTGGCGAGCGGCGCGTGGGTGCTGCCTCCCAGCATCGCCTGCGCGCCGAGCCCGTAGCCGCGGCGCAGCACGACCCCCACGAGGGGCACGCGCAGCTTGGCGCCGGCCACGACGAGGCGTGAGGCGTGCCGGACCAGACCAGTGGCCTCGGCTTCGGGGCCGACCATCATCCCGGGGGTGTCCACGAGGCTCACGACCGGGACTCCGAAGGTGTCGCAGAGCTCGAGGAACCGGGTGCCCTTCTCGGCGGCGCCGGCGGTGATGGCGCCGGCACTGTGCAGGGTCTGGTTCGCCATGAAGCCGACCGTCCGGCCCTCGACGCGCCCCAGCGCGGTCACCAGCTCCTGCGCGTAGGCGTCACGCAGCAGCACGAGCGAGTCCTCGTCCGCCAGCGTCTCGATGACCGGGTGCACGTCGTACGCCGTCTGCTCGCGCTCGGGGACGACGTTGCGCAGCGTGGTCTGGTCAGGGGTGCACCAGTCCTCCACCGTGGGGGCAGCGAGGAGTCCGAGCAGGTGCCGCGCGACCTCGACCGCCTCCTCCTCGTCCTCGACGGCGACGTCGACGACCCCGTTGGCGGTCTGCACGTGGATCGGGCCGATGTCGGCGGCCGCGACGTCGCCCAGGCCGCCGCCGGCGATCATGGCGGGGCCGGCCATCCCGAGACTCGACGACCGGGTGGCGATGATCAGGTCTGACGCGCCGGCGAGTACGGCGTTGCCGGCGAAGCAGCTGCCGTGCACGACGGCGATGCGCGGTGCGACACCCGCGAGACGTCCCCAGACCCGGAACGTGTCGACGTCGAGCGCAGACACGAGAGGCATGTCGGTGTCGCCGGGCCGGCCGCCACCGCCCTCGGTGAAGAACACCACGGGGAGCCGCATCCGTTCCACGAGCTCGAGCAGCCGGTCGGTCTTCCGGTGTCCGCGCATGCCCTGGGTGCCGGCCATGACCAGGTAGTCGTAGGACAGCACCGCACAGGAGCGTCCGTCGACCGTCGCGATGCCGCCGACGATCCCGTCGGCGACGGTGCGGTCGAGGAGCTCGTCGAGCGGGCGCCGCGCCTCCTGCGCAGCGGTGACGTACCGGCCGTACTCCACGAACGACCCCGGGTCGACGAGATCGGCGATGTTCTCCCGAGCCGTGCGGCCCCCTCGTCCGTGGCTGCCGCCGTGTCGCCTGGCGACCGCTTCGGGGCGGGCGGAGTCCTCGGTCAGTGCGCGCCGGGCGAGCACCTCGAGCAGGTCGTCGCGGATGCGGGCGAGTGGGTCCACGCCTGCATCATGCCCGAGCGCCCCCGGGTGCCGGTGCCGGTGCCGCGCGCCTAGGTCCGGCCGGGCATCCGGTACGACAACAGCTGGGTGCGGTGCTGGCTGGCGATGTTGACCGCATCCGCCTGGTTGCCGCCGAGGGTCTTGATGGTGCTCTCCGTCTCGCCCATGTAGAAGCCGACATGTCCCTCGCCCGAGGTCGGCGAGTTGCGCCAGAACACCGCGACGCAGCCCACGACCGGCTCGACGAGCCTGACGCCCCAGTCCTCCCACGAACGGGCTGCAGCGCTGTCGGTGCCCTCGAACCCGGCCTTCTTCTGGGAGATCTTGCGCCAGTACCTGTCTCGCGAGCGGCCCGTGACGGTGACGATGTCCCCCTCGCGCAGGAAGCCGACCGCCTCGGCATCGAGGCGCGGACGCGCTCGGACGTTCAGTGCCTGGGCGGTCACGCGGAACTCGCGGTCCGGCAGGCTGGTCATCAGCGTTGTCCACTGCTTCTGGGTGAGGACGCCGGTCTGCTTCACCCCCATGAGCTGCTGGCAGAGCTTCACGTTGATCACGTCGAAGGTGGAGAAGACGGGGCCGGGCTGGTAGCCGTCGCCGTCGTGGTGTGCCTCGTGACCGAGCCAGCGCTGGATGCGCTTGCCCATCGCGGTGAAGGCCGGGGTCTTCTTCCCCACCTTGAACTGGGCGGCGGGCGGGACGGTGGGGAAAGCAGGGGTGGCTGGCATGAGTCACGGTGTACCTCAGCCGCTTTGACGCGGCAATGAGTCGTTCGTGCCATCGGCCCCAAGCACGGGTCGGCCCACTGCACCGTCCGGCTCAGTGCACAGGCTCGGTGATCTCGCGGATGCGTCGGGTCGCCAGCTCGATGACCGAGAGAGCTGCCGGGGACAGCACCGCGTCGCGGCGGTGCACGAGCGCGAAGACGTCGTACGTCCGCGGTCGAAGTGACACCCAGCCGGCGTTCGGTGCCAGGCGTGGCAGCAGCTCCTTCGCGGCTCCCAGAGGGAGGACCGTGTCGGCGTGGCCCTGTGCCACCAGCTCGACCGCGGTCTCGGCGTCCTCGACCTCGATCCGCGTCCGCAGCGTGTTCCCGGTCTTCTGCACGAGCTCGCGCAGCAGCCGACGGGACGAGTCGTCGTCGCGGTAGGTCGTCTCCGGCAGCACCAGGGTCGCCCGGGACAGCTGGGCCCCGGTCACCGGCCGTTCGAGGTGGGTCTTCTCGGCGCTGATGTACACGAGCTCGTCGCGTGCCACCGGCCTGACGGTCATCCGCTCGGCGGCGACGGGGATCGCGATGAGCGCAGCCTCGACGTACCCACGGACCAGGTGCTCCTGGACCTGGATGGAGTTCTGCCCGACCAGCTCCACGCGGACCCCGGGGTGCCGGGTCAGCACGTCGTTCACCAGCGTTGCTCCCAGATACAGACGGGCAGCCCCGAACAGGCCGAAGCGGATGGTCCCCGACGTCAGGCCGCTGACTGCACCGACTGCTCGTCGCCCTGCGGTTACTGCCCCGAGTGCTTGCTCGGCGTGCGGGCGCAGCGCCTCTCCGGCCTCGGTCGGCACGACGCCCCGGCCGACGCGCTGGAAGAGGGGAGCGCCCACCGAGCGCTCGAGCAGGCGGATCTGCTCCGACACCGAGGGCTGGGCGAGGCCGAGCTCCTCAGCCGCCCGGGTGAGAGAGCCAGCGGCATACGTCGCGAGAAAAAGCTCGAGCTGGTGAAGTGACGCCACTCACACACTCCTCTAGGGATTCCCTATTGCTTCTCTAGTTATCCAAGGCTACCTCTATCAGATTGAACCTTCTACGCTGGACGCATCGGGAAGCTCCCGAGTGGACCAACGGTCGTGAGGAGGCCTGTAGATGTTCGCATTCGACTGCCCGTGCTGCGGTGACACCTGGTTGATCTTCGAGTCGCAGGTCACCGCGATCGAGAGCACCGAGAACGGGATTCTGGTGTCGCTCGTCTGCTGGTGCGGTGAGCCCGGCCAGATCGTGACCGGTGCTGTCGGCACGTCCACGCGCGAGCCGGAGCCCGTCGCCGCCTGACCCGACGTACGCAGAAGCCCCCCGGAGCGCGAGACTCCGGGGGGCTCTCCGTTCTCGGGGTCAGCCGGCCTTGCGGATCTGGTAGGTCCCCGTGGTGCGCGCTACCAGGGTGCCCTCCTCGTCGACCAGCTCCGAGACCAGCTGGAACTCTGCCTTGCCGTTCTCGTCGGCGAGCTGCTGCAGCTTCGTGGCTTCCTCGAGGTCGAGCGTCATCGACCCGGTGACCTTGCTGCGGGCGGGTTTGAGGAAGTCGACGGTGATGCTCTTGACCAGCGGGAAGTACGACGACATGTCGAACGACGCCAGCGTCATCGGGCCCCCCATGACCTCACCGATGGTGGCCAGCACGCCGGCGTACATCGCGCCGAAGTGGTTGCCGTTCCCCTCGAAGGGCACCTCCGCGGCCACGAAGCCCGGACGGACCTCGGTGAACCGGACGCCCATGTTCCACACGACCGGGACGGCCATCTCGATGCCGGCGTTCGCCATCGTGAGGAGCTCGTCGGCGCTCATGCCACCCTCAGTCATGCCACCCTCGGTCATGCCAGCAGCCCCTTCGCCACGTGCGTGATCTGCACCTCGTTGCTCCCTGCGTAGATCATGAGTGACTTGGCGTCGCGGGCAAGCTGCTCGACCGGGTACTCGGACATGTAGCCGTTGCCTCCGAAGAGCTGGATCGCGTCCATCGCGCAGTCGGTCGCCGCCTGCGAGGAGTACACCTTCATCGCCGATGCCTCGGCGAGCGAGGGCTGCTTTCCGGCGGCCGCCATCTCCAGCGTGCGGAAGACCATGTTCTGCACGTTGACCCGTGCGATCTCCATGTTCGCCAGCTTGAGCTGGATGAGCTGGTGGTCGGAGATCGGCCGTCCGAACTGCACCCGCTCCTTGGCGTACTTCGTCGAGAGCTCGAGGCACTCCTCGATGATGCCGAGGCTCATCACGGCGACGCCGGTCCGCTCGGCCACGAAGCCGGTCTTGGCGCTGTCGCGGCCGTCGCCGCCCTCGTGGTCCTCGGTCTCCCCGAGAAGCCGGTCGGGCTCGAGGTAGACGTTGTCGAAGAACAGCTCGCCGGTGGGCGACGAGTGGAAGCCCATCTTGCGGAACGGCTTGCCCTGGGTCAGGCCCTCCATCCCGGTGTCGAGCACGAAGGTCAGGATCTTGCGGTCCCGGTCCTCGACGCCGTCCTCGCTGAGCTTGGCGTAGACCACGATCGTGTCCGCGTACGGACCGTTGGTGATGAAGGTCTTCTGCCCGTTGAGCCGGTAGCCGACGCCGTCGCGCTTCACGTAGGTCTTCATCGACCCGAAGGCGTCCGAGCCGGCGCCCGGCTCGGTGAGCGCCCACGCGCCGATCTTGTCCAGCGTGACCAGCGAGGGGAGCCAGCGCTCCTTCTGCGCGAGGGTGCCGCGCGAGAGGATCGTCGCCGCGGTGAGGCCGATGCTGACCCCGAAGCAGCCGACGAAGCCGGGCGAGACGCGGCACAGCTCCTTGATCAGGATGGCGCCCATGCCGCCTTGGCCTCCGCCGCTGGTCAGCGAGCCCGAGGCCTTCGCGCCCCCCTCCTTCTCCTTGGCGAGCATCTTCTCCAAGGCGTCAGCCGCCATCGCGTCGATGCCGAAGGTCTTCCAGAGCTTCCGGAGCACGTCGTACGGCGGGGTGTCGCCGAACTCGAACTCCTCACGGCGCGGACGTATCTCCGCCTCGACGAACTGGCGCACCGCCTCCTGGATGGCCAGCTCCATGTCGTTCCACTCGTACATGGGTGCTCAGCTCCAGTCCGCGGTCTTCTCGGCGATGTTCTCGATGGTCCAGGGCCCGTCGTTGTCGATGCTGCGCTTCGACGTCCAGGTCTGCAGCTCCTGGATGTTGCCACCCTGAACCGCGAAGACCTTGCCGGTCAACGGGCACTTCTCGGTCGCGAGGTACGCCACCAGCGGTGAGATCTGGTCGGGTGCGAGAGCGTCGAACTGGCCCTCCGGGACGGGGGCCGCGAAGATCGCGCCGAGGCCGGGCGTGTTGAGCGTGAGCCGGGTGCGGGCGACCGGCGCGATGGCGTTGGCGCGGACGCCGTACCGCTCGAGCTCGTCCGCCGCGACCAGTGTGAGCGCCGCGATCGCGGCCTTGGCCGCGCCGTAGTTCGCCTGCCCCGCGTTCGGCATCGTGGTGCCGGACGGCGACGCGGTGTTGATCACCGAGGCGGCGACCTGCTCGCCTGCCTTGCTCTTCGCCTTCCAGTACTCCGCGGCGTGACGGAGCACCGCGAAGTGACCCTTGGTGTGCACCTCCATCACCAGGTCCCACTCCTGCTCCGACAGCGTCGGGATGAAGCCGTCGCGAAGGATGCCGGCGTTGTTGACGACGACGTCGAGCGTGCCGAAGGTGTCGATCGCCTGGCCGACGAGGTTCTTCGCGCCGTCCCACTTGGCGATGTTGTCGGTGTTCGCCACGGCCTCGCCGCCGGCGGCGAGGATCTCGTTCACGACCTCCTGCGCAGGGCCGACGTCGGCGCCCGAGCCGTCCGCGCCGCCACCGAGGTCGTTCACGACGACCTTGGCGCCCTCGCGGGCGAAGAGGAGGGCGTGCTCACGACCGATGCCGCGGCCCGCGCCGGTGATGACGGCTACGCGTCCGTCGAGTGCTCCCATGGTGCGGTTCTCCAGTCTGTTCAGTCTGTCGAGTCTGTGTTGTTCGATCTGGTCGAGGGTGGTCTGTGTCAGTCGGATGCAGCCGGGCGTGGCTCCGGTCATCAGTCGGCTACTTCGGCGAGCCCGTCCTTGATGACGACGTCGTCCCCGACGGTCGTCTCGAAGGCGTACGTCGTGGTCCCGTCCTTCCCTTCGGTCGGACCGACCCTCCAGATCGTGGTCGTGATGTCCTGGCCCGGAAGCACCGGCTTGGCGAAGCTGACCGCGAGCCGTCGCAACCGCGCCGTGTCGCCGCCGGCGACCTCCTGGAGCACCGCCCACGACGTGAACGCCTGGGTGCAGAGGCCGTGGATGATGATGCCGGGCAGGCCGGCCATCTTCGCGGCCTCCTCGTCGAGGTGGATCGGCATCGGGTCACCGGAGGCCGGGGAGTACCGGAACGTCTGGTCGTCGTCCATGTGGGCGGTGACCTTGGCGACCGGCGCCTGCTGGCGCAGGGACTCGTCGAACTTGTGGCTCGGGGCCAGCTCACCGACCGTCTCGCCCGCATCGACCTTGCGGAAGAACGCGGTCATGTACTGCTCGTTGACGACCTCGCCGGCCTCGTCGGTGGTCTCGATGAGGAACGCGAGCGGCGTACCGTTCTCGGCGCCTGCGTAGCCCAGCGGCTTGACGCGCGAGGACAGCTTGTCGCCGGGCACGATCGGACGGCGGAAGTGGAAGTCCTGGCGGCCGTGGACCACGCGCATCGCGATCTCCGGCGGGGCCACCGCGAAGGAGGCGCCGATCATCGCCATGAACACGGGCACGATCGCGAAGACGGGGGGCGCCACCTCTCCCGACCGGTGGGCCGGGAGAGGGTCGTTGGTAGCCGCGGCGTACTCCTGGATGCGTTCGCGGAGGACCTCGAAGGTCTCCGGCTCGCTCCACTGGCCGACCGCGTCGGCATTGAACTGGACTGTCGACATCAGCCCAGCAGCTCCGTGAGCTTGGCGAGGGAGGCCTCGAGGTCCGCCAGGCCGGCCTTCTCCACTGCTGCCCCGATCGCGCCGACGAGCATCTGGCCCTCGAAGTCGGTCTTCAGGTCGAGCGTGGAGGTGTCCCCGTCGCCGGAGACGGTGACGGAGATGGAGATCTTGACGCCGGCCATCCCGGTGCCGGCGAGCGTGACGTTCTTGCCCGCCTCGTACTCCTCGACGGTCCAGCTGATCGTGTTGGGCATGTTCATCACCGACACGACCTCGACGATGACGTCGCCCTTCTTGAGCTCAGCGGGAACGTCGCTCTTCCACTTCTGGTGCATGTTCAGCCAGTCGCCGAATCGGTGGGGGTCACCCACGACGGCCCAGAGCTTCTCGGGGGAGACGTTGAACGACGCGGACTTCTCGATGGATCCCATGGTGGTGTGTCCTCTCGGGTGGTTTCTGACGGGTCGGTGGTTCTGGATCGGCAGGACCTGCCGGGTCAGCGGTCCTGGGGTGACAGGATCTGCCGGGTCAGCGGTTGGCGGACTTGTAGGCGGTCACGACGACGGCGCCGCCGAGGCCGATGTTGTGCTGAAGGGCGACCCCGGTCGGCAGGGCGGCGGCTGTCACCTGGCGCTTGTCGGCGGTGCCGCGCAGCTGCCAGGTGAGCTCGGAGCACTGGGCGAGCCCGGTGGCGCCGAGCGGGTGTCCCTTGGAGATGAGGCCGCCGGACGGGTTGACGACCCAGCGGCCGCCGTACGTCGTGTCGCCGTTGTCGACGAGCTTGCCGCCCTCGCCCTCGGGGCACAGCTGGAGCGCCTCGTAGGTGAGGAGCTCGTTGGTGGCGAAGCAGTCGTGCAGCTCGATGACGTCGACGTCCTCTGGGCCGATACCGGCCTGGTCGTAGACCTTCTGCGCAGCGGCCGCGGACATGCCCGCGCCGACCAAGGAGATCGCGGACCTCGACTCGAGCGTGCCGGGCACATCGGTGACCATGGCCTGACCGACGATCTCGACTGCCTGGTCACCGAGACCGTGCTGCTCGACGAAGCGCTCGCTGGCGAGGATGGCGGCCGCCGACCCGTCGGAGGTGGGGGAGCACATCAGCTTGGTGAGCGGCTCGTAGATCGTCGTCGCGTTCTGGATGTCCTCGAGGGAGTACTCGTCCTGGAACTGCGAGTACGGGTTGTTGACCGAGTGCTTGTGGTTCTTCCAGCCGATCTTGGCGAACTGCTCGGCCGTGGTGCCGTACTTTTCCATGTGCTCGCGGCCGGCGGCGCCGAACATGTACGGCGCGGGCGGCATCGCGAACTCGAAGATCTCGGCGAGTGCCAGCAGGTGACGCATCATCGGCTGCTCGCGGTCCTCGTAGGTCGAGGTGAGCGAGCCGGGCTGCATCTTCTCGAAGCCCAGCGCGAGCGTGCAGTCGGCGAGACCGCCGCGGATCGCGTGTGCGGCGCCGTACAGCGCGGTCGACCCGGTGGAGCAGTTGTTGTTGACGTTGGTGATCGGGATGCCGGTCATGCCGAGCTCGTACACGGCACGGTTGCCGGCGGTGGACTCGCCGTACACGTAGCCGACGTACGCCTCCTGGACGAGGTCGAACGCGATCCCCGCGTCCTCCAGCGCCTTGGTCCCGGACTCCTTGGCCATCTGGGGGTAGTCCCAGCCCTCCTTGCGGCCGGGCTTCTCGAACTTCGTCATGCCGACGCCGACGACGAACACCTTCTCGGGCACAGTGATCTCCTAAGTGAGGACGACTGTCGTCAGATTTACATGTGAGGACAGGCGTCGTCAATGTGGCCTGGATCACTACCTAACCAGACCAGAGCAGAGCAGACCTATGAGATGCGCCTACTCTGGCGCGACGAGGGAGACGCAGTGCTCCACGAGCTCCTCGACGGAGACACGGAGCAGGCCCATCTGCCACGTGGCGAGAAGGGTGGCGAGCGCACCGCCGACCGAGATCGCGTTCATGGCGCGCTGGGTGCCGTTCTCCCCACGCGGGAAGTTGTGGGCGAGCAGCCGGGTGAGGCCCGAGGCCTCCGCCAGGCCGGCCGCGATGAGGGCCGAGTCGGTGAAGGGCTCCCGAAGCAGGAGCCGCATCTTGCGGGGATCGGAGTCGCCGAAGGCGACCATGGCCATCATCGCCGCCCGTGCCTTCTCCTGGCGGGTTCCCTTCACCTGGGAGACCACGTCAGCCATGGCCCCGAAGACCTCGTGGGAGACGTCGTTGAAGACCGCGGTGAGCAGCTCGTCGCGATTCGCGAAGCTCTCGTAGAAGTAGCGGTCGGTCAGACCTGCCTTCCGGCACACGGAGCGGACGGTGACGGCAGGGCTCCCGCCCTCGCCGACCAGGTCCAGCGTCGCCTCGGCCAGGTCGGCGCGCCGCTGGGCGCGACGAGCCGAGAGGGTGCTGCCCCCGTAGGTGCGCTCTCTGCTCGCCACGCCCGCGAGTGTAGTCAGGACACGGCGTCGAGCTCGCCCTCGTCGAGGGAAGCAGGGCCGGCCGGCGTGGCACCGTGTCCGTGGCCCGTGCCCCCGGCTACCCGTCCGGGCATCACGAACGCGATGACCACGATGGCGACCGCGAGGATGGCGCCGACGGCGAAGCCCCACTGGAGACCACCGACGGTCGCGTCGACGGCAGTGCGTCCGTCGTCGCTGAGCGAGGCGGAGCGCGACGACACCACGGTCACCACGACGGCCGTGCCGATCGCCGCCGCCACCTGCTGCAGCGTGCCGAGGATCGACGAGCCGTGCGAGTACAGCTGCGGGGGGACGGCACCCAGGCTCAGCGTGAACACCGGCGTGAAGAGCGCCGCCAGGCTGACCATCATGAGCAGGTGCGACGGGAGCACGAACCAGATCGAGGTGCTGGCGTCCACCTGCGTCAGCAGGCCGAGGGCCACCAGGATGCCGAACGCGCCGGGGATCACCAGTGGACGGCCGCCGACCCTGTCGAAGACCTGACCGACCCGCGGCCCGAGCAGACCCATCGCCAGACCACCCGGCATGAGAAGCAGGCCCGTCTCCAGCTCGGACAGGTCCAGGACGTTCTGCAGGTAGAGCGGCAGCAGGAAGAACGAGCCCATCATGGCCATGAAGGCGACGGACATGAGCAGCAGACCCAGCGTGTAGGTCGAGTTCCTCAGCGTGCGGAGGTCCAGCAGCGGGGCGTCGACCTTCTGCAGCTGGAGCTGCCGCAGCACGAACGCCGCCACGGTCAGCAGGCCGACCGCCAGCATCAGCGCGGGGGAGACGGCCGGGTCGTCGGCGCCGACCTGCGACAGGCCGTAGACCAGCGGGCCGAAGCCGACCGCGGAGAGCGCGACGCTCAGCCAGTCGATCGGGCTCTCGGTGGTTTCTCCGACGTTCTCCAGGCTGCGCAGACTGACCACGGAGATCGCAGCCGCGACGGGCAGCACGAACCCGAACATCCAGCGCCACGAGGACAGGTCGAGGATCACGCCGGAGACCGCGGGGCCGAGTGCCGGCGCCACCGAGATCGCGAGCGTCACGTTGCCCATCACCCGGCCACGGTCGTGCTCGGCGACGACCGTCATCAGGGTCGTCATCAGGAGGGGCATCATGACGGCCGTGCCCGATGCCTGGACGACACGGCCGATGAGCAGGACGGCGAAGGTGGGCGCGAGGGCCGCCAGCAGCGTGCCGGCACAGAAGGTCACCATCGCCGTGGTGAAGGCCGTGCGAGTGGTGACCCGCTGAAGGAACCAGCCGGTCATGGGGATGACCACCGCCATGGTCAGCATGAACGCCGTCGAGAGCCACTGGGCGGTTCTCGCGGTGATGTCGAACTCGACGATCAGTCGCGGCACCGCGTTGAACATGAGGGTCTCGTTCAGGATGACGACGAAGGTCGCCAGCACGAGCCAGCGGAGCACGGCGTAGTCGGCGGGCGCGCCCTCAGCTGACGCGGCGGTGGAAGTGTGCGCAGACATGGGGCGTCCTTCGAACAGGTCGGTGGGCTCGTGCAGGGTGGTCATGCAGTAGTCGACCGCCGCAGCGACGAAAACTCATCGCTGGGGTCGCCATCACCCTCAGAACATGCACCTAGGGTGCGGGATCCCCCCGACAGAAAGCAAAGTGATTAAGGTCGGAAGCGTCGAGCCCCCGTCCAGAACCTTTGCAGGCAGGACCGTTTTCCAGGAGGTCGCCATGAGGCGCGTGCTGAGCTACTCGAATGTCGTGTCGAGCCTGGCGCTGGTTGTCGCCGTCAGCGGAGGCGCCTACGCAGCCGTCGTCCTCCCGAAGAACAGCGTCGGCGCGCCCCAGATCAAGGCTCAGGCCGTGCGATCGGGTGAGGTCAAGGACCGCTCGCTCCTTCCGAGGGACTCCCGCAACGGCGCCGTCGCCGCGTTCGCGTTCATCCGCGAGGTCGGAGACGGGTCAGGAGCAGCCTCCATCGGCTACGGCCGCGGCGTGGCGAGCGTCGAGGACAACTCCGCGGCGTACCGGGTCACGTTCGCCTCGAACGTCGCGAACTGTGCGGTCGTCGCCGTACCCGGGTCAGGGAAGCCGAAGGGAGACCCCGCCGTGACGTGGGGCGTCAGCATCATGGTCACCGTGGACATGGACGAGGCGCTCGGACCCAAGACCGTCGACGTCTACTTCCGGCACGCCACCATCGGCATCGTCGACACCTCGTTCACGATCACGGCCATCTGCTGATCAGGGCGGTGCCGCTCAGGGGAGCGGCTCGAACACCCCGTGGTCGCCGACCTTCGCCGCCAGACGCGCCAGGTGGTGCCGGCCGTCGCCGAGCAGGTGGTCGATCGCGGTGAGCCGCATCGTGTAGTGGCCCACGGAGTACTCCATCGTCACACCGATGCCGCCGTGGAGCTGGATCGCCTCCTTGCCGACGTGTCGCCCCGCCTTGCTCACCTGGAGCTTGGCGCGCGACGCGGCGTCGGTGGCGTCGCCGCCGTCCTGGAGCACGAGCGTCGCCCACAGGGCGGTGCTGCGGGCGAGCTCGAGGGAGATGTACATGTCGGCGCTGCGGTGCGTGAGTGTCTGGAAGGTCTTGAGAGGGACGCCGAACTGCTTCCGGGTGCGGAGGTACTCGGTCGTCAGCGACAGCGCCGTCTCCATGAGCCCGATCGACTCGTGGGAGTAGGCGACCCGGGCCTCGGCCTCGGCCCGCTCGACCAGCGGAGCGGCGTCCCGGGCGAGGAGCTCGGCCGGTGTCCCGTCGAAGGTCACCCGTGCCGCTCGACCCCCGTCGAACGTCGCGTAGCCGGCAGCGGCGCCGCCCGTGGTGCTGAAGATCGCTGTGCTGCCGTCGACGTCAGCGGTCACCACGAGGAGGTCCGCTCGGGCGCCGTTCAGCACCGGTTCCTTGACTCCGTCGAGCACCCAGCCTCCGTCGGTCTCGCGTGCGGTCACGCCGGGCCCACCGGCGTAGGCGGGCAACACGGAGCCGTCTCCGACGCCCGAGGTGTCGGCCCCGGCTGTGTGGAGCAGCCCGCCAGCCAGCACGATCGCCTCGACGAAGGGCTCGGGTGACACGACCCGGCCGATCTCGGTGGCGACGATCGCGACCTCTGTCGGTCCCGCGTCCTCGGTGAAGGGCAGCTCGAGCACGCCGAGCTCGGCGAGCCGACGCCACATGTCCTCGTCGAACCCGGGGTCCTTCGCGGTCGCCGTGCGGCGCCCGTCGATGGAGGCGTACGTCGTGGCCAGCAGCCCGCGCACCGCGTCGCGGAGGGCGAGCTGCTCGTCGGTGAAGTCGAAGTCCATCGTCGTGCTCCTCAGAGACCCAGGATGGTGCCGGCGATGATCTGCCGCTGCACCTCGTTGGAGCCTCCGTAGATGGAGGCCTTGCGGAAGTTCAGGTAGTGCGGTGCGGACACCTGCGCCCACCCCGGCACGCCGGCCCCGGCGCCGCTGGCCAGCGCATCGGCCCCGGCGAGGTCGACGACGAGCTCCATGACCTCCTGCTGCAGCTCGGTGCCGCGGAGCTTGAGCACGGACGAGGCCGGGTGCGGCTTGCCGTCCGAGGAGTGTGCGGCGACGCGGAGGACAGTCAGCTCGAGGGCGAGCAGCTCGTTCTCGAGCCGGGCCACCTCTGCGGCGACCAGCGGTTCGCCGAGCTGGTCACCGGCCCACGTCTTTGCCTGGGCGAGCAGCCGCTTGATCGACCCGACCGGCGCAACACTGACCCGCTCGTTGCCGAGCAGGAACTTCGCGTAGTCCCAGCCGCGGTTCTCCTCGCCCACGAGGTTCTCGACCGGGACCTCGACGTTGTCGAAGAACACCTCGTTGACCTCGTAGCCACCGTCGATCAGCTGGATCGGGCGGACGGTGACGCCGGGCGAGGTCATGTCGATGAGCAGGAAGGAGATGCCGGCCTGCTTCTTCGGTGCGTCCGGGTCGGTCCGGACCAGCATGAAGATCCAGTCGCCGTACTGCCCGAGGGTGGTCCACGTCTTCTGGCCGTTCACGATGTACACGTCACCGTCGCGGATCGCCGTCGTCCGCAGCGACGCGAGGTCGGAGCCCGCGTCCGGCTCGGAGAAGCCCTGGGACCACCAGATGTCGCAGTTGCGCGTCGGCGGGAGGAAGCGCTCCTTCAGCTCCTGCGAGCCGAAGTTCGCGATCACCGGGCCGACCATGCTCGCGTTGAAGGTCAGCGGCGGCGGGACGCAGGCAAGGAGCATCTCCTCGTGCCAGATGTACTTCTGCAGCTGCGTCCAGTCCTTGCCGCCCCACTCGACCGGCCAGCTGGGTACGGCGATGCCACGCTCGTTGAGCACCCGCATCGAGCGCACGATCTGCTCCTTGGAGAGCTCGTGGCGGGCGGCGACGGCGTCGCGGATGTCCTGGGGGAACTGCGTCGTGAAGAACTCGCGCATCTCGGCGCGGAAGGCCTCGTCCTCGGGGGACAACCTCAGCTTCATGCCCGGCCACCTTTCGTCCCGGCCACCCTACGGTGCGTTGCCGAGGAGGTGGAGCGGGCTGCCGCGATCACGCCCTCGCGTCGTGGGCCTTGCGGGCCTGGCGTGCCGCGCCCCGGATCTTCTGTGCCGTCTCGCGCGGCCGCTCGACGTCCTCGAGCACGACGTACGTCGGCAGGCCCTGGTAGTCGGGGTGCTGCAGCGACACCGTGATGGTGCCGAGACGGCGCGCGCGCTGCTGGACGCTCTGCTGGACCGTGGCCTCGCGGACCGCCCACAGGGGGACGCTCTCGGTCTTGCGGGCGAGCCGACCGGCAGTCCAGTAGACCCGCTCGGTCGTGACGCGGTAGCGCGCAGCGGGGAGCCTGCCACCGGAGGCCTGCCCCGGTAGGGAGAGCCGTCGACCCTCCCAGACGGTCGGCTCCGAGGCGTCACCGATCTGTTGCCCGATCTTTGGCATGCGAGCCATTGTGCCGAACCGTGGTGTCGAAGAACCGCCGCCTAGCCTGGAGCCCATGACCCCGACGCGCGAAGCGGAGCTGATGCACGACATCGGTCGGCGCCGTGCGTGGGTCATCTGGTCGGTGGCCATGGGGGTGTACCTCCTTGCCGTCTTCAACCGCAGCTCGCTCGGCGTCGCCGGGCTGGTCGCCACCGAACGGTTCGAGATCAAGGCGACAGAGCTCGCCACGTTCACGGTCCTCCAGCTGATCGTCTACGCCGGGATGCAGATCCCGGTCGGCGTGCTGCTGGACCGCTTCGGGTCGAAGCGGTTGCTGCTCAGCGGGCTCGTCCTCATGACAGCCGGCCAGCTGCTCTTTGCCTTCGCGGAGTCCTTCGGAGCGGCCGTCGTCGCGAGGGTGGTGCTCGGCGCGGGCGACGCGATGGTCTTCGTCAGCGTGCTCCGCCTGGTGACCCTGTGGTTCTTCGTCGCGCAGGCACCCCGGATCGTCCAGCTCACGGGCCAGGTGGGTCAGCTCGGCGGAGTCGTCGCAGCCACGCCGCTGTCCGTGGCCCTGCACGAGCTCGGCTGGACCCGCACCTTCGCTCTCGCGTCCAGCGTCGGCGTCGTGCT
>DASSPN010000004.1:0-2869 GCA_035699605.1 Nocardioidaceae bacterium | reverse complement strand
TTTCCGTTGCCAGTGGTACCACAGTGGTACGGGACCCAATCCCGGCACTCGCGTCGGTGGAGTCGAGCGCGCCGGGGAGGCCGGTTCGGGACAGGAGCGGAGGCTTCGTCTCGAGAGGCTTGCCTATCGTTCCTTCACGAGCGCTTCCAAGGGGACCTTGGCGCATGGACGGAGCGCCAACTTGCCGGCAGGGATCATCCCGCGCACGCGGTGCGGAGGACGCGATCTGACACCGGAGCGCGAAACTTGGCCTGTGATCGATGACGAAGGGGAACCCGCGCGCGAGGAGCGAGACGTAGCCGTGTTGCCAGCGATCACCATGCAGGCGAGAGCGACGGTGCGGGCCTACTTCTCCTTGCAGGCACTCCTGGCTGCGACGCGCTCAGCTACCAAGGGTGAGGAGCTTGAGGAGGAACATCCCGGTGACTGGGCTGACCCTCACGTTGGCGAACACCTGCAGGCAGTCACGTCTGCGGTCATCTACTCGGCCATCTTCCTCGAAGCCCTGGTCAGCGAGTGGTTCACCGACGCTGCAGAACAAGAGCCAGGCCCCGGAACGGCAAGCCTCGAGGGCATCGACGCCAGGACCAAGAAGCTCATGAAGGGCTGGTGGGACGCCACGGAAGGAAGAGGATCCTCGCCACTTGAGCGACACCAGATGGCGCTCCTCTTCGCCGACCAGCCCCAGCTCCCAGCAGGCGAGTCGCCCTACCAGCCAGCCAAGGCTCTGCTCACGCTCCCCCTGGGCGTTCGGCGCCGTTGTGTGGGCCGTCGTCTTCAGCTTCGTTCGCGACGGCGTACGAGGGACCCTGTTAGCCCGGACCGTTCAGTAGCCGGTCCGGGGTGGTGACAACCGAGTCGCCGGCGGTGAGGTTGGTGACAACGACTGGCTCGTGCGTGGTGGGGCGCGTCGAAGCTGAGGTGCGAGGCCGTCTTGGTGCTGTCGTGGCTCGGGATGCTGCTCCGGCTGCCACGGTGCCGGCGCTGTTGTTCAGCAGCGGAGAGGCCGGTGCTGCAGCCGGTTGAACGCGGCGATGAGGGCGTCGGTCCAGGGCCAGTCGTCGGCGAGGCGCAGCTTGGTTTGTCGTCCGGTGCGCACGATCATCCCGGCGACGTGGAGCAGGCAGTAGCGGAGCCGTTTGGGCTCGGCGATGGCGAGGTCGCCGTCGAGGTAGAGGTGCTGGGTCCAGGCGAGCAGGTCCTGGGCGAGCATCACGACCGTGACCCACGCCTGGTTGATGGCCATCGACGCCGACGGCAGGTTGGCCAGGCCGGTGTCTTTGGCATCGCAGATCCGTCGTTCGACCCGGCCCCGACCTCGGTAGAGCGCTTCGAGGTAGCAGATGTCGTCATCGGGCAGGTCGGTGATGCACACCTGGAAGCGGTGCCCGTCGATGTCGGTGAAGGTGAGCTGGGCGCCGACATGGGCGTGCTCGCGGCGGGCGATCATCCGGGTGCCCTGGGGCCAGCCGGACAGGTCGACGTGGTCGGTGATCTCGACGACCTGGGCCCAGTCACGTTCTTCCGTGCCATCGGCGGAGATCGCGGTCTGCCAAGCGGCGTCTGGTGTTTCGATGAGGATCTGGGCGATGTCGGCGGTGAGGCGATGCCCGACGATGAACCGCACACCTCGCTCGATGCAGGCGTCGAGGAACCCGTGCGAGCAGCCGGCCGTGTCGGCCCGGGCGATCACCTCGACCTCGAGTGGGTCGACGGGCAACTGGAACAAGGCGTCGTCGAGGACGGTGACGTGATCCGTTGCGGTGCCAGAGCCGGCGTTGCCCGGCCGCAACAGCCCAGCGAGGGGCTCGCCCGTCGCGTCGAGGTAGGCCATCAGCGGGTGGTGCCCGAAGCCCTTCTTGTAGGTCGGCGCGGCGCCTTCTTTCTCCGAGTGCGCGCCGACGAGTGTGGCGTCGAGGTCGATCACGTAGAAGCCCGGGTCCATCCCCCGGGCCCACGCGTTCTGGCGGGCATGGGCACGGGCCACGGCGATCTGTTCGAGCACGCCCTCGTCGATGGCTTCCAAGGTCCGCCATGCCGTCGGTGTCGAGGCCACACCGTCGAACAGCTCTGGCTGGTTGCGCAGCACTGCCAGGTCGGAGATGCGGGTGCCGCCGTCGGCGACCATCACCGCCAAGTCCCGCAGCACCTCACCACGGTCATGGCCGCGCCGGCGCTTCTTCGTGGGTGCCAAGGCGACCGATAACCCGAGCGTGAGGCCGATGTCATCGGCCACGTCCGACAGCAAACGGGCGCCGGCATGGTTCACCAGCCCCCGCCCGCCGCCGGTCACCATCAAGCGCTTCCGACCGCGTCTACGATTCACCTGCGAAGTGCCCTTCTGTCTCGGGTTCTGTTGGCTTCGACACCCACAGCATCCCTTGCCAGAAGGGCCGCTTCGCGGATCGGCCTCTACCGGACCGGCGGGCCTACTGAACGGTCCGGGTTAGTGGGGTTGTCGGGCGAGGTCTGCTCGCTCGATCGCCACCGCTTTCCGTCGGATTTCTTCGACGGGCCGCGTGAGGTTTTGCCCTCTGAAACGGCCTAGTGGGGGTAGTGGCCACCAACGACAAGGAGAAGCCATGACCACATCCACCACCGAGTTCCGCCCCGCCGGCGCCGACCGGCGCCCGCTGCTGTCCATCGGCGAGGTCGCCGAATGGCTCGGCGTCGGCGTCCGGCACATCCGCCGGCTCGTCGACGACCGGCGCATCCCGTTCATCAAGTGGGGACACCTGCTGCGCTTCGATCCCGCCGAGATCGAGGAGTGGCTCGCCCGCCACCGGGTCAAGGCTCGCCGAACGCTCCGGCCCGGCGATCTCGTCACCGGGGATCGGTAGCCTCGAACCAACTCGGCGTCGCAGGTCCG
>DASSPN010000003.1:0-6432 GCA_035699605.1 Nocardioidaceae bacterium | reverse complement strand
TCCTGCTGCTCATCGGCCGGCTGGTGACGCTGCCGTTCGCGCTGCTGGTCCGTGAGCAGAACCTCGAGTACGACCTGACCCGGCAGAGCCTGGGCGGGTGGGCGGTCGACCGGCTTCTCTCGCTCGGCGTCTCCTGGGCAGTGACCTCGCTGCTGCTGCTCGTGCTGGTCGGCCTGGCGCGGTGGGCGGGCCGCGGCTGGTACGCGTGGGTCGGGGGAGCGGCGGCGCTGCTGATCGTCGCGGGGTCGTTCCTGTACCCCGTCCTCGTTGAGCCGGTGTTCAACAGGTTCACACCGCTGGAGGACGGGCCGCTTCGCGACCAAGTTCTGGTCCTGGCGGAGCAGCAGGGTGTCGAGGTCGGGGAGGTGCTGGTCGCAGACGCGTCGCGGCGCACCACGACGTTGAACGCATACGTATCGGGACTGGGGGAGACGCGGCGCGTGGTGCTCTATGACACGCTGCTCGAGCAGGCGCCGGCGGAGGAGGTCGAGGTGATCGTGGCGCACGAGCTCGCGCATGCGAAGCACCAGGACGTGCTCGTCGGGACTGCCCTGGGTGCCGGGGGAGCCGTCCTGGGTGTGGCCCTGCTGGCTGTGGCTCTGGACAGCCCTCGGTTGCGCCGCCGCTCGGGGGTAGATGGAGCTGCTGATCCGGGGTCGGTCGCTCTGGTGCTCGCGCTTGTCGCGGTGGGTGGGCTGGTCGTCAGCCCTCTTGCGAGCTCGATCAGCCGAGCCGTCGAGATGCGGGCGGACCGCGAGTCACTCGTCGCCACGGGCGAGACGGGAGCTTTCATGCAGGTGCATCGGCGGCTGGCGATCGAGTCGGTGTCGGACCCGACTCCGCCTCGGTGGAGCCAGTTCTGGTTCGGCTCGCACCCGACCGTGCTGCAGCGCGCCGGGCTGCCGTCGTCTCTCGAGGAGGCGTCGCGTTGAGCCGAATCCTGTTCGTCAGCAACGACTTCCCGACGCGGCGAGGGGGAATCGAGACCTTCGTGTTGTCGCTGGCGCAGAACCTGCCGCCGGACGAGGTGGTGGTCTACACGGCGTCGATGCCTGGGGACCTCGAGTACGACGCGAGTCTGCCGTTCCCGGTGTACCGCGACCCGACGTCGATGCTGTTGCCGACGCCGGCGGTGGGGCGGCGGGTCGTCGACGTGATGGAGCGCCATGACTGCGACCGGGTGGTGTTCGGGGCTTCTGCGCCGTTGGGGCTGCTGGCTCCGCGGCTCAGGCGGGCGGGGGCGCGGCGGATGGTCGCGCTGACACACGGCCACGAGGTGTGGTGGGCGCGAGTCCCGGTGACTCGGCAGCTACTGCGCCGCATCGGGGACTCAGTGGACGTGATCACGTACGTGAGCGACTGGTGCCGGGATCGGATCGCGCCTGCCCTGTCGGCAGACGCGGCCGTGCGGATGCGTCGGCTCTCGCCGGGGGTCGACACCGACCGCTTCTACCCGGGGTGTGGAGGAGCGGAGGTCCGGGCACGGTTAGGCATACCCGCCGACGCTCCGGTGGTGGTGTGCACGGCACGAATGGTCAAGCGCAAAGGACAGGACCGCCTGGTTGAGGCTTGGCCCGAGGTCGTGCGGAGGCTGCCAGCGGCGCGCTTGCTCCTCGTGGGCGACGGACCTAACCGCCGCTCCGTTGAACTTCTCGCCCAGAAGCTCGGAGTGGCCGGTCACATCACCTTCACCGGGGCGGTTCCCTGGGAGGATGTGCCAGGTCACACCGACGCCGGCGACGTTTTCGCCATGCCCTGCCGGACCCGGCTCGTGGGGATGGAGCCCGAGGCTTTCGGGATCGTGTTTCTCGAGGCGCGGGCATGTGGCCTTCCCGTACTGGCGGGTGACTCGGGCGGTGCACCGGAAGCGCTCGACCTCAATGGACCGGTCGTGGTCGTAGACGCTCACGACGGACCAGGACACGTCGCGCGGAAGCTCAGCGAGCTGCTCGAGCTCGTCGAACCGGGTCGGGGGCGGGTAAGACCCGCGGCCGCCCGGGATCACGACTGGCGTCGTTTGGCCTCGTACCTCGCCGCGCTCTTGTCGGGATAGCGTCTGTTCGCTTGTGCTTCTTGATGGTGCCGTCAGGAAGCACTGGAGCGGCGCGCGCTAAAGGGGTGCGACCATGGTCGCACCCCTTTGGCACTTGACTAGCAGGTCTGCGTGGTGCTGATCTTCGCCTTGAAACTGACGCACGTGTCTTTGTAGGTCTCGCTCGTGACGTTCCCCAACTGAAACACGATCAGGGCGATCAGGGCTGCGATGGCGAAGACGATCATTCCGTACTCAACGGAGGAAGCGCCCGCTTCGTCTCGTCGAGACTCCGTCCACATCGCCGTCGCCCACTGACCGGTCAGCAGGTCGCGGTGATGCTGGTCGCCTTGCCCTTGATGTTGGAGCAGGTGTCGGTGAACGTCTCCTTGACGATGCCACCGAGTGCGAAGACGATCAGGACGATGAGCGCGGCAATGGCCGCGACGAGCAGGCCGTACTCAACGGCCGAGGCGCCGTCCTCGTTGCGCCGGCGGGCAACTGTCCGAAGGAACTCAAGCATTGCATTCTCCCAAGTGGTGACTGGAGGCCTCGCAGGTGAGAGACCTGGTGTACCAAGAATGCTTGCAGAGGTACGTCTCCGACATCGGGGAAACGGAGGAATCCTTGGATCCTTTTGGACGATCGGTTGGCAACCTGATGGCCCGAACAGACTACTGCAGGCAGTCAGTTCGCGTCGCCCGACAGCAGTCCGGCGCGGATGGCGTTCATGATGGCCTGGGCCCTGTTCGCCGCCCCGAGCTTCTCGTAGATCTTCGATATGTGAGTCTTGGCCGTCGACTCGCTCACGAAGAGCTGGCGCGCGATGGCTGCCACTCCGAGACCGTCGGAGAGCAGGCGCAGCACCTCGGACTCGCGGGGGGAAAGCTGCGGCCCGGCGGGCGCCATCTTCCGTCGCATCGCGTCGGCGAGGTTCGCGGCGGCGAACGACCGTGGCGACACCGAAGCGTGTCGTGCAGCGGCCACGACGTCGTCCGAGGGCGCGTCCTTGGCGACGAAGGCTGACGCGCCCGCCTCCAGGGCGTCGAAGAGCTGTTCGTCACCGGCGTACATGGTCAGTACCACGATGCCTGCCTCCGGTCGGGCCGCTCGCACCTGGCGAACCAGGTCCAGGCCTGTGCCGTCCGGTAGGCGCACGTCCGTCACCACCACGTCGGGGCATGCGTCGCGAACGAGGCGGAGACCTTCGGCGACACTGCCCGCCTCACCGACTACTCGGAAGTCGTCGTGACGTGCGAACGCATGCGCCAAGCCTTGACGGATGAGGTCGTGGTCGTCGACCAAGAGCACTGTTGTGGTCACGGTCGCGCCGCCTCCCTGTCGCTCGCCACGCTGACCCTGTCGTCCAGGTCCGACCCCACTGTAATCGTGACCACCGTGCCAAGTGCCGGATCGACATTTTCTCCGTCAGAGACCTCCAGACGAGCGCCGATTCGTTCGGCCCGTTCGCGCATGATGCGAAGGCCGTAGGAGTCCGCCCGCCCAGGGCCAAGGCCCTGACCGTCGTCCTTGATCTCAATTCGTGCGAACGGCGGCCGTACGCGACAATCGACCCAGAGGTTCCCGGCCTGCGAGTGCTTGCGCGCATTGGTGATCGCCTCCTGGGCGATGCGCAGGAGCTCCACCTCCACGTCGGGGCGGAGCCGCGTGGGGGCCTCGTCGAGCGTCAGGTGCACCGTGAGGGGCGACCGGCTCCCTACCTGGCGGACATGTTCCGAGAGCGCTGAACCCAGGCTGCTCGCGACCTCGCTCCTCAGGTCGAAGATGGAGAGCCTGAGCTCACCGACGACGCGTGAGAGCTCAGAACGCAAGCTGACCAGCTTGCGGCGCTGTCCGTCGGACCCCGCCGACGCCAAGAGGTCGTCGACGACATAGCCCAGGGATGCGATCTCCTGGGCCACGCCGTCGTGGATCTCACGGGCCAGGCGTTGCCGTTCCTCGGCGGTGGCCAAGGAGCGCACCTCGTCGAAGACCAGCGCCGTGTCCAGGCGAAGGGCGTGTTCGTCTACCTCCTGCATGACAGCGTCGAGCGCCCCTTTCGAGACGGGGAGTGCGGTGTCGGCCATCACCACCCCGATCATTCGTCCGGCTACGCGGAGGGGAAGAACCAGCCGGTTCCGCCGTTCCGAGATCCCGGACGTCTGCGCGGCCTGGCACGGCACCGTGTCCGCCCAGCACCTGTCGACCAGATCTCCTTGTCCGGTGAGCGTGCCCTGGGCGGTAGCTCCCCGGTACGCCAGCGGCATCAGCACGCCGCCCTCCGACTTCACGAACACCGCGCTGTGGGTGTCGGCCACCTCGCGGTGCACGGTCTCGAGCAGGTGGGCGGACATGCTGATCGGATCGAGCCCGGCGGACAGACGCCGTGCGACAGTGCGCAGCTGGGTGAGCAGCCGGCGTGCCGACTCGTAGTTGATGTCCTCCTTGCCGCCTGTGGCGATCCTGAGCTCCTTCAGCCACGCGGCCATTAATCCGATTCCCAGGGACGTGGTCAGCCAGGGCAGCAGGATGGTCGCCAGGCCCTCGAGCGTCGGACCGGGACCTTCGGTCAGAAGCACGAGGGCCAAGGCCACTGTCTCGACACCCACGACCCACAGGACAGCCCGGGCTCCGCTGATGAGGCCGACGATGAGTGCCGGCACGACGAGGTAGGGGAGCAGGACCAGGCCGTCAGGAAGACCCACACCGACCACGAGCGCGGCGAACCCGCTTTCGACGAGGGCAATGACGAAGACCGGCAGCCGGGAGCCGACCGTCGCGGCGATCGCCGTCGCGCTGATCGCCGCCAGGAGGAGGGTGCCGCGGATGACTGCGGCGTCGAACAGAGCCAGGCTCAGTCCGACGATCGCCGCGATCCCGAAGACCCGGGCAGAGACGTTCAGACGCTCGAGACGATTCACAATCGGCCCGAGAACGACTCCATGATGCTGATCGCGGCCGGGCCAAGCACGACGATGAACAAGCAGGGCAGGATGCAGAAGATCAGCGGAATCAGAATCTTTACAGCCACCTTCTGCGCCTGCTCCTCCGCCTTCTGGCGGCGCTTGGTCCGGATCTCGCTCGACTGGACGCGCAGCACCTGCGCGATAGGAATGCCCAGCGCATCGGCCTGCACCATGGCGGCAACGAAGCCCTTGAGCTCGCTGACGTGGGTCCGCTCCCCAAGTGCGCGGAGCGCTGCGCCGCGGCCGAGGCCGATCTGCATCTCCTGCAGAACCCGGGCGAACTCCTCGGCCAACGGCCCCTCGGTGTTCCTGGCGACGTGGGCCAGCGCGGCGTCGAAGCCGAGGCCGGACTCGACCGAGATGGTGAGCAGGTCCAGGGCGTCGGGGATCGCGCGCTGGATCTTCTCCGTTCGGTCGTAGCCCTTCTGGTACAGCCACATGTTGGGGGCCAGGTAGCCCAGCACGGACGCGACGACGCAGATCGCGAGAGTCGGGCCGAGGGCCAGCTGCATGAGCATGGTGATCAAGAGGCTGAGGACGAGAGCGGCCGCGAAGCCGATGAACTTCATCGACGTGACCCGGTCGATCGTCCAACCCGGGGGATTACCCGCGACCTCGAGTCGGTTGCGGATCCGCTCCGCGTGATCGGAGGGGGTGAGCTTCTTGCCGAGGTTGAGGGACCGGTCGAGCAACGGAGCGAGGACGCGGTCGTTGAAGGACGGATCGAGCTCCTGGCGAAGCTCCGCGGGCGCGGCCGAGAAAGCCTCGATCACCGCCAGGGACTTGCTCACCCCCCGGGCCTCGTTGTCGAAGACGCCGACCGCCGTCAGCGACAGCATGATGGCCGCGAAGATCCCGACGATCCCCGCGATCAGGATCAGGGTCGCCACCTCCATGTCAGACCACCACCTTCACGAGCTTCTTCATCCAGAAGATTCCGACGACCAGGAGCATGGCCATGACACCAAGGGCGACGAAGCCGATCGTGGTCGAGACCAGCGGCTTCAGGTACTCCGGGTTGGCGACCGTCAGGTACAGCATGAACCCAGGGGGCAGACCGCCGAGGATGTAGACCGACAACCGTCCCTCGGCCGAAAGCGCGCGCACGTGACGCTCGAGGTACTCGCGCTCGCGAATGGTCGCGGAGACCTTGTTGAGGAGCTCCGACAGGTTGCCACCGACCTCGCGCTGGATACGGATGGCCATGACGACCCACTCGAAGTCCTTCGACTCCATCCGTTCGGCAACCGAGCTGAGGGCGTCGTCGATCTCCACACCCAGCCGCGTCTCGACGATAGCCCGCCGGAACTCGGAAGCGATCGGATCGTTGCCCTCGCGGACGACGGTGTCGACCGATTGCGCCAGCGACAGACCGGCGGAGAGGCTGCCCGCCATGAGCTGAAGCGTGTCGGCGAGACCCGCCTTGAAGGCCTT
>DASSPN010000002.1:0-4056 GCA_035699605.1 Nocardioidaceae bacterium | reverse complement strand
TCCAAGCTCATCGCCGAGTTCACCAACCTGGCCAAGCGGGCCACCGATCGCCAGCAGGTCCCGGTGCCCCGCCTCACCGATCGCGAGCTCGACGTGCTGCGCCTCGTGGCGCAGGGCATCACCAACCGGGAGATCGCCGAGCAGCTCTTCATCGCCGAGAACACGGTGAAGAACCACGTGCGCAACATCCTCGAGAAGCTGCACCTGCACTCGCGCATGGAGGCCGTGCTCTACGCCGTCCGGGAGAAGCTCTTCGAGCTGGAGTAGCCCGGCGTAGCCTGCGCGGGGGGTGGTGACCATTCCGCGCCGAGTAGTCCGATCTACCCTACCGTGGTGGCTCTTGGGCACTACGAGGGGATGGGGTCGGCATGAGTGACACGCTTGGATCGGCATCGGAGCCGATCCGGGTCCTGATCGTGGACGACCACGCGCTGTTCCGGCGTGGGCTCATCCAGGTCCTCCAGTTCGAGGAGGGCATCGAGGTCGTCGGCGAGGCCGAGGACGGCGAGGACGCCATCGCCAAGTCCGAGCAGCACGCGCCCGACGTCCTCCTGATGGACGTGCGGATGCCGCGTGTCAGCGGCATCGAGGCCACGCGGCGGCTGGCCGAGACCATGCCGACGATGAAGATCCTGATGCTGACCGTCTCCGACGAGGAGGACGACCTCTACGAGGCGATCAAGGCCGGCGCCACCGGCTACCTGCTCAAGGAGATCTCCATCGAGGAGGTGGCCGACGCCGTGCGCGCGGTGATGCAGGGCCAGACCCTGATCAGCCCGTCGATGGCGTCGAAGCTCATCCAGGAGTTCAACGCCCTGGCCCGCCGGGCCGACGAGAAGCAGCAGGTGCCGGCGCCCAAGCTCACCGACCGGGAGCTCGAGGTGCTCAAGCTGGTGGCCCAGGGCCTCACGAACCGTGAGATCGCCGACCAGCTCTACATCTCCGAGAACACGGTGAAGAACCACGTCAGGAACATCCTGGAGAAGCTCCACCTGCACTCCCGGATGGAGGCCGTGGTCTACGCCGTGCGGGAGAAGCTCCTGGACCTGGAGGAGACCGTGGGAGCGGATCGCCGAGAAAGGGCCTAGCCCGACCACCCGTACACTCGCTGCCCATGGGTGTACTCGACCGCGTCCTGCGGATGGGAGAGGGGCGCAAGGTCAAGGCGCTCCAGAGCCTCGTTCCGGACATCAACGCTCTCGAGGCCGAGATCCACGCCCTGTCGGACGACGCGCTCAAGCACAAGACGGTCGAGTTCCGCGAGCGGCTGGCCAACGGCGCCGACCTCGACGACCTCCTGCTGGAGGCCTTCGCCGTCACCCGCGAGGCGGCCAGCCGGGTCATCGGCCAGCGCCACTTCGACGTCCAGCTGATGGGTGGCGCCGCCCTGCACTTCGGCTGGGTGGCGGAGATGAAGACGGGCGAGGGCAAGACGCTCGTCTCGACCCTGCCCGGCTACCTGAACGGCCTGACCGGCAAGGGCATGCACCTGGTGACGGTCAACGACTACCTGGCCAAGTTCCAGTCCGAGTGGATGGGCCGCATCTACCGGTGGATGGGTCTCAAGGTCGGTCTGATCGTCCCGGACATGCACACGAGCTCGGCCGAGAAGCGCGAGCAGTACGCAGCGGACATCACCTACGGCATCAACAACGAGTTCGGCTTCGACTACCTCCGCGACAACATGGCGATGTCGAAGGAGAACAAGGTCCAGCGCGGGCACGCGTATGCGATCGTCGACGAGGTCGACTCGATCCTCATCGACGAGGCCCGCACGCCGCTGATCATCAGCGGGCGCATGCAGGACGCGGCCTCGCTGTACTACAAGTTCGCCACCGTCGTCCGGGGCCTGCAGCGCGACGTCGACTACGACGTCGAGGAGGACAAGCGCCACGTCGCGATCCTCGAGGCCGGCATCGAGAAGGTCGAGCAGGCGCTCGGTGTCGAGAACCTCTACGACGAGGTGCAGCAGAACCTGGTCCACCAGCTGTCGGTCGCGCTGAAGGCCAAGGAGCTCTACAAGCGCGACAAGGACTACGTCGTCATGGACGGCGAGGTGAAGATCGTCGACGAGTTCACCGGCCGCATCCTCGATGGTCGTCGCTGGTCCGAGGGCCTGCACCAGGCCGTCGAGGCCAAGGAGGGGGTGAAGATCAAGGAGGAGAACCAGACCCTCGCCACGATCACCCTCCAGAACTACTTCCGCCTCTACGACAAGCTCGCCGGCATGACCGGCACCGCGGTCACCGAGGCGGCCGAGCTGGCCAGCACCTACGACCTCACCGTCGTGCCGATCCCGACGAACAAGCCGGTGGTCCGCAAGGACGAGGGCGACCTCATCTACAAGACCGAGGACGCCAAGTTCAACGCCGTCATCGACGACCTGAAGGAGCGCTACGAGCGGGGCCAGCCCGTGCTCGTCGGCACCGTGTCGGTCGAGAAGTCGTACCACCTGTCCGGCCTCCTGAAGAAGGAGGGCATCCCGCACGAGGTGCTCAACGCCAAGGAGCACACCCGGGAGGGCGAGATCGTCGCCCAGGCGGGCCGGCTGCACGCCATCACCGTCGCCACCAACATGGCGGGTCGAGGCGTCGACATCCTCCTCGGCGGCAACCCCGAGGGCCTGGCCCGGCGCGAGGTGAAGGCGGAGGGGCTCGACCCCGAGTCCGACGAGGGCCGGCCTCGCTTCCTCCAGCTCGTCGAGAAGTACGAGCCCGAGACCAAGGCCGAGGGCGACCGCGTGCGCGAGCTGGGCGGCCTGTACGTCCTCGGCACCGAGCGCCACGAGTCCCGCCGGATCGACAACCAGCTGCGCGGCCGCGCCGGCCGCCAGGGCGATCCCGGCGAGAGCCGCTTCTACCTGTCCCTCGAGGACGAGCTCATGCGCCTCTTCGCCACCGGCGCCATGTCGTGGGTGATGGGCAAGGCCCTGCCCGACGACGTGCCCATCGAGGCGAAGATGGTCTCCAAGGCCATCGAGCGGGCGCAGGGCACGGTCGAGGCGCGCAACGCCGAGATCCGCAAGAACGTCCTCAAGTACGACGAGGTCCTCAACGCGCAGCGCAAGGTCATCTACCGGCGCCGCGACCAGATCCTCGAGGGCGAGGACCTGCGTGAGGAGGCGCTCGACGCGGTCACGTCGGCCGTGGAGCGCGTCGTTCGCGCCCAGGAGCTCTACGACGACGAAGGCGAGGACGTCGACTACGAGGCACTCGTCACCGAGCTGCGCGAGTACTACCCGACGGCGCTGACGCCGGAGCAGATGCGGGAGATGGAGTTCGACGACATCGTCGAGGCCGCCGTCACCGAGGTCGAGCGCGCGTACGAGGCACGCGAGGCCGAGCTGGGCGCGGAGACGATGCGGTCGGTCGAGCGCCAGGTCATGCTGCGCGTGCTCGACACGCGCTGGCGCGAGCACCTCTACGAGATGGACTACCTGCAGGAGGGCATCCACCTGCGGGCCATGGGTCAGAAGGACCCGCTCACGGAGTGGCAGCGCGAGGGCTTCGAGATGTTCAACGCGATGATGTCGGCGATCGACGACGACTTCGCCAAGTACGTGCTGCACCTGCAGGTCGTGAAGCAGGAGCCGGCGGCGCTGCCCGACGTCTCGAACTTCAAGTACACGGCGCCGTCGGAGAACCCGCAGGACGCGGCGCACGGCGTGCCCAGCGTGGCCCAGGTTCCCGTGGCCCAGCCGCAGCCAGACGTGCAGATCGCCGACGGTCCGCGCGCACCGCAGCAGCCGGATCCGACGGCGACCATGGCGCCCATCGTGCGCTCGGCCGAGGAGAAGATCGGCCGCAACGACCCGTGCCACTGCGGCTCGGGCAAGAAGTACAAGCACTGCCACGGCAGGTAGCAGCCGTGCGGGACTTCTCTGACGACCTCAGGTCGCTCAAGGCGCGCCTGGAGGAGGCGCGCGGCTACATGAAGATCGATGTGGCGCGCCCGCGCATCGACGAGCTCACGAAGCTCGCGAGCGACCCTGACCTCTGGAACGACCAGGACAACGCGCGCGCGGTCAACACCGAGCTCGCGGCCCTCAACGACGAC
>DASSPN010000001.1:0-53312 GCA_035699605.1 Nocardioidaceae bacterium | reverse complement strand
ACCCGATCCCGCACCCGTCCACCGAGCAGGTCGTGCACCGGCACGCCGAGCTTCTTGCCCACCAGGTCCAGGCAGGCGAACTCGAGGGCGGCGTGCAGCTGGGTCCGGTTGTTGTACAGGCTCGCCGTCGGGTTGCAGATGGCGAAGCGCAGCTCCTCGAGCCGGAACGGCGAGTGGCCGCGCAGGTTCGGCAGCAGCCCGCGGATCGCAGCCTCGGCGCTCTCGCCCCCTCCACCCAGCTCGCCGAGCCCGATCAGGCCGTCGGCGGTCTCGACCTCGACGATGGTCCGCACGAAGCGTCCCCAGTGGGCACCGACTGCATGGCGCAGCGGCGCCTCGAGCGGCACGCTCACTGTGGTGGCGCGGATGTCGGCGATGACGAAGTCGTCCACGCGCAGCTCCTGACTTTGTTCTGTGCAACGTTGTTGCACAGAGTACTCCGCCTCGAGTTGTTGCGCTATGCCAGCAGCACGGCGAGCTGGGTCAGTAGGACTTGGGGAGTCCCAGCATCGACGTCCCGATGTGCGCGAGCACAAGCTGCTCGGCCACAGGGATGTTCTTGCCGATCCGCGCGTCGCGGAACATCCGCTCGATCGGGTACTCCTTCGAGTACGCCATCCCGCCGAGCGTCTGGAACGCCTGGTCAGCGGCCTCCCAGGCGACCTGGGCGCCCGTGAGCTTGGCGATGTTGGCCTCGTTGCCGCACATCTGGCCGTTGTCGAAGAGCCAGGCAGCCTTGTAGGTCATCAGACGCGCGAGCTCGGTCTTGGCCTTGATCTGCGCGAGCGGGAACTGGATCGCCTGGTTGGCGCCGATCGGACGGCCGAATACCTCACGCTCGCGGGCGTACTGCGCAGCGACGTCGAGTGCCGCGTCGGCCGACCCGACCCCACCGGCGGCCGCGAGGATGCGCTCGGGGTTGAGCACGTCCCACAGCACGCCGAAGCCTTCGTCCACGTGCCCGAGGACGTTCTCCGCAGGGACGCGGACGTCGTCGAAGAAGACCTGGCTCGAGTGCAGGATGTTGCTGCCCATCTTCGGGATCGGCGTGTACGACAGGGTGCCGGCGGCGAGCGCCTCCTTCACGTCGACCAGGAAGAGCGTGAAGCCGGCAGTCCGCGGGCTGGCTTCGGCGGCGGGGATCGTGCGGGTGACCGCGACCATCCAGTCCGCGCGCTCGACGTTGGAGATCCACACCTTCTGGCCCTTGATCAAGAAGTCGTCCCCGTCACGGCGGGCCTGGGTCTTGATCTCGATCGCGTTCGACCCGGCGTCGGGCTCGGTCAGCGCGAAGCAGAACTGGGTGTCGCCGGAGGCGATGCCCGGCAGGATGCGCTGCTTCTGCTCCTCCGTGCCGTGCCGGACCAGCGTCATCGCGCCGAAGCCGGGGGTCGTCACGTAGATGAACGTGCCCTGGGTGCCGCCAGAGGCGCACAGCGTGTCGTTGGCCACCGCCAGCTCGAGGAGGCCCTGACCACCGCCGCCGTACTCCTCGGGGATGCAGAGCCCCAGCCAGCCACCTTCACCCAGGTCGCGGAAGACCTCGTCGGGGAAGCGGTGCTCCTCCTCGCACCGGGACCAGTACGCGTTGTCGTACTTGGCCGCGACGGCCCCGACTCCCTCGCGGACCGCGAGCGCCGACTCAGGAAGGTTGAAGTCCATCGTTCCTCCACAACTCTAACAGTGACAGTGCTACTGTCACAGTTGGTCGGTCAGAAAGCAAGCCTGGTGTGCTGCGTCTCAATGGCGGCGGGTCAGTCGTCGACGAGCGCCGCCTCACGTGCCGGCGCCGAAGGGCGGTCGTCGTCGCGCTTGTGCCACAGCGAGCTCGGCCACCACATCACGCGACCCACGTCGAGGGTGATCGCCGTGACCAGGACCGAGCGGACGATGAACGTGTCGATGAGCACGCCCAGGGCGACCGCGACACCCAGCTCCGCGGCGAACACCAGCGGAAGCGTGCCCAGTACGGCGAAGGTGCCCGCGAGCACCAGGCCCGCCGAGGTGATCACGCCACCCGTGGCACGCAGGCCGACGAGCGCACCCTCACGTGTGCCCACGCGCGCGGACTCCTCCCGGACGCGCGTCATCAGGAAGATGTTGTAGTCGATACCCAGCGCGACAAGGAACACGAAGGCGAAGAGCGGGAAGCTCGCATCTGCCCCCTGGAAGCCGAAGACGTGCTCGAAGAGCAGCGTGCTGATGCCCATGGCTGCTGCGTAGGAGAGCACGACCGTCAGCAGCAGGATCACCGGGGCGACGATCGCGCGCAGCAGCACGCACAGAACCAGCATCACGACCGCGAGGATGATCGGGATGATGACCCGGTTGTCGCGGGCCGACGAGTCGATCATGTCGAGCACGACAGCGGTCTGACCGCCCACGAGGGCGTCGGCGCCGTCCACCGCACCCACGGCCTCCCGCACACGCTCGACCGTGTCCCGGGCCTCCTTCGTGTCGGACGCGGCCAGCTGGGTCGCGGCGATCGGTACGACGCCGTCCTGCGGCGCGGCGAACGGGGTGACCGACTGCGCGATGATCCCCTCTACACCGGCAATCGCCTGGACGACCGCGGGAGCCGCGCTCTCCTTCGCGACCACGAAGATCGGTACGCCGACCCCGGCGTCGAAGTTCTCCGCGACGATCGCGTCGCCCTTCACCGAGTCCGGCGTGAAGGTGAAGGAGTCCTTCGAGCTCAGGCCCTGGGCCTCGAGGCCGAAGAAGGCGCTGGACAGGGCGAGGAGCACCACGGTCGTCCCGACCCAGATCATCCGGGGCGACCTCGCGACCAGCTCCCCGACCTTGGCCCACAGGCCGTCGGTGGTGTGGTCCTCGGACCCGAACGCCGGGTTGGCCGGCCAGAAGACCCATCGGCCGCAGGCCAGCAGGATGGCGGGGAGCAAGGTGAGCATCGCGCCCATCGCGATCACGATGCCCACGGCGCAGACCGGGCCGAGCCCGGCTGTGGAGTTCATCGAGGCCAGCACGAGACACAGCAGGCCGATCACCACGGTGATCGCACTGGCGAAGACCGCCGGGCCGGCCCGGTGCAGGGCGAGAGCCATCGCCTCGTGCTTGTCCTCGTGGTGACGCAGCTCCTCGCGATAACGAGCGATCAGCAGCAGTGCGTAGTCGGTGCCGGCGCCGAAGACGAGGATGGGAAGGATGCTGAAGGTCTGGGCGTTGACGGTCAGGTCGGCTTCGGTCGCCAGCAGGTAGACGATGCCCATGGAGACGCCCAGCGCGGAGAGCACCGTGAAGACGGGGAGCAGCCAGAGCACCGGGCTCCGGTAGGTCACCAGCAAGGCGACGACGACCACGGCGAGGGCTGCGAGCAGCAGCGCACCGTCGATGCCGCCGAAGGCCTCCATCGAGTCGGCCGCGTTGCCGCCAGGACCGGCGACGTACAGGGAGAGGCCGGGAAGTTCCTCCCCCAGGTCACGGATCTCCTCGGCGACCTCGAGGATCGTCTCCCAGCCGCCCGTCCCCGGGTTGATGATCGTGTGGACCACGGCGGCCTGCTGGTTGCTCGCCACCTCCACCGTCGGGGTGGGGACCACGTGCTCGAGCCCGGCCACATCTGCCGACAGCCCCTCGATCGCCGTCTGGTCGGCCGACGTCAAGGGTGAGCCGTCGGTGCGCTCCACCACGATGTTGGTGTCGAAGTTCTCCGAGTCGTAGAACGGCGACAGCGCCTCGATCGCCTCGGCCGACTCGGAGTCGCCCGGCAGCCATGCCGCGGCGTCGTTCTCCTGCGCGTCGCTGAGCCCGCCGGCGAGCGAGCCGAAACCCGCGGCCAGGGCCAACCAGACCACGATCACAACCCACTTGGCCTTCCGACCGGTCACCAACCGGGCCAGGAATCCAGGATCACCGAGCTCGCTCATCCACCCCACGCTTTCTGACGAACCCCGAGAGACCTAGGCAGCAGCGTAAACAGGAGGACCCCCTGCTCGGCAGGGGGTCCTCGTGACGTGCACTGCTGATCTGGACCGGCTCAGTCGTCGACCAGAGCCGCCTGGCGGGTCGACCCCTGGTGCTCCGCCTCCCACGGATCCGCCTGCGGGACCAAGGCGTCCTCGTCGACGGTCGCCAGCTTGCTCGGCCACCAGATCTTCTGCCCGAGGTCGAGGTTGATCGCGGTGACGAGCACCGACCGGACGATCATCGTGTCGAGCAGGATGCCGAGCGCCACCGCGACCCCGAGCTGCGCAAGGAAGACCAGCGGGATCGAGCCGAGTACGAGGAACGTCGCCGCCAGCACGAGCCCGGCCGAGGTGATCACGCCGCCGGTCGAGCTCAGCGCCACGATCGAGCCGGCCCGGGTCCCGCGCTGCAGCGTCTCCTCGCGGACCCGGGTCATCAGGAAGATGTTGTAGTCGATGCCCAGCGCGACCAGGAAGACGAACGCGAACAGGGGGAAGCCCGGATCCGACCCGGGGAACCCGAAGACGTACTCGAAGAGCAGCGCCGAGATCCCCAGCGCCGCACCGAAGGACAGCACCACCGTGGCGAGCAGGATCAGCGGCGCCGCCACGGCCCGCAGCAGCGCGACCAGGATGAGCAGCACCATCAAGAGCACGATCGGGATGATCACCAGGTTGTCGCGGCTCGACGCGATCTTGGTGTCGAGGTAGATCGCGGACCAGCCGCCGACCAGGGCATCCGCGCCGGGAACCTCGTGGACGGCGTCCCGCACGGCCTCGACCACCTCGAAGGTGGACTGCGCCGCGACGTCACCCGAGAGCGTCGCCTCGATGAACGAGATACCTCCCTGCGAGCGGGGCTCGCTCGGCTGACCCAGACCCTCGATGCCGGTCATGGCGGCTCGCACGGCCTCGGACTGGGCCTCGTTCGTGACGACCTGGACGGTGTTCGAGGAGTCGAAGAGCTCGTGATCGGCGAGCATCTTCTGGCCCTCGATCGACTCCATCTCGGTCGTGTACTGGTCCTCGGTGGCCAAGCCGGCGGTGTCGAGCCGCAGGAAGCCGAGGCACGCGACGGCCAGAAGCACCGACGTGGTCACCCACACCGCGCGAGGCCGCACCTTGATGCGGTCGGCGACCCGCGACCAGAAGCCGTTCTGGGTGGGCTCAGGGGTGCCGAACGACGGGCGCTTGGGCCAGAAGATCCACCGGCCGAAGATCACCAGCAGCGCCGGCAGCAAGGTCACCATCACCAGGTAGGTGACGGCAACGCCGATCGCCGTCACCGGACCGAGGCCGGCGGTGGAGTTCATCTCCGCGAACAGCAGGCACAGCATGCCGATCACGACGGTCGCCGCGCTCGCCAGGATCGCGGGCGCCGCCCGGTGCAGGGCGTAGGCCATCGCCTCGTGCCGGTCGTCGTGTCGGCGCAGCTCCTCGCGGTAGCGAGCGACGAGCAGCAATGCGTAGTCGGTCCCCGCACCGATCACCAGGATCGACAGGATCGCCTGGCTCTGCCCGTTGACCGTGAGGTCGGCGTACTTGGCGAGGAAGTAGATGAGACCTTGCGCCACCATCAGCGCGACGACCGCGGAGAAGATCGGCAGTATCCAGAGGACGGGGCTGCGGTAGGTGAAAAGCAGGATCACGATCACGACACCGAGCGCGCCGAAGAGGAGGGCGCCGTCGATGCCCTCGAAGACCTCAGAAGCATCGGCGGCCTGACCGCCCTGACCGGTGACGAACGTCGTCACCCCATCGATCTCCGCGATGTCACGCAATGTGTCGGCGGTCTCCGGCATCTCCATCCAGCCGTTGGGCCCGAAGTTGAAGTTGACCAGGGTCTGCATCGCTTTGCCGTCTGCTGACACCACCGGACCGATGGCCTCGCCGTC
Source organism: Nocardioidaceae bacterium (assembly GCA_035699605.1). GTDB lineage: Bacteria > Actinomycetota > Actinomycetes > Propionibacteriales > Nocardioidaceae > SSC3. The sequence continues at coordinate 47,491 of DASSPN010000001.1, read as the reverse complement.
CACGCCATCGAGCTCACCGAACTCCTTGGCCTGTGCCGTCGCGGCCGCGATGTCGCCGTCGGTGAGTCCGGCATCACGCTCGTACGCGACGACGGTCTGGATGGTGTCCGGGTCGTAGAACGGGGTCAGCTTCTCCAGCGCGCGGGTCGACTCCGCACTGCCGGGGAGCCAGGACGACGCCTCGTTGTTCTGGACGTCCATCAGTTTGCTGCCGAAGGTCGCGCCCACCACCAGGGCGACCAACCAGAAGACGAGGACGAACCACTTGGTCACGCGGCCGGTCAGGCTTCCGGCGATCTGTGCATGCATGGCGACGATTCCATCAGTCAGGCGCGCAGGCGCGCATCCGGGTTTTCCCTGAGGCAGACCGGGGTTCCGGCCCGAACTCATCGGTTCCTACCTAAGACGCCCCGACCGACAGTTCTGTGACGTGCGGGCGACCGGCTGGTGACCGAGGACTCTCGTCCGCCGTTCGGAGCCGGCTCCCGAAACGAGGGTCTTTCGCTTGTGTGACCTACACCACTACGGTGCGTCCAGGGAGGGCTGGCGACAGCGTTCAAAGGAGATCGCAGGTGTCGAAAGCACGAGCCACAGCGGCGTTGTCCGTCGCGACCTTGACCAGCCTGGTGACGAGCATTGCCGGCCTCGCTCTGACCAGCTCGCCGGCCACAGCCGACGGACCCGGGGTGGGCACCCCGTGGGTCGTCTCGGTCGGCGACTCCTACATCTCCGGGGAGGCTGGCCGCTGGGCCGGCAACACCAACAACGGCGAGTCGATCCACGACGCCGGCGGGCCCACGACGTACTTCGACAACGCGGCGAACAACGCCGAGACCATCGAGCGCTGCCATCGCAGCAAGGCTGCGGAGATCTACGTCGGCGGTGGCGTGAGTGGCCTCAACCTGGCGTGCTCCGGCGCGAGGACGGCGACCACCACGGGCGAGTACTTCAAGCCGGGCCTCGACTTCTACGACAGCGGCAACGGCCAGCTGGGCCAGGCGAAGCTGCTGCAGCAGTTCGCATCCACGCACAACGTGAAGATGGTCGTCGTCTCGATCGGCGGGAACGACTTCGACTTCGCCGCCATCGTGCAGCAATGCGTCCAGGACTTCCTGCTGTCGTCGTCCTGGTGGCCCGACTACTGCAAGGACGACACCATCGTCACGAACGCGATGTCGCCTTCCAACGTCGCGGCCAAGAAGACGGCCATCGCCAACGCGCTGCTCAACGTCCGCCTGGCCATGCGCAACGCGGGGTACGCCGACAGCGCCTGGACCATGCTCGTGCAGAACTACCCCTCACCCATCCCCAACGGCGCCGGTTTCCGCTACAGCCAGAGCGGCTACACCCGGCAGAGCACCGGCGGCTGCGGGTTCTGGAACGCCGACGCCGACTACGCCAACGCCACCCTGCTGCCCACGATCAACGGAGCGGTGTTCGGCGCGATCGGTGAGGCGGGCATCACGAACGCGCGCACCTTGAACCTGGCGAGCACCTTCGTCGGGCGCCGGCTCTGCGAGAGCACCGTCGGTCTCTACGAGGAAAAGGGACTCGCGCGGTGGACCAGCAAGGGCGCGGTCGACAAGACCGAGTGGATCAACACCATCCGCACAGTGACGGCGACCGGCAACTACTACATGCAGGAGTCGCTGCACCCGAACTACTGGGGACAGCTGGCGACGCGCGCCTGTGTGCGGCTGGCGTACAACAGCGGCGTCCCACGCAGTGGCACCTGCGTCCGCAGCCAGAGCGGCCTGTCCAGCCTGGGCGAGCCCAAGATGGCGTTGAACTAGTCGCTCGACTGAGTCTTCCTACTCATGCCTGCTGAGTCGGAAGGCACTGAGCCGCAGGGGGCTCGGCGTGGCGCAATAGAGCCATGAAGCGTTACGCCGACCCCCTGCGGTGCCCGGACTGCAACGGTCCCATCGCCTACGGCGAGGAGGCCTGCCGTACCTGCAGCCTCCCCCTGCAAGGGGCAGTCGCCCAGGAGCTGTATGCCACCCTGACCCACGCCGACCAGCTGCTGGTCTCGCTGCGCGCGTCAGCCGTGAGACCCGCACGCCCCGAGCCACCGCCAGCCCCCGAGACGACGACGGTGTTCACGCCGGCACCTCCGTCGCGCGTGCCCAGCACGAGGACGGGGATGACCACCGCGTCCGTCCCGAAGATCCTGCTCACGCTGGGCGCGGGCTGCCTGCTCGTCGCCGCCCTCGTCTTCCTCGCCGTCACCTGGTCGGTGATGGGCGTGGGCGGTCGTACGGCGACCCTGGTCGGCTTCACGGTGCTGTCCGGCACCCTGACTGCTGTCCTGGCTCGCAAGAGCCTGCGCGGTGCGGTCGAGTCGCTCGGCCTCGTCACGCTGGGCCTCCTCACGCTCGACGTGGTCGGGGCGGACAACGCCGGCTGGCTGGGTGACCCGAGTGTGTCGACCTTCAGCGTCCTCCTCGGCGGCATCCTCGTGCTGGCGGCGACCTCGGCCTGCCTCGCTCTGCGACGGACCCCGTCAGGTGCCTTCTCGGCCGGCGAGGTGGTGGTCGGACTCGGCACGGGGATCGCGGCTGCGGGTCTGGCTGCTGGAGAGTGGGGGTCCGCCGAGGGCCGGCTGCTCGTGGCCACGCTCGTCGCCGGCGGCGTGGTCGTGCTGCTCGACCGGGTGTCGCTCGAGATCGCGACGGTCTGCGCCGGAGCCGTCGCACTCCTCCCGTGGATCACGTTGGGGCTGGCTGGCTTCGACCGGATCACCAGCGACCCGACGCTCACCGGCGTCTGGGCCGACGGTGGCGCCTGGCCCGCTCTCGCCGCCGCCGCGATCGTGGCCGGCCTCGCGGCGGTCGGTCGCCTGCCCCTCGCCGTACGCCAGCTCGCCGCCTCGGTCGCGGCCGCCATCGCTGCTTTCGTCGTGGTTGCTGCCGGTCTGGACGAGGGTGCGACCGAGGCCGCCGTCATAGCCCTCGCGGTGCTGACCGGGGCCACGCTCGTGCTCGCACTGCCGAAGCCCTGGAACGCCACGGCCTGGGTCGCCCTGGCGTCCGGCGCCGCGGGCGTGGTCGGTTCCGCGGCCTACCTGCTGGTCACCGCCGGGCTCCGCTGGGTGGACGAGGTGGCCGAACGCGGGCTGATCGGCGACCGGATGCCTGCTGCGGACCTCGAGCTCCAGCCGTGGCTGCTGCCCCTCGCCGTGGCCTCGCTGCTCGCAGCGGTGGTGGTCGCGCTGCGCCCGACTGGCTGGAAGGAGCTGCTGCCCTCCGTCGCCGCCTTCACGACCGTGGCCACCGTCGCGCTCTACCCGGTCCCTGTGCTGCTCCTCGTGGGGCTCTGTCTGGTCGGCGGAGTCGGCTTCCTCGTGCGACGCGAGCTCGAGCCGACCGTGCTGCTGCTTCTCGCCGGCCTGGTGCTCGCGCTGCACTCGGACGGCCTTGCCGCTGTCGCGCTCGCCGTGGTCCTCGGTGCCGGCTGGTGGACGCACGTGCGGGAGGAGCGCGAAGAGCTGACCGAGGCCGGCGCCCTCGTCGCCCAGCTCGCGCTGGCAGGCTCTCTCTGGACGTGGGGCCTGCTTCTCGACCAGCCCGGGACGTGGGTCGCTGCTCTCGGCACCGCCGCGGTCCCGCTCGTCGCGATCGTCCGGCGCAGTGTGGGCCTCGAGGTCGGCGCAGCGCTCGGGATGGTGGGCCTCGTTCTTGCCGGGGTCTCCGTGGCCCCCGGGCCGGAGACGAATACGTGGATCGCGGTCTACCTCACCGTTGCCGGCGTCGCCACGTGTGCGCATGCGCTGCTGCGCGACGACCGGCGCGAGCTGGGCTGGGTCGGCGGGCTCCTGCTCGCAGCGGCCACCTGGGTCCGACTCTCCGACCTCGGCGTCACGCAGCCCGAGCCGTACACGCTGCCCTCGGCGGTCGCGCTGCTGGTGGTGGGCCTCGTGCACCTGCGCCGGCACAGCAGCTCTGCCACGGTCCCCGCGCTGGGTGCAGGCCTCAGCCTGGCCCTGGTCCCCAGCCTGCTCTGGGTCCTCGACGACCCCCAGTCGCCTCGCACGGTGCTGCTCGGGCTCGCCTGCCTGGCTCTGGTCGTCGCGGGCGTCCAGGCTCGCTGGACTGCTCCGCTGACCTTCGGGGCTGCGATCGGCTCCCTGGTCGTGCTGCGCCTGGCGGCGCCGTACCTCTCCGACTCGTCGGTCCCCCGGTGGGTGCTGCTCGGCCTGGCCGGCACCCTGCTCGTCGCGATGGGTGTGACGTGGGAGCAACGGGTGAACGAAGCGCGGCGGGCGCTCGGCTACGTGCGCTCGCTGCGCTGAGCCGGCAGCGGCGGGAGACAGCGCGAAGGCCTGGTGCGGTGCACCAGGCCTTCGAAAACTTTGGCTTTTGAAATCCCCCCTAAGGAATCCCCCACCAAAGAGTGTTGCTTGTCGGAACTCAGTCCATGTCGCCGCGGCGCTGCTCGGGAACCATCCCGCTCAGCAGTTCGCGAACTTCCGACTCACGGTACCGACGGTGTCCCCCGAGCGTCCGAATCGAGCTCAGCTTGCCAGCCTTGGCCCACCGGGTAACCGTCTTCGGGTCCACCCGGAACATGGCCGCCACCTCTGCAGGCGTGAGCAACGCTTCAGACTCAGGCGGTCGCGTGTTCATCAGCGAACCTCCCCACTGTGTTGTCTCAATGTGACGACGAGTCCGGCCCCCCGACCGGCACTCTCCTTAGTCAGGGTAAGACAGCGGCGAAACTATGACAATGGGCTGAAAGAGCCACAACCAGGATCCGTCTAGTCATTCCGGGTAGTTGACGAGTGGCCCTACCGAAGCCACCACGCCTGTGTCCTACCCTGAAAGTGATGCCTGCAACACCCCAGCAGGCTGAAAAACCGCCCGTCAACACCCCGACGGGCCGACCGGAAAGGGTCACCACCGTGACCGATTCTGTTTTCGACCACCCGCACGAACAGGTCGTCTTCTGCCACGACCCCGTCTCGGGCCTGCGCGCCATCATCGCGATCTACTCCACGGCCCTGGGTCCCGCTCTGGGCGGCACCCGCTTCTACCCCTACGCCGACCAGCAGGCAGCTCTCGAGGACGTCCTCAACCTGTCGAAGGGCATGGCCTACAAGGCGGCCGTCGCCGGTCTGGACCTGGGCGGTGGCAAGGCGGTCATCCTCGGTGACCCGCGACGCGACAAGTCCGAGGCGCTCCTGAGGGCCTACGGACGCTTCGTCGAGTCGCTGCACGGGCGCTACCTCACGGCCTGCGACGTCGGCACGTTCAGCGAGGACATGGACATCGTCGCCCGGGAGAGCCGCTACGTGACCGGTCGCACCGTCGCCCACGGTGGTGCAGGCGACAGCTCGGTGCTGACGGCGTTCGGCGTCTTCCAGGGCATGCGTGCCGCCGCCGAGGCGACGTGGGGCGCCCCCACGCTGTCCGGGCGCACCGTCGGCGTGGCCGGTGTCGGCAAGGTCGGCCGCCATCTCGTCCGGCACCTCGTCGAGGACGGCGCGAACGTCGTGGTCACCGACGTCATGCCCAGCGCCGTCGCCGCGGTCCAGGCCAGCTACCCCGACGTTCGCGCCGCCGCAGACACCGCCGCGCTGCTGGCGCTGCCGCTGGACGTGTACGCACCCTGCGCACTCGGTGGCGCCCTCGACGACGACGTGGTCGAGGTGCTCAGCGCCCGGGTCGTGTGCGGTGCAGCCAACAACCAGCTCGCGCACCCGGGCGTGGAGAAGCTGCTCGAGGAGCACGGAATCCTCTACGCACCCGACTACGTCGTCAACGCGGGTGGCCTGATCCAGGTGGCCGACGAGCTCGAGGGGTTCTCGTTCGACCGCGCGCAGCAGCGTGCAGCGACGATCTTCGACACGACGAAGGCTGTGTTCGCGCTCGCCGCCGAGGAGGGCGTGCCGCCGGCCGTGGCCGCCGACCGCCTCGCCGAGCGACGGATGAGCGAGATCGGACGCCTGCGCGCCATCCACCTGTGACAGCCAGGCACGTGTGACTCCGGAGGAGCAGGGCAGGACGCAGCACCTGCCCTGCTTCAGGAGGTGTGTGCGTCAGTCGCTGCTACTACGACCGTCGGCGTAGTCCGCCCACTCGTCGTCGTACTCGTCGTCCAGCTCGTCGTCGACCTCGTCGACGTCGGGCTTGCTGGTCCCGTCACCATGCAGCTCCTTGGCCAGCGCGCCGAAGTCAGTCTGGTGAGTCTGGTACTTCAGCTCGCGAGCGACCTTGGTCTGCTTCGCCTTAGCTCGGCCGCGCCCCATAGGGTCGACCCCCTCGCACACTTGGCCGGAGTCACGTCCAACTGCCCACGAGCACCGAAGATCCGGTGCCGCAGTCGAGTCACACGCGCGTCCGGTCTCTCCTTTGGTTTCTCGTGGCTCCAACGTTACCTGGCAGGTGGTGGTTCCCGCACACCGGATACCCGTTTTCCGCGACGATTCGGCGGGAAATCACGCCGGGTGGTTGCCCACGAGGGTGACCGAGCCTCCGCGGCTGTAGCCGTTCTCGTGGACCACGCCCGCGACCCAGGCGCGGACGCCGTGGGCGGCGAGGGTGGCGAGCGCCTTCTTGGCGTCGGCGGGGTCGACCACGGCGACCATCCCGACACCGCAGTTCAGGGTCTTCTCGAGGTCCTCGGTGGCGACCGAGCCGACCTGGGCGACCAGGTCGAAGATCGGCTGTGGCGTCCAGGTGCCGCGGTCGATGGTCACCGAGACGTCATCGGGGAGGACCCGCTCGAGGTTGGCCGCGAGGCCACCGCCGGTGATGTGGGACATGGCGTGGGTGCGGGTCGCTCGCGCCAGCGCGAGGCAGGCCTTGGCGTAGATCATGGTCGGCTCGAGGAGCTCCTCGCCGAGGGTGCGGCCGAGCTCGTCGACGTGCTTGTCCAGGTTCCAACCAGCCTTGTTCAGCAGGACGTGCCGCACGAGGGAGTACCCGTTGGAGTGCAGCCCGCTGGAAGCCATCGCGATCACCGCGTCACCCGGCTTGACCAGGTGCGCGCCGAGCAGCTGCGACGCCTCGACCACACCGGTCGTCGAGCCCGCGACGTCGTACTCGTCGGGGTCGAGAAGTCCCGGATGCTCGGCGGTCTCGCCGCCGATCAGTGCACAGCCGGCGGCGACGCACGCCTCCGCGATGCCTTGGACGATGGCAGCGATGCGCTCGGGTACGACGCGTCCGGTGGCGATGTAGTCGGTGAGGAAGAGCGGCTCGGCGCCGCAGACCACGAGGTCGTCCACGAGCATGCCGACGAGGTCGAAGCCGATGGTGTGGTGGATGTCCATCGCCTGGGCGATGGCGACCTTGGTGCCGACGCCGTCGGCGGACGTGGCGAGGAGCGGGCGCTCGTAGGCCTTGAGCGCGGAGGCGTCGAACAGCCCGGCGAAGCCGCCGATGCCGCCCATCATCTCGGGGCGCTTGGCCTTCTCGACCCACTGCTTCATGAGCTCGACGGCCTTGTCGCCGGCCTCGATCGAGACGCCGGCCTCTTCGTACGAACTCACGCGAAACCTCTCGTCAGGCTGTCTGGCTGGTCAGGGGTGCTGGAGGGCGCCGAGGCCCCCGCCGTTGATGCCGAGACTCACGCCCTCGACGTCCGTCGCCCTCTCGACCGCTGCTGCCTCGATCACCGGCAGCGCGCGCTCGAGGACGTTCTTGCCGAGGACGTCGTCGTCGGGCAGCGGGACCGGGTACTCGCCGGTGAAGCAGGCCAGGCACAGCCGCTCGCGCGGCTGGTCGGTCGCGAGGATCATGTCGTCCTCGGCCAGGTAGCCCAGGCTGTCCGCGCCGATCGACGTGCGGATCTCCTCGATGCCCAGGCCGTTGGCGATCAGCTCGGCGCGCGTCGCGAAGTCGATGCCGTAGAAGCAGGGCCACTTGATCGGCGGAGACGAGATGCGGACGTGCACCTCCGCGGCCCCGGCCTCGCGCAGCATCCGGACCTGGGCGCGCTGGGTGTTGCCGCGGACGATCGAGTCGTCGACCACCACGATCCGCTTGCCCCGGATGACGTGCTCGAGGGCGTTGAGCTTGAGCCGGATGCCGAGCTGCCGCAGGGTCTGGCTGGGCTGGATGAAGGTGCGGCCGACGTACGCGTTCTTGACGAACCCCTGGCCGAACGGGATGCCGCTCGCCTCGGCGTACCCGATGGCGGCGGGGGTGCCGGACTCCGGCACGGGGATCACCAGGTCGGCGTCGACGGGATACGCCTTCGCGAGGAGGCGCCCCATCTCGACCCGGGCCTCCTGGACCGTGCGGCCCGCGATGGTGGCGTCGGGGCGGGCGAGGTAGACGTACTCGAACACGCAGCCCTTGGGCTCGGCCTTCGCGAACTGGTGAGAGCGCAACCCAGACTCGTCGATGACGATCAGCTCACCCGGCTCCACCTCGCGGACGACCGAGGCGCCGATGGTCGCGAGCGCCGCGGACTCCGAGGCGACGACCCAGCCGTGCTCGAGGCGGCCCAGCACCAGCGGCCGGATTCCCTGAGGGTCACGTGCGGCGTACAGCGTGTGCTCGTCCATGAAGATGAACGAGAAGGCGCCCTTCACGCTGGGCAGGATCTCGATCGCGGACTCCTCGAGCGTGCGATCGGGGTGGTGCGCGAGGAGCGTGGTCACCAGGCTGGTGTCGTTGGTGGACTCGACGACGCCGGACTGCCGCGACGACTGCTTGATGTCCAGCTCGCCCTCGGGGGTCGGCAGGGCGTCGACCCAGTCGGCGAGCTCGCGGGTGTTGATCAGGTTGCCGTTGTGCGCCAGGGCGACCGAGCCCGTGGCGGTGGGCTTGAAGGTCGGCTGCGCGTTGTACCAGGTGCTGGCACCGGTCGTGGAGTAGCGCGTGTGGCCGACGGCGATGTGTCCCTTGAGCGACTCCAGCGTGGTCTCGTCGAAGACCTGGGACACCAGACCCATGTCCTTGTAGACCAGGATCTGCTTGCCGTTGCTGACCGCGATGCCCGCCGACTCCTGGCCGCGGTGCTGCAGGGAGTAGAGGCCGAAGTAGGTCAGCTTCGCGACGTCCTCGCCCGGCGCCCAGACCCCGAAGACTCCGCAGGCGTCCTGGGGACCGGCCTCGTGCGGATCGAGCTCGTGGGTCAGCCGACCGTCGCCTCGTCTGAGGTGGCGGGTGTTGGGGCGGGACACGCTCAGAATTCTAGGTGCTGCAAGGCCCCTCGCCGAATCGCGCTCAGCGGCTGAGCGAGCCCAGGTTGTGCAGCAGGAGGGTCTCGCCGAGGCAGGCGCGCTCGAACTCAGCCAGGTGGAGGCCTTCATTCGCCCCGTGGGCCCTCGTGTCGGGGTCCTCCACGCCCGTCACCAGGACGCTGGCGTCCGGGAACATCTCGTGGAAGGACGCGATGAAGGGGATCGAGCCACCCACGCCCATGTCGACGCAGTCGGCGCCGTCCCAGGCTTCGGAGAACGCCGCGCGAGCGGCGTCGTACGCCGGGCCGCTGGCGTCGATCTGGGTCGGGTTGCCCTTCTCGCCAGGGGTGAAGACCACCTCGGCGCCCCAGGGCGCATGCTTCTCGAGGTGCTCGCGCAGCGCGTCCATGGCCGTGCTCGGGTCGTCGCCGGGCGCGAGCCGGACCGAGATCTTGGCCTTCACCGACGGGATCAGGGTGTTGCTGGCGTTGCGGGTGCTGGTGACGTCCAGGCCGATGACCGCGACCGCCGGCTTGGTCCAGAGCCGCTCCACGAGCGCACCCTCCCCGATCAGCGAGACACCGTCGAGCACGCCGCTCTCGGCGCGCAGCCTGTCGACCGGGTACTCGAGGTGGTCGGTCGACACGCTGTGCAGCCCAGCGATCGCGACGTTGCCGTCGTCGTCGTGGAGCGTGGCCAGCAGGCGCACCATCGCCATCATCGCGTCCGGCACGACGCCGCCCCACATGCCCGAGTGGACCGCGTGGTCGAGGGTGCGGACCTCGACCTCGGCGTCGACCAGGCCGCGGAGGCTCGTGGTCAGCGCAGGCTCGCCGATGTCCCAGTTGCCGCTGTCGGCGATGACGATGACGTCGGCGCGCAGCAGCTCCTTGTGCTCGGCGAGGAACGCCTCGAGCGTCGGGGAGCCGACCTCCTCCTCGCCCTCGATGAGCAGCGTGACCCCGACGGGGAGGTCGGCGCCGTGGGCCCGGACCGCCGCCAGGTGCACGGCGATCCCGGCCTTGTCGTCGGCGGAGCCGCGACCGTAGAGGCGGTCGCCGACCTCCGTCGGCTCGAAGGGCGGCGTGTTCCACAGCGCCGGGTCGCCGATGGGCTGCACGTCGTGGTGCGCGTAGAGGAGGACCGTCGGGGCTCCCTCGGGCGCGGGCTTGCGCGCGACGACCGCAGGCGCGCCGCCGTCGACGGACAGGATCTGGACGTCGTCGAAGCCTTCCGCCCGGAACAGGTCCGCAGTCGCCTCCGCGCTCCGGCGCACGTCGTCGGCGTGCTCCGGCAAGGCGCTCACGCTCGGGATGCGCACGAGGTTCTCGAGGTCACGCCGGACCGAAGGGAGCACGGCCTGCACGGCCTCGCGGAGCTGGGCCGAGGTCTTCGTCGACGTCATGCGTTCACCCTATGTGCCCCGGGTCGAAGGTCCCGAGACCGCCGGAAAAGTAAAGAAAAGCCCGCGGCGGCGAGAGAGGTCTGCCTACCATCCTTCGGTTCGCTTGAACGATCCAAATGTTGCCAAGCACAAGGGCTTCACCATGCGTCTCCCCGCTCGTGTCATCACCGTCGTCGTGGCGCTCGTCGTCGTCCTCTCCGGGCTGACCCCTTCGCAGGCCGCCCCCGAGAGGCGCGACTCGTGGTCAGGGCTGGCCTTCGACGCCTGCCAGGCACCGTCGCAGCGAGCGATGGACGCGTGGTGGCGCAGCAGCCCGTTCAGCGGCATCGGGATCTACATCGGCGGGATCATGCGGGCCTGCTCGCAACCCCACCTCACCGAGCGCTGGGTGCGGGCCCAGACCCGGACGGGGTGGCGGATGCTGCCGATCTGGGTCGGCCCGCAGGCCACGTGCACCGGCTACCGCCACCGCATCTCCGCGGCACGTGGGGTCGAGGGCCGCTACTTCGTCGCCCGGGCGCAGGGGACCCGGGCGGCGAAGGGCGCGGTCCACGCGGCCCGGCAGCTGGGACTGGGGCGCGGCACGACGCTCTGGTACGACCTCGAGTACTTCCCGGTCGGCAACACCCGCTGCCGGCACGCGGCCCTGAGCTTCCTGTCGAACTGGACCCTCGGAGTACGACGGGCCGGCTACCGCTCCGGTGTGTACTCCAGCGTCAGCGCCGCCATCGACGCTTTGGACGGCGCGGCCCGCAGCTTCGTGAAACCCGACCGGATCTGGTTCGCGTGGGCCAACGGTCGGGCCGACTCCCACATCGACCCGAAGTGGGTGCGCGCGGACTGGAAGCGTGACCAGCGGGTGCACCAGTACCGCCTCGACCACGTCGCCCGGTACGGCGGGGTGCGGCTCGCCATCGACAGCAACTACGTCCGACTGGGCAAGCACCCGGCCGGCGCGCGGGTGCCTGCCGGCTGCGGCGAGGCGGCCAACCGGCGCAGCTACTCCCCCCTCAAGCGCGGCAGCCGCGGTCCCCAGGTCGACGTGCTGCGCTGCCTGCTCGGGGAGCCCCGCAGCGGCCATGCCTTCGGGGACGTGCTGTTCCAGCGGGTGCTCACCTTCCAGGTCCGGCACGGCATCACCCCGACCGGGCGGGTCAACCAGCGCACCTGGGCGTCTCTCCTCGCAGACGGCTCACGTCGCCTCGTCAAGCGCGGCTCGACCGGCGCCGAGGTGCGCAAGCTCCAGCGGGCGCTGAACGCCGTACTCCGCGACGGTCCGCGGATCACGGGGTACTTCGGCCCCGGCACGACGGATGCCGTGAAGCGCTACCAGTCTCGGTTGCGGCACGCGCGCACCGGCGTGGTCACCCCGCGCACCTGGCGGGCGCTGTCGCAGGGCCTGCTCGGCAACCGCACCCACGCGCACCGAGGCGAGGACGCCGCCGAGCACGACGGCAAGAAGAAGCGCCACAGCACGAAGCACCGCGGCAAGAAGCGCCACGGCAAGAAGCACCACGGCAAGCGCTCACACCAGCGGTAGCAGATGTCCCAGGTCCGAGCGCTCGCCCGAGGCGGTCAGCAGGCCGTCCTGCTCGGCCTCGGCCCACGACAGGTCGCCGAGGGCCAGGCCGACCCAGGTCGCCGCGTCCGTCTCGACGACGGCCGGTGGTGTGCCGCGGGTGTGTCGCGTGCCCTCGACGCACTGCGCGACGGCGTACGGCGGAACGCGCACCTCGACCGCACCGCCCGGTGCCTTCGCCACGAGCAGGGCGAGCAGGTGCTTGGTGAGCAGCCGCAGGTCGGCCGCATCGGCCGAGCCCTCGCGGAAGCGGACCACGGCCGGTCCGACGTCCGCGGGGTCGGCGGGCTTCAGTCGGACGGGCATGCCTTGATCATCTCGTCTACGGTGGCCGGACCACGAAGGGGGACTGTCTTGCAGGGGAGAACACCACGCACGCTGCTGACCACCGCGGTCGCTCTCGGGCTGCTTGCCGTCACACCCGCCGCCGAGGCCGTCCGTGTCTCGCCTGGGTCGTTCACGGGGTACGCGTTCGACCAGTGCCAGGCGCCGTCCCAAGCCGCCATGGACACCTGGCGCGAGAGGTCGCCGTACGCCGGCGTGGGGGTCTACATCGCGGGAGACAACCGCTTCTGCCAGTGGGAGCGGCCCGCGGACTACCAGGGACCGCCGGGCCTCCCGAACCCGAACCTCACCCCCGCGTGGGTGTCCGCCCAGTCGCGCAAGGGCTGGCGGATCCTTCCGATCACGGTCGGGCGGCAGGCGTCCTGCTGGGACGACGGGAACGCGACCACGACGTACATCAGTCCTTCGCCGGCGAACTCCTACGCGGCAGCCAAGGCACAGGGGCGAGCCGAGGCCGTCAGCACCATCAAGGCGTCGGAGTACTTCGGCTTCCCGAAGAAGACGACCCACTGGCTCGACATCGAGCACTTCGACGTGACCAACGACGACTGCCGCCGATCGATGCTCGGGTTCGTCTCCGGCTGGACCGGAAAGCTGCACCAGCTCGGCTACCGGTCCGGCTTCTACTCCAGCGGGAGCTCGGGCATCACCGCCATCGAGGGCGCCCGCACCCTGTCGCCCGGGTCGTACAACCTGCCCGACCAGATCTGGATCGCCGACTGGAACGGCAAGGTGACCGTTCGCAGTCCTTGGGTCGCGAAGGACGCATGGGTCGGCCAGCGGATGCACCAGTACCGCGGCTCACACGTCGAGACCCACGGCGGCGTCGCGATCGAGATCGACAGCAACTGGCTGGAGGTCGGCGGCGGCACGAAGGCACCCCGCGTGCGCAAGCACTGCCGCGGCGTGCGCGTCGACTTCCCGACGTACGGCGTGCAGCGGCGCGGGTCGTCGGGAGACCGGGTGAGGGCGCTGCAGTGCCTGCTGCGCGAGAAGCGCCTGCTCAGCGGAGACCTGACCGAGCGCTACGACCGTCGCGTGGTGAAGGCCGTCAAGCGGTTCCAGGACCGCGTGGGGCTGCGACAGTCCGGCGTGACGAGGAAGGCGACCTGGGTCGCGCTGCTCTCGTCCGGTCCGTCGCCGCTGGTCAAGGTCGGATCGGGATCGGACGCCGTCCGCCGGGTGCAGCGGGCGGTCAACGCCGCGACGACCGCACGGCTCGCCGTGACCGGGGTCTACGACCAGGCTACCGAGCGCGCGGTCAAGGCCTACCAGGGTGGCCTGGGGGTGCCGAGGACGGGCGTCGTCGCCACGACGCTGTGGGCCTCCCTGCATTCCGGAGACCTGTGACGAATGGGACGGTTGGGGTTAAAGTGAATTGGTGACTCCGCACCATTGCCTTCGTCGTTCTCTCGCTCGCGTCGCCGTAGCCGGCCTCGCGGCCCTCTCGCTCGCCCTGCCGACGACCGGCGCCGACGCAGCCGCCGGCGCAGGGCCCGCACCCGTGGCCCGCGCCACGACGAACCCCGTGACTCCGGGCAACTTCACCGGCTACGGCTTCGACCAGTGCCTCGCCCCGACCCAGAAGGCGATGGACGCCTGGCTCGAGAGCTCGCCGTTCTGGGCGGTCGGCATCTACATCTCCGGCAACTCCCGGCACTGCCGCGACCAACCCAACCTCACGCCGACCTGGATCTCGACCCAGCTCGCGAACGGCTGGCGGCTGCTGCCGATCACCCTCGGCCCGCAGGCCTACTGCAACCCGCGCTACCCGAAGTACGGCCCCAAGATCGACCCGGTGATCAAGAGGGACCCGACCAACGGGTACGCCGCCGCCAAGGCCCAAGGGGTCGCCGAGGCCACCAAGGCCGTGGGCGTCGCGACCAAGCTCGGGATCGCACCGAAGAGCACCCTCTGGTACGACCTCGAGGCCTTCGACATCAAGAACAAGGGCTGCCGCCTGTCCGCGATCTCCTTCCTCGACGGCTGGACCGAGCAGCTCCACGAGCTCGGCTTCGTCAGCGGCGCCTACTCCTCCGGCGGGAGCGGCATCATCGCGATCGACAACGCCCGCGTGAACCGAGCGACCTTCGACGAGCCCGACATGATCTGGGTCGCGGACTGGTCGGGCGCGCCCTTCGAGTTCACCGGGACGTGGCTGCGCGACGGCGCGTGGCTGCCAGGCAGACGCGTGCACCAGTACCGCGGCGGCCACGACGAGACGCACGGCGGCGTACGCATCAACATCGACAGCAACTTCCTCGACACCGGCCTCGGGTCGGTCCCGAAGCCGGCCAAGCCGATCTGCAACGGCACGGTCATCGACTTCGCGCGCTACACCCCGCTGGACCTCGGCACCAAGCAGGTCGCCCGCACCAAGGCGGCGCAGTGCCTCCTGAAGCGGATCAAGCTGTACACCGGCCCGATCAGCGGCGCGTATGACGCCCGGACCGGTGCCGCCACCTCGGCGTACCGCACGCGCCTGGGGCTGCCCGCGGGCACGGCCTTCGACCGCGTCGTGTGGACCGCCCGGCTCGCCGCAGGGCGGACCCCGCTGATGAAGTACGGCGCCTACGGGCCCGGGGTGCGGCGGCTGCAGCGGGCCCTCAACGCAGCCGTCGGGGCGCAGCTGCCGATCACCGGGACGTTCGCGTCGGCGACGACCGCGGCGGTGAAGAAGTACCAGGACAGGTTCGACCTGCCGATGACCGGGGTCGTCACCGAGCAGCTGTGGGCACTCCTCCAGCATCGCGTGGTCGAGTAGCCAGCACGAGGCCGTAACCGGCTGCGACCACCACCGACAGCAGGCCCATGGCCAGGAGGGTGCCCTGCCCGTCGACGAGGTCGAGCGCCACACCCACACCGAGGACACCGAGCGGCTGCAGACCGAGGGTCGCCGTCCGCGCGACGCTGCCGACCCGACCCAGCAGGTCGTCCGGGGTGTACGACGTACGCAACGTCGCGTAGGCGATGAGCTGCACGGCCAACCCGGCGCCGACGACGAAGCCGGCGGCCAGCAGACCGACCAGGTTCCCCGTCAGGGAGAACGCCAGGACACCGAGCCCGACGACGAGGCCTGAGGCGACCAGGCGTGCCGACAGCCACCGGTTGGCCATCCGCGCATTGCCCAGCGAGGCGACAAGGTAGCCCACCGACCAGGCACTGCCGACGAACCCGAAGACCGCGTTGCCGAGCTCGCGATCCAGCGTCACGTAGTAGCTCAGCGCGGGCAGGATGCCGGCCGTCGCGAGGCTGGCCAGGCACCAGTAGCCGATCAGCGAGCGCAGCTCCCTGTGCGCCACGACGAATCGGAGCCCGGCCTTGATGTCGCTCAGCAGGGTGTGCGGCTCGTCCCCCTGCTCCACGACCAGCCGGCGCCGCAGCAGCTGGAGCGAGACGGCGGAGACGGCGAAGGACGCTGCGTCGATGGCGAGAGTCGCCGCGGGCCCGACCGTCACGAGCATGATCCCGGCGAGCGCCGGCCCGATGATGAACGGAACGCTCAGGACGGACTCGAGGTAGCTCATCGCCCGGCCGAGATGCTCCCGGCCCACCAGAGGTGGAACGGCAGCGGCGAAGGTGGACTCGAACAAGACCCGCAGCGCGTTCACGGGCGCGGTGACGATCAGGATGACCACGACCGCCGACGCGTCCAGCCAGATCGCCACCGGGATGGCGGCGGTGAGGACAGCCCGACCGGCGTCGGACCAGATCAGCAGCGTGCGCTTGTCGAGGCGGTCGGCCAGGGCCCCCGAAGGGAGGCCGAGAAGCAGGGCGGGCAGGAGCTCGAGCGCGGCGACGACACCGAGGAGGGTGCCCGACCCGGTCAGGGCGAGGACGACGAGGGGCATCGCCGTCACCGAGACGGCATCCCCCAGGGCAGAGGCCGACTGCCCGACCAGGAGGACCTTGAAGTCGCGGTTGTCCCGGAGCCGGGTCGGAGGAGGAGCCGCTGCCTCGGTGATGTCTGGGAGACTACTCGCGTGCCGACGGAACCGGCTCCCACCAGCGTGAACTTCCCGAACACGGCCGGAGACGAGCACGGCCGTGTCCTGGTAGGCGGCGACCTGCGACCCGGGACCGTCCTCGAGGCCTACCGCTCCGGACTCTTCCCGATGCGGCAGGGAGACGGCCAGCTCGCCTGGTGGTCGCCCGACCCTCGTGGCGTGCTACTCCCCGGTCGGCTCCGCGTCAGCCACTCACTGCGCAAGAGCGTCCGGCACTTCGAAATCCGCGTGGACACTGCGCTCGACGAGGTGATCGAAGCCTGCGCGTCACGCCCCGAGGGTGAGTACCACTGGATCACCGACGAGATCCGAGCGACGTACGGCGAGCTCCACCGACTGGGCTGGGTGCACAGCGTGGAGGCATGGGCGGATGGTGAGCTCGTGGGCGGACTGTACGGCGTCTCGGTGGGCGCCCTCTTCTGCGGGGAGTCGATGTTCCAGCGCCGCACGGACGCGTCGAAGAGCGCGCTCGTCGCCCTCGTCGAGCTGCTCGACTCGACCGGAGCCGGGTGGCTCGTCGACGTGCAGTGGCTGACGCCGCACCTCGCGTCCCTGGGGGCGGTCGAGGTGTCGAGGGCGGAGTTCCTCGACCTGCACGCCGCGGCGGCCCGCGCCGCCTCGCCGTTCTAGGCCATCGCGTTCGGGAGCGTGGCTGACCACGCGGCGCGCAGCTCACCCAGCGACACGCTGAACTGCTCCTGCACGTCGAGCAGCGCCTCGTCACCCGAGCCGTCCGTGACGCCGATACGCAGGTGCGGGAAGCCACGCGCAGCGCACATGTCGGTGAAGCGGACCTCCTCGGACCGCGGAACGGCGACGATCGCGCGAGCCGACGACTCGGAGAACAGTGCGACGAAGGGATCCCCCTCGAGCCACACGCGGGCACCGATGTTGCCGTGCAGGCACGACTCGACCAGCGCCTGCGCGAGCCCGCCGTCCGAGAGGTCGTGCGCGGCGTCGATCAGCCCGTCGCGCGACGCGTTGATGAGGATGTCTGCGAGCTCCTTCTCGGCGGCGAAGTCGACCTGCGGGGGCAGTCCGCCGAGGTGGTCGTGGGCGACGTGGGCCCACTCGGAACCGGACAGCTCCTCGCGCGTCGTACCGAGCAGGTAGATCTGCTGCCCCTCCTCGACGAAACCGGCCGGCGTACGGCGGGTCACGTCGTCGATCACCCCGAGGACGGCCACGACGGGGGTCGGCAGGATGGCGGTCTCGCCGGTCTGGTTGTAGAGGCTCACGTTGCCGCCGGTGACCGGGATGCCCAGCGCCTGACAGCCGTCGGCGAGGCCACGGACCGCCTCGGCGAACTGCCACATGACCGACGGGTCCTCGGGCGAGCCGAAGTTCAGGCAGTCGCTGACGGCGAGCGGACGGGCGCCCGTGGTCGCGACGTTGCGGTAGGACTCGGCGAGGGCGAGCTGGGCGCCGACGTACGGGTCGAGCTTGGCGAACCGACCGTTGCAGTCGGTGCTCACCGCCACACCCAGGTTGGTCTCCTCGTCGACACGGACCATGCCGGAGTCCTGCGGCATCGCCAGGACGGTGTTGCCCTGGACGTAGCGGTCGTACTGGTCGGTGATCCAGGAGCGGTCGCAGAGGTTCGGGCTGGCGGCGAGCTGGAGCAGCGTCGTCTTCAGGTCCGTGGGCCGGTCGAGGTCCTCGGCCCGGTCGGCCTGCAGCGCGTCCTGCCACTCGGGCCGCGCGAACGGGCGCTCGTAGACCGGGCCGTCGTGGGCGACGGTGCGCGGCGGCACGTCCACGACGAGCTCGTCGTGCCAGTAGATCTCGAGCGTGCCCGTGTCCGTCACCTCGCCGATCACGTGCGCGTCGACGTCCCACTTCTCGCAGATCTTGAGGAAGCGCTCGACGTTCGCCGGCTCGACCACCGCCATCATGCGCTCCTGCGACTCGCTCATGAGGATCTCCTCCGGAGCCAGCGTGGAGTCGCGCAGCGGGACGCGGTCCAGCCACACCTTCATGCCGCCGTCACCCGCACTCGCCAGCTCGCTGGTCGCGCAGGAGAGACCGGCGCCACCGAGGTCCTGGATGCCGTCGACGAGGTGCTCGGCGAAGATCTCGAGGGTGCACTCGATGAGCAGCTTCTCCATGAAGGGGTCGCCCACCTGCACGCTCGGCCGCTTCGCGGGGCCTTCTTCATCGAACGTTTCGGACGCGAGGACGCTCACCCCGCCGATGCCGTCACCGCCGGTGCGTGCGCCGTACAGGATGACCTGGTTGCCGACGCCGCTCGCCTTCGCGAGGTGCAGCTCCTCGTGCCGCATGACGCCAACGCAGAGCGCGTTGACCAGGGGGTTGCCGACGTACGTCGGGTCGAACACGGCCTCGCCGCCGATGTTGGGCAGGCCGAGGCAGTTGCCGTAGCCCCCGATGCCCGCGACGATCCCGGGCAGCACGCGCTTCGTGTCGGGGGCGTCGAGCGGGCCGAAGCGGAGCGGGTCCATGACGGCGACCGGCCGCGCCCCCATCGCGAGGATGTCGCGGACGATGCCACCGATGCCGGTCGCAGCCCCCTGGTAGGGCTCGACGTACGACGGGTGGTTGTGCGACTCGACCTTGAACGTCACGGCGTACCCGTCACCGATGTCGACGACGCCGGCGTTCTCGCCCATGCCGACCATCAGGTGCTCGCGCATCTCCTCGGTGACCTTCTCGCCGAACTGGCGCAGGTGGACCTTGGAGGACTTGTAGGAGCAGTGCTCGCTCCACATGACGGAGTACATCGCCAGCTCGGAGCTGGTGGGACGGCGGCCCAGGATCTCCTTGATACGGGCGTACTCGTCGGCCTTGAGGCCGAGGTCCTGCCACGGCTGCTCGCGATCCGGGGTCGACTCGGCGTTGTGGACGGTGTCGAGGTTGCTCACGGCAGGCTTTCGGTCGTGCTGGTGGGCCGAGGCAAATCTACCTGTCGGGGCTGTGGACAGAGATCAGCAGCCCAGTCCTGGGATCGGCACGATGGCGACGTGCACCCCGTCGACGCCCTCCTGCGCCTCGGCGGAGTCGCGGACCACAAGACGTTACGGCGACACACCAGTCGCGGCCGCCTCAGGACGGCGCTGCGAAGCGGCGAGGTGGTCAAGGCGGGGCGAGGCGGTTACGCGCTGCCCAACGCCGACCACGGCCTCCGGGCTGGGCGCCTTCTGAATGGGGTCGCGTCACACGAGAGCGCTGCGGCTTACCACGGGTGGAAGGTGAAGAGCCCTCCGGAGCGGCCCGCGGTCATCGTGCCTCGCCATCGGCGGGTTCCCCCACATCTGAAGCGGGCGATCGACGTCCGGTACCGCAGCCTCGAGGACCACGAGCACGACGGGATGGCTACGAGCAAGGCACGCACGGTGATCGACTGTGCCAAGGACCTTCCGTTCGACCGTGCTCTGGCGGTTGCCGACTCAGCTCTGCGCAGCGGCGACGTGACCCAGGACGAGCTGCTGCGGCTCGCCGCTGCGCTCCCTTCCAACGGTCGAAAGCAGGCGCTGCGCGTGGCGGCGGAAGCGGACGGTCGCGCCGACAACCCGTTCGAGTCGTGTCTGCGCGCGATCGCTCTGGACGTGCCCGGCTTGCGCGTCGAGGCCCAGGTGGACATCTCCGAGTTCGGCTTCGAGTGCCGGCCGGACCTCGTCGACGTGGAGCGCCGCATCGTGATCGAGGCCGACTCGTTCGAGTTCCACTCCACCCGGCGCTCCCTGCGCAAGGACATCGAGCGGTACACCGACTTGGTGGCGCTCGTCGAAGGGCCACAAACGCTAGCAACCTCCCCGAGGACCACGCGAAAGTCCGCCTGAAACCGGAGGGTTGCCTGCAGTTGTGGCCTTACCGGTCGGGGAACGGCTGCATCAAGACCCCGGGATCGAAGTCGGGCGAGCCGAGCTCGTAGACCGCGCCGTAGGTGGTGGTGAGCGTGCGGCCGTCGACCTCGAGCCGCATCCCGGCGTTCGAGCAGTTGCGCACCTGGTGCAGGTCGCCGGCGGGGTCGGCGTACTCCCAGCCGACGCTGCGGTCGTAGGGGGCGTCGACCGCGATCCGGAGCCCGGTGACGTCCACGTCGACCCCGTCCGGCCGCGGGCTGACCGTGGCCTTCCTGCCGATGCCGCCGACCCTTCTTCGTTCGCCTCCGACCGACAGCACGCCGTTGACGATCCACGGGGTCACGACCGGGCCGATCTTGATCCGGCCCATGACGCAGTCCAGCCAGGCCGTGGGGTCCTCGGTGAAGGCCGCCCCGCGGAGCCACACCCAGCGGTGGGCGTGCTCACTGCCCCAGTTGTGGCCGAGCATGCCCCGCCAACCCTCCAGCGCGATCTCCTGGCCATCGATGGTCATGCGGCCGTTGACCTGCATGTCAGGCCGCGGACTGGACGACTTCGTCCTGGGCACCGGAGCGGCGTACAGCCAGTCCTTCGGGAGGTGCCGCAGTTCCTGCTCGTCCCCGCTGAAGGCAAGCTCCCAGCTCGCCTCGAGGCCGGGTACGGCGATGCGCCCGGTCGCGCCGTCACGGGTGACATGGGCGAGGTCACCGATGCTGATCGGGACCTGCGTGGAAGCCTGCGGTACGTCGTCGACCTTGGCTGCGCGCGGACCGTCGGGCGTGAACAGCGTGAACCAGAGCGAGCCGACCGGCTGCTGCCCCGGTGGCTTGCGCACGGTGTGCCGCACCCAGATGGTCCGGCCGTCGTCGGGGTGGGCGGCGGTGAAGTAGAAGCTCTCGTAGTGCGGCGCGCGCAGCGGGACGGTCGGGAACCTCGGCACCAGCATGGGGCCTAGAGTGCCAGTGTCCCTGCCTAGAGAGCCATGCCCTCCGCGCCGGCCTTGCGCTTCGCCGGCGTCGGCGGCTTGATCCCCGCCGCCTTCTCGAGCTCGACGAGTGCCTGCTCGATCGCGTCGGCCATCTCGTCGACGTCGTTGGCGACCTCGGGCGTCGTCACGAAGCCGAAGTCGAGCGAGTCGAGGTAGCTGAAGCAGGTGATGTTCAGCGCCACGTCCATCACCGGCGGGCCGATGGGGACGAGCGTCTCGACCTTGGCGCCGGCCATGTAGAGCGGGATGGGCGGGCCGGGCACGTTGGAGATCACCAGGTTGATCGGCGCGAGGTTCTTCGAGAGCCCGGTCGCGGTGTACGTCCGTGCGGCGAGCTGGAGCAGGCCAGGCGGTGTGGTCTCGGTGAGGCCCATGATCTGGTGGGCCGTCAGCGCCTTCGCCATCTCCTTGGCACCGTTCGCGCTGTCGTGGATGGCCTTGATCCGCTCGCCGGCGTCCTCGAGGTCCGTCGCCAGGGAGACCGTCATCGAGCTCACCTGGTTGCCGACCTGGCCGGCGGTGTCGCTGCTTCGCGTCGACACCGGCACCTGCGTCACCAGCGGCTTGTCGGGCAGCTCCCCGCGCTCGAGCAGGTAGCTGCGCACTGCACCCGCCACCAGGGCGAGCACCACGTCGTTGAGCTTCACGCCGTACGCGTCCTTGACGGCCTTGACCCGGCTGAGCTGGACGCGGCTTCCGGTGATCCGGCGGTGGGGAGAGATGCGGGTGTTGAAACGGGTGCGCGGCGCCTCGAAGTACCGAGGCGGCCGGTTCTGGAACCCGCGCACGGCCACCTGCTGGCGCACGGTCTGCTGGAGGATCCGGGCGATGCGGTACGGCGTCTTCACGCCCACGTTGAGCACGCTGCCGAGGGCGCGGCGCTCGAAGCCGGGCATCTGGAACCCGACCAGCGACCCGACGGTCTCCTTGCTCGGAGGGCGTGGTTCGGGGGTGATGTCGAGCAGGATCTCGCCCAGTCCGGCGCCGGAGACGCCGTCGATGATCGCGTGGTGCATCTTGGTGAGCGTGGCGACGCGACCGCCCTCCACACCCTCGATGAACCACAGCTCCCAGAGCGGGCGGGAGCGGTCCAGCTTGTACGACATCAGGCGGCCGATGAGCTCGTCGAGCTCCTTGCGGCCTCCGGGTGCGGGCACGCCGATCCGCCGCAGGTGGAAGTCGATGTCGAGCTCGTGGTCCTCGACGAACCACGGCCGGTCGAGGCCGAGGGGCCCGCCGACGACCCGCCAGCGCAGCTGCGGCATCTGCGGCAGCCGCTCGATGATCAGCTCACGGACGCGGTCGAAGCTGAAGTCGGGCGCTTCGGTGGGGTCGCAGACGGCGACAGCGCCGACATGCATGTGCCAGCCGGGCGTCTCGCCGTACCAGAACGCCGCGTCGACGCTCGACAACCTCTTCATGCGTCACTACGGTACGGGATTTTCGCGAAAACTAGAACCTGTTCTATCTGAGGCGCTCGTCACGAACCTTCTTGGGCACGCACATCGCCCAGGCGTCCGTCACCAGCTCCTCCATCTCGTCCTCGTCGAGCCGGTCGAGCCGGACGCAGACCCAGTGGTAGCGGAGGTCGCTGGTGCGGGGCAGGAGGAACTTGTCCGGCTCACTCTCCACGAGCGACTCGCGCTCCTCCTTCGGGAACGCGAAGCCCATGATCGAATCGTCGCGGGAGAAGGCCACGTAGACCAGGCTGCCCACGCGGAACTTCACCCGGTCGTGGATCAGGTGCTCGGTGGTGCGCGGCAGCGTCAGCGCGAGGCGCCGGACATCGTCAACGGTGACCATGGAGCCAGTGTTGACCACGGGGGCAGTATGAAGTGCATGGATCTTTCGCGACGTTCCCTTCTCGTCTCGGGTGCTGCCGGGACCGTCCTGCTCGGAGCCTCGCCGGCGGAGGCTGCCCCGACGATCACCAAGACCCTCGCCACGGGACTGGAGGTCCCGTGGGGTCTCGCCTTCCTCCCCAACGGTGACGCCCTCGTCGCCGAACGGATCAGCGGGCGGATCCAGCGAGTAAGACGCACCGGCGGGCGCCGGCTCGTCGGCTCGGTCAACGTGGCCGACAACGCCGGCGAAGGCGGCCTGCTCGGGCTCGCGGTGCACCCACGCTTCCGTCGCAACCGCTGGGTCTACGCGTACTACTCGACGAACTCCGACAACCGCATCGTGCGGATGAGGTACGTCGACGGGAAGCTCGGCGCGCCGCAGCTGGTCTTCGCCGGGATCCCGGTCAACGGCAACCACAACGGGGGCCGCATCGCGTTCGGGCCGGGCGGCCTGCTGTTCGCCACCACCGGTGACGCCGGCGACGGCTCGGACTCCCAGAGCATCTCGTCCATGGCCGGCAAGATCCTGCGCATGACCCCGCGGGGTGGCGTCCCCGAGGGCAACCCCTTCAACAACCGCGTCTGGACCTACGGCCACCGCAACCCGCAGGGCATCGCCTGGGACGCCAGCGGCAACATGTGGGCCGCCGAGCTCGGCCAGAACACCCGCGACGAGTTCAACCGCATCGTGAAGGGCAAGAACTACGGCTGGCCCATCGTCGAGGGCGGCGACGGCTCGGGCCCCTTCGCCGACCCGCTCGTCACGTGGAGCACCGACGAGTGCTCCCCCAGCGGCGTCGCCATCACGAAGGGCCGCGCCTGGGTCGGCGCACTCCGCGGCGAGTGCCTCTGGTCGGTCCGCTTGTCCGGGCCGAACCGAGGCCGCAAGGTGCGGTACTTCCACGACCAGCTCGGCCGGATCCGCACCGTGCAGAAGGCGCCCGACGGGTCACTGTGGATCACGACCAGCAACCGGGACGGGCGCGGCTTCCCGGTGCCTTCGGACGACCGGGTGCTGCGGGTGACCGTGTAGCCGGCTGCGCCGGGGTTTGGCAGTCTCAGCCCGGTTTGCTTGCCCCAACCCGCTGTCGGGGACTCGAAAACCGGGTCAAGACAAGCACCCAGTTCCTGGACGACTGCCTCCACAGGGTCGGCCACCCTCAGGCATCTGTACGGCGGTCAGCTCGCTACTTCTCGTCGCGGGACCCTCGCGCGATGTCACGTAACGACCCGCCACTCGGTCCTGTGTTCACCCGCCGCGATGCCCGTCGCGCCGGCTTCACGAAGCATCAGCTGGACAACCGTGTCGCCACAGGAGCTTGGAGGTCCCTCGCACGCGGCGCCTACTGCCTCGAGGAGACCTGGGAGGAATCGAACTACGAGGCTCGGCAGATCCTGACCGTCACCGCTGCTCTGGCAATCGTGAGCTACCCCGCGTGGGCAAGCCATGCATCCGCCGCAGCGCTCCTCGACCTCCCGTTCCCGTCGCGCAGTCCTGCGTGGATCACGCGAATGCCGCCCGCGAGCACCCGGTACAGCGATCAGCTCACGGTGGAAGTGGCCACCGTTCCACTCAGAGACCAGTGGACCGTGCGCGGACTCCCCACTCTCTCGTTTCCACGGACCGTCGCCGACGGCATGCGCCACTTCCCGCCCCCGGACGGCCTCGCCTTGATCGATGCGGCGCTGCGCCGGAAGGCCCATGTGCTCTCGGAGGTCGGTCGGGTGCTGGAGTACTCCTCCGACTGGCCGTACGCCGCCCGCGCAGCGCTCGTGCTGCCTCATGCCAACGGCGTGCGGGAGTCTCCGCTCGAGTCCTGGTCGTACTGGCACATGGCGAGTGCCGGCCTACCGCTGCCGTGGTGTCAGGTGGACCTTTACGACGTACACGGGAACTTCCTGGGACGCACTGACTTCTGGTGGGACCAGTTCGGAGCGGCTGGCGAGGCTGACGGCCGCACCAAGTACGACGTACTCGCCGGAGGGACCGTCGAGGACGCCAAACGCGCCGTCATCGAGGAGAAGCAGCGAGAGGACGTGTTCCGCAGGTCGGGCGCGCGCGTTGCGCGCTGGGGCTCCAGTGACCTCGGACGAACGCGCAGCTGGTCCCGCTGGCTCGAGCGCTTTCTGCATGCGGAGCCGCGCCGCTTTCAGGGGCACGCGGTACGACGCGACGGCGCCGCGTGACTCTTGCTTGCTTCAACCCGGTTTCTGGGCCGCCCGAACCAGGTTGGGGCAAGCAAAGCGGGCTGAGGCTGCCAAAACCCCCGCAGGGCTACGCCGAGACGAACGACTTGATGACGCTGGTGAAGAACCCCAGCCCGTCCGTTCCGGGGCCGCACAGGTCCTCGACGGCGTGCTCGGGGTGCGGCATGAGTCCCACGACGTTTCCGCGATCGTTCGTCACGCCGGCGATGTCACGCAGCGAGCCGTTGGGGTTGTCTCCGAGATAGCGGGCGAGCACCCGGCCCTCGCCCTCGAGCATGTCCAGGGTGGCCTCGTCGGCGATGTAGCCCCCCTCGCCGTTCTTGAGGACGATCGTGACCTCGGCGCCCTCGTCGTACGCCGTCGTCCACGGGGTGCGGTTGTTCTCGATGCGGAGGCGCTGGTCGCGGCAGACGAACTTGCGGTGGTCGTTGCGGATCAGGGCGCCGGGCAGCAG
The DNA here is from genome assembly GCA_035699605.1 of Nocardioidaceae bacterium. Classification (GTDB taxonomy): domain Bacteria; phylum Actinomycetota; class Actinomycetes; order Propionibacteriales; family Nocardioidaceae; genus SSC3. The sequence continues at coordinate 21,704 of DASSPN010000001.1, read as the reverse complement.
GTGCGACTCGCAGAGGATCTGGAAGCCGTTGCAGATGCCGAGCACCGGCATGCCGCGCCGGGCTGCCTCGATCACCTCGGTCATGACCGGCGCGAAGCGCGAGATCGCGCCGCACCGGAGGTAGTCGCCGTACGAGAACCCGCCGGGCAGGATCACCGCATCGACCCCCGAGAGGGTGTGGTCGCCGTGCCAGAGGGCTACCGGCTCCCCGCCGGCGAGGCGGACGGCGCGCTGGGCGTCGACGTCGTCGAGCGAGCCGGGGAAGGTGACGACGCCGATCCTCACGGGACCGTGACCTCGAAGTCCTCGATGACCGGGTTGGAGAGGAGCTTCTCGGCGATCTCGTGGATCTCCTTGAGCTTCTCGTCGGTCAGGTCGCCCTCGATCTCGAGCTCGAACCGCTTGCCCTGACGTACGTCGAGCACGCCGTCGAAGCCGAGGCGGGGCAGGGCGCCGTGGACGGCCTTGCCCTGGGGGTCCAGGATCTCCGGCTTGGGCATGACAGCGACGACGACGCGGGCCACTCGGGGACTCCTGGGGTGATGCGAAGGGGTACGACGAGCGAGTCTATCGGCTGCGTGCGACACGCCCGGCACGGTGTTCGATGACTAGCCGCAAACGCGGCATAAACACGCGAAGCCGGGCGCGTCGAACTAGGGCGAAGGTGTCATCCCGTCGGGCCGGCAAACAGGACTACGTTTCGACTTTGAGGGAGCTCAATCGTTGAGCAGCTGCGCGTGGGGATGAGGGTCCTCGCGCGACATCCAGACACCGCGACAGCTCGCGCGTGTCCGGTCCGTCATGCCTGCATGGGGAGGGAAACCCTGCATGTCCACTTCCACTATTGCTCTGCCTGCGCCCGCGATCGTGTGGTCGCGGGTCGTCGCCCTTCGGGCGGCCGTACTCCTGTTCACCGCCCTCGCGGTGGTGAGCAGCATCTCGATGCGACCGGGCACGGTCGCAGTACGACTCGCTGACGCGCGAGCCCTCATGATCTCGATGGCCACTGCTGCCTACGCCGCGGCTGTCGAGGACTCCGAATCACCCGTTCCGGGCCACGGGCCCCGGCCCGCCACGAAGCCCGCCCCGCAGCCCGAGTCCAAGCTGCTCGGCCGCGCAGCACCCGTCATCACGGGAGTTGCTCCGCCACTTGCGGGCAAGGGCAAGGCGCCCACACCGAGCAGCGACACCTGCTCGGGCGTCGCGACAGGGGCCCTGAGCAACTACGGGTACACGCTCGAAGGCCTCGCCGCAGATGCCGGGACGACCACCAGGCTGCTCAACAAGAGCATCAACACCTGGTGTGCCGCAGGGACCTCGCCGGCGCAAGTCGCCGCCCAGGTGCTTGAAGACGCGGGCAGGGAGGCCGAGGAGACGGCGACGTTCCTCGCGACGTCGTTCCTCCTGGCCGCGGTCCCGTCGGCACAGATTCTCAAGAACGTCGGCTACGTCCCCGTCGAGATCGCCGACGCGCTGAAGGAAGTCTTCGACCTCACGGCCCAGGGCATGGCAGAAGTCCTCAAGGACCTCGGCTACTTCGCCCCACAGGTGGCCGAAGCTCTCGCAGTGATCTACGATCTCGCTGCCGAGGCAGCCGCCGCGATCCTGAAGGCGATCAACTACCTGGTCACCGAGGTCGCAGAGGCGCTCGAGGCCTACTTCAACCTCATCGCCGACGCGGCAGCCGCCATCCTCAAGGCGATCGGCTACCTCGCGACCCAGGTGGCAGAGGCTCTCGCCGTGGTCTTCGACCTGCTGGCCGACGCAGCCGCTGCGGTACTCGACGCCATCGGGTTCGTCGCGAACGAGATCATGGAAGCCCTCGAGGCCTATTTCAACCTCGTCGCCGACGCAGCAGCCGCCATCCTCAAGGGACTCGGCTACCTCGCCACCGCCATCGCCGAAGCCCTCAACGTGGTCTACGGGATGCTGGCCGACGCGGTTGCCGGAGTTCTGAAGGTCATCGGCTTCGCGGTCGAGGCGATCGCCAACGCCTTGAAGGACTTCTTCAACACGGCCGCAGCCGTGGTGGCGGACATCCTGAAGGGCCTGGGCTACGCCATCGAGACCATCGCGAACATCCTGCAGGACATCTTCAACCTCGCCGCCAGCGTCGTCGGCGACATCCTCAAGGGTCTGGGCTACGCGATGGAGGCCATCGCGAACGCCCTCACCACGGTGTTCAACCTGGCCAAGGAGGCCCTCGAGGACATCCTCGAAGGCCTCGGCTACGCCCTGGATGCGATCGGAGACTTCTTCGAAGACATCTGGTGCGGCATCTTCGGCTGCTGACCCCAGCCGAGCGAACGCCCCGGCCACCTGGCCGGGGCGTTCTGCGTGATCTCAGGCGGCCGGCTGACCCGACCGGAGGCGTGCCGCGATCATCCCGTACACCACGGTCGCGAAGGCTGCGTGGATCACGGTGTTGTAGTTGGTCGGCGACCAGTCGCCCAGGAAGGCCAGCACCGCGGCGACGATGACCCACCACGGCGTCCAGCCGGCCCGAGTGGTGGCCACGGCGAGCAGGATGATCGCCAGGTTCAGGCCGATGATCACGAAGGGCATCGGCACCATCGCGGACCTGCCATCGCCGATGGCGGCAACCGCACCGACGAGACTCGAGTCCTTCATCGCCACGTCGAGCGCGGCCAGCGACGCCCCTTGGTGTGCGGCGAGTGAGGCGCCGCCCAGGATGCCGAGCACGCCCGCGATGCGGCCCACGACGGACCCGCGGCCCCGAAGCCGCCCCACCACCACGACGTACGCCGTCGCCAGTGCGGCAGAGGCGGCGATGCCGATCGCCCAGGCCGCCGTGAGCCGGTCGGCGTTGCCGACGAGGAACCCGACGTACCCAGCGTCCGACAGGTCCGCCGGTTCCCGTGGTGACGTCAGCTCGGCGGCGAGCAGCAGCAGGGGTGCGGCCAGCACGACGCCGGCTGTCGACGTCGACAGCGGCTTGGTCGGGCTTGGTCGAGTGTCGGTCTGCACGCTCATGGTCTGGTTCCTCTCGATGGTCGTTCGGGCTGACGGAACGAACGTAGGAACGGGGCCGGGTGCCGCGTCACCGCCGCAGGGGCGAAGCCACCCCGTCTCGAGAAGGGACTCGAACCCTCCTCCAGGAGGGGGTGAGGAACGCCCTGAGATCGCTAGCGTGAGCGCGTGGCCACGACCCTGACCCGGCGCATCCCGCCGAACCTCACGACGCTGGGCGACGTCGTGCTGGCCGTCGCGCTGGCCGTCGCCGCTCTCGTCGAGACGGTGGCGACGGGTGGCGAGCGGGTCGGTCTGCGCACGGCACTGGCAGTGGCGACTGCGCTCGCACTGCTCCTTCGTCACAAGCACCCGCTCGTCTCGACCATGCTCGTCGCCACGGGGCTCGGCGTCGAGTCGCTCGTCGCCGAGCCTCCGGACGAGATCGCGATCCTGGTGACGCTGCTGGTCAGCGCATTCTCGGTCGCGGCCTGGGCGCCCCTGCGCGAGTCCCTGCTCGGGCTGGCCTTCCTGTCCTTCGCCCTGGCCTTGGCGATCAGCCGGGACCCGTCCGACTCGGTGAGCAACATCCTCCCGACGCTGGTGCTCTTCGTGGCAGTGCCCGGCGCCCTCGGCCTCGCGTTCAGCCGACGTGGGCGTGACCTCAACGAGCTGCAGAGACGAGCGGAGGAGCTCGAGCGACGGGCAGAGGCGGCCGCCCAGGCCGAGCGGGACCGGCTGGCCCGCGAGCTCCATGACGTCGTGTCCCACGCGGTCACGCTCATCGCCGTCCAGGCCGAGGCGGGGCAGGCCGTCATCGACAGGGACGTGGAAGCGGCCCGCACCGCGCTCGAGGCGATCGGCGGCGCAAGTCGCGACGCACTTGCCGAGCTCGCCGCCCTGCTCGCCGTCCTTCGCGAGGGTGACGACAGTCGCCGCGGTCTCGACGACCTGGACGCCTTGCTCGACGGCGCGCGGTCGGCCGGCATGAGGGTGCAGTGCGAGCGGTCGGGTGACACCGAAGGGCTGCCCGACGAGGTGGACGAGTGCGCCTACCGGATCGTTCAGGAGAGCCTCACGAACGCCCTCCGCCACTCCCGAGAGCCCCAGGTGTCGGTTTGCATCGCGCGTCAGGGACGCGAACTGGACGTCACCGTGGTCAGCACCGGCACCCGGCACCGCTCCAGGTACGGCGGCAGCGGCCGCGGCCTGGTGGGCCTGCGGGAGCGGGTCGTCGCGCTGGGCGGCTCGTGGGAGGCGGGACCGCGGGAGAGAGCTTTCGCGGTGGAGGCCACGATCCCGGTGGCGCCGCAGTGACCCGCGTGCTGGTCGTCGACGACGAGAGTCTGGTGCGGGACGGGCTCGTCGCCATCGTCTCGGCCCGGCCGGGGCTCGAGGTCGTCGGGACCGCGGACTCGGGCGAGGGCGCACTCGAGCAGGTAGCTGCCCTGCAACCGGACGTCGTGCTGATGGACCTGCGCATGCCCGGCATCGGGGGGCTCGAGGCGATGCGCCGGCTGGCCACGACCGGCGACCAGACCCGCGTCCTGGTCCTCACCACGATCGAGACCGACGAGATCGTGTACGACGCGCTGCGGGCGGGTGCCAGCGGGTTCCTCCTCAAGAGCGTCCCGCGGGAACAGCTGTGGCTCGGCATCGAGGCCGTGGCTGCCGGGGACGCGCTGCTGGCGCCACGCATCACCCGGAGGCTCATCGAGCAGCACGTCGCACGCGGGGCACAGGGGACCTCGCGCGACCTCGTGCTGACGGAACGGCAGGCCGACGTCGTGAAGCTGGTGGCCCGCGGACTGAGCAACCGCGAGATAGCCGACGAGCTGTTCCTCGCGGAGACGACGGTGAAGGGCTACGTCAGCGAGGTGCTGGCGAAGCACGACCTGCGCGACCGCACCCAGCTGGTCGTGCTCGCCTACGAGTCCGGTCTCGTCCGACCCGGCGCGTGATCAGCTCAGCTCGCGCTTGAGGATCTTCCCCGTCGCGGTCATCGGCAGCGCACTGACGAACTCCACGATCCGCGGGTACTTGTAGGCCGCCATCTGGTCCTTGGCCCACGCGACGAGCTCGTCCTCGGTGATCGTCGCGCCCTCGTTGAGGATGACGAACGCCTTGACCTCCTCACCGTGGGTGTCGTGCGGGACGCCGATCACCGCGGCGAGCGAGACGTCGCCGTGGCTCATCAGCACCTCCTCGATCTCACGCGGGTACACGTTGAAGCCGCCGCGGATGATCATGTCCTTGGCCCGGTCGACGATGTAGTAGAAGCCGTCCTCGTCACGGCGGGCGAGGTCGCCGGTGCGGAACCAGCCGTCGTTCATCACCTCGTCGGTGGCCTCGGGGCGGTTGTAGTAGCCCTTCATGATGTTGTGGCCGCGGATGGCGATCTCACCGACGTTCTCCTCGCCGTGGCCCTCGACCGTGTTCCAGTCGTCGTCGATGAGCTTGCACTCGATGCCCCAGATCGGGATGCCGATCGAGCCGGGACGAGGTTCGCGCTCGGGGTCGGAGAACGTGGCCACCGGCGACGTCTCGGAGAGCCCGTAGCCCTCGAGAATCGTGACGCCGAAGCGGTCCTTGACCTGCTTGATGATCTCGACCGGGAGCGAGGCCCCGCCGGAGACCGCGATGCGCATGTTGCGCGCGATCCGCTCGACGTCGACGTCCTCGGTGAGTGCGCCGAGGAGGCCCCAGTACATCGTGGGCACGCCGGCGAAGAACGTGATGTCCTCCTGCTGCAGCAGGGCCACGGCCTGGGCCGCGTCGAAGCGCGGGAGCAGGACGAGCGTCGCACCGACGGAGAAGCCGGCGTTCATCTGCACCGTCGACCCGAACGAGTGGAACAGCGGGAGCGTGAGCAGGTGCTTCTCGTGCGCAGTTGCCTGGGTGCCGAAGAGCCGGTTGCAGGTCAGCGCGTTGAGCACGAGGTTCGCGTGCGAGAGCTCGGCGCCCTTCGGCTGTCCCGTCGTACCGCTGGTGTAGAGGATCACGGCCGTGTCGGTCGGGTCGGTCGTCACGGTGTCGAAGGTCGGCGCCTGCCCGCCGAGCGCAGCAGCGAAGGTCTCGGCACCCTCGATGGGCGAGTCCCCACCGAGGGCGGCGGTGATCAAGAAGAAGTGCTCGCAGCCGGGCGCGTCGTTGAAGCCGGCCCAGCCCTCCTGGCCGATCGGGAGATCGGGCGTGCCCTCGAAGCAGAAGTACGCCTTCGCCTCCGAGTCGCCGAGGTGGTAGGCCACCTCACGTCCCTTGAGCAGGACGTTCAGGGGTACGACGACCGCGCCGGCCTTGAGGATCCCGTAGTAGACGATCGGGAAGTACGGCAGGTTCGGGCAGCTCAGCGCCACCTTGTCACCGGGCTTGATGCCGCGGCTGGCGAGCAGGCCCGCAACCTGGTTCGCGACGGCGTTGACCGACTTGTAGTCCAGCCGCGTGTCTCCGAGCACTACCGCGTCCCGGTCGGGGTGCTTGCGAGCGCTGTCTTCGAGCAGAGTGGCGAGGTTGAGCACGGCGGGTCCTCCCGGAGTCGGCTGGTGGGGCAAACTTACTGCCGGGTCGCGACGGAAGGACATGGGGTGGCGGACGCACCGAGCAAGGACACGGGCAAGGACGAGCGGTCCTGGCTTCCGATCGCCCTGGCCGGGGGATTCGTGGCTTTCTCCGTCCTGGTGGCGGTCGCTGCGAACCTGCGCGACAGCGACAGCGACCCGGCCGACGCACGGACGGTCTTCGTCGTGGCGGCCCTGGCGGTCGACGCCGTCGAGGACAACGACGCGGGCATGTACGCCGAGCTGCGGTGCGACGACGGGGAGGACGTGCTCACGCCGTACGTCGGCGCGGATCCGAACGCGAAGGCCACACGGACCGAGGTGGCGGGGGTGCGCACGGGTTCGTTCCATCTCGCGATCGAGGGCGAGCAGTCGGCCGAGTTCGACGTGACGGTGGAGCGGGACGGTGACAGGTCGTGCATCGAGGACGTGCGGCTGATCGAGGCGACCCGGTGAGGATCTTCGTCGCCGGTGCGACGGGTGTGCTCGGCAACAGGACGGTACTCCGACTGCTGGCGGCCGGCCACGACGTGACGGGGGTCGCGCGGAGCGAGGCGAAGGCGGCCGCTCTCATCGCCGTGGGTGCCCGGCCGGCGCGGGTCGACCTCTTCGATGCCGCCGGCCTCGTCAACGGTGTGGCGGCGCACGAGGTGGTCATGAACCTCGCGACGCACATTCCGCCTCTGAGCAAGGCGTCGCGGCCCGGAGCCTGGGCGGAGAACGACCGCATCCGCACCGAGGGCTCACGCAACCTGGTCGACGCAGCCATTAAGGCCGGTGCCCGCCGGTACGTGCAGGAGTCGATCGCACTGTTCTACGCCGACCACGGCGACGTACTCGTAGACGAGGACAGCGCCGTGGAGCCGCCGCCCGCCTCGGCGGCCTTCTTGGACGCCGAGGCGCAGGCACAGCGCTTCACGGATGCCGGCGGGATCGGCGTCGCCCTGCGCTTCGGCAACTTCTACGCATCCGACTCGCACCACACCGAGGGGATGCTGAAGCTCGCGCGGATGGGCGTCTCGCCCTTCCCCGGGTCACGCGACGAGTACTTCCCGGTCATCCACGCGGACGACGCGGCGGACGCCGTGCTCGCGGCGGTCGAGGCACCAGCAGGGCTCTACAACGTGGCCGCGCCGGCGGAGACCAAGGGCGAGGCGGCCGACGCCCTCGCCCGCCTGCTCGGCCGCAAGAAGCTCCGGTTCGCGCCGCGGGCCGTCCAGGCAGCCGGTGGTGCGGGGGCCCGGGCCCTGATGCGTTCGGTGCGGGTCAGCAGCGAGCGGTTCCGGCAGGCGACCGGGTGGGAGCCGACCTATCCGACCGCGGAGGCCGGCTACGCCGAGGTGCTCAGAACTTCTCGCCCGTGAGCCGCTCGTAGGCCTCGACGTACTTCGCTCGCGTCAGGTCGACGACCTCTTGCGGCAGCGCCGGCGGCGCCTCCCCGGAGCTCTTGTCCCAACCGCTCTCGGGGCTGGTCAGCCAGTTGCGCACGATCTGCTTGTCGTACGACGGCTGGGTGCGGCCGGGCTGCCACTCGTCCAGCGGCCAGAACCGCGACGAGTCCGGGGTGAGGACCTCGTCCGCCAGCACGATCGTGTCGTCGGGCCGGGTGCCGAACTCGAGCTTGGTGTCGGCCAGGATGATGCCCCGCTCGCGCGCGATCCGCTCGGCGTGCGAGTAGACGGCCAACGTCAGCGTCTTGAGCGACGCGGCGAGGTCGCCGCCGATCTGGACGGCCATGTCCTCGAACGAGACGTTCTCGTCGTGGTCGCCGACGGCTGCCTTCGTGGCGGGGGTGAAGATCGGCTCGTCGAGGCGGCTGCCGTCCTCGAGGCCCTCAGGGAGCGGTACGCCGCACACCTCCCCGCTCGCCCGGTAGTCCGACAGACCACTGCCGGTGAGGTAGCCGCGCGCCACGCACTCGACCGGGAACATCTGGAGCGACTCACAGACGACCGCTCGACCACGGACGGACTCCGGGACGTCGGTGCTGACGATGTGGTTCGGCACGAGGTCCTTCAGCTGCTCGAACCACCACAGCGACATCCGGGTCAGGATCTCCCCCTTGTCCGGGATGGTCGACGAGAGCACCCAGTCGTACGCCGAGATCCGGTCGCTGGCGACCATCAGCAGGTTGCCGTTCTCCAGCCGGTACAGGTCGCGGACCTTGCCCGAGTGGACGTGCTCGGCCCCCTCGATCTCAGGAGCGGGCGGGATGTGCGAGCCGGGGCTGGTCATGGTGCACCACCCTAGTCTCGTAGTCGCTCGGGTCGAACGTCCGCGTGCGGCGGCGGTACTCCAGCAGCCGCATCGGCCAGTTGGTGGTGACGCGGCCGTTCTTGTCGCGGTACCAGCTGTCGCCCTTGAGCCACACCGTGTGCTGCATCGCGCGCTGCACCTCTGCGTCGAACGCCTCCTCGACGTCCTCACGCACGTCGACGTACGACGTGCCAGTCGTCGACAGGTAGTCGACGGCCGAGCGGATGTATGCCGCCTGCCCCTCGTGCATGTAGATGATCGAGCCGGCGCCGACGTTCGTGTTGGGGCCGTACATCAGGAACAGGTTCGGGAAGTTCGGGACCGTGAGCCCGAGGTAGGCACGCGCGCCGGTGGAGGCCCAGTACTCCTGCAGGTCCTTGCCGCCGAGACCCCGCACGTTGATCGTCGAGACGAACTCGGTGGCGGTGAAGCCGGTGCACCAGACGATCACGTCGACCTCGTGGACCACGCCGTCGGCCGTGCGCACACCTGCGGGGGTGATCTCCTCGATCCGCTCGGTCACCACGGACGCGTTGTCGGCCTCGAGAGCCGGGTAGTAGTTGCTGGCGAAGAGCGCTCGCTTGGCGCCCGGGGGCTCGTCCGGCGTCATCTGCTCGCGCAGCACAGGGTCCTTGATCCCGAACCGGCGATAGAGCTTCGGGATCCAGGCGACGGTCGCCGTCGTGAAGCGGCTGCCCGTGAGGCCGATGGTGTTGTACTCCATGAACAGCCACCACAACAGACGCTCGACCTGCTGCGTGACAGGGACCTTCTCGAACATCGCGTGGTGCGCCCGTGAGTAGATTCGCTCGGGCTTCGGCGAGATGTGCGGAGCCGACCGTTGGAAGAGGGTCAGGCGCTCCACGGACGGCTGGATGTTCGGCACGATCTGGATCGCGCTCGCGCCCGTGCCGATGACGGCGACACGCTTGCCCGCGAGGGGTGCGTCGTGACGCCACTCGGCCGAGTGCCACTGCTCGCCCTGGAACGTGGCCGCGCCGGGGATGGCGGGTGTGGCCGGCCGCGACAGCTGGCCCAGCGCCGGCACGAAGACGTCCGCCTCGAACACGCCGTCGGACGTCCGGACCTCCCACACGCCCCGGTCCGCGTCGAAGTCGGCGTCGGTGACGGTCACCCCGAACCGGATTCGGTCGTAGACGCCGTACTCCTGGGCGACCTTCTTGAGATAGGCCTGGATCTCGGCCTGGCCGGAGAACCGGGACGACCAGTGCGGGTTCGGCGCGTAGGAGTACGAGTAGAGGACCGAGGGGATGTCGCACGCAGCACCGGGGTAGGTGTTCGCGCGCCACACACCGCCGATCTCGTCGCCCTTCTCCAGGACGGTGACGTCGGTGTGCCCGTTCCGGACCAGCTCGATGGCAGCGCCGATGCCACCGAAGCCGGCGCCGACGACCAGGACGCGGGTCATGACGCCGCCTTCGCGAGTCGCAGCGCACCGGGCGCCGAGGCGGGTACCGCAGGACTGTTGGGTGCCACCGGCTCGATGCGCTGGTACGGCGTACCCAGCTCGGGCCGCTTGTCGGCCTCGCCCTTGTTGGGCCAGAAGGACATCGCCCGCTCGGCCTGCGCGGTGATCGTCAGCGACGGGTTCACGCCCAGGTTCGCGGTGACGGCACTGCCGTCGGCGACGTGCAGGCCGGCGTGTCCGTAGACGCGCTGGTAGGGGTCGACGACACCGGTCTCGGCCGTGTCACCGATCACGCAGCCGCCGATGTAGTGCGCAGTCGCGGGGATGTTGAAGATGTCGGTCGCGAGGCTCTGCGGGACGCCGTCCACCTTCTTCGCGTAGCGCCGGCCGACGTCGTGAGCGAGCGGGATCCAGGTCGGGTTGGGCTCGCCCGTGCCCTGCTTGGTGAGAAGACGCCTTCCCTTCACGTAGGACGTGAGCGAGTTGTCCAGCGACTGCATCACGAGCAGGATCACCGACTTCTCCGAGGCGCCCCGCGGGTTCTGCGTGCGCAGGAACGTGATCGGGTGCAGCAGGATGCCCAGCAGGAACCGGATCGCCCGGAACGCACCACCGTCGAGCAGCGGGATGGTCTGCAGGAACAGCGAGTTCTGGCCCTCGCCGTACTTGCAGACCTCGATGTGCGTGGTCGGCTCGGGGTGGATCGAGGAGGTGATCGCGACGCCTTGGGCGAAGTCGTCCCGGCTCTTGCTGGTCACCGCGAGGATCGCCTCGGAGTTGCTGCGGGTGAGCTCGCCGATACGCGGGGAGAGGTGGGGCAGCGTGCCGTCGGCGCGCAGGTTGTGCAGCAGCTTCTGGGTGCCGAGCGCCGCGGCAGCGAAGACCACCTGCTCGGCGGTGAAGGTCTTCTTTCCCCTGCGCAGCTTGCCGTTCGCGCGCTTCGTCTCGACGAGGTAACCCCCCTTGCCGTCCTCCGCGACCGACGTGACCGTCGTCAGCGGGTGCACCTCGGCGCCGTTCTTCTCGGCGAGGTAGAGGTAGTTGAGAACTGTGGTGTTCTTCGCGTTGTGCTTGCAGCCGGTGAAGCACTCCGAGCAGCCGATGCAGCCCGCGCGACGCGGGCCGGCGCCACCGAAGTACGGGTCGTCGACCTCGACGCCCTCCTTGCCCTCGTTGAAGAAGACGCCGACGTTGGTGGCGTGGAAGGTGTCCGCCACCTTGAGGTCACGGGCGATGTCGAGCAGGATCTCGTCGGCCGGGCCGAGCTTGGGGTTCGTCTGGACGCCGAGCATCCGCTTGGCCTGGTCGTAGTACGGCGCCAGCTCGTCCTTCCAGTCCGTGATGTGGCCCCACGCACGGTCCGTGTAGAACTCCGGCAGCGGCTCGTAGAGCGTGTTGCCGTAGATGAGCGACCCGCCCCCGACGCCGGCACCGCTGAAGACCAGGCACTTGCCGAGGACGCTGATCCGCTGTGGCCCGGTGAGGCCGAGCCTGGGCGCCCAGATCGACTTGCGAAGGTTCCAGTTGTTCTTGGGCATGTTCGAGGTGTCCCAGCGACGCCCGGACTCGAGCACGCCGACCTTGTAGCCCTTCTCCGTCAGCCGCAGCGCGGCGACGCTCCCACCGAAGCCCGAACCGATGACCAAGACGTCGTAGTCGTAACCCATGGCAGAACCGTAGGGCGCCGGCCACGCGGTGCGTCAGAGGGCAACGGACAAGAAATCAACATTTCCGGCCATAATGGGGGTGTGGACGTCCGGCGCACCCACCTGGAGCACTGGGACTTCCCGCGCGGCACGGCCAGCTCGCTGCTGATGGTGAGCTTCGCCGAGCGCGAGGGCGTGGCCCCTGAGGCGTTGCTCGCGGGGACCGGACTGAGCCTCCAGACGCTGCGCGACCCTCGCCGCGAGATCACGGCGCACCAGGAGCTCCAGGTCGCCGAGCGCCTCGTCGCCGAGCTCGACCGGCCCGCGCTGGGTATCGCGGTCGGACTGACCTACCCCGCCTCGACCTTCGGCATCTTCGGGTATGCGGCCCTCACCAGCCCGACCCTCCGCGCCGCCATCGAGTTCGGTCTTCGCTACTACGAGCTGTCGTTCGGCTTCTGCCTGCCGACGGTCGAGCTCGGAGAGGAGCAGGTCCGCCTCACGCTGGCAGACCCCGGGCTCCCCGAGCCGCTCTCGCACTTCCTGATCGAACGCGACCTGGCCTCCATCTACCGCTGGACCGTCGACCTCGTCGGCGCCGTCCCGCTGGACGAGGTGGCGTTCTCGTTCACCTCCCAGGACGAAGCGGCCTACGAGGCGGCTCTGGGCCTCCGACCCTCGTTCGGCCATGCGCGGACGAGTACGACGTTCACCGCAGCGATCCTGGACCAGCCGCTGCCCCAGGCCAACGAGGTCACGGTGCTGTCCGCCGAGGACGCCTGCCGCGCGATGCTCGCCGAGCGCCGCAGCCGGACCGGGATCGCGCACGACGTACGCGACTGCCTCGTCAGCGCCTCCGGGCCGCCACCAACGATCGACGAGGTCGCGCGTCTGCTGAACACCAGCGAGCGCACGCTGCGCCGCCACCTGGCAGAGGAGGGTACGTCGTACCGCGCGCTCCTCGGGGAGGTGAGGTTGACCCTCGCCGAGCAGATGCTGGCGACGGGCGCGCTGTCGGTCGAGGATGTCGCGATCCGGCTGGGCTACGCCGAGGCGACGCCCTTCATCGCGGCCTTCAAGAAGTGGACCGGGGTCACGCCGGCACGGTGGCAGCGCCGGGGCTGAGGCCGGGCTCGGGTCGCAGTGCCGCCACCGCCGCGAGGATGAGCACGCAGCCGAGCACCGCGGGTGCACTCAGCCGTTCGTCGAGAAGGAGTACGGCGAGCAGTACGGCCGACAGCGGTTCCACCAAGGTGGCGACCGTCGCCGCGGAACCGGGGATCGACCGTAGCCCGGCGTACAGCAGCCCGTAGGCCACCGCCATGGTGGCGACGCCCAGGTAGACCAGCAGCGCCCAGCTCGCCGGCGACCCCGCGCCCACCGGATCGTTCTGCACCGCAGCGACGGCGATGAAGGGAGCAAGCGCACAGGCTCCGGCCGCGGTGGCGCACGTCGTCAGCGCAACCGCGTCCACGCGCTGCGCGACGTGCCGGCCGACCAGGGTGGTGGCGGCGTAGGTGACACCGGACCCGATCGCGAGGAGGATCCCCAGCTCGGGGTGGTCGCCTGGCGCGTCACCTGCACTGAAGCTGATGAGGACCAGGCCCGTGAGCGCCGCAGCGAGGACCAGCAGCTGCCTGCCGGACGGGCGCGTCCGGTCGGCCACGTGCTCCCATGCGGTCGCGAGGACAGGCGCCAGCCCGAGCGCGAGCACTGTGGAGACGCTGACCCCGACGAGCAACACCGAGACGAAGTAGAGCCCCTGGTAGACCGCTGTGAAGACCCCCACCGCGATCGCCCGGACCGGGTGCTCGCGCAGTGTGCCGCGCACGTCGGCGCCCCTGCGGCTGACCAGTGCGAACGCCAGCAACGACATCGCTGCGATGCCCATCCGCCACGCACTGACCGTGAGCGCGTCGAGACCGTCGCGGTCGTGGAGGACCGTCATGACCAGCCCGCCGGTCCCCCAGAGGACTCCGGCCGTCGCCACCTGCAGCACTCCGATGCGGGGGCTGCGATGGCTGGACACGGCGGCAACGGTAGCCATCCGCACGCCGTACCCGCTCGTGCTTTTACGCTCGGCACATGACGTTCGACTCTTCGCGTGACGCGTTCGTGGTCGCGGCCGACTGGTTCGTCGCGACGGTCGCGCAGGTGGGCGACCGCTGGGCCGCGGAAGGGCTGGGCGAGTGGGACGTGCGAGCGCTGGTCGGGCACACCAGCCGGTCGCTGCTGACCGTGGAGGCGTACCTCGCCAAGCCGGCGCAGTCAGTCGAGATCGAGACGACGGCGGAGTACTACCGCGCCACCCGCGAGATCCAGGCCGGACCGGACGTCGCCCAGCGCGGCCGTGACGCAGGACTTGCCCTCGGTGACGACCCGGTGACGGCTGTGACGACGATCCGGGACAGGGTCGTGCCAGTGGTGGCGGCGCAGCAAGGAAGTGAGCTGGTGACCACGATCGTCGGTGGCATGCGCCTGTCGGACTACCTGCCGACGCGCACCTTCGAGCTCGTCGTGCACACCGCTGACCTCGCCCGGGCGCTAGGGCTGGTGGTGGAACCGCCGGCCGAAGCGGCCCTGCCGGCGCTCGCCCTGATCGGCGAGCTCGCTGTCGGTGACGGCCGCGCGGGGACGCTGCTGCTCGCGCTGACCGGACGGCTCGACCTCCCGACGGGCTTCTCAGTCCTGTAGGGCCACGCCGATCACAGCGCGGGGGTCCGCTGCAGCTCCGACCTCCACGTCGATCACGTGGGCGTGCCCGAAGGCACCGCCGTACTGCTGGTGTCGCACCTCGTGGCCGCGACTGCGCAGCCCGGCCGCCCAGGGGCCGCCGTCCTCGACGGCCACGTGGGTCGGCGCACGCCAGGTGTCGAAGCCGCTTCCGTCGGTGGCGAGGCGCCAGCGCGGTGCTGCGATCACGTCGACGGCGCTCTCACCGTGGCGCAGCAGCCGGGTGAGCAGCTGCAGCAGGATCTGCGGCTGGGCATCGCCGCCCATGCTGCCGATCACGGTGCGCAGCGAGCCGTCGGGGTACGTGACGAGGCCCGGGACGAGGGTGTGCGGCGGACGCCGCCCGGCGGCGTACTCGGCAGGGTGCCCCTCGACGAGCGAGAATCCGATGCCGCGGTTCTGCAGGTTGATCCCGGTGCTCGGCTCCCACAGCAGCGACCCGAACCCCAGGGCGTTGGACTGGATCAGCGAGACGCCCATGCCGTCGTCGTCCAGCGTGCACAGGTACGTCGTACCGCCCGGGGCGGCGAGGTCGTCGAGCTCCGACCGCCGGTCGGGGTCGATGAACGCGCGCCTGCGGTCGGCGTCGGTGGGTGGCGTCGCCCCGTCGTACAGCACCTCCTCGCGGTCGTGGCCCGAGGCCCTCGACGCCTCGACCAGCAGGTGCGCCCAGAGCGGGTCGGCCGGGTCGTCCGGCAGGTCGAAGCCCTCGACGATGCCGAGCGCGAGGAGCAGCAGGTAGCCCTGGCTGTTGGGCGGCATCGTCCAGACGGTGTGCCCGAACACGTCCCGGGACATCGGCGCGACCCACTCGGCGTTGGGAACCAGGAGGTCGCCCTCGTCGTACTCTCCGTGACCGAGCTCGACCAGGCCGCGGCCGAACTCACCCAGGTAGAAGCCGGCGCGCCCCTCGGCGGCGATCGCCTCCAGCGTGCGAGCGACGCCGGGCCGCAGGACGAGCCCGTCCACGACCTCCAGAGGTACGTCGGGCAGGCGCGGCGCGAGCAGGGGGGACGGCATGAACCCTGTCCGAGCGAGCTCGATGGCGGGGGCCAGGAGGGTGCTCAGCGGGAGCCGGGCAAGCTCGTGCAGCGCGGTCCACCCGTCCACGCAGCCGGGAACGGTCACGGTGCGGACGTCGCGGAGCAGCGGCATGACGGCGTGTCCTTCGGCGCGCAGCCGCTCGGCGGACGCTCCGGACCCTGCCCTTCCGGAGGCGTTCAGGGCACGAACCGATCCGTCGTGGACCAGCGCGAACAGGTCGCCCCCCATCCCGCACAGGTGCGGAGCGGTGACCGCGAGGACTGCGTTGGTGGCGAGCGCCGCATCGACCGCGTTCCCGCCCTGGTGGAGCATCGCGATCCCGGCCTCGCTCGCGAGCCGGTCAACGCTGCAGACGGCACCCATGCAGCCGACGGTAGCCACGGACGCCCGAGCCAAACCCGACGGGGCCAAACCCGACGGGGCCGCAAACCGATGGGGCGCAAACCCGTTTGAGAAGTGTCGGTGGCGAGTCCTAGGCTTTGAAACGATCTCGTTCCGTCCTCTCGGAAGGCCGCCCCTCATGAGCCAGACCGCGCCCCAGACCGAGTACCCCGACCACATCGACGCCGCTGTCCTCAAGGTCGCCGGCGTCGTCGTGCTCGGGGCGATCATGTCGATCCTCGACATCACGGTCGTCAACGTCGCGCTGCGCACCTTCCAGAGCGAGTTCGCCGACGGCGGCCAGCCGCTGCTCTACTCGACGGTCGCCTGGACGGTCACGGGCTACACGCTGGCGCTGGCCACCGTCATCCCGCTGAGTGGCTGGGCCGCCGACCGTTTCGGCACCAAACGGCTGTACATGACGGCGATCTTCCTGTTCACGGGTGGCTCCGTGCTGTGTGCGGCGGCGTGGGACATCAACTCGCTCATCGCCTTCCGCGTGCTGCAGGGCTTCGGCGGGGGCATGCTCATGCCGATCGGCATGACGATCATGACCAAGGCCGCCGGCCCGCACCGGATGGGCCGACTGATGGCGATCCTCGGCATCCCGATGCTGCTCGGCCCGATCTGCGGCCCGATCATCGGCGGCTGGCTGATCGAGCATGCGTCCTGGCACTGGATCTTCCTGATCAACCTGCCGCTGGGCCTGGCCGCCCTCGTCTACTCCTTCGTCGTCCTGCCCAAGGACAGCCCCGAGCCCTCGGAGTCGTTCGACTTCCTGGGCATGGCCCTGCTGTCCCCCGGTCTGGCGATGTTCCTGTACGGCGTCTCGTCGATCCCCGGCAAGGGCACCTTCAACGATCCCGAGGTGTACGGCTGGATGGCCGCCGGCGTCGTGCTCACGGTCGCCTTCGTGGTGCACGCGTACCGGCCCGAGCACCCGCTGCTCGACCTGCGGCTGTTCCACAACCGGAACTTCACGGTCGCGGTCGTGACGATGTTCCTGTTCGCGGGTGCCTTCTTCGGCGGTCTGCTGCTGGTGCCGCAGTACTTCCAGCAGATCCGGGGCGAGACCGCGCTCATGGCCGGCCTGCTGGTCGCCCCTCAGGGCATCGGCGCGATGCTGACGATGCCCGTCGCGGGCTCGCTCGCGGACAAGCTCCCCATCGGGCGGATCGTTCCGGTCGGCCTCGTCGTCATCCTCATCGGCATGTTCGGCTTCACCCAGGTCACCGACACCTCGTCGTACGGCGTGCTCATCGCCTTCCTCGTCGTGATGGGCCTCGGCATGGGCGGCGTGATGATGCCCCTCTTCACCTCTGCCCTGAAGACCCTGACCTCGCACGAGGTCGCGCGCGGGTCGACCCTGCTCAACATCACCCAGCAGATCGCATCGTCGATCGGTGTCGCCGTGTTGTCGGTGGTCCTGACCAACCAGGTGAAGGACGCCACGACCCCGGCTGCGGCCGCGGACGCGTTTGCGACGACGTTCTGGGTGGCGCTGGTCCTCGTGTCGCTGACACTCGTCCCGGCGGCCATGCTCCCGCGGAAGCACGAGGAGGCGCACCTGCTCGACGACGAGGGGCTCCCGCCGGTCGTGGTCCACTGACGACGTGATGATCCGTCCGGCCGAGCTGGCCGCGATCAAGGCCGGCGAGGTCGACCTCGCCTTCCGCCGCTGGGCGCGCCCGCGAGTCGTGGTCGGCACCCGGATGCGGACCTCGGTCGGCCTGGTCGAGGTCACGTCGGTCGACAGGGTCGCGCCGAGCCGGCTCACCGCAGCCGACGCTCGGCGGGCCGGGTCCTCGTCACTCGCAGCGCTCCTCAGGGCGCTCGGCGCGCGACCGGACGACCCGGTCTGGAAGGTCGGACTGCGATGGGCCGGGCCCGACCCCCGCAGCGTGCTGCGAGACGAGCTGCCATCTCCGGACGAGATCACCGCCATCCGCGACCGGCTCGACCGGCTCGACAAGGCCTCGCCCTGGGGAGCCTGGACGCGGCCCACCCTCGAGCTCATCGACCTCAACCCCGAGGTGCGCGCGCCCGACCTCGCCGCCTCGGTGGGACGAGAGACCCAGGACTTCAAGAAGGACGTCAGGAAGCTCAAGGAGCTCGGGCTCACCGAGTCGCTCGACATCGGCTACCGCCTGTCGCCACGGGGCGAGGCCGTCGTCGATGCGGGTCTCGACAGCCCGCGCGTCCGCGCGCCCCGCCCCCAGGGCACACCACTCCCCCGCATCGGCGCCCCCGCGACCCGCGCGCTGCGGGCCGCAGGCCTGACCACGCTCGAGCTGCTTGCCGACGTACCGGAGGAGACAGTGGCCGCCCTGCACGGCGTCGGACCCTTCGCCCTCGACCGGTTGCGCGAGGCTCTGGCCGACGCCGGACTGAGCTGGGGCTAGCGGCTTCCCGCTGCCATCGCTCGCTCGCGGTGCGCGAGGAAGAGCGGAATGAAGGTGCTCGCACCGACCAGAACGGCCAGCACGGCGTACGTCCAGAACCACCGCGCCGCGATCCCGACCTTCCGCGACTCCACCCACATCAGCACGAACACCGCCGCGCAGATCACCACGACGTCGAACGCGAGGAACCGAGCAGCGTCGTTCGTGGTCAGCGCGTCCTCCCAGAAGTCGATCGTCCCGCCGACGGGACCGGCATCGACGTACCCCAGGACCTGCGACCCGGTGAGCACGAAACCGATGACTGCCAGGAGGTAGTAGAGGTACTCGAGCTTCATGGCGCCCAAGTGTGGCCCGCTGCGCGGGGGTTTGGCATCCTCAACCCGCTTTGGCTTTCTCAACCCGCTTTCGAGGACCACAAAACCGGGTTGGGGCAAGCAAACCGGGCTGAGCCTGCCAAACCCGCGACGAAGCCGCTACAGGATCGCGCCCGGCACGTACGTCGCAGCGTCCGGGTAGCGCCTCACGACCTCGTCGATCCGGCGTACGACGGCCTGGGTCTGCGCCACCGCGGCGCCGGTGAAGGTGATCGGGTCGGCGACGAGGGTGGCGAGCTGGTCGGCGGTGAGGCCGAGCTCGGGGTCGTCGGCGAGCTTGGCGAAGACGTCGTTCTCCACCTGGCCCTTGCGCATGTCCAGCGCAGTGCCGACTGCAGCCTTCTTGATCGCCTCGTGCGCGGACTCGCGGCCGACACCGTTGCGGACCGCGGCCATGAGGACCTTGGTGGTGGCGAGGAACGGGAGGTACCGGTCGAGCTCGCGCTGGATGACCGCGGGGAACGCACCGAACTCGTCGAGCACCGTCAGGAAGGTCTGGAACAGGCCGTCGGCGGCGAAGAACGCGTCGGGCAGCGCGACACGGCGTACGACGGAGCAGGAGACGTCGCCCTCGTTCCACTGGTCGCCGGCGAGCTCGCCCACCATGGAGAGGTAACCGCGCAGGATCACGGCGAGACCGTTCACGCGCTCGCACGAGCGGGTGTTCATCTTGTGCGGCATGGCCGACGAGCCGACCTGGCCCTCCTTGAAGCCTTCGGTGACCAGCTCGATGCCGGCCATCAGGCGGATCGTGGTGGCGAGGTTGCTCGGAGCCGCGACGACTTGCACCAGCGCAGACACGACGTCGAAGTCGAGGGAGCGCGGGTAGACCTGGCCGACACTGGTCAGCACGTTCTCGAACCCGAGGTGAGCGGCCACGCGCTGCTCGAGGTCCGCGAGCTTCTCCGACGAGCCGTCGAGCAGGTCGAGCATGTCCTGCGCCGTTCCCACCGGGCCCTTGATGCCGCGCAGCGGGTAGCGCGCAATGAGGTTCTCGAGCCTGTCCAGCGCGACCAGCTGCTCGTCCGCGATGGTCGCGAACCGCTTCCCCAAGGTCGTCGCCTGCGCGGCCACGTTGTGCGAGCGGCCTGCCATCACGAGGGCCTCGTGCTCCGACGCGAGCCGACCGAGCCGGGCGAGCGAGGCGACGACGCGGTCACGGACGAGCAGCAGCGACGCACGGACCTGCAGCTGCTCGACGTTCTCCGTGAGGTCGCGCGACGTCATGCCCTTGTGGATGTGCTCGTGGCCGGCGAGCTCGGCGAACTCCTCGATGCGGGCCTTAACGTCGTGGCGCGTGATGCGCTCTCGTGCGGCGATCGAGGCCAGGTCGACCTGGTCGACGACCTTCTCGTAGGCCTCGATGACGCCTTCCGGGACGTCGATACCGAGGTCCTTCTGCGCCTTGAGCACGGCGATCCAGAGCTGTCGCTCCAGCACGATCTTGTGCTCGGGCGACCAGATGCGCGCGAGGTCGGCTCCGGCGTACCGGTTGGCGAGGACGTTGGGGATGCTCACTGCTGGGCCGCCTTCTGGGCGATGTCGGTGCGGTGGTGCGCACCCTCGAACTTGATCCGGCTGACCCCGTCGTACGCCCGTTCCCTCGCCTCGGCGAGGGACGAGCCGTTGGCGGTCACCGCGAGGACACGGCCACCGCTGGTCACGAGGTCGCCGTCCTGCAACGCCGTACCTGCGTGGATGACGTCGACACCCTCGAGGGCGTCGGCGTCCGCGATGCCGGAGATGACGTCGCCCTTGCGCGGCGACTCCGGGTAGCCCTCAGCCGCCAGCACGACGGTGACGGCGGCGCCGGCCTTCCAGCGCGGCGGGTCCACCTCGTGGAGGCGACCCTGCGCGGCAGCCTGCAGGAGTACGCCGAGCGGCGAGTCGAGCCGGGACAGCAGCGCCTGCGTCTCGGGGTCCCCGAAGCGGGCGTTGAACTCGATGACCCGCACGCCCCGCGACGTGAGGGCGAGGCCGGCGTACAGCAGGCCGCTGAACGGAACACCGCGGTGGGCCATCTCCTTGACGGTGGGCACGAGCACGCGCTCGTACACCTCCTCGACCAGACCCTCCGGCGCCCAGGGCAACGGCGTGTAGGCACCCATGCCGCCGGTGTTCGGTCCCTTGTCCTCGTCGTACGCCCGCTTGAAGTCCTGCGCGGGCTGCAGGGGGTAGACCGTGGTGCCGTCGGTGATCGCGAAGAGCGACACCTCCGGGCCGTCGAGGTACTCCTCGATGACGACGCGGCCGCAGGCGATCGCGTGGGCGAGGGCGGTCGACCGATCGTGCGTCACGACGACGCCCTTGCCGGCGGCGAGTCCGTCGTCCTTCACGACGTACGGCGCCCCGAACGAGTCGAGCGCGTCGGCCGCCTCCTCGCCGGTGGTGCAGAGTCGTGCCATCGCAGTCGGTACCTCGGCGCCGGCCATCACGTCCTTGGCGAACGCCTTCGAGCCCTCGAGGCGCGCCGCGGCGCCGGACGGGCCGAACACCGAGATGCCGGCGTCCCGCACGGCGTCGGCGACGCCGGCCACCAGCGGCGCCTCCGGTCCGACGACGACCAGGTCGACCCCGAGCTCGGTGGCGAGCTTCGCGACGGCGGCACCGTCGAGGGCGTCGACCGGGTGCAGCTGCGCGACGGCGGCCATGCCGGGGTTGCCGGGGGCCGCGTGGACCGCGGCGACCTCCGGGTCGCGCGACAGGGCGAGCGCGAGCGCGTGCTCGCGGCCGCCGGTGCCGATGACGAGGGTCTTCACGCGCAGCAAGGGTAGTCCCGGGGGACGCGGCGCCGGTCCGCCGCCGGTCTGCGTGGACCCCGTCAGCCGCCGCTGCCGCGGACCCGCCGCTCGTACGCCGTCCGGGCGGCCGGGTCGGCGGCCATCAGCACGTCGGCCCGGAAGGCGCGGGTC